>NZ_JBIAQX010000019.1:73095-132650 GCF_042889445.1 Streptomyces sp. NPDC002602 | reverse complement strand
GCGGCCCCGCCCCCCCCATCCCCCCCCCCCCCCGCCCCCCCCCCCCCCGGGGGGGGGCCCCCCCGGGGGGCGGGCCGGGGGGGGGGGGGGGGCGGGCCCCCCCGGGGGGGGGGGCCCCCCCCCGGCCCCGTCGCAGGCCGGTTCTGCCGGCAGGCGCGGTCAGGTCTTGAGCAGGCGGTTGAAGAAGGAACGGTAGCGCTGCAGCGCGAGCCGTAGATCCTCCGTGGCGACCTGCTCGCCGCGGCCCCACTGGCCCTCGAGCTCCTGCTTGTGGGCGGAGAAGGTCCGGGCCAGTTCCTGCATCACCTCGGCCACCAGCGTGTCCGCGGACGTCACGGCCTCCTTCGGGTCGTCGACGAAGCGGCCCTGGATCTCGGCCCACCGTTCCCGGAAGCCCTCCGTCTCCGCACCGGCCAACAAGGGCTCGTCCCGCTCGTCCCGTCGCCCGCGTGCCTCGTCGTGCTCGGGGCCGGCGCCGAGGTCGTCGGGTGCCTCCTCGCCCCGTGCGTCGTCCCGCACGTCGGCGGTCTCGCCCTCCAGGGCCGTCGCCTCGCCGGGGTACACGGCCTGGCCACCGGTCGCACCCGGATTGGCGAGGTTCTCCGTGGTCAGCCGGTCCTCGTCGCCCCGGCCGGCCGTGTCACCGTGTTCCCGCATGTCATCGGCCTCCTTCACTGCTCAGCAGTTCCTCGAACAGGGCGCGGTAGTGGACCATGGCGCCGCGGAGTTCCTCCGTGGTCGCCTCGGCTCCGCCGCCGCGCAGGTTGATCTCGTGGGCCGCGCGGTAGTGCTCCAGGGTGCGGCCGTGCTCCACCGACAGGTCCCGGACCTGCCCTTGATAGCCGTCGGCCGGATAGCCGCGTTCGCGCATCAGGCGCGTCACGAGTTCGTCCGCCTGGGCGACCGATGCCTCGGGGCGGTCCACGAAGCGTTCCTGTACGTCGCGCCACTCATCGGTGTACTGGGCGCGCCGCTCGGCGGGCAGTTCCTTGATGTCGAGCGTGTCGTGGCGTTGCTCGCGGGCCCGCAGCTCGCGGTCGGCCGCCATCCTGCCGCCTTCGGCCTCGACCGTCCGGTCGTACTCGGGGCCGAACTGCTGCCGCAGATGACGGCGGCGGGAGAAGGCCCACAACGCTGCGATCAGGGCGATCAGTACCAGCGCGGCGATGATGACGATGAGCGTGGTAGTCGACATGGCGGCCTCCAGACCGGGGCCTTGTCCTTCCGGCTGTAAGCGACTGCCCACGAGCACTCCGCGCAAACCATTGGCCAAGGATGGGGGTGGCCGTCCGGCTCTACTCGACGGTCGTTCCGGTGTCGGCCGCAATGCGGCCCAGCACCTCCGCGTAGCGCGTCCGCCTGTCGGGGCGGGCGTGGGCCGCGGCCCGCCTGAGTGCGGGGACCGCGGGAGCGCCCAGACGCGCGAGGCCGTCGGCCGCGGTCCGGCGGACCACGGGACGCGCGTGTTCGAGCAAGCCGACCAGGACGGGGATCGCCGGTTCCCAGGCCGCCCGGGACAGGCTCCGGATCGCCATGCGGACCACGTCCGGCTGGGGGTCGTGCAGCAGGACCAGCGTGTGACGAAGGTGGCTCGGCCGGTCCAGTACCGCCCGGGAGGTCCGGTGCGCGTGCAGGCGGACCCCGGGCCTGGCGTGGTGCAGCAACTCGCCGATCAGCTCCCGCACCGAGGGGTCCGGATCCGGTCCCCGGTGCTCCTCGGCGAGGCGGGTCAGGGCCCGGCGGATCTGGTCGGCAGTCCCGGTACGGGCCACGTCCGACAGCTCCTGCCGGGCCGGACGGAGTACGGCCCGCGCGGTCGCGGCCCCGGCGCGGTCGCGGAGCGAGGCCAGTGCGGCCGCGTCCCGGTTCACGGCCTCGGGGCCGCGCAGCGGGCCGTCGACCAGCAGGATCCGGTCCGCGAGCTGGTCGTGTCCCTCGGCGCGCAGCCGCCGGCACGTACGCGTCAGGGCGGGAGTGCGCAGCAGGGCCCGGCCCGCGATCAGGTCCACGAGCCCCAGGGCGCCGGCGTCGAGACGTGCGCCGAGACCGTGGGCGAGTGCGTCGACGGGAGCCCTGCGCAACTCGACCGCGGCGGCGCGGTGGACGGCGGGCGCACCGTGTTCCCACCAGTGCGACAGCAACGGAAGCAGCGGTACGAGGTCGGGCGGAGCGAGCAGCGAGGCCACGCGGATCACGTTCTCGGGTGGAACCTCCTCGGCCCGCAGTTCCCCCGGGTCGAGCGCGACCATGGCCCGGGCCAGGTCGGGGCCGATGGCGACCGTCGTCCGTCCGCGCAGGGCCGCCCGGAGCACGGCGAGCCCGATCCCGGGCTCGGGCCAGCTCAGGAGGGCCCGGGCGGCGGCGTTCCGGCGGTCCGGGTCAGGGGAGTCCAGCATCGTCAGCAGGCGGTCGCGCAGTGCCGCCGAGCGCGGCTGGTCGAGGTCGTCGGCGTGCACACGGCGCGGTACGCCCGCACGGCCCGGCGTCGGTCGTGGTTCGGCGGCGGTCTCGCCGATCGTCCAGGGCGGCGCGTCCAGGGGCTGGAGGTCCTCCATCCAGTCGAGCAGCGTGTCACGGACCTCGGGAGCGGCAGTGGAGTGGACGTCGATCAGCGCGGACAACAGCTCCCGGGAGCCGGGCGCTTCCTCGTCCTGGCCGCGGCCGAGGTCACGCGTGCGGCGGAGGCCGCGGACGTCGCGGAGGCGGAAGTCGGCGAGCGCGGCCGGTGTGCGCGCGGAGGCTTCCACGTCGGCCCGCCAGTCTCCTCCGGGCGGGGCCGGTACTCCTCCGGGCGGGGGCGGTACGTCGAACGCCTCGCGCAGCACCTCGGTTCGGGCCCGCCAGGGGTCGGCGCCGAGCCCGGCCACCGCGAGCGCACGGTCGAGGTCCGCGCGGACCAACACCGCCCCACATCGGCGCAGCAGCGTCAGCGTTGGCCGGTCGGGCGAGTGCGCGGAGGCGGGAGGCAGAGCGCGTACGGTGTCGACGACGGCCGCCGCCGACGCCGGCGTGAGCAACGGTGCGAGCGCTTCGAGCACCGTGACGAGGCCCGGGCGGTCCTCGCCCGCCCCGCCGGCCAGGGCGTCGAGCAGCACCCGGGCGGACCGCGCGTAGGTGGCGAGCTCCCCGTCCGTCCAAGGCGCGGGGCACAACAGCAGGGTGAACCGCAGCACCGCCCCACGGGCCGCCCGGGGCGCGGAGCCGGCCAAGCGGAGCCAGTCCGCCAGCAGGGGCCGCAGCTCGCGCAGCCGGTCGGTGTGCGGAGGTTCGGGACGTACGGCGACGCGGAGCGCGACGGCGGGATTCCAATGGCCCGCCGCCAGGGACGTCACCTCGAAGTCCGTTGCGTCGTCCGGCGCCGATGCCGTCCCCGCCGGAAGGGCGATGCCGTGCCGGTTCAGCGCCGGCGCCAACTCCTCCCGCGTACCGGACGCCAGACGGACCCGGCCGCCGGCCACCAGCGCGAGCAGCACCGGCGCGACCGGTGACGCCTGGTCGGCCAGGGCGAGGACCGCCCGCGCCGGCAGGGCACCGTCAAGAGCCTCCGACAGCAGCGCACGGGCGCGGTCCGTCTCGCAGTGCTCCGCCGCGGCGAGGACGGTGGCCGCGTACGCGTCGCCGAGGATCGCGCGAAGCGCCTCGACGAGCGTCACGCGGAGCCCCGGGTTGTCCTGCCGACCCAGCAGGCGGAGCAGTTCCGGCACCGCCGGGGGTGCGCCCGCGCGCACCAGGACCTGGGCGGCCGTCTTCTTGACGTTCATGTTCGGATGGGCGAGACACGCGGCGATCGCCGAACAGGCCCAGCGGGCCCGCGCGTGACCGAGGGCGAGCAGTGCCCCCCGGACGGTCTGCACGTCCCCGGCGCGGGTCAGCGCGATCAACGTGGCCGACAGGGCCTGGGCGTCGTCCCCCGTGACATCGCGGGCGAGCAACGCGATCGTGTGCTTGCGCACGTGCCGGTCGCGGTGACGCAGCAGATGGTGCACCCGGGCACGAACGCGGGAACCGGGAGCCCGCGACAACAGTTCGAGGAGGATGGCCTGTTCACCGTCCCGCAGCCCGGGCCGGTCCAAAAGCTCCCCCACCAGATCCGCGAGCAGCGCCCTGCCCGCTTCCGGCGCGTCCGCCGCGTCGAGCAGGCACGAGGGCCGGATCCGGCGCCGCTCGTACAGGCGGGAACCCAGGGCGATCAGCGCGTGCTCGGCTTCCCGGGGAACGGTCGGTTCGGCGTTCGGCGGCTCGCCCTCGAACCGTGTGACGCCACCCCCCGGCTCCCGGAACGCCGCCGACTCGACCACGACGCGCAGCAGCAGGTCCGCGAGGGCGGGCAGGGTGCCCGCCCCGCCGTGGGCGGCGAGCCGGCACAGCGCCGTCAACGGTTCGTCCGGGTTCAGACGGGATCCGAGGAGGGCGAGCTCCTCCTCGTCGGGGCCGCCCAGATCGGCCGCGATGCGCGCCGGCAGATCGGTGGGGTCGAGGCGGACGAGGAGTCCACGCCGTTGGCCCCGGTCGTCGGTCAGATGCCACAGCAGTTCCAGTGCCCGATCGCGCACCGCCCGCAGGTGGGGCGCGATGACACCGGTCCCCTCACCGTCCTGCGCGGCGCCCTGTGCGGCGTCCTCGGCGGCGGGCAGCCCGAGGCCCTCGCGCAGCGCCCGTACCGTGCGGTGCCCGCCGATGGCCTCCAACGTGTCCAGGGCCGCCGCGGGGGCCGTGGGCAGGAGCGCGATGACCACGTCCTCGGCCGGCGCGTACCGCAGTTCTCGGATCGCGGCGAGGAAGGGTTCGGGTGCGCCGGCCGTCGCGAACACCCGCGTGATCTCCTCCCCGACGGGAAGCTCCCGCGCCCCCTGCTCGGCCAACGCGACCAGCAGGGCGAGCCGCCTCGGCCGGCTCGGAGCGTCGTCGGCGTCGATCAGTACCCGGAGTGCCGCACGCCGGCAGGTGAAGAGGATCGTGGCGACCTGGTGGGGCGCGATCGAATGGTCGGCCAGCGCCAGTGCGACGATGGCCGGCACGTCCTCATCGGCCGGGAAGTGCCCGCGCCGGTGGAGCCCGCGCAAGCAGGTCACCGCAGGTGCGCCGAGCAGCAGCGGATCGCGGGTGGCGATGGCGGTCAGTTCCCGGATGTCACCGCGCCCGGCCAGCTCACCGAGGAGTTCGAGCGCGCGGCGGCGAAGCGCGGCCGGCCGGCCGGGATCGGCGGCGACGCGCCGCACCAGGTCCCGGTGGCCGTGGCGAGCGGCAGCCGTGAGCGCGGCATCGGCGATCTCGACCGGGGTGGTTCCCGGATCGGTGGTGAGGAAGACGGACAGTCGGCCTTCCGGCAGCGGCTCCAGGGCCGCCCACGGCTCGGCGAGCTCGCGCAGCGCGGCGACCACGACAGCGCCGCGCAAGCCGTCCGCCGAACCTGCACCCGCCGAGCCGGAGCCCTGCGCTCCGATGTCCTGCGCACCGACGCCCCGCACCCCGGTGTCCAGCACGGCGAGTACGTGTTCCCGCACGCGTGCGGGAGCCAGCAGCCCCGCATGCAGGCCCTCGCGGGCGAGCCGCAAGGCCTCGGCGCGCAACACCTGATCCCCGCTGCCCGCGAGCTCGGACACCAGCCGCTCCGGCCGGTGCGCGGCGGTCACACTCGTCTCCCGGAGCGCCTGGTAGAGGAGTTCACCCCGCGCTTCGTGTCGAAGCACGGTCGGGTCGTCGAGAAGTTCGGCGCGCAGCCACGCGATCCGTACCCGTACCGGCAGGTCGGCCGTACGCCACGAAGGCCGGGGCCGATCCCGGAGATACGGTCCCAGGTGTGCGTGGAGGTTCGCCTGGAGCAGTGCCGCCTCGGGCGGCTCCACCACGAAGTCGGGCAGCAGCGACGCCAGTTCGGCCGTCTCCCGCACGTCCGCCGCCGATCGGGTCGCGGTGACCCGTCCGCTCAGCAGCAGCAGGCCCAGATGGCGCAGGCGCGGGTCCGCGTGCCGAACGAGACGTGCCAGGACGGCCGGCGGGCAGGACCGGGCGTCGAGGTGCTCGGACAGCCAACCCACATCGGACCGGTGCAGCGCGTCGTCGATCAGGTGGTCCGTCGAGATCGTCATCGTCGGATGGTAGGTCGGCCGCCGGCCGGCCCACCAGCGGGTTTGGCCGCTCGACCGGGTCGCCCGCGGGCGAGGGCATCGCGTGGGACGGCGCTGTACGCGTAGCAACCCGCGCCGGGCGACCGCGCCCGACGCGGGATCGGTGAGGTGGCCTACAGCCAGCCGTTGCGACGGAAAGCCCGGTACAGCGCCCCCGACGCCAGTGCCATCAGCCCCACGGCGAGGGGATAGCCGTAGGTCCAACCGAGTTCCGGCATGTGCTCGAAGTTCATTCCGTAGACGCCCGCGACCATGGTGGGGATGGCGAAGATCGCCGCCCACGCCGAGATGCGCCGCATGTCGTCGTTCTGCCAGGTGCCCACCCGGGCCTGTTGGGCGTCGAGCACCGAGTTCAGCAGCTCGTCGAGGGTGCGCACCTCGGTGTCGGTGCGGTGCAGGTGGTCGGCCACGTCACGGAAGTAGGGTTCGGCCTTCGGCGCGTGCCGCTCCTCGCCCGGCCCGCTCAGGAGACCGTTCAGGACCGGCACCAGTGGCTGCACGGCGTCACGGAACTCGCGCACCTCCCGCTTGAGCGAGTAGATGCCCTCGGTGTGATCGATCCGAGCGGAGGAGAACACCTGGTCCTCCAACCGGTTGAGCGCGCTGCGAACCTTGACGGCGGCGTCACTGTACGCGTCGACGACGACGTCCAACACCGCGTGCAGGACCGACAGCGGACCGAAGCGGAGCATGGTCGCGTCGGCGTCGAGGCGGCGGGCCGCCTCGGCCGTCGGATCGACCGCGCCGTGGCGGACGGTGAGGACGTAGCGGGGGCCCACGAACATCATCATCTCGCCGGTCTCCACCGCGGTCTCGTCCTCGACGTACCACAGCGTCTTGATCGCCACCGCCAGCACGTCGTCGAACCGCTCGCGCTTCGGACGCTGGTGCGCCTGCACCGCGTCCTCGACGGCGAGCGGGTGCAGGCCCAGCTCCTCGGCCAACTGCACCAGCTCGGACTCGTCGGGATCGACGAGCCGGATCCACCCGAACTCGCCGTCGTCCAAACCGTGCAGCCGCTTCAGGGCGGTGCGGCACGCCTCGTCGTCAAGACCGCACTCGACCGTCTCCGACCTGCCCGACCGCTCCTCGTACACCACGCATTCCATCCCCCGCGCATGCTTCGGACAGCCGATTTCATGCGCCGCCGAACAGTCGACTCCGCCGCTCCGCCCGCTCGAACCATGTCGAGGGACGAGTATCGCCGCCCCCTCGGCGTCCCGGCCGGAAGGCCGGTGCTGTGACCGGAAAGGTTCACCGTGTCACGGCGCCCGGCACGGCACCTCGCCGGCTCAGCCCCATCCGCCGGGCGATCATCCGGTACGTGTCACCCCGCGCGAGGCGGGCGAGGACCTTGCGCTCCCGGGAGTCGGGCCGGGAACGTCCCGTGCGGGGGCGGCGAGCGCGGGCCGGCGCGGGGCGCGCCCCTGGAGTCGCCTGTTAGGCTCTGTGTCAGCGAAGGGGAGTAGTCCTGAAAACCGCTGGTCGACATACTGGACGTCTACGGACGCCCCGGCCATCGGACCGCCGCACATCGTGCGGGGTGGACGAGACCTTCGGCCAAGGCATGACGCGACCCGCGCTCTCTGTGCGGGTCGCCCCGTCGTGCCGGGCCGAGTGGTTCTTCCCGTCGCCTTCTGGGTGTCGTACGAGCTGACGGCCCGGCCCCAGCAGAAAGCAAGGGAATGACCTTCGACCCCCTGGCGATCATCACCGCCTTCGGGCTGATCTTCCTCGCGGAACTCCCCGACAAGACCATGTTCGCCTCGCTGGCCATGGGTACTCGGATGCGGCCGCTCTACGTGTGGTTCGGCACCTCCACCGCCTTCATCGTGCACGTGGCCATCGCGGTCGGCGCCGGAAGCCTGCTCGGGCTGCTGCCGGACATCGCCGTCAAGCTCGTCTCCGCCGCCCTGTTCGCGTTCGGCGCCTTCGTCCTGCTGCGCAGCGGCGACGATGACGACGAGGACGGAGCCGCCAAGACCGTCACGGGGTTCTGGCCCGTCTACACCACCGCGTTCATGGCCGTCTTCATCAGCGAATGGGGCGACCTCACCCAGATCACCACGGCGAATCTGGCCGCCACCAACGGCTGGCTGTCCACCGCCATCGGCTCCGCCCTCGCGCTGATGTCGGTCTCCGCCCTCGCCCTGCTGGTGGGTCGGTTCATCGCCCAACGTGTTCCCCTCAAGACCGTCCAGCGCATCGGCGCGGCGTGCATGGGCGCACTCGCCGTCTGGACCCTCGTCGAGGCCTTCACCGGCTGAGGTCTTCGCGACGGCACGGCGGGCGCCGCGAGGCTCGGGGCGCGGGGTGCGCCCCGGATCCGTCCCCGGTCGCGGTCGTCGTCGCCCGCGAGGGCGGCTTCGGCGACCGGGGAGCGGCCCTGAGGTCTTCCGGGGCGCGGGAGTCGAGAGCCAATCAGGTCGGCAGGCTCCGTCGGGGAACCGTCGGGCTCCGCTCGCCCTCTGACAGGGCGTACCCCGAAGGAGGCTGTGATGACGACCGGTACGACAGGCGCCCGCTCCGGGCGACCGAGTCAGATCGAGGCCGCGTGGAGACTCACTCTGGCGGCGGTCGCCGCGGAAGTGCTCGTCTGGTTCCTCGGTGCGTTCGTGGCGCCGCCCACCAGCCTGGACGAGCTGACCGAGTACGCCGGCCGGGAAGCGGCGATCGTCCGGATCGCCGCGGGGGCGGGCGCACTCGCCGTTCTCCTCGTCGCCTGGCTGGTCGTGGCGGGACGGATGCGCGCCGGCCGGGGTTGGGCCCGGGCGGTACTGACGGTCGTCGGAGTGGGGTTCCTGATGTTCCGCGTCGGCGGGCTCGGCACGGTGGAGGGACCCGTGTGGTGGTCCGCCCTCAACGCCCTGCCCGACCTGCTGGCCGCGGCGGCGGTGGTGCCGATGTACCTTCCCGAGGCCCGCACCCACTTCCTCGCCCGGCCGAGCCCGACCGTCTGATCCGCGCCCGGCCGGCGCGACAGACGCAGATGCGCCCGGACCTCCGGGGCGCGGCCGGTCAGGGTTTGCCGGGCGCCGTGGGGGGACCGACGTTCGGTGAGGTGCGAACGAGGCGGTAGGCGTAGGGCTTCGAGCGGCGTGGGGCCGGTTTGCGGGCGATGCTCTGCGCGGCGGTGACGAGGGCGGCCACCCGGGGGCGGGCGCGCAGTTTCTGCAGACGATGGCGGGGGATCCCGATCTGCTCCGCGGCGGCGAGGATGCCCGTCCCGCCCTGTATGGCCCTCAGCAGGAGACGAAGGGCGAACGGGCTGGTCGGGGCGGCCGAGCCGGTCAGCTCGTGAGCGTGGGCGAGGGCCTGTGCGCTTGCCATGGCGGCGTTGAAGTGCGGGTCGGTGTTCTGCCAGACGGTGAGCATGCGCTCGGAGATCCCGGCGGCGAGGGCGCAGGCGGCGGGCGGTAGGCCCATGGCCGCGGCGCGAACCGCCTCCGCGCGACGCTGGGCGTTCTCCGCGCGGAGGTCGCCGGTGGTGTCGAGTGCTTCGCCCAGTGATCTGTGCGCCTCGTGGCCCGCGTTGAGGTCGTCGACAGCGCGCTTGGCCCACGCCAGATGGTGGCTCGTGACATCTCCGTGCTGGGTGTTCACTCGTATGACTTTCGATTCGAGGCTGCGCGGCGGCCGGACGAGGACCGTATGCGCTGATGGTGCCCGGAATGGTTGCATCCGGCAACAGTCAGTGTGCCTGGTCGGGGGCGTTCGCGGGGCGGCGAGCCATGGGCGATCCGGGGTCTGTCGAGATCACCCCGCGGCCGGGGAGCCATCGCGAGTGCGCTCTGTGATATTCGAATGACAGTGGGTTGCGCACGGCCATACCGTCATGGGGCATGACACTCATCGATCCACTCATCGCGTCGTACTACACGGAGTACGACGAGGCCTCCCGACTCCACTCGACGGCCGTGGGGCGTCTGGAGTTCGAACGGACCCGCGAGCTGCTGCGCCGGTCCCTGCCCCCGCCCCCCGCGCGTGTGCTGGACGTGGGCGGAGGCCCGGGAACCCACGCGCGGTGGCTCGTCGAGGACGGGTACGAGGTGCTGTTGGTGGACCCCGTACCCAAACACGTGGAACAGGCGCGGGAGTACGCGCCCGGTTGTTCGGCGGAGCCGGGTGACGCGCGGGAGTTGGCCTTCCCCGCGGACGGCTTCGACGCGGTGCTGCTCCTGGGACCCCTGTACCACCTGTCCGAACGAGGGGAGCGGCTCGCGGCGCTGCGGGAAGCGCGCAGGGTCGCGGTACCGGGCGGCCTCGTGGCGGTGGCGGGGATCTCGCGCCACTCCCTGCTCCAGGACTACACCGTCAGTGCGGGACTGACCCCCGAACTCCTGGCCGGCGAGGTCTCCCAGGTGGTGCGCACCGGGTCCTACGACGGAAGCCGGGGCTTCACGGTCGCGCACTTCCACACCGCCGAGGAACTCGCCGGGGAGGCGCGGCAGGCGGGGCTCGCCGACGTGCGCGCGCACGGGGTCGAGGGCCCGGGGTGGGCATACGTGGTGGCGGCGGGCCGTTGCGCCGGCCAGGAGACGGCGGGAGCGCTGGTGGCCGACGCCGTGGCGACGGCCCGCCTGGCGGACGAGCACGGTGTGCTCACCGACGCCTCGGCCCACATCCTCGTACTCGGCACGGCGTGACCCGCCGCTCCCGGCCGGGGTGGCGCGTCGTGCGTCGGCCACCCGGGGGGTGGGCGTAGGCCCCGCCGTCCGTCGTGACCTGCTCCACGCGCCCCGCCGAGAAGTTCGTGCGCGAGGGGCGGGAGCGGGTTCCGCCACGGGCCGCGACGGTCACCGGGGGAGAGGGAAGCGGAACACCATCCTCCACTCCCTCTGGGGGAGGAGAAACGTTTCTGTTCCGGACTGCTTAGTATGTGTTTCCGGCCGCGCCCCCCACCGCGTGGCGGCGCGGCGCGACCCCTCCCGGCTGCCCCGCGGCCGACGCGAATGCCAAGGGCGAACAGCACATGCGCGTACTTCTGGTCGAGGACGAACCGGATCTCAGGGAGCTCGTGGTGGCGGGCCTCAAGTCCGCCGGGTACGCCGTGGACGCCGCCGGCGACTGGCCGGACGCCGATGTCCTGCTCGACCTCGCCGACTACGACTGCGTCGTCCTCGACCGGATGCTGCCCTCCGGGGACTCCCTGCACCGCCTGGAGCGGCGCCGCCGCACGGGGTGGTCCGCGCCCGTGCTGTGTCTCACCGCGCTCCACGCCCTTCCCGACCGGGTGGACGGCTTCCGCTCCGGCGCCGACGACTACCTCGCGAAGCCCTTCGCCATGGAGGAACTCGTGGTGCGGGTCGGCAGCCTCGCCCGCCGGGCGGTCCATCGGCTCCCCGTCCACCTGGCCCACGCGGACATCGAGATGGACGCGGCCCGCCGCGAGGTCCGCCGCGACGGCATCCTGCTCACGCTCACCCACAAGGAATACGCCGTCCTGCGCCACCTGCTGGTCCACCGCGAAACCGTGGTCACCCGCACCGCACTCGTCGAGCACTGCTGGGACGAGATGGCCGACCCGGTCTCCAATGTCGTCGACGCGGTCATGGCGGGGCTGCGCCGCAAACTCGGGCCGCCCTCGCCGATCCGGACCGTACGCGGCCACGGGTTCATCCTCGGATCCGCGGACCCGGACCTGCCGTGACGGCCGCCGATCCGAACCGGCCCGCACGAAGCCGGCGCGCTCCCGAACGAGGTCGCGAGGGCCGTCGCGAGGGAGCCGGCAAGGCGGCGGGCGCGCGTCGCGGCACGGTCACCACCGAGGCCAAGGCCACGGCCCGGGGCGCCGGCGAGCGCGCCCGCCGCTCGCCCGCCCGGCTGAGGCTGCGCCGCCTCCAGTTCCGGCTGACCCTCGCCTACACCCTCGTCACCCTGGCCGGTGTGAGCGTGCTGTCCTGGATGGTGATCCGTACCGACGAGCGTTCCTGGCGCGCCGCGGAGTACGACGAGATGGGTCGACGGGCCGCGGTCAGCACCTCGCTGATCTACTACACGGACGCCGGAATCCAGTTGGACGGCCTCTACGACGACGAGGCCACGGAGGGCGGCCCTCAGGTGACCGTGTTGCGCCGAGCGCCGGGCGGCACGCTGAAACGTATCTTCACCTCTCGGGGCGAGGCCGAGCCCGTCGCCGAGGCCCGGCTCACCGCACTCGCCCGATCGGCCATGGAGCGGGACGACACGGTGCGGGCGGAGGTGTCCGACGCGCACGGAGATCCCGCGTACCTGCTCGGCCGTCCCTTCCACCACGACGAGTCGGGAGCCGTGGAGGGCGCGGTCGTGGTCGTCGGCGACCCGGCCCACCGCGTCGCCGAGCACGGCCGGCTGATCGTCTCCGTGCTGACCGGAGCGGGGCTGCTCACCGGCCTGGCCGCCGTCACCGGACACCTGCTCTCCGGCAGGAGCCTGCGCCCGGCCTGGCAGGCACTGGAGGCGCAGGAGCGGATGCTCGCGGACACGGCGCACGAACTCCGCACCCCGGTCGCCGTCATGCGCAGCTCCGTGGACGTGGCCGGGATGGACCCGCGCGGTCTGGACCCGCACCTGCCACGCATCCGGCGCGCCACCGAACGGCTCACCGACGTGGTCGACAACGTCCTCACCCGGGGACGCCTCCAAGGCGCGACCGACACCCTGCGCCCGGTCCCGCTGCGCCTGGACCAACTGGTCGAGCAGGTCTGCGAGGAGCTGACGGCCGGCCCGCACACCCTGACCGCCTCGCTGGAACCCTCGGTGGTCACCGCCGACCCGGCCCTCGTACGGATCGCCGTACGCAACCTGCTCGACAACGCCCTGCGGCACGGCCGCACCCCGGGTGACCCCGCGGGGCGCGCGCAGGTACACGTCACCGTCCGCGGCCCCGTCGTGGCCGTCTCCGATCGGGGTCCCGGAGTCGCGGCGGCGGACCTGCCGGCCCTGGCGTCACGGTTCCGTTCCCCCGGCGGCGGCTCGGGGATCGGGCTGTCCCTGGTGGCGGAGGTGGCCACCGCCCACGGCGGCGCCCTCACCGCGGACACCCGTCCGGGCGGCGGAGCGGTGTTCCGCCTCCTTCTCGGACCGCGCGAGGCACGGCGCGCCCGAGGACGGAGCACGGTGCCCGGGAACAGCCCCGCCTCATGAAATCCTCATGACCCCCCGCACAGGATACGAACACCAGACCGCACCTCGTACTGGAGAACGTGTGCCGAAACACTCCGCAACCCCCTTCCTGCGCCGCAAGCGCACCCTCGCCGCCGGCGCGGTCGGCGTCACGGCCGCCCTCGGCGCGGGCCTGATGCTCTTCCAGGCGTCCGCGGGCCAGACGGCCGCCCCCCGGCTCCCCACGGCGAACATGGCCTTCGACTACCAGATCGGACAGGCCTACACGCCGCCCAAGGGCGTGAAGGCGGTCTCCCGCGACCGCTCCGCGAAGCCCGCCGCCGGCCTGTACAACGTCTGCTACGTCAACGCCTTCCAGACCCAGCCCGACGCCTTCGACTGGTGGCAGAAGAACCACCCGGACCTGGTGCTGCGCGACGGCAACAAGAAGCCCGTCATGGACGAGAACTGGGGCGAGGCGCTCCTGGACACCTCGACGGCCGACAAGCGCACCCGCCTCGCGAAGATCGTCGGAGACTGGATCGGCGGCTGCGCCCGCAGCGGCTACCAGGCCGTCGAACCGGACAACCTCGACTCCTTCAGCCGCTCCAAGGGACGCCTGACGAAGGCCCACAACGTGGCCTTCGCCAAGCTCCTGGCCGACCGCGCGCACGCCGACGGTCTCGCCGTCGGCCAGAAGAACACCGCCGAGATGCTTCCCGACCGCGCGAAGGTCGGCTTCGACTTCGCCGTGGCCGAGGAGTGCGGCCAGTACGACGAATGCGGTGACTTCGCGAAGGCGTACGCGAACCGCGTGTTCGTCATCGAGTACGAGTCCTCCGGCTACAACCGGGCCTGCTCCGCCTGGGGCGCGAAGCTCTCCATCGTCCAGCGCGACCTGGACGTCTCCGCCCCCGGATCGGGCGACTACCGCTACCGGTCCTGCTGACCGACGGGCCCCGCCACCCCTCCACGTGCGGGGCCCGTCACCCGCGTCCGGCCCCGCGCCGGTGCCCGCCGCCCGACCCGCCCAGGCGATGTCGGGGGGCCGCACCGGCGCGGGGCCGTCCCGCGTGGGGCACGGCCCGGCGCGACGCTCCCGTGGGGGGCGCGACACGCGCCAGGGCCGTTTCGCTCCGTGGGGCGGCGGTTCGGCCACGACACCTACCGAGCCGGGCCAGGGGGGCGACTTCCTCGCACTGGAGGAGCCGGAGGCTTTTGTGAACGATGTCCGCGCCTTCTTCGGCACACTCGATGCCTGATGCCTGACGCATGACGTGGGGGTTGGCGCTGCGGGCGTGCTCCGTCCGCAGCCGAGCGGATCGACCCGTGATCGGCCGTCAGCGTTGGCCGTTGGCCGTTCAGCGTTTGTCGTTGGTCCCGGCGGGAGGCAGCGGGCGCTTGTAGTAGCGCCAGGGGAACCAGCCCTCGCCGACCGCGATCCATCCCTCGGCTTCCAGCCGTCGGTGGCGTCCGCCGGACACCACCGGCACCCGGCAGTGCTCCCAGGCGTGGTCGGAGGCCTCGACCTCGTGGAAGAAGGCGCCGTAGCCGACCAGGTGCCACCCCTCGCGCCCGGCGTCGGCGAGTGCGGCCATCTCGTTGAACGCGGTCAGGGGGGTGAGGATCCGCCGCTCCGGAGCGTCGGGGTCGCCGGACGCGCCGGAAGGGGTGGCGTTCTTGTCCTTGTTCGCGAACCGCTGTTGCGCGGCTTGGCGGCTCACCCCCAGGACCCGGCCCACGGTGTCCCAGCTGTGGCCTGCCGCCCTGGCGCCCTGGACGGCCTCGCGCAGCAGCCGGCCGGCCTCCTCGGCGCCGACGCGCGAGGCGTCGACCAGTCGCAGGTAGCCCGCGGCATCGTGTTCGAGGGAATCGGCCAGGTCGTCGGAGACGCCCAGCACGGCCGCCGCGATGCCCTCACGGATCCTGGCGGCCTCCTGCGGGCCGAGCAACTGCTCGCCGCTCAAGGCCGGTTCCCGGGACGGTGGTCGAGCGCGTCCAGCACGTCCTCGTCGCGGCGTGCGCGCTCGGCCGCGGCTCGGGCCGCCGCCGAGCGGGCGAAGAATCCGGCCGTGACGGCGACCAGGGCCAGGTCCAGCACGATCAGGACCACGGTCGCCGGGGTGCTGAGGCGATCGGCGAACATCGCGGTGAGCGCGGGTACGACCGTGACGAGCGGCAAGAGGACGGTCAGCGCCGAAGTGGCGCGGTCGGGTGCGGTGTTCGTCTTCACGTTCGGCATGCGTCAAGGAAACCTTGACACGAATTTCTTGTCAAGGATTCATTGACGTCATCGTTGGTCGGCGGGGTCCTTGAAGGGGCCTTCGTCGACGAACCGGCACAGGTTGACGGCGAACGAGCGAGCTTCCTCCGGTGGCCAGGAGCTCAAGGACGCCTCGATGCGCGAGGCCAGGCGCTGCCGCATGATCTCCACCGTGCGTGCGCCCCGGGTGGTGAGCGTCAGCAGGACGGCCCGCCGGTCGGTCGGGTCCTGTTCGCGTCCCACGAGCCCCGCGGCCTCCAGTCGCGAGGCTCGTCGGCTCACGCCGGAACGGTCCAGGCCCACATCCGCGGCCAGGTCCGCGGCGCTCCGGGGGCCCGTTCTGGCCAGCCCGCTGAGTACCGGATAGGTGACCTCGTCGACGGCCTCTCCCAGGCCCTCGGTGAGGGTCCGGTGCAGGTCGGCCCGGAGGGTGCGCTTGAGCAGGTCGCCCAGGGCGTCGGCGACCTCGTGTCCCGTCTCGTTGTTCACGGTCCAAGAATAGCGTGCGCCGCGCACGCAGTCCGTGTATGCTCAAAAGCGTGCGCAGCGCACGCATTATCTGGTCGTAGTCACCCCGTATCGAAGGACAACCATGAGCCACACCAACATCGTCGCCGCCCTCAACGACCTCCTGTTCACCCCGGAGCTCGACTTGGGGGAAGCCGTCGACCGGCACTTCGCCCCCGACTACCGTCAGCGCACGAACGGCACGTGGGACGAGCGCGACGGGTTCATCGCCCACATCGCCCACCTGCGCACGGTGGTCGCGGCGGGCAGTGTCGAGGTCCATGAGGAACTGACCGACGGAAAGCTGTACGCCGATCGTCACACCGTCGACGTCGTCAAGAAGGACGGCTCCGGCGTCCGCACCGAGGTCTACCTCTTCGGCGAGTTCGCCGCCGACGGCCGATTCCGCCGCATAGAGGAGACCACGCTCATGCTGTCCGGCAGCGAGGCGGACCGGAACCTCGGAAGCGCACGCTGAGTACGCGGGGCCAACCGTCCGCGCGGTCCGCGTCCGCGTCCGGTTCCGCGCCGCCCGCCGACGCACGCGCGTCGGCGGGCCGCGGGTGCGGTCAGCCGTCAGCCGTCGCGAGCAGCTCACCCATGTCGATCGGGCCGTCCCCGTTGGTGTCCCCGACCTCCAGCAGCGCCGCCCACCACCCCATCAGCAGGGTTTCCACCCGCGCGCGGATCTCGGCCCGACCTGGGTACGCGTACTCACGACAGACCCCCGGTCCCTCCCGAAACATGAGGGGAAAGAGAAACCACCTCCCAGGGGGCACACCGTGAACGCCCGAACCTTCATGCGCCTGACCGTCGCCAATCGCGCGTCGGCGATCTACCTCGGTCTGATCGCCTGCCTGGCCGCGATGGCCACGATCGTGACCCTGTTCGCCGACGACCCCGGATTCGTCTGGGTGTGGCCGGTCTTCCTCGCCCTGCCCACGTTCTTCCTCGTGGGCACGCTCGGCGAAGCCGTGTGGGGCGGGACGCCGATGCCCGACTGGTTCTTCTTCGGAGGCATCCTCCTCTCCGTCCTGATCCAGTCCTTCGCCCTGGGAGCGCTCCTGGAGGGCCTGCGCCGCCGTACCCGCACCGGCCCGCGCCGTAGCTGAAGCCCGCCCCGGCACCTCCGCGCCCGTACACGCGAGGACTCCGACTCGGCGCGGGGGATCACAGGACAACCCACTCGCCGCGGTCCGGCCACCAGCCGTACCTCGGTCGGCCCTCCAGCGCGCTCGTGCGGAAGGGCCGACCTCCGTCGTCCACGCGCACCGTTCCGCGCCGGTCACCGCTGCTCCAACCGACCTCCAGGTACCAGCTCGCCAGATGTCCCTCGGTGTGGACGTCGAGGTTGAACACCTGCGGGTCATGCGACGAGACCTTGAACGGGAAGCCCTTGGCGGGGACGGTGGATCCGCCGTCCTGACCGTCCTTCGCCCTGGTCACGGGCCGGGCGTCGTCCAGGTCGATGTCGAAGGTCTGCGGGGTGATGCCGCTGCCGCAGCCGTCGCCCATGGAGAAGGCCCGCCACGCGAGTGGCGCGCCGCGCTCGACCACGCGCACGTCGATCCCGGTGATGACCACCGCCTCCTCCGCGCGGCCCTTCGCGGTCAGTTGGAGCTGCATCGCTCCGGCATTGACGGCCCCGAGCGCCCTGGCCCAACCCCGGGTGTCCTGCGGGGCACTGGGCGGCGGAACCTGCCCCTCCGGCTGATTGAGCAGGTAGTTCTCCCCGCAGGGCGAGTCCCAGTTGTACGAGCTGACCCCGACGCTCGGTGGCTGTACGGCCGCGCCGGCGCCGGAAGGCGATGTCTCCCCAGCCGTGTCCGACCCTTGCCGGCCGGGCGCGGGCGCGGGCGAGCTCGCGCCGGTGCCGGGGGAGGCGCTGCCGCTCGCTGCGGCGGAGCCGCTCGCCGTGGGAGTGGTCGAGGCGGAGGCGCTCGTACCTGGCCGGGGGGCGGACGGCGCGGTCCGGCTCGACGGCGGTGTCACGGGAGCCGAGGGCGCCGAGGGGGTCGGCTCGTCCGCGGCATAGCGGGTCACGGCGTACGCGGCCGGCACGGCGAGCACGGCGACGGTTCCGGCCGCCAGGGCGATCCGTACGCCACGGCGCCGCGCCGGGAAGCCCGTGGAGGCGGACCGCGAGGCGTCGCGGCCGCGACGGAGCCGGCGCGTGGTGGGCGCGACGGCTCCGGCCTCCGGTGCCGCGCCGGCCTCCGGATCCGGGCCGTCATCGGATTCCGTTTGCGGGATCGGCGTCGGCGTCGGCGTTGGCTGTGGCGGCTCGGCGCCCTTCGGGGCGTTCTGGGCTGCGGACGCCGAGGACGGCGAGGACGGCGAGGACGCCGAGGACGGCGAGGACGCCGGGGAGTGCGGACCGCCCGCGCCGGCCGCTTCGCCCGGCGCCGCGTCCGCGGTGGCCGCCGCCTTCGCGAGGGTCGCCGAACCGGTCCCCCCGGCCGCCGCTTCCGTCACGGCGGTCGTCGTCGCCGGCCGCGGACGCCGCCGCGCGTCGTCGGCGATGATCCAGCGGCGGTGTGCCTCCACCAACTCGTCCCGGGTGGCCCCGCACTGCTTTGCGAACCGTTCGACCGTCCCGAACTCGGTGGGAACGGCGTCTCCGTTGCAGTACCGGTGCACCGTCGACGTGCTCACGTGCAGCCGCCCGGCGAGCGCTCCATAGCTCAGCCCCGAACGCTTCTTGAGCCCGCTCAACAGTCCGGCCAGGCCATCCGATCCCGTGGTCACTCGGGTCCCCCGCTCCATCCGTCTTTCCAGCCAGGCGTTCCAGGGACAGGTCATCGGACCAGCTCACAGGCTGTTCCACGTCCCAGCGTCCCCCATTGTCCCGTGTATCTGGCACATGATCGGCACAGCCCCGCAACCTTGGGACAGCGCCACCGAAACCGGAGCCGCCATGCCAAGACGTTTCGGCGCGACCGATGTGGTCGCCGTCGCCGTACTGATCGCCTGCATCTCGGTCCTGACCGCCCTCCTGGGCCGTCACTGAATCCGCGTCACATCCCACATCAGCGCGTCACATCCCACACCAGAAGGACGACCGCATCATGCGCACCACCCGTACCCGTCGCACCGCCCTGACCGCCTGCACCGCCGCGCTGCTCGCAGCCACGACCCTGACCGCGTGTCAAGGCAACGACGCGCTGACCAAGGATCCGTCGCCCGCCGGCGCGGCCTCCGCCGTGCAGCCCTCCGGCGGCACCAACGACAGCGGCGACGCGCAGCCCGTCGGCCACACCCCCCACGGGGGCACCGCCGCCCCGACCGCCAAGGGCGGCGCCGGGGACGGCAACAGCAAGGCGAGCGGGGGCAAGGGCGGCGCCGAGGCCGGTTTCGTGGCCTGCGCGGCCGGTTCCACGAGGGTCGTGGCCACCAAGGTGGAACGCCCCGTCAACCACATGCTGCTCACCGTCACCAACACCGGCAAGCGTGCCTGCGACGTCTACTTCGCGCCCCTGCTGCGCTTCGACGACGAACAGGCCGCGACGCAGATCGTGGAGGACAGCAAGCCGCAGGCCGTCGCGACGCTCGCCCCGGGCGAGTCCGCGTACGCCGGGGTGAACCTCAGCAGCGCGACCGGTGAGGCGGCCCACGGCTACAAGCCCAAGAAGCTTGGGCTCCACTTCGCTGCCCGCAGCGGTTCCGGTTCGGTCGGCGCCCCGGCCAAGGTGACCCTCCCGGCGAACACCTACAAGGACGACAGCGCGGCCGTCACGTACTGGCTCACCTCGATGCAGGACGCGCTGACGTACTGAACGCCCGTCCCCTCACGCCTCGTCGTCCCGGCCGGCCTCGCCCGCCCGCCTCGCCCCGCTCCGGCAGCGCGAACACCGCCCCGGGGCCCGGGGCGGTGCGGGGTGCGGTGACTCAGATGCCGATGTTGGCCAGGTTGACGCCGATGTTGCGCAGGGTCGCGGCCAGAGAGGGGTGCTTCACCTCGAACCGTTCCGCTGCCAGGTGCAAGGAGTCGGACACGCCCGGATCCTCGTCCGCCTCGTCCGCCTCCAGCCGGTCGAGCAACGCCTCCAGGTGCTCGCGCTCGTGTGTCGGGAGACCGGCTCCCGTCGTCCGGAGCTCCGCACGCAGTGCCTCCAGGTGTTCCCTCGTCGCGTGGTTCGGCACCGTGTCTCCTCCGTCGCTCGCCGCCTGGTCCGGGGTCCGTCCCCCGACAGCGGATACCGACCGTCTGCCCGCCCCCGCGCCCCGCACGCTTCCACGAGCCGGCAAGGCGCGTGGCCGGCGCTCCGGAACTACCATGGACGAATACCGCTGAAACAGCCCGGTTGGCCCGGATATCGTCTCTCGGCCGCGTGCGCCCACGCACGCACACCCAGGGTGATGACGATGAAGCGAACCGCTCCATGGCGCGTCGGCGACAGGATCCCGGCACTCGCCGCCGCTGCCGCCGTCGCCGCGTGCCTGTTGCCCGGAGGTGTGGCCGCCGCCGGCGAGGCCGACAAGGCGGGCTCTTCCGCGGCCGATCCGGTGGCCGCCGCGGCCGAGACCTGCGCCACCTCCCTGCCGGACAGTTTCTGGCGGGCCCGCGTGGACAAGCTCCCCGTGCACCCGAACTCCGCCCGGTACGTCTCCTCGATCGGCTCCTCCGTAGCGCTGCACCCGGACTTCGGGTCGGGCCTCAGCGACGGCGAACCCTTCGGCATCCCCGTCACGGTCTCGGACGAGAAGCTGCCGGAAACGAAGGTCACCCTGGACTACGCCGACGAGAGCGACAAGGTCGGGTACCGCATCCCGCGGAACGCCAGGATCGAGAACGGTCCGGCAAGCGAGGGGGACCGCCATGTCGTCGTGTGGGACCGCGACTCGTGCAAGTCCTACGAGCTCTGGAACGCCGAACGGGAGGGCGGGAACGCCTGGCACGCCGGAGGTGGCGCCGTCTTCGACCTGACGACCAACACGCTCCGGCCCGACGGGTGGACGTCCGCCGACGCCGCCGGCCTCGCCATCCTCCCCGGGCTGGCACGCTACGAGGAGGCGGAGTCCGGGCACATCGACCACGCGATCCGTGTCACCGTGCCGCGCTCGGACCAGAGTTACGTCTGGCCCGCGAGGCACCAGGCGGGCTCGGCCGCGGACCCGTCGCTGCCTCCCATGGGGTTGCGACTGCGGCTGAAGGACTCGGTGGACACCTCGACGATGGGCCCGCAGGCCAAGGCCGTCGCCGAGGCGCTCAAGAAGTACGGCGCCATCGTCGCGGACAACGGCTCGGCCTGGTTCATCACCGGTGAGGAGAACCCCGGTTGGGACAACGCCCAGCTCGACGCGCTCAAGGCCGTCAAGGGATCGGACTTCGAGGCGGTCGACGCATCGGGACTCCGGCAGTCGCCGGACTCGGGAGCCGTGGAGACCAAGTGATCCACCGGCCGAGGCGAGCCGGACCCGGCCTTCATCCGGTAGCCGTGGCGTCCGAGGGCGACGGTGAAGGACCGTCGCATCAGGTCGTCGTCCTCCACCGGCGACACGCGGGCGAGGCGCACGTCTGGGACGGTTCACCGCTCCGGCGTCGGCCGGGCCCGTACCAACCTGCGCAGGGTGTGACCCAGCAGCCGGGCGTAGGCACGTTGAAGGACCGGTACCGCCGGGCCCGCGAGGCGGGTGTACCAGCAGCCGGGCCGGCTGAAGGCGGTCACCGTGAACCACACGCCGCCGTCGGCGTCCATGTCCACGACGAAGGACTCCTCGCCGCACTCGGGGTGGCCCTTCAGCGTCCCGTACGCGAAACCGACGCGGTCGGGCTCGTACGCCGTCCAGATCACCTGGCACGGAGCGGTGACACGAAGCGGTCCGACGCCGATGGCGACCTCCACCCGCCGGCCGGGAAGGAGGGGACCCTCCCGGTCCGTGGCCACACGCATCCCCGAGGCGCGGTGCGCCCGGAGGGTGGTGACCGCGGCGCCGGCCGTTTCCAGGTCGGGCCTGCCGTGCCCGATCCGGACGCGGTACTCCAGGTGGTTGTATCCGGCCGGCAGCGGGCGCCGGGCCGTGGCTCCCGACTCGGGGTAGTTGACGGTGTCGCGATCGGCGCTGAAGAGTCGGGTCATGGGGTCTTCTCCGTCAGGTCGGGGCCCAGCCGGTGCCAGGCGAGCATCGAGCAGAGGGCGAATCCGAGGGCGTTCCCGAGGCCGTGGGTGGCGGCCATCCAGGTCAGGGTGGGGTGGGCGATGCCGGTGGCCTCGCCGAGGGCCCACCACAGGGCGAGCAGCATGGTGGCCACCAGGACCGCGGCCGACGTCGACAGCAGCGCGCCCGTGACGCGTCCGCGGGCCCGCGGTCGGATCTCCCGCCAGGTCAGCAGGGCCACCGCCCACATCCCCCCGGTGAGGACCACAGCCCCCACCAGCTCGGCCCAGTCGTCGAGGAAGTAGCCGAGGAGCACGAGGAGCGTGCCGGCCGGGACGCTGTACGCCGCCGCGCGCGAGAGGCCGCCGGCCGTGGACGGGGCGGCCCGGCACACCAGCCCGGCGACCAGGGCGGCGACGAAGCCGGCGAAGTGGAAGTGCGGGACGGTCAGCGCCAGGATGTCGAGGTCGAAGCCGAGGAGCCGGTGTCCGCCGCGTTCGGCGACCAGGGCCGTCGCGGCCACCGATGGCGCGACGAGCGCGGTCAGCACGGCGATCTCGGCCGGGGCGAGCGAGCGCGTCCGCAGCAGCCGGGCCGGTGCCCTTGCCGCGAGGGCCAGGGTGGCGGCCGCGTAGAGTCCGGCGAGCACGGTGGCGACGGCGCCGCGCGGAAGCCACAGGCACAGCGCCCCGGGAACGGCGAGGAGCGGCCACAGTCGGGCGATCCGGTGCAGCCCGACCGGGTCGATCAGACGCAGGCCTGCGGGAACGATCCCCAGCATGCCCAGCATGACGATCAGATTCACCAGCACCGTCATCGCGGACCCCCTCCGGCTGCGCCGAACGCGCGGAGCACTGAACGCTTGAACGCGTTCAACTCATGAGCGTGACCCTACGGGGTTCGTTGAACATGTTCAAGACGGGTGGTGTCGCTCGGCTCTCACCCGCGGCTCGCGAGGACCTCTCGGATGACGTGTCGGGCGTTGGCCGAGATGATCGGGTTGCTCTTCCGGTAGTACGGCAGCTGGATGACCGCCATGGACAGCGCCCAGCCCCGGCCGCGGGCCCAGGTCGCGTCGTCCACCTCCACCGCGTCGCGGTACACCCCTCGAGCCGAGGCGGGCAGCAGGTTCCAGGCGGGGATGAGGTCGGTGGCCGGCTCTCCCATGCCCACGGTGCCGAAGTCGATGACGGCCGAGACGCGGTCACCGTCCAGCAGCAGATTGCTCGGCATGAGGTCGGAGTGCGTCCAGCGGGCCGGCCCCGTCCACAACGGTGCCGCGAGGGCCTCCTCCCAGGCCGCGGAGATCTCCTCGACGTCGAAGGGTTCGTCGGTACGGCGCAGCGCCTCGATCGCTTCCCGCACGTCCCGGTCCTCGCTGACCAGCGGCGCGCCGCGGTGCGCGGGCGGGCCGTCGGGGAGGTCGACCCCGCGGAACGCGACCGCGAACCGGGCGAGTTCCCGGGCCACGGACTCGGGCTCCACCAGGTCACCCTCGACAGGGCTGCGGCCCTCGATCCACCGGTACACCGCCCAGTTCAGGGGGTAGCCCTCACCCGGGGCGCCGGTCGCGACCACCTCCGGGATCGGCAACGGCAGCAGCGGCGCCAGCCGGGGGAGCAACCATGCCTCCGTCGCGATGGCCTCGGCGCCGCCGGGCCGCAGCGGCAGCCGGACGGTCAGGTCATCACCCAGCCGGTAGATCGCGTTGACCGTGCCTCCCGACGCGAGCCGGGTGATCGGCAGGTCCGCCCACCGGGGGAACCGGGCGCGCAGCAGACCCCGTACCAGATCGGCGTCGATCTCCAGTTCGTCCGCGTGCATCCTGCCCATGTCCCCGTCCTGTTCTCTTGATTCCCACCCGGATCGTCGCACGGCCCGGCCGTGCCACACAGCCGATGCCGCAAGCCTCCGACCAGGCCGAAGCGACGCACCCGGTCGAGTCGGCGGCGGGGTGGTCGGCGGCGTTGCCCGTCCCACATCACGCACCATGTCCACGCACCATGTCCACGGACCCGGACCCGGACCCGGCTCACGTACATTTCGGCCATCACCGTGTCAGAAGGTGCCCAACACCGGCCCTACAGGCCTCCGGGCAACCCGCGCGTTTCCCGGCGGGGGAGCGCTTCGCGCCGCTAACGTGGCGTAACTCACTGCCGTCGGGGGGCAGACGGTCGATCGCGATCGTCAGGGCGTGTTCTCTCCCGGCCGAGCTCTGTCTCGCGGCGGTGTGTCCGCAGGATGGCGGGCGATGCCGCCCGTCGCCTCGACGCGCAGAGGAGCAGTGTGCAACGGCCGCTTCCGCAGGGGATCGAGTACCTGATCGAGCAGTTCGACACGTTCGCGGCCGACCGGGGAGAAAGCCGCCGCTTACCCGTGGTGCTGTTGAAACGGGACCCCGGCGCTCCCGGCCCCGTACAGGAATCCACGGCGCGCACGGTGATCATGGGATACCGGGACCGGCTGTACGAACGGGACCTCGACCGCACCGTCGACCTCGTCCCCCACGCACTCCTCGAGGACGCCGACGCCACCGCTCCCGAGACACCGCCCGGCGAGATCCCCGGCGCCGAGATCGACCCACACGTGGCCCTGCTGGACGCCTTCGTGGACCAGTTGGAGAACTCCATGCCCCACGACGCGGGGGAACTGCGGCTCCCGCGCTTCCACACCTGCCGCGCCGTCCTGGAGGTCTCCGTCGGCGCCGGTTCGGCGGCCGGCAAACGGCGCCGACTGCGCGACGAGCTCTACACCGAACTCCTGTCCCGCAGACCGCTCCTGGGGACACTGGCCAGGGTCGCCGGCGCCACCGGCGGCAGCTTCCTGGTGAACATCTGGCTCTCCCTGTTCCAACTCCTCGTCGTCGGACTGCCCCGACGCCTCTACGGCCTGTGGCTCAGCAGACGCCGCTCCCTGCGCTGGGTCGGCTCCCGCAGACCCAAGGGCGCCAACTTCCTGCGCATGGCGTTGACCATCACCCGGGCCGGCACCTCACGGCACAACCACGCACTGATCCAGCGCATGCTCCTCATGGCCCTGCTCAACGACCTGTCCCGGGCCGCCAAGCCCTCTCGGCTCTGGATCTACCGCGGCCGCCGACGCTGGCCCTTCGTCCTGCTCCTCCCGGAGGTCGGCGAGGAAGGCACACCCGTACGCGAACTGCTCGACACCTACGCGGACATCGTCCGTACCGAACCGCCCGCGCCGCTCATGGTGCTGGGAGCCCTGGCCGGCGGAGCGCCCTCGTACGCGCAAACCGTCCCCGCCGACCCCCGCAGCGTCACCGGTCTCGCCGACCGCGTCCACGCCCTGTACACCCGGCGCTCCGCGTCGGCGGTCTACCTGGTCCCGCTGTCCGCGAGAGACGACGACGGACCGGCCGACCGCTGGCTGGAGACCAATCCGAAGGTGGAGGTACGGGCGAACGGCCGGGGCGACTATGTACGCGCCGTGGCCGCCCCCGTCCTGGTGCTCGCCCTCGTGGCCGGGGGCCTGATCGTCCTCACGCACCGGACCGGGGCCGAGCCCTCCTGCCACCAGGTGAGTTCGGGGGAGATCGTCGGTGTCACCGACGGAAGCGAGTGCCACCTGGGCATCGCCGGACGAGACGACGAACTCCTGTCCCTGGAAGCCGTCGCCGCGCGGCAGAACGACGACGCGGTGCGCAGCGGACGCCCGTACCGGACCGTGGTGTTCTTCGCTCCGCTCACGGCGGAGCCCGGGGACTCGACCCCGGTGAGCATCCAGAGCCTGCGGGGCGCCCTCACCGCCCAGAACCAAGTGAACAGCCGCGAGGGCGACGTGGTCCAGATCCGTCTGCTCATCGCGAACTCCGGAAAGTACTTCGCCTACGGATCACAGAACGCCCAGGGCCCGGACATCGCGCAGGAGATCGTCCGGAGGAAGGACCGGGACAAGATCGCGGCCGTGGTCGGCATCACGCAGAGCAGGCCCGCCTCGTTCGCGGCGGTCGCGGAGCTCTCCGCCGCCAGCATCCCCGTCATAGGCAACTCGGTCACCGGCAGCAAGATGGTGGACGAGCGGGCCTCCGCCTACTACTTCCAGGTGTCGCCCTCGGACGACCGCATCGCCGAGGTGATGGCCGAGTTCGCGTCGTACTCCGAGCAGATCGGCGAGCTGACGACGGCCAAGGACGGCAACCGGACGGCGGTGGTGGTCTACGACCCGGAGGACGAGTTCTTCAGCTCCGACCTCCAGACGAGGTTCACCCGGTACTACACCGGCGGCAAGGTGGTCACCGTCCCCTACTACGAGCACCGCAACGGGCAGATCGTGTCGGAAGTGGCGCGCGACATCTGCGCGGAGGTGCGGGCCACGGGCGGATTCATCGTCTACGCCGGCCGCTCGGGCGAGATGCCGGGACTCTTCGACGCCATCCAGGGCACCGCCGACTGCCGCAAGGCGGACGGCAAGCAGGTCGCCGTCCTCTCCGAGAGCACGGCCGCCAAGTACCTCCAGGACCCGGAGGACATGCTCAGGAAGCACTCGGTCCTGAGGCCCTACTACGTGATGTTCAACAACTCCAACGGCAACGAAAGCGCCGACAGCCCCTACTCGGAGTTCACCTCCCGCTTCCGGAACGTCTTCAAGGACGGATCGGTGCCGGAGGGAAACGCGGCCGGTGCCTACGACGCCCTCCGCGTCGCCTCGGAGGTCATCAACTCGGTCTACGCCCAGTACAAGACGGCCGAGAACAGCAACGCGCCGTTCCAACCGACGGACGTGTACGCCCGCCTCTCCAACCCGGGGGTACAGAACTTCTCGGGTGCCTCCGGTCTCCTCTCCCTGGACAGCCGCCACAAGTACCCGCCGAACAAGGCCGTCTACGTGCTCGAATCGCACCTCGACAAGAGCGTGACCACCTGGATGGCGTGCGGCCTGCTGCCCGACCAGCCGCCGGGACTGAACAACCCCGCGACCTGGGGGAGGCCCGGGAAGACACGCCCCTGCCCGTGACCCTCTCGCCGTCCGGCGGACACCGGGCAGACCCCCAGGTCGGAAGGGCGGTCCGGGCTGCGGGATAGTGATCGCCGGGGCGGGCCCACCCGCTCGCCCCGCACCGGCGACACGACACCCCAGGACGACCCGAGATGGAGCCCACGATGGACGTACGTTACTTCGAGCGGATCACCGCATTCATCGAGGCGCGGCTCACCCCGCTCTTCGCCGAGGAGACGGGCAGCGAGAACGGCTTCGCCATGGACGACACCTCCCGCGCCCTGCGCGCGCTGCGCAACGCGGCACTGGAGGCGTCCGTGGCCAAGACGCTCATCGGGCAGCGGGACGCGGCGGACCCGGCGGTCCGCCGGGTCATCGACCAGGCGGTCGAGCACCACTGGGACGTGCTGCGCGGCATCGCCCGACAGTGGGAGGACCACGCCGACTTCGCGCGCGAGTTCAAGCGCCACGCCTGGGAACTGGACGAAGCCCCCGCGGTGGCCGTCGCCCCGTAGCCGTCCACCGACCGCCGGCCGCCCGGTCGCGGTCCGCACGGGCACTCGCCCCGGTCACGACGAGGGCGACCGTCGCCGTGGGAGGGGCTCGGCGGGCGGCCTCAGAGGAGGCGCAGCACCGCGGTGATGGTCTTGCCGTGCACGTGGGTGTGGACGTCGACCCGCTCGGACAGGCGTTGAACGAGCGGCCATCCGTACCCGCCCGTCTGACCCGGCTCGCCGGTCCTGGGCCGGGTGGCGGGCGGGTGGGGACTCGTGTCCGCGACGGAGAGCCGCAGTCCGTGATCGGTGAGCTCGCCGTGGAAGGCGGTGAGGCCGCCGCCGTGGCGGATCGCGTTGGTGACGAGCTCGGAGGCCACCAGGAGTGCGTCCGCGGCCGTGACGCTGTCCAGGTTGATTCCCGCGTACCCGAGCAGGTCGCGGACGACGGCGCGGGCCGCCGCAGCGGTGGCGGGGACCGGGGGCGCGGTGCCGGACGCGGAGAGGAGGGGCGCGAGGCCGGTGGTGGCCACGTGACCGTCTTCCCCGCAGGGCGTGGAGCCGTGGGGTCCTTCGGCTGTCGTGGGCGGGTTCATGCCGTCATCATCTGCCCGTCGGCTCGCGTCTCATGTCCCGATACGCGTGTTCGGACAATCGGCGCGGACGTGGTGTTCACCACGTGATCGCCGCCTCCGGGCTGTCGGCCATGCGCAACGACGGCCCCGTTCCGGTGACTTCGACAGGTGGCGGGGCCGGCACGTGCAGAGGGCCGACCAGGACGACTGTCGGAGCACCACTCACCGCGGCAGGCCGAGCAGACGCACCCCGGTGCGAGCACCGCACCCGCCGGTCCCCGGCACCGGGGTCGGCCGTAGGGATGTCACCCGCACGGTGGAGTGCCGCCCAGGCCGGCGGAGCGTACGGGTGGCTCTTCGAGTGCGGCGGGCGGCATCGAGTCCCGGGGTGGGGCAGGGTGAAGCCGTCCACGAGCCTTCCCGGGGGTGTCCCATGGCCGATCCCGATCCTTCCTCCACGAGCCGTCGCGCGGTCCTGCGAGCCGCCGGTTCGGCCGGCGTCGCGGCCCTCGCTTCGGGCTGCGCGGGCAGTACGTCGAAGGCCGGGTCGCCCGATCGGGTCGCGACCGTACCGGTCACCGCTTCGGCGGGCACGGCGACCGGGCCCGCGACCGTTCCCACCTGCGTCCTGTCACCGGAGTCCGGCGAAGGCCCCTACTACGTGGCCGACGCGCAGGTCCGCTCGGACATCGTGGAGGACCGCGGTGGGGTGCCGTTGCACCTGGACCTGACGGTGGTGCGGGCCGCGCGGGGATGCCGGCCCCTGGCCGGCATCGCCGTGGACGTCTGGCAGGCGGACGCCCTCGGGAAGTACTCGGCCGACGGGGCGACGTTCCTGCGCGGCACCCAACGCACGGACGGCTCCGGGAAGGTGTCCTTCCGGACGATCGTGCCCGGCTGGTACGCGCACATCGCCCCGCACGTCCACGTCAAGGTGCACCCCGACCAGCGCACCGAAGCCGCCACCCAACTCTTCCTGCCCGAGGGCCTGTTGCGGCAGGTGTACCGCCACGACCCGTACTCCCGCCGCAAGGCCCCGGCCCACCCCAACACCCGCGACGACCGCTTCGCGGCGAAGGGGAAGCTCCTGACGCTCGGCCCGGTCGCCGACGGCGCCGGCTACCGGGCCTCGTTCACCATCGGCCTGCGCTGAACCGCAGACCCGAGGGAAGGGGGAAATCGAGCCAAACGCTCCGTTCCGCTCCCGTCGCCACGAACGATCACTAGCGTGGTGAGCGCAAACAGCCCGGATCGTCGGTGAACAACCGCGCGACCTCCGGGCGTCGACGCATCGGCGAAGAGCAGTGAGGGAGTGGGCGACGATGGCGAATGTGGAAGTCTCCTTGAAGGAGACGATGACCTCGATCGAGGGCGCGCTGGGTGTCGCGCTGGTCGACTACACCAGCGGCATGGCCCTGGGAACCCTGGGCGGCGGCAAGGACCTTGACCTGTTGGTCGCCGCCGCCGGCAACACGGACGTCATCCGTGCGAAGAACCGCACCATGGAGATGCTGGGTTTACAGGACGACATCGAGGACCTGCTCATCACCCTCGGCAGCCAGTACCACCTGATCCGGCTGCTCAAGGGCCGCGGGACCAACGGGCTGTTCCTGTACGTGGTCCTCGACAAGCGCAACTCCAACCTCGCCATGGCCCGCCACCAGCTCAAGCGCATCGAGGAAGCACTGGAGCTCTAAACAGCGGTGTTCAAGGGCCCACGCATGCCCACGAGTTGAAGAAATCTTCAACTCGGCACATCCGAAACCGTTCATAGGTGGCGCGCGTGGGCCCGACGGGCGGAAGGCTGGAGACCGGCGGGGCCGCACCGCCTGCCGCCCCCATGTCCCCTCGACAGCAGGAGCATTCGTGGGAATGCAGGTCCCTCTGTACCAGGCGAAGGCCGAGTTCTTCCGGATGCTCGGGCACCCCGTCCGTATCCGCGTCCTCGAACTCCTGCAGAGCGGACCGATGCCCGTACGCGAACTCCTGGCCGAGATCGACATAGAGGCCTCCAACCTCTCCCAACAACTCGGCGTCCTGCGCCGCTCGGGCATCGTCGTCTCCATTCGCGACGGCTCGACCGTCAGCTACGCCCTGGCCGGCGGCGACGTCGCCGAGCTCCTTCGCGCGGCCCGCCGCATCCTGACCGAACTGCTGGTGGGCCAGAGCGAACTCCTCGCCGAACTGCGGCAGTCGACCCCCGAACCCAGCCGAGCGGGAGCGGTCGCGGACACCGGTCGCCCCTGACCGGCACGGCGGCGCGGTGGAGGGGCGCCGCCCGTGCTCCGTCCGCCGTCGTGGCGGCTCGGAACACGGGCGGCGTCAGGCTCCCGCTCCGCGGAACCCGGAGCGACACCGCAAGGTGTCAGCGGTCCAGGGAGAGTGCGTACAACTCGTGGAACCGGCCCCCGTCCAGGTGCGCGAGCTCTTCGAAGGAACCCTGCTCCACGATCCGGCCGCCGTCCAGGACGACGATGCGGTCGGCCAGACGGCAGTTCTCCAACCGGTGCGTGACGATCACCGTGATCCGGTCCTGCTTCATGTCCCGCAGGCCCGAGAACACCATGTGCTCCCCGCGCGGATCCATCGCGCTCGTCGGCTCGTCCATGACCAGCAGGCCCGGCTTCCTGTGGAACGCGCGCCCACACGCCAGGCGTTGCCACTGACCGCCGGAGGGCTCGTGCCCGCCCCAGAACGAGCGCGCCAGGAGGGTGTCCAGGCCGTTCGGGAACTCCTCGACGGCCGTCCGCATGCCCACGGCGTCCAGGGCCTCCCACACGGCTTCCTCACCGCGCGGATCGGGCCGGCCGAGCGTGATGTTCTCCCGCGCGGAGAACGGCCAGTACCCGTACGACTGGGTGACGAGGCCGACGTGTCGCCAGGCGCTGCGCTGGTCGGCATCGGAGGTCGGGACACCGTCCCAGGCGACGGTGCCGCAGGTCGGGGCCGTCAGCGAGGTCAGCAGACGGATCAGGGTGGACTTGCCCGCACCGTTCTCCCCGATGACGGCGACGACCTCGCCCCGCGAGAGGGTGAGGGAGATGGGTCCGAGCGCCGGGGTGTCCTTGCCGGGGTAGGTGTAGCCGGCCTCCTCCAGCCGGATCTTCTCCGGAGCGGCCTCCATCACCTGGGGGCCGCGCGGGCCGGACTTCTCGGCGGCCTCCTCGACGAAGGCGGTGTAGTCACCGAGGTAGAGCGCGTGCTGGAACATGGCCGCCCCGTAGACGACGAGCTGTGAGAGGGCCGCGGTGGACGTCCGCATCGCCACGATCGCCGTGCCGGCCGCCGCGAGGGCCATGTACCCGCCGGCGGCGAGCCCGGCCAGCGCACCGTAGGTCGCCACGACGAAGACACCGGAGGCGGTGGCTGCGATCAGGTGAACCAGGAGGTAGCGGGGCGCGGAGGCGACCATCCTGGAGTCGATCCGCTCACAGACGGCCGCGTACCAGTGGTGGGCGTACGGCCGCATGCCGTTGCCGCGCAGCTCGTCGGCGAGCTTCGGGGTGGTCAGGTGCCAGCGCATCATGTGCTTGATGTTGCGCGAGGCGATCGTCTGGTTGTGGATACGGTGGTCGAGCCGTGCGGCGTACACCGATCCGAGCCCGCGGGGCACCACCGACAGCAGGAGCAGCGGCAGCAGGACGGGGTGGACCAAGGCGAGCACCGAAGCCACGGCGATCATGTCGATGAGGCCACCGGTGAACCCGAGGGCGTCCTGCAGGAGCATGGCGGAGCGGGCGGATCCGGTCTCGGCGGCCTCCGACCGCTCGGTGAAGTCGGGCGCGTCGTACGCGGCGAGCTCGACGTCCATGTGGGCGTCGACCATGGCGAGGTCGGCGAGGGTCGCCATGCCGGGATTGAGGCGCCGCGCCGCGCTGCCGCAGGCGAGGGAGGCCAGCGCGCCGAGCGCGGTCATCGCCGCGGCGATGACCAGCGGCCAGGCCGCGTCCGCGATCCGTTCCCGGACTCCGTCGCCGGCCAGGAGCGGCACCATCGCGCGGGAGACCGCCGCGAGGGCGGCCGCCGTGCAGATCCCGCCCAGGATCTGGGCGCCGATCAACACGTGGAAGGCGGTGCGGTTCACGGCGAGGGCGAGCCGAGCGGTCTGCCGGAGGGCGGAGGGGACGCGGCGGGCCATCTGCCCGAGCGACAGCGCCTCCATGGTCTCGTTGTGCCGGCCCCAGGTGTACGTGAACTCCGGAGGGGCCGGTGGCGCGGCGGTTTTCTCTGTCTCGACCTGCGGCTCGGACATCTCGATTCCCCTTCAACCAGGTTGCCTTGGAGGCCGGTTCGCCCGAGTCCGCGCAGGCAAGGCCGACCCGTCCGCGCTGTGTGCGGCGGGGCGGTCGCGTGGTCGCGGGGAACCGGAGGGAGTGAGTAGAGCGCAGGCCGGCGGCCGGAGCAGCGGGATCTGGCCGACCTCTCGGGGGCGGCCCCCTTGGCACGGCAGCTGATCGTGTTCGGGTGCCGTCGGGCTCCCGGGCGTCGGCACGGGAGAGGTTGGCCGGAATCGGCGGGTACGGGGGTCGCGTCGTCGGAAATGGCTTGCGGCCCCGAAGAGCCCGCGTGGTACGGGACGATCCGGCCGCCGAGGCGCACGTGCTCGCGCACCTCGGGAGCGGTGGCCTCGCGCAGGTCAGGGGCGGTGGCCCGCGCGGCGGCCTCGGGCGGGCCGTGAACGTGGCGCTGATGGGGATGTGGGGTTCTCAGTGGCGCCCCTGGTGTCCGCCCCATTCCGCGGGGCCGCCACCCTGCCATTCGATGAGGCCCGCCCCGTAGGGGGCGATCTCGTCGGGGTCGAGTCCGGCCCGGCGCAGCAATTCGAGCACATCGGCGGGCCCCAGGGCGGTACCGAGGACCTTCCCGTCGATGAGGACCCGACGCCCGCCGTGCTCGTCGGGCGGGTCCACGATCACGCGCAGTCCGTCTGTAGCCATGTCTCCAGGGTGCGGGGGAGCGCTCGCCCCGGCACGCCGGGACTCTTCCGCCTGCTGCCGGCGGAGGCGTTCGGACGCCCGTCGGGCCCGGTGACAGCGGTGCGCGCGGCCCGGGTATCCGCCCGTACGCGACAGTGACCGCGATGTCACCCACGGTGGTTACGTCTGTCGGTGTGGCCGCGACACATGGGCCGCGTCGCCGACCGGCACGCCCCCGGGGCCCCGCCCGGACCGGCTCGCCCGCTGGGACCGCCACCCACCCGATGCGCAAGGGTGAACAAGTCGGGGGCCCCGCCGTCGGCGGGGCCCCCGGAGTCCTCGTGGGTCAGTGACCGAAGCCGGTGAAGTGGCCGAACTCGGCGTGCTCGCGCTCGGCCTCGACCGCACACGCCTGGGTGAAGACCGGTCCGACACGCGCCGGGATCGCCGCGGCCGAAGAGCAGTCGGACTGGAACCGCGACGCGCCTCCGGAGAAGTACTCTCCCTCGATGCTGCCCCCGCCGTTCGCCAGGGCGGCCCCGGCACCACCCAACAGAACGCCGGCGGCGAGAACGGTCGCGGTCAGAGCGGAACGCATACGCATGATGACTCCCATGGATATCGGAACGACGCGTCACGAACGGTGCCGCGTCCGAGCCGAGAACGCTCCAAGAGCCCTACAGGGAACGGGAGATCACCCCGATGGCCCGACGCCCGACCTGAAGTATCGGTACTCCTCTACTCCGGACGGGCACATCCGAACCACGGCCGGGCGTCCGCCACGTTGCCGGGGACGCCCTCGCCCGGTCACGTTCAAGCCCCTCGCCCGGTCAGCTCAGGCCCCTCGCCCGGTCAGCTCAGGCCCCTTGCTCGGCCATTCGCTGGAACTCGCCCAAGTCGTAGTTGGCCAGGGTCGAGTCGAGGTTGGTGAGCGCGCCCAGGCGCTCCACGAAACCCTTCGGGTCGTACTCGATCTGAAGCGTCACCCGGCTCTCCGTGTCGCTGAGCCGATGGAAGGTGACCACACCCGCGTGGTGGACGCCCTCGGTCGTACGCCAGGCGATGCGCTCCTGCGGAATCACCTCCGTGAGTTCCGCCACGAAGCTCTTGTCCGCGCCCGGCAGGGACACCTGCCAGGCGAACGTGCGCGAGTCGATGCGCTCGACGTGCTTGACGTGACTGAGGAACGACGGCCAGCGCTCGACGTCCTTCCAGAGCGCCCAACTCACCTCGACGGGTGCCTTGATGTCGACAGCTTCGAGCAATGAAGACGCCATGGTTCTCTTCTCCTCCGTGCGTTGCCACTGGTCTCCCCTCCGCTACCCGGAAGACCGGGTTTCACCGCGGAGGGCGCGCCTTGCGCGGAGCGCGGCGCCCGAACGCAACGCCGGTCAGGTGCCGGGCAGCTCGGCCGCCCCGAAGGAGACGTCGAAGCGGTCGCACCAGATGGTGACACTGCTGTAGTCGGAGAGGTTCAGCCCCGCGGGGATCGCGTAGTTCTGGTCGCCCTTGTTGCCCTTGAGCTTGCCCAGGCTGACGTACTTGCCGTCATCGAACACGCGCCAGCCGCCCACCCCCTCCTTGACCGGGGCATCGGTCAGCAAGACCCGCAGGTCGGGACCGTTGCTGGTGTCGAGGTTCTCCAGGCGGAGCGTGCGGGAGCCGTCGGGGAGGCCGATGAGCTTCACCGTGCCCGTGGTGGTGTGCTCGTGGCTGATCAGCGAGCCCTGGGCGAGGGTTCGTGGACCGGTACCGCCACCGCCACCGGCGTCGAAGGAGTTCGTGGGGCCGGCCGTCGGGAGCGCCTCGCTGACGGTCTCGTTCTGCCAGAGCTTCCACGGCTGGAGCCAGTACAGCCCGATCCCCAGCACCGCCCCGGCCACGATCAGCGCCCCGGCGATCAGCCGTCCGCGCCGCTTCCTGTCTCCCACTGCCGCTCCCTCGTCGTGCTCACTGTTCATCTGTCTCACCGCATTCAATGCGATCAAGGGCTCGGACGGCGCGTCCGCGGTGATGACGAATTCCTTACGTGCGGACCGCCGCCCCGACCCTCGGCCCGCCGGTCGACCGGCTGTGGGGCCGTCCGGCAGCGTGTCCGGCGTGTCCGTCGAAGCGCGGCGGGGTGGCCCCGTCGCACTGCCTACCGTGGCCCCATGAACGTACGTACAGTGCTGCCGTCCGCCGGGTATGGGATCCGGTGCGCGCGCCCCACCGAATCGGGCGCGGTCGCCGCGCTCCTGGCCCGGTCCTTCGCCGACGACCCGGTCATGGTCTGGATGTTCCCCGAACCGGCCCGTCGGGCGCGCGGGACCGCCCGCTTCTTCAAGCTGATCTCGCGGCAGCAGCGCCCGCGCGCCGGCGCCGTCCGAGTGGCCGCGACCCGCGGGGGAGAACTGCTGGCCGCCGCGCTCTGGTCGGGCCCGGGCCGCTGGCAGCCCTCCGCGGCGCGGGAACTCGCGGCCCTTCCCGGCTACGCGCGCACGTTCGGCGTACGAGGGCTGCGGCGAGCGGCCGAGGTGGAGAACGCCCTGCACGAAAGCCACCCCGAGGGACCCCACTGGTACCTGCCCTCCCTGGGAACCGACCCGGCGTTCCAGGGCACGGGAGTCGGCTCGGCCCTCGTGCGCGAGCAGTTGGCCCACTGCGACCGACTCGGGGAACCCGTCTACCTGGAGTCCAGCAAGGCCTCGAACGTCCCCTTCTACGAGAGGTTCGGCTTCCGCGTCACCGGCGAGATCCGGCTGCCGGGCGGAGGCCCGCCCCTCTGGCCGATGTGGCGCGTTCCCGGCTCCGGGCCCGATCACGGACGCGCCGAAGCCGCGGCCGTCCAGAGCGATCGTCGAGGGTGACGAACGACCACCATCCGTGTGGATCGGATCTTTGAGGGCAGGCGCCCTTTCGACGGACTCGCGCCGCTCCGGTTCCCGTGGTTCGCGGGCTCCGGGAGGAAGCGGCCGTCGCCACCGACGAGTGTGAAGGAGTTGTTCTCATGTCCGACGACGTGTGGGGTTACCGCGAGACGTCCGGCCGAACGGCCGGTGCCGATCTGACGGGTTACAAGGTCGAGGCCGAGGACGGTTCCATCGGCAAGGTGGACAAGCACTCCGACGAGGTCGGTTCCTCGTACCTCGTGGTCGACACGGGTCCCTGGATCTTCGGCAAGGAGGTCCTCCTGCCGGCCGGGACGATCAGGCGGATCGACGTGGAGGAACGGAAGATCCACGTCGACCGGACCAAGGAGCAGATCAAGAACGCTCCCGAGTTCCACCGGGACAAGCACCTCGGCGACGCGGGCTACAACGAGGAACTGGGCACGTACTACGGCACCGGCGCCCCGTTCGGCGGCCGGCCCGCCTGAACCGGCCCGGTCCGCGAGGCACGTGTGGGGGGTGTCCACCCCGTGGAGGGTGGACACCCCCCACACGTGCGCCGGGAGACCGGCTCAGTCCCGGCGGTCGAGCGCGGACAGGACGCGGTCCGGCGTCAGGGGGAGTTCGCGCAGGCGCCGACCCGTGGCGCGACTCACGGCGTTCCCGATCGCGGCCGCGGTCCCGACGATTCCGATCTCGCCGATCCCCTTGCTGCCCATCGGGTTGAGGTGCTTGTCGTGTTCGTCGATCCAATGCGCTTCGAGGACCGGCACGTCGGCGTGCGCCGGCACGTGGTAACCGGCCAGGTCGTTCTCGGTGAAGTCGCCGAACACCGGGTCCACGGTGCTGTGTTCGGTCAGCGCCATGCCGATCCCCATCACCATGCCGCCCTTGAACTGGGAGCGCGCGGTGCGCGGGTTGAGGATGTGCCCCGCGGCGAAGACACCCAGCAGGCGGCTCACCCGGACCTCCCCGGTGACCGTGTCCACCCGCACCTCGGCGAAGTGCGCGCCGAAGGCGTGTCGGGCGTAGGGGGACTTCTGCTTGGCCGATTGCGTGGTGTCCGCCGACGCGGACAACCCCTCGTCCGGCAGGGGGCCCCGATGGCGTTCCAGTCGCGCGGTCAGGGCGGCGCAGGCGTCGTGCACGGCCCACCCCCAGGAGGCGGTGCCCGAGGAACCGCCGGCGAGCGAGGCGGCGGGCAGGCCGGTGTGTCCGATGGCGATCGACACGGAGTCGAGCGGTACCCGCAGGGCGTCGGCGGCCACCTGTGCCAGTACCGTGCGGGCGCCCGTTCCGATGTCGGTGGCGTTGATCTCGACGAGGTAGCCGCCGTCCGGCCGGGCGTGCGCGCGGGCGGTCGAGGGCGCGATGAGCACGGGATAGGTGGCCGCGGCCATGCCCGTCCCGACGAGGAACGGCCCGTCCCGGTACGGATCGCGGCGGCCGGCCCAGCCGAACCGTTCGACGCCCTCGCGCAGGCATTCCACCAGGTGGCGGCTGCTGAAGGGGCGCCCGCTGTCGGGCTCGGTCGGGGGCTCGTTGCGCAGACGCAGCTCCACCGGGTCGATGCCGAGCGCGTCGGCCAGTTCGTCCATGGCCGACTCCAGGGCGTACATGCCCGGGGCCTCCCCGGGGGCCCGCATCCATGACGGGGTGGGCACGTCCAGGGCGACGGCGCGGTGGGTGGTGCGAACATCCGGTACCGCGTACATGACACGAGCCGGCACGGCCGCCTGTTCCACGAACTCGCGGACGCGGGACGTGTGGGTGGTGACCTCGTGCGTCAGCGCGGTGAGCGTTCCGTCCGCGCGGGCACCCAGCCGGACGCGGTGCAGGGTCGGCGCGCGGTGACCGACCGTCGCGGGCAGGTGCCCGCGCGGCAGGGACAGCTTGACGGGCCGGTCGCAGTGGCGCGCGGCCATCGCGGCCAGGACCACGTGCGGGCGCGGGGTGCCCTTGGAACCGAACCCGCCGCCCACGTGCTCGGAGACGACGGTGACGTCCTCCTCGGGCAGCCCGAACAAGCCGGCCAGCGCCGTCCGCACCGCACCGCCCCCCTGACAGGAGTCGTGGACGGTCAGGTGTCCGCGCCCGGCGTCCCAGTCGGCGGTCGCCGCGTGCGGCTCCATGGGGTGGTTGTGCAGCGGCGCCACGGCGTAGGCGCAATCGACCTGTACGGGGGCCGCCGACAGCGCCGCGTCCGGATCGCCCTGCTCCCGGTGGGCGGGATGGCCGCCGTTGGCCTCCTCGGGGGTGTAGGCGTCCGGGTGGTCGGCGGTGAGGGTGACGTCGTGCGGATCGCTCTCGTAGGTGACCCGGACCGCGGACGCGGCCGCCCGCGCGCTCTCCGGCGTCTCGGCGATCGCGACGGCCACGTACCAACCGCGGTGGGGGACCCGGACGTCCTGGAGCAGCAGCAGGGTCGGGTCGTCCGACGGACCCAGACGGGGCGCGTTGTACGGGGACAGCACACCGATCACGCCCGGCAGGGACAGGGCGACCTCGTCGTCGACGGCCGTCACGCGGCCGCGCACGATGGTGGCGGGCACCGGCCAGGCGTAGGCGCAGCGGGGCGGTGTGTGCTCGGCCGCGTAGCGGGCGGCTCCCGTGACCTTCTCGCGCCCCTCCCGCCGGGGGGCGGGGCTGCCGAGGGCGGTGGTGGGGCGCATGGCGGCTCCCTCTCCTGATCGGTGCGGGCGGGTCAAGGCGTTCGGGGGAGGGGAGGCTGTCCGCCGGCTGACCGGATCAGGGTGCCGAGCGCGTCGCAGGCGAGACGGTGGGCCAGATCCACCTTGAACGCGTTGTCGCGCAGGGGCCGGGCCCGGGCCAGCTCGGCCCCGACGGCTTCCCGTACGACGGCGTCCGTGGGCTCGGCGCCGATCAGTCGCTCCTCGGCCGTTGTGGCACGCCAGGGCCGGTGGGCCAGACCTCCGAAGGCGAGCGCGACGTGCCGGACGCGGCCTCCGTCGAGTTCGAGCACGGCGGCCACCGAGGCCAGGGCGAAGGCGTACGAGGCCCGGTCGCGGGCCTTGCGGTAGAGGGAGACCGCTCCGGCGGGCGCGGGAGGCAGCACCACGGCGGTGATGATCTCTCCAAGGCGGATGACGGTGTCCCGCTCGGGCTCCTCGCCGGGCAGCCGGTGGAACTCCGTCACCGCCACCCTCCGCGTGGCCCCCTCGCCCCCGTACAGCTCGATCTCGGCGTCCAGGGCGGCGAGGGCCACCGCCATGTCGGAGGGGTGCGTGGCGATGCACTGCTCCGAATGGCCCAGCACGGCGTGATCGCGGTGCACGCCCTCGCGGGCACCGCAGCCGGTGCCGGGCTCGCGCTTGTTGCAGGGCTTGGACACGTCCTGGAAGTACGGGCACCGGGTGCGCTGGAGCAGGTTCCCGCCGGTGGTGGCGACATTGCGCAACTGTCCCGACGCGCCGGCCAGCAGGGCCTGGGAGAGCGCGGGGTAGCGGGATCGGACGAGGGGATGCGCGGCCAGGTCGCTGTTGGGCACGAGGGCTCCGACGCGGACCGCTCCCGCGGGCTGCTCCTCGACCTCGTGGAGGGGCAACCGGGTGAGGTCGATGAGGGTGCCGGGCGTCTCGACGTCGTGCTTCATGAGGTCGACGAGGTTGGTGCCGCCGCCGAGGTAGCGGGAGCCGGGGTGGCTTGCGTAGGCGGCCGCGGCTTCCCGGAGGCTGCCGGCCCGCACGTAGGCGAAGGGCTTCACACGATCACGTCCGGGCGCGGGGCGGTGCCCGGGGCGGGGCTTCCCGCCGGGTCGGGAACAGGGGCGGGGCTCTTCGGCGGGGTCGGTCGGGCCCAGACGTCCGATACGGCGTCGACGATCCCGTTGTACGCCCCGCAGCGGCAGAGGTTGCCGCTGAGTCGTTCCCTGACCTCTTCGGGGGTGAGGAGGACAGGGCCGGTCGACGCCGTCGCGGCCGGCTCGGTCACGTGCGAGGGATGGCCGGCGGCGGCCTCCCGCAGCACTCCGAGCGCGGAACAGAGCTGGCCGGGGGTGCAGTAGCCGCACTGGAAGGCGTCGTGCTCCAGGAAGGCTTCCTGGAGCGGGTGCAGTGCGCCGTCGTCGTCGGCGAGTCCCTCGACGGTGGTGACCTCGGCTCCGTCCCGCGCCACGGCGAGCAGCAGGCAACTGTTGGCACGCCGACCCTCCACCAGGACGGTGCAGGCACCGCACTGGCCGTGGTCGCAGCCCTTCTTGGACCCGGTGAGGTCGAGCCGCTCGCGCAGGACGTCGAGCAGGGTGGCGCGGTGGTCCACGTCGAGGACGTGATCCGAACCGTTGACCCGCAGCGTGATACGCGAGTGATGGGCATCGGCCGGATGGGTACCGGTCGGTGGGATGCGGGAAGCGACCTGGTGCGGTGGGTTGGTTCCGTGCGCAGCCACGACTGCCCTCCATGTCCGTTCACGAGCGGTATGTCCCGTCGACTTCCAGCCTCGGTCATCCCACTCGCCCCGGCATCCGCGACATTCACGACAACCGTGGCGCCCCGTGGCCGGCTCCGACCACGGGAACGACACCGCTCAGTCGGTCTCCGTGCCCTTCGGACCCGAGGTGTGGGCCGGATGGCCCGTCGTGCGGCGCCGCGCCTTCAGCTCGGCCTCGAAGAGGTGGTCCCGGCCCTGCGCGAGATCGCGCACGATCTGCTGTTCGAGCTCGACGAAGGGGCGGTGGTACGTCGCGTCGTACGCCTCGATGATCTGGAAGGTCCAGTGACCGGGGATGACGTTGCGCCCGACGATCTCGCGCCGGACCGCTTCCGCCTCGCGGTGGTGGCCCGCGAGATGCAGGAGACGGACGGCGTCGTCGAGTTCGAAGTCGGCCGTTCCGGTGAGCTGGTGGAAGCCGTAGAGGTGGCCGCGGGCCCGTTCCGTCGTCTCCAACGCCTTGGACAGGGCCCCCAGCGCCTCCACCGTCTCGTCGCTCACCCCGCTCGGGCGGTCGTGGCCGGAGTCGGGTGCGGCGCGGTCGTCATCGTGTTCACTCATCCCGGGCGGCCCTTCGCGTCGGCGGCGGTGCGCGCGGAGACGTACCTCTCCGCCTCTCCCCTTCCTGCCGACAGTAGGCACACACGGCGCTCCTCGCCGTTCACGACATGCGAGGGCACCGGGTCCGAGGGTCGACAGGCCTGCCGCCCACCAGGGGCGGCCCGGGTTCAGTCGTCCGGGTGATCGCCCCTGCGGCCACCCGGACGGGACAGCGGGGTCGGCGAGAGGTCGACGTCCTCCTCGCCCGGCTCCAGCAGGGTCCCCGCCGCTCCCACGATGAGGGGATCGGGCTCCCCGATCGCGTCCGGGTCACGGCTGTCGTAGTCGAACCGCGACAGCAGGCTCCGCATGGCCTCCAGCCTGCCGCGCCGCTTGTCGTTGCTCTTCACCACGGTCCACGGCGCGTGGGTGGTGTCGGTGGCCCGGAACATGTCGACCTTCGCGGTCGTGTAGTCGTGCCACCGGTCCAGCGACTGGAGGTCGACGGGGGAGAGCTTCCACTGGCGCACGGGATCGACCTGGCGGATCGCGAAACGCGTGCGCTGCTCGGCCCGGGAGACCGAGAACCAGAACTTGACCAACAGCAGCCCGTCCTCCACCAGCATCCGCTCGAAGTCGGGGCACTGGCGGAGGAACAACCGGTACTGATCCTTCTCGCAGAAACCCATGACCCTCTCGACGCCGGCCCGGTTGTACCAGGACCGGTCGAAGAAGACGATCTCCCCGGCCGCTGGAAGGTGGGCGACATAGCGCTGGAAGTACCACTGGCTCGCCTCGGTCTCGGTGGGCGTGCCGAGAGCGACCACCCGTGCGCCACGGGGGTTGAGCCGCTCGGTGAACCGTTTTATCGTGCCGCCCTTGCCCGCCGCGTCCCTCCCCTCGCAGACCACCACCAGCCGCCGGCCGCTCTCGCGGACCCAACGCTGCAACTTCAGCATCTCGATCTGCAGCACCCGCTTGCGCCGCTCGTACTCCGCCCGGCCGATCCTGTGGTCGTACGGGTAGTTCTCGCGCCAGGTCTCGATCGGGTTGCCGGCGCCGTCGAGCAGCACGGGCTGCTCCGGCCTGGTCGCGTCCACCGTCAAACCCCGCAGCAGCCGCGGCGTCTCCTCGGGCCTGCTCTCCGTATCGTCCACACCCAGCCCGTGCCCACTTCTCGGACGTCCACCCGTTCGCGGAACCCGAATCCGAGCCGAGCGCCCCCTCACCCCAGCCCCGGGGCCGGTCTCCTCCCACGAGTCCCACGAGCGGGGGAGCGAACCGACCCCGGCACGAACCGGCCCCGGCGCGAACCGGCGACCCTCCCCGGCGCGCGGCGTCGATCAAAGCGGAGTCACCGCGTCGGCCTCAGACGCGGTCGGCCGCGATCAGGAGGTACTGGAACGAGCCGTCCTTGTAGGAGTTGATGAACGCCTCCTCGATACCTGTGACCAGTGAGGAGGTGGCCCGCGCCTCCCAGTACGGCAGGGTCGCGGCCGTCAGGTCGACGACGGCCTGCGGCACGAGACGGTTGTCGGCCATGGCGCGCATGTACTCCCGACGGGAGTGGATGTTGCACTCGAAGTGCGCGTTGATCTGCGAGACCCACTTCGAGGGCTGGCCGTAACGGGGGTTCCAGCACCCGGTGATCGTCACGTACCGGCCACCGACGGAGAGAACGCGGGAGTGCTCGGCGAAGAGGTCCTGCAGGTCGACGTACATGCTCGACTCGTTGTTCCACGAGGCCGCGGCCCGGCCCGTCTCGAAGGGCATGTCGAGCATGTTGCAGACGCGGGCCTGGACGGACTGCTCGATGCCCAGCTCGCGGGCGCGCCGGTTCGCGAACTCGGCCTGCTTCGCGGACAGGGTGACACCCTCGACGTCGCATCCGAACCGCTGGTGGGCCATGACCATCGAGCCGCCGCGACCACAGCCGGCGTCCACGAGCGTGTCGGTGTTCCCGATGGGACCGAGGTGGTCGAGGAGCACGTCGGTCTGTGCGGACTCCAGGCGGTGGAGTTCGGCGATCAGCCTCTTCTCGTACTCGCCGTCGTCGGTGTCACCGAGGGCCGCGTGGTCGACGTCCCCGATGCCGTAGTGGTGGTGGTAGAGCCCGTCCACATCGCCGAGGCGCAGGTTCACCGGCCGGGCCTCGTGGTCCCAGTAGCGGGCGATGTCACCCTGATAGGGCGTCGCCGGGCCGGGAATGAACGCGGAAGCGGGGGCGGTGCCGAGATCGATGCTGGTCACAGATGAATCCGTCCTTACCAGAAGTCGGGCAGGCTGTAGCGGTAGGTGTTGGTCTGGTGCCAGTGGTGGTTGCCGTCGACCCAGGCGGCCACGCCCCGCAGGAAGCGCAGCAGGCTCGGGTCGGGCAGTGCGGCCGCCAGGTCGGCGGCGGCGTCCTCGAAGGAGCGCATGAGGTCGTTGTGGACCTCGACCGCCTTCAGGTAGGCGTCGCGGGCCGAGAGGTCCTCGCGTTCGGCGATCACCACGGGCAGGTTCAGGTGGAGTCCCGGGGCGGAGAGCTCCTTGGTGTACGAGTACAAGTCGTTGACGATGGTGGTGGCGTTGCCGGCGAGCGCGATGACCCGTTGCACGGCCGGCTGCGCGTGCAGGTCCGCCGGAAGTTCGTAGCCGCCGACGGTGTCGGTGATCGTCGGGCAGGGGCGGAAGTTGTTGAACTGCCGCATCGCCAGGTACTCCCACACCTGCGGAACGTATTCCGTCTGCGCCCAGGCGGCCTCCGCGAGGTACCCCAGGTGCAGCCGGGCCATGTCGTGCCGGTACCGGTCGGCCTGGGAGGGGCTCGCCTCCCGCACGAAGTACTCCATGGCCGAGCGGTAGCCGCGCCGCGGGGCGTCGCAATGGAGCGACTCCGCCCACGCCGGCTGGTACTCGGCCGTCGTGTGGAGGGGGTCGAGGGCGGTGTGCGCCAGCAGGAGGCGTCCGCCGAGGCCGACGGGCGAGCCCCCGTGGTCCTCGCAGTAACAGTCGTCGAGGGCGTTCTCGGCGGCCATCAGCCGGGTCGCGATCATCACGTGGTCGACGGTCGGCGCGTCCGGATGACAGGCCACCATGTACCGGCCCAGGGAGAAGCCGTCGAACTGGTCCTCCCAGTCCGGGGGGAACAGCTCGACCTCGTCCACCGCCCATGCCTTGATCCGTCGACCGACCTCCTCGACCCGCACGGGGTCGGGTTCCGGCACCGGGTGGTAGAGCAGCCCGGGGATCGGATTGCCCGCGGCGGCCGGTACGGAAGGGGCGGGCGCGTCCTCGCGGCGGGTCGGATACAGCCCCGCCGTCCCCAGTCCGCTGGGACCGCCCAGGATCCGCCGCAGGGCGGGAGCGGGCGCTGTCGGTACGGCCACTTCGGCGGGTGCGGACATCGCAGACATCGCGGGCAGGGCGGGCAGGGCGGGCAGGGCAGGCAGGGCAGGCAGGGCGGGCGCCGAGAACGGGGCGGGTGCCGAGGGCAGCGGTAGGGCCGGAGGCGGCGCGGGCGCCGGGGGGAGGTCGGGCCGACCGCCGCCGAAGGCCTCGATGCCCCGGCCGTGGCCGTGGGTCGCGAAGTGGACCGCGGCTGCGGGCAGGCCGGACTGCCGAGGGGAAGGCCCGGGATCGGGCATCCGAGGCTCCTTGGTTCCTGGGTGCGGTGGCGGGCTGTTCCGGTACTCGGGCACGGTCGGGGCCTAGCCGTGCCTGCGGGCGATCTGCACGTTCTCCAGGACACCGAGGGCGTCGGGCACCAGGATGGCGGCGGAGTAGTAGGTGCTGACCAGGTAGGAGATGATCGACCGCTCGTCGATTCCCATGAAGCGCACCGACAGACCCGGCTCGTACTCCTCCGGTAGACCGGTCTGGTGCAGACCGATGACGCCCTGCTTGTCCTCACCGGTTCGCATCACGAGGATCGAGGTGGTGTTCTCCTCGCTGATGGGGATCTTGCTGCACGGCAGGATGGGGACCCCACGCCAGGCCGGTACCTGCTGTCCGCCGAGGTCGACGTGATCCGGATACAGCCCGCGCGCGTTGAACTCGCGCCCGAGCGCCGCGATCGCCTTGGGATGGGCGAGAAAGAACTTCGAGCCGCGGCGGCGGCAGAGCAACTCGTCGAGGTCGTCCGGGGTGGCGGGACCGGAATGCGTCTGGATCCGCTGCTTGAACGCGGCGTTGTGGAGCAGACCGAACTCCCGATTGTTGATCAACTCGTATTCCTGGCGCTCCCGCAGCGCCTCGATGACGAGCCGGAGCTGCTCCTCGGTCTGGTTCATCGGCTCGTTGTAGAGGTCGGCGACCCTCGTGTGGACCCTCAGTACGGTCTGGGCGATGGAGAGTTCGTACTCGCGCGGGTTCAGTTCGTAGTCGACGAAGGCGCCGGGCAGTTCGGCCTCACCGGTGTGGCCGGCCGACATCGCGATCTCGGCCTCGCCGTGCTTGTTCTGCCGTTGCAGCGGAAGGGAAGCGAACCGCTGGACGTGGGCCCGGAGCCGCGGTGCCGAGGCGAGCACGGCGTCGAAGTCCGTGCGCGACAGGGTGAGGAGGGTACCGGCGGTCTCGGCGGTGGCGGTGTGGTCCCACCTGGCGTCGTCGTCCAGCAGGGCGTGCTCGCCGAACCGGTCGCCGTCGGCCAGTACGGCGAGGGCGACCTCGTCACCGTACTTGCCCACGGAGGTCTGGCCGACCCGACCGTGGGCGATCAGGTGGATCTGGGCCGCCGGGGTGCCGCGCTCGACCAACACCTCTCCGGCGCGGAAGTCACGCTGGACACACCGGCCGGCGAGTGCGGTGAGCACGTCCACGTCGTCGTAGCCGCGCAGCAGGGCGAGTTCGCCGAGCTCGCGGGGGATCACCCGGACGTGAGCCCCGTCCTGGACGAACTCGATGCGCCCGTCGCCGACCGTGTAACTCAACCGACGGTTCACCCGATACGTGCCGCCCTTGGTCTCCACCCAGGGGAGCATCCGCAGCAGCCACCGGGAGGTGATCTCCTGCATCTGCGGGGCGGACTTGGTCGTGGTGGCAAGGTTGCGGGCAGCCGCCGTGCCCAGGCTGCTCTGCCGGGGTTGCGACTGCGCCTCGGGGCTCGTGTCCACGGTCATCGGGCGGGCTCTCCTTCGGAAGGGCGGTGCGTCGGCGCGCGTCCACGTCACCGGTGTAAAGAAGAAAGATCGGGGGGCCGAACGTGCGGGCAATCCGCCCGGATCCATGAGGACGTTAACCGTCGCCGGTCCCGATCGACCCGGGAAAACCAGGGGCGTTACCTCGATGCGGTGATCTGTGCCGCAGGGGCGTTTGCGGATCCCACCAGTGATGTTTCGGACCCGGCCGCCCAGGGCGCGACCACGTGGCACGGCCCGCGCGCCGGACGCGGAGTCGACCGCCCGGGCGGGACGAGGCGAGGTCAGCCGGGCGACACGCCGCCGACGGCGGAAGCCGCCGTGCCGGCCGGGGCGGTGCTGCCGGAGGCCCGGGGGAGCGCCGGGTTTTCGGCCGGCCGAGCACCTGACAGCGCCTGGCGGGCCTCGGGGCCCGTGGGTCGACTCTTGACCGCGTGCGACCCGATGTGTACCGGGAGTGCACAGTGCGCGGTGTCCCGGGGCGACCCCGGACGATCGAACATACGATGGGCGAGAACCGGCGCGGGCGGCTTGCCGTGCCCCTTGGACTCGGGGTGGGAGAGGACGTATGGCAGAGGTGGCCGACACAGCGCGGACCGTCATCCTGACCGTGGACGACGACCCGGGGGTGTCCCGCGCCATCGCCCGCGACCTGAGACGCCGCTACGGCGCCACCTACCGGATCGTGCGCGCCGAATCCGGTGAGTCCGCGCTGGAGGCCCTGCGCGAGCTGAAGCTGCGCGGCGACCTGGTGGCCGTGATCCTGGCCGACTACCGCATGCCGCAGATGAACGGCATCGAGTTCCTCGAACAGGCCCTGAACGTGTACCCGGGCGCGCGCCGCGTGCTGCTGACCGCGTACGCCGACACCAACGCGGCGATCGACGCGATCAACGTCGTCGACCTCGACCACTACCTGCTCAAGCCGTGGGACCCGCCCGAGGAGAAGCTCTACCCGGTCATCGACGACCTGCTGCTGGCCTGGCGCTCCAGTGACCACAAGCCGGTGCCCGCCACCAAGGTGATCGGGCACCGCTGGTCGGCGCGCTCCTCCGACGTACGCGAGTTCCTGGCCCGCAACCAGGTGCCGTACCGCTGGTACTCCTCCGACGAGCCCGAGGGGCGGCGGCTGCTGGAGGCGGCCGGGGCCGACGGGCAGCGGCTTCCGCTGGTGGTCACCCCGGACGGTGGTGTGCTGATCGAGCCGGAGGCGGCCGAGCTGGCCGCCCGGGTGGGGCTCGCGACGACCCCGGCCGCCGACTTCTACGACCTCGTCGTGATCGGCGGCGGCCCGGCCGGGCTGGGCTCGGCCGTGTACGGGGCCTCCGAGGGGCTGCGGACGGTACTGGTCGAGCGATCCGCGACCGGCGGGCAGGCCGGGCAGAGCTCCCGCATCGAGAACTACCTCGGCTTCCCGGACGGCGTGTCGGGCGCGCAGCTCACGGACCGCGCCCGCCGCCAGGCCGGCAGGTTCGGAGCCGAGATCCTCACGGCGCGCGAGGTCACGGGGCTGGAGGCCAACGGCTCGGCGCGCGTCGTCCGCTTCTCCGACGGTTCGACGGTCGCCGCGCACAGCGTCATCCTGGCGACCGGTGTGTCGTACCGGCAGCTCAGGGCACCGGGCTGCGACGACCTGACCGGCTGCGGGGTGTACTACGGCTCCTCGCTCACCGAGGCCGCCTCCTGCCTGGAGCAGGACGTGTACATCGTCGGCGGCGCCAACTCCGCCGGGCAGGCGGCGATGTACCTCGCGCGGGGTGCGAAGTCGGTGACCCTGCTGGTGCGCGGCGAGTCCCTGACCGCGTCGATGTCGTACTACCTGATCCAGCAGATCGAGGAAGCCCCGAACATCACGGTGCGCACCCGGACCGTCGTCGACGCCGCGCACGGCGACGGACACCTGGAGCAGCTGACGCTCCGGGACGTGGACAGCGGAGTGACCGAACTCGTCGACGCGCAGTGGATGTTCGTCTTCATCGGGGCGGCTCCGCTGACCGACTGGCTGGACGGCACGGTGCTGCGCGACGAGCACGGCTTCATCCTGGCCGGACCGGACCTGACGCCGGACGGGCGACCGCCGGCCGAATGGGAACTGGACAGGCCGCCCTACCACCTGGAAACCAACGTTCCCGGCGTCTTCGTGGCGGGCGACGCGCGCGCCCAGTCCGCGAAGCGCGTCGCGTCCGCCGTCGGAGAGGGAGCCATGGCCGTGATGCTCGTCCACCGGTACCTGGAGCAGTCATGAGCGGGCAGACGCTGCCCTGCAGCCCGCAGGAGATCGCGTCGCTGTTCCTGTTCGAGAAGCTCTCCCCGGAGCAGCTCGGGAAGCTGTGCGGCGAGGGGCGGGTGGAGCGGTTCGAGCCCGGCCCGGTGTACACCGAGGGCGACCCGGCCACCTGCTTCTACGTCATGGTCGAGGGCACCGTCGTGCTGTCCCGCCGGGTCGGCGGCGACGACGTCGAGGTGAGCCGCACCTCCCAGCGCGGCGTGTACTCGGGAGCCATGCAGGCATACCTGGGCGACCGGGTGCCGCAGACGTACAACAACTCGATGCGGGTGACCGAGCCGACGCGGTTCTTCGTGCTGCCCGCGCAGTCGTTCGCGGACGTCATGCAGGAATGGTTCCCGATGGCCGCCCACCTGTTGGAGGGGCTCTTCTTCGGTTCGAAGAACACCCAGCGGGCCATCGGGCAGCGCGAACGGCTGCTGGCGCTCGGTTCGTTGTCCGCCGGACTCACCCACGAGCTCAACAACCCGGCCGCGGCCGCCGTCCGGGCCACCGCGACGCTGCGCGAACGGGTGGGCAAGATGCGGCACAAGCTGGCGGTCATCGCCCAGGGCCCCTACTCCCGCGAGGCCCTGGCCGACCTCATCGAGATCCAGGACCGCACCGCCGAACGCGTCGCCAAGGCGCCGGTGTTGAGCCCCCTGGAGGCATCCGACCGCGAGGACGAACTCGCCGACTGGCTCGACGACCACGGCATCCCGGAGGGCTGGCGCATCGCACCCACCTTCGTGCAGGCCGGGCTCGACATCGACTGGCTGGAGCAGGTCGCCGCGACCGTCGCCGAGGACGTCCTGCCCGGGGCGATCGGCTGGCTCAACTACACGGTCGAGACCGAGCTGTTGATGGACGAGATCGACGACTCCACCACCCGCATCTCCCACCTCGTGGACGCCGCCAAGCAGTACTCCCAGCTCGACCGGGCCCCGCACCGGGTCGTCGACGTGCACGAACTCCTCGACAGCACCCTGCTGATGCTGTCCGGCAAGATCGGCCCCCGGGTGCGCGTCGTCAAGGAGTACGACCGCTCCGTGCCGGACGTGCCCGCCTATCCGGCGGAACTCAACCAGGTGTGGACCAACCTCATCGACAACGCCGTCTTCGCCATCGACAGCACCGGCCGCGACGGCACCCTGACGGTCCGCACGGCACGGGAAGGGGACCGGCTGCTCGTGGAGTTCCGCGACACCGGCCCCGGGATCCCCGCGGACATCCGCAGCCGCATCTTCGACCCCTTCTTCACCACCAAACCGGTCGGTGAAGGCACCGGGCTCGGCCTGGACATCTCCTGGCGCATCGTCGTGAGCAAGCACCACGGAAGCCTTCACGTCGAGTCCGAACCGGGTGACACCCGGTTCCAGGTGCTGCTGCCCCTGACCGCGGAAGCCGAGACCGAATCCGAGGCCGGAATCGAACCCGCGACCGAAACCGCGACTGAAACCGAGACCGAGACCACCGAGGAGCCCGCATGACAGGAACAGGCGGAATCGACGGAATCGACCCGAGTGCCGCGCCCTCCGGCACCGGCTGTGTCGACTGCGACGCGGCGGGCGGCTGGTGGGTTCACCTGCGGCGCTGCGCCCAGTGCGGCCACATCGGCTGCTGCGACTCCTCACCGGCCCAGCACGCCACCGCCCACTGGAAGTCCACCGGTCACCCCGTGGTGCAGAGCTTCGAGCCGGGCGAGGAGTGGTTCTGGGACTACGCCAAGAACGCGCTCTACGAGTCCGGGCCCGAGCTGACGCCACCCGGCGAGCACCCGTCGGATCAGCCGGCGCCGGGTCCGGCCGGGCGGGTCCCGCAGAACTGGCAGCAGCAACTGCACGACTGACCGGCTCCCTCCGCCCTACCGAGCCGCCTCCCGAAGACAGCCGCCTCCCCGAAGGCAGCGAGCGGCCCCGCACACACTCTCGTGTGCGGGGCCGGACAGGCCGCTTCGTACGGGGAGTCGCGGAGCCCTACTTGGGTGCCACCTTGCAGGCGGAGACCGCGGTCCCGTTGGTCACGCCGCCCGCGGTCAGGCCGGAGACGCACTGTGCGTGGTCGCCGGTCAAGCCGACGTAACACGCCATCCGGATCGAGTCCGGGGCTTCGCCGCCCTGGAGCTCCCGCTCGACCTGGTTGATGCAGGCCGTGACGTCCGCGTGGGCGGCGGGGGCGATGAGGCCCGCTCCGCCGAGCGCGAGGGTCAGGCCGGCGAGGACACCTGCGAATCGGGTCGACGCGCGCATGGGACGCACCTGCTCTCCGGGATGATCGCGCGGCCCGGGACCTGGATGCCCCGGATCCGCTTGGGAACGGTGCCGAGCGCGTGCGGCCGACGTACGGCCACCGGGTCCGGGCTCCCGCACCGGACCGGCCCGGCAGGGCCTTCCCTCCCCTTTCGACGCTAGAGCAGCCCTCTGGGACGCGCATCCGCTGGGGTTCGGCAACCCGGCCGACGCGCGTCGGTCACAGGCATGTCAGTAGGTCGTCGAGCGGGGCCGGCACCTGCCCGGGGTCGAGGGCTTCCACGAGGAGGCGACCGTATCGGATCTTGCGGCCCTTCCTCGTGCCGAGGAAGCGCCTCAACTGTCGGTGCCGAGGTCGATCGTGTTGGGCGGGCTGGCGCAGGAAGGTCTGCCAGGCGCGGAGGTCGTCGTCTTCGGCCCGTACGATCTCCTCGACCCCGGCCGCGCCCAGCGCGCGAATGAGCTCCTCCTCAAGGTCCGCCACGCACACGAAGATGTCCCGGCACGGCGCCCCCGCGCGTTCCAAGCCGCGCTCGTAGAAGGGCCGTTCGCGCTCGTCGCACAATCCCGTCAGGCGCAGGCCGAGGCCGGGTGGTCCGAGGAGGCCGGCGTAGCGGCCGACGCTCATCGCCCCGCCCATCGACACGACGCACACCCCCTCGGCGGCAAGGTCCCGACCACGGCGTACGGTCAGTGCCTCCACGGCCGCGAGGTCGCTCGGGCCTTCGAGGAGTACCGCGGTGCGTAGCCCCAGCAGCCTCGCCAGTTCGCCGGCCGGCCCGCCCGGGCCGCCGCTCGCCCAGTCGTCGACCGCGTTCCGGAACGCCTGTATGTCCGCCATGGAACGAGTCTGCTCTGTCGCCGACGCCAGAGCACGCGATATTCCAGGGCCCCGCCCGCGTCAGTCAGTCAGTCGGCCGGTCGCCGCCCGCGCGGTGAAGGTGGCCTCGGCGAACTCGGTGACCTCGGTGAAGCCGAGCCTGCGGTAGAGCCCGACGGCCGTGGCGTTGTCCGCACGGACGTTGAGCCCGATGTGGTCCACGCTCTGCCCCAGCCGCCGACACAGCGCGGCGACGCACGCCCCGCCCGCGCCCTGCCCGCGTACCTCGGGATGCGTGGTGACGTTCCCGATCGCGGCGACCCGGTAGGTGGCCGAGTGGACGTGAACGCCCGCGACCGCCACCAGCCGCCCGTCCAGCCGGGCACCCAGGTACTGGCCGGTGTCGAGCATCCGGTGGTCGAACCAGTTGCCCGGGTAGGCCTGCTCGAACAGCGCGAGCAGCTCCGGCAGGTCGCTCCGGTCCAGCGGGGCCGGTCGCCACGGACCGGCCGGGTGCCGAGCGGCACGGTCGGGGTCCGTGAGCGCCATGCGCAGCAGGGTGCTGTGGGGCCGCGCCTCGTAAGCGGCTTCCAGCACCTTGCCCGCGGCTCCCGTGAGGTGCCCGAAGAAGCGTCGGGGCAGGACCGGCGCCAAGGCCCCGGCGAGTTCCTCCAGCCTGGCGGCCTCCTCGGGTCGGGCGAAGGCGAGCACGGTCGGGATGGAGCCGACCGAGTACACCAAGGCGACCGGGCCGTCCTGCGACACCGTGTACCAACTGGTGCCCGGCCACAACAGGTCGTCCAGGTCGCCGAGTTCCATCAGGTGCATCGCCGGGTCGCGCCGGAAGCGGTCGGCCAGGGCGGCTCGGTCGTGAAGACTGCGCAAGGTCACCCGCCCAGCCTACGGCGACGTTCCGACCCTGCCCCGCCAGGGCCGTGCCGAGCCCGGGCGCGGGGTCCGCGGCCCCCTCCAGGCCGCGACGGGGGTGTCGAGGGCCTCCGCGTCCGCGTGTCCGGGTGCGTCCGGGTGCGTCCGGGTGCCCGGGCCCCGGCCCGGGTGTGTTGGAGTGCGCTCAAACTGCTCCATGACGGTGAACGTGGGGGGCGGCGGACGGGACATCCGGGTGGGTGTCCGTCCCGCGCCGCGCGCCGGCGAGACAACACCGGGTCGCGGTGCTTTCGTGTCCGGGACCAGGGTCGGCTCGACGCCCCTGCTCGGCCGGTTCTCGGCCCTCTTCCCCTGTGGGCCCGGCGGGCTCCGCAGCACCGCTCGGGGCGGCCCGCATGGCCGGGGGCGGTCTGGGGAAGACGGGGCGCATCTGATCGGCGATGTGATGGGTGAAGGCATGCGAAGTGTGGGCGTGGAAGAGGAACTGCTTCTGGTGGACGCCACCAGCGGTGTTCCGCTGGCCCTGTCGGGACACGTCCTGGAGGCGGCGGACCGGTCCACCGGGCAGCGTCCGAAGGACGACTGGGAGCAGGGCCACACCTTCGAGAGGGAGCTCGCCAAGGAGCAGGTCGAGTTCGCCACCAAGCCCGTCACGGACATGGGCGACCTGGCGCGCGAGATCGGTCGGTGGCGCAGGGAGGCCGCACGGCACGCGGAAGGCGTCGGCGCGGTCGTGGCCGCCCTGGGCACCTCGCCGCTGCCGGTGGAGCCCTCGTTGAACACCGGCCGCCGCTACCAGTGGGTGGCCGAGCAGTTCGGGCTGACGGCGCAGGAGCAGCTGACCTGCGGCTGCCACATCCACGTGTCGGTGGAATCCGACGAAGAGGGCGTCGCGGTACTCGACCGGATGCGGCCCTGGCTCGCCGTCCTGACCGCGCTCAGTGCGAACTCGCCCTTCTGGCAGGGCCAGGACACCGGGTACGGGAGCTATCGGAGCCGGGTGTGGAACCGGCTGCCGTCCGCCGGCCCCGTGGACCTCTTCGGGTCCGCCGACGGCTACCGACGCCAGGTCCGGGCCATGGTCGACAGCGGTGTGCTCCACGACGAGGGGATGATCTGGTTCGACGCCCGACTGTCGGCGGCCTATCCCACCGTCGAGGTGAGGGCCGCGGACGTCTGTCTCGACGGGTCGACCCCGGTCCTGCTGGCCGCTCTCGTACGAGGCCTCGTCGAGACGGCGTCCCGGTCCTGGCGCGCCGGGGAACCGCCGGCCCCGGTCAGTACGAGCCTGCTGCGGCTGGCGGCCTGGCAGGCGGGGCGCTCGGGTCTGGAAGGCTTCCTGCTGCATCCCGAGACGATGCGGCAGACCTCGCCCGAGGAGGCGGTCGACGCCCTCTACCGGCACGTGCGCGAGGCGCTCCGCGATCACGGGGACGACGCACTGGTCAGTGAGGGCCTCGGTGTCCTGCTCCGGGAAGGCAACGGCGCCCGTGTGCAGCGCGAGCTCCTGCGCTCCGGAGGCGATCTCGCCGCGGTCGTCACCCGCTGTGCGGAGATCACCGTCGAGACCGCGGCCAAGGCCTGAGCGGTCCCGTACCCGCTGAGGCGCGCGGCGCGTGCGAAAGCGCCGGCGGCGGTGCCCGGACGCCCACCGGACGGCGTCGGGCCGACCGACCCGGCGACCCCGGCTCGGCGCGCGTCGTGCGCCACACGGGTGCGTGCCTGAGGTCGCGCCGGGTGTTCGTGAGATCAGCGTGCTAGAGATGTGGAGGAATCAGTGGAAAACAGGAGGTATGTGATGATGCGTGCTCGTCTTCTTCGCATGGCGGCTGTCGCGGGTACCGCTGCGGTCCTGACCCTCGGCGGAGCCGCCGTGGCCGCCGCCGACGGAGGTGTCGGCAACGCGGGCATCGGCAACTCGGGTGTGGGCAACGCCGGTATCGGCAACTGGGGCATCGGCAACGCCGGTATCGACAACTCGGGCATCGGCAGCGCGGGCATCGGCAACTCGGGTATCGGCAGCGCCGGCATCGGCAACTAGGCCCGGACCACCTGGGCCCCCGGTGCCTCGGGTCGCCGTCTCGGACGGACGGACCGGGGTACGGGGGCGCCGAGCCGACCTCCACGTGCTGCGGGTCGGCGGCGGCAGGCTCCCGCACCGGCTCAGTCGACGGGCCGGTGCGGGAACCCTGTGTGCTGGGGCTGATCGACCAGGCCGACCGATGCCGCGGAGCGGGGCTCCTCGAACCGGCGGACCGGGTCTGTCATGCCAGTTCAGCAGTCGTCGCCGTAACCTCCGCCCCAGCCACCCCAGTCGTCATCGTCGTCGTACCAGCCGTGGTTGTAGCCGTGGTCGTCGTCGTCATCCCAGCCGCCACCGTGGCTCACAGAGGTGACGGAGTGGGTGGGGGCTGCCGCCGAGGCCGTGCCGGCTGCACCGAGGGCGGCGCCCCCGGCCATCAGAACACCGGCGGCCGAAATGGCGAAGAGCCGCTTCACTCTCAGTCCTTGCATGGTTGTTCCCCTTCTCTTGTGTGCCACTCACGGCGACACGGGAGCCGATGCCGTCGCGCGCGGGGGATGCGCGCGGCTCGCGCAGATGGCCACATCAATGCGATGGCGTCCCCACTGTCAACGCGTCCTCGTCGGGTCGCGGATCTTTTGGACCGGGGCGCTCGATCAAGCCTCGCGCTGTGGCGCATCACCGGGGGTCGAGAATGCTCCCCGCAGTTGCGGCTCTCATCAACAAAGGCTAGTCACACACCGACGACTCGGCATCTTGTCGGCGCCCCGAGCCACGTCTTCGCAGCTCGACGGCATGTAGGGGCTCCACGGCAAGCGCGGACGCACCGGTCCGGGCCCGGCAAACCCTTCCGGCCTAGGAGACGAAGCCCGCGATCCCGGACCCGGGGCGCGCCTGGCCAGCGCGCAGCCGGGCCGTCTGTGCCCCGCGCAGCCAGCCGACGACTTCCTCGATGGCGCCGAGGACGGAGGGGTCCAGGGGCGGGGCATGGCCCTCCCGCCGGGTCTCCTCGAACTGTGCCAAAGCCTCCAGGCACTGGTCGTGCGTCCACTCGCCGCAGCGCGGAAGGTCGTACGAAGCGACGGTGGCGGGAAGCCCGCCGTGCCGCCCGAACTCCGCGAGCGATATCGCGGTGACCCGCAGAGCCCGGAGCCCCTCGTCGACGAGCTCCAGCCAGTCGCCCCGGAACGGGCAGAACCAGGAATTGTCGAGGCGAGAGCCGGTGAGGGCGCACAGACGCTTGTACGCGTAGCCGTACTGGAAGGCGTGCTGCGGGTTCTCGTCGAACGGCCCGCCGTACACCAACGCGTGCAGCGCCTCGGCGGAGGTCGGGGCGCCGCTCGCGATGGCGGAGGAGAACCAGTCGTCGTCCCGGGCCATCTCGTCGCGAAACTCGGCGCGGACGGCCTGGATCAACTCGTCGTCACGGGAGCCGGCGAAGCCGCGGGTGAACTCGGGGTCCAACAGGAAGACGGTCAGTGAGGAACTCATGAGGTCACGCTAGTGCCGTGACCGGCGCCGACAGCTTTCCGTGGCCGAGGACTTGTCGCGCCCCCCGGTGGGCCGGGGGGCGCGCAGCGGCAGGACGGGCGGACCGATCCCTCAGTCAGTAGACCAGGCCCACGTGTGCGAGTGCCTGCTTCAGCAGCACCTCGTGCCCGCCCGGCATCTCGCTCTGCACGGCCTGCGAAGCCGCCTCCCGCGGGCTGAACCAGACCAGGTCCAGCGCGTCCTGTCGGGGCCGGCAGTCCCCGGCCACCGGCACGATGTAGGCGAGGGACACCGCGTGCTGGCGCGGGTCGTGGTAGGAGGTGACACCGGCCGTGGGGAAGTACTCGGCGACGGTGAAGGGCTGGGGCGAGGCGGGAACGCGGGGCAGGGCCACCGGACCGAGATCCTTCTCCAGATGGCGCAGCAACGCGTCACGCACCCGTTCGTGGTGCAGAACGCGACCGGACACCAGCGTCCGGCTGACCGTTCCGTCCGGACCGATGCGCAGCAGCAGTCCGATGCTGGTGACTTCGCCGCTGTCGTCCACGCGCACGGGCACCGCGTCCACGTAGAGGATCGGCATGCGCGCGCGAGCCGTCTCCAGTTCGTCCGCGGTCAGCCAGCCGGGCGTGGTCTCGGTCGTGTCAGACATTGCTCGATCATACTTTGCGGGTGGGGCGTACAGGGCAAGTGGCCGGCTCCGGTTCGTCGAGCCCGCCGTCGCCGATGAAGACCGGCCCGAAGACCGGCCCGAAGACCGGCCCGAAGACCGCCCCGACCAGGGCCGTGTCCGGCACGGTTCGCGCCGCTCGGCGCGCCGGCGGGACCCGCTGTCGGGCCGTCCGGCGACACGGGATCACACGATGAGTTTTTGGCATCAGAGGCCAAGTATTGGCACCGCTGTTGTTGGAACGACTACAAAGGACCGGACCGAACCAGGCCCGGCGACGCGGATGATTCAACCCGTCGAAGATCGGGATTACATCGAAGGCGGTGGATGTGTCGTGCGTGAGTGCAGCAGGATCGAACCGATTGCGGTCGACTTCTCTCTGGGCAGTCCGAGTTCCGGATTCGCAACCTGATGTGTGCCGCCATGTTGAAACCCGTGTCGTTCTCCGTGGAGAGCGCATCGGTGGACGCCTACCGCCTCCTCGCTTTGACCATCCGATCGAGAGCGGCGAAGGCGCAGGGCTTTACCGGGCGGGCGGGACACGGTGAAGGTCGGATGCGCTACCTCCCCGTACGCATTCAGCTGAGAGGTTTGTTCATCGAGCTCTACATCGAGCTTCGGGCGCAGAACGCGGGTCTTCGCATCGTCGGATTCCGCAATACGTACGAGAACGGTCAGGCTCCGCCCGAGGGCTATTTCCGTCATGTGCGGGACTCGGTCGCGCCACCGGGAATCCGCCGAGCGGAAGCCCTGCCGTTCGGCGGAGGGTGTTCCGCCCTGGAGAGGGCGGCGGACGTGAGGCGGACGGGCCTCACCCTGGGGCGCCGCCCCATGAACAACGCGGTCGTCTGGCTGCACCGGAACAGGGAGCCGAGGCGCACCGCACACGGGATCCTCGTACTCTCGGAAATGCTCTGCGAGGCTGCCGGCTCCCCGGTCGTGGCGGACGAGATGTCACGCATCTGGATGACCGGCGGGCCGCTCTCCGCCACGACGAGGGCGGTCGCGTAACAGCGGACGACGCCTTTCCCGCCGTGGGTGACGAGATCCGGACGAGGGGCGACACCACGTCGAGCGAAGGCGCCAGGCATCTCAAGACGGCGCCCGGTATTCCCACACGCAGAGGCAAAGGCAGCCCTCGGCGATTCCCGTCCACATTCCTGCGCATGGCCGCGACATCTCCATGGAGACCTGCTCGCCCTGGCGGTCGGCCGGGTGACGCCGAAGCGACGGAGTGTCGCCGCGCCCGGCTTTTCCGGAACGTTTCCACTGGTCGGGACATGGATCGCCGAACTTTCGAAAAATTCTTCAACCAAGCACCAATCCAAGGGCGTTGGGGCCCCGAAGTACCAGCGAGAACCTTTCCGGGGGATCATCTCATCCCCGTACGATCTGCGATTCCCTTCCCGGGAATACACGGAGCAGGAGCGAATGTGATAGTCAAGCGAACTGGTCGCCTCGTGGTGCTCGCCACCGTGCCCGCCGCCGTCTTCCTGACCCTGGGGCTTTCCGGCCCAGCGCTCGCGCAGGCCGGGAAGGCATACCAGATCGACCTGGCACAGCTGAACGACTCCGGTTCCCGAGGTACCGTCATGCTCAGCCTCAAGGGCAACCAACTCACCGTGCAGATAGAGTCCGAGGGCATGGTGCCCGGACAGCCGTCGGCCCAGCACCTGCACGGATCGACCAAGGGGCACAACTTCCACTGCCCGGACGCGAGCGACGACACCGACGGCGACGGGATCCTCAGCAACACCGAGGCCACGGTCGACTACGGCGACATCAACATCTCCCTCACCACGTCCGGGGACACCAAGGCGACCAGTGGCCTCGCCGTGGAGCGCATGCCCGTCGCCGACAACACGGGCAAGCTCTCCTACAACCGGACGATCACCGTCGGGCAGGACGTGGTCGACCACATCAAGGACCTGCACATCGTGCAGCACGGCATCGACCGCAACAACGACGACAAGTACGACTTCGACGGGGCCGGCAAGAGCGAACTCGACCCGAAGCTGCCCCAGGAGGCGACGGCTCCGACCAACTGTGGAGAGGTCAAGGGAGCGTCCGTGGGATCCATTCCGGTCGGTGGCATCGAGACGGGCGGCGGTTCTCCGCGGCAGGCGTCGGTGTCGGCGACGACGATGACCGGGGCGGCGCTCGCCGCTGCCGCCGCGATGGCCGGTGCGGTGGCCATCAGGCGCCGGCGCGCCGCCCTGGTCCCCGTCCGTACGGAGAACACCGGGAAGGCCGCGTGAAGCCCGCCGAGGTCCACGTGCCCGCCGCGTCCGCCGCTCGGCCGCGCCGCCGCAGGACCGCGGTACCGCTGGCCGCCGCCGCCCTCGCCACCCTGCTCCTCGCGGGGTGCGGTGGCGAGGACACGGCGGCGCCCCCCGCCCCCGCCGGGCAGGCCCAGCAGGGTCAGGCCCCGCAGGGCGGGGCACCGGCCGCCGCCGCCGGAGGTACTCCGTCCGCGAAGCCCTCCACCGGCGGTCACCAGGCGGGGTCCGCCGGTGGGTCGCACACCGGTACGGAAGCGGCCGGGGCCAAGCCCGCCCTCGCCCGCTCGGAGCCGCAGAAGATCACGATCCCGTCCCTCGGCCTGTCCAGCTCCCTGGAGACGCTCCGTCAGAAGACGGACGGAACCATGGAGACGCCCAAGAACCCCGACCTCGCGGGCTGGTACGAACCGGGCCCGACCCCCGGCTCCCAAGGGCCCGCCGTGATCGCAGGCCATGTCACGTGGAACGGTGCGTCGGCCGTGTTCGAGAAGCTGAAGACCATGAAGGCCGGTGACACCATCAAGGTGGCCCGACGTGACAACAAGACCGTCACGTTCAAGGTGGACCGGGTCGCCGAGTACCCGAAGGCCAAGTTCCCCACGGTCGAGGTCTACAAGAACCTCGACCACGCGGGCCTTCGCCTGGTCACCTGCGGCGGCGACTTCGACCCGAAGAAGCACTACTACGACAGCAACGTGGTCGTGTTCGCCAGCATGGCGGGCACCGCGTAGCCGGTCACGGCCGGGCGACAGGGGGCGAGGTGTGGGGGGGCCCCGCGGGGGGCCCCCCCGCCGCGCGGCCCCCCCCAACCCGGGGGGCGCCGCGGGGGGGGATCGCGGGGGGGGGGGGGGCAAGGCGTGGGT
>NZ_JBIAQX010000019.1:0-73085 GCF_042889445.1 Streptomyces sp. NPDC002602 | reverse complement strand
CCCTCCACCACGCGGGCCTTCGCCGGGACACCTGCGGCGGCGACTTCCACCCCAACACGCACAACTCCCACCCCAACGGGGTGGTGTCCCCCCGCAGGGCGCACACCTCGAAGCCGTGGCGCTCCTCTCTTGGCCAAGGCGCTGACGGGTGCTCATCAGAGCTTCACGCACAGCGCGCTCTCCCCGAGGGGATGCGTGCGCCAGCGGGCGGGATCGGCCAGATGGCGGGTCACCGCCGGCGCCGGACCGAGGATCAGGTTGCCGGCGAGCAGCGTTCCGCCAGGGCGCAGCAGCCGGTACAGGTCCTCCACGACCGCCGGCGTCGGGGTGAACCCGTCGAAGAACGCGAGGTCGTAGGCGCCGCCGTCGAGTCCCGGCAGGACGTCCTCGGCGGTGCCGGGCAGGACGGAGATCCGTTCGGTGAAACCGCGCCGGGCGATCTCCGCCCGCGCCAGTCGGACGTGGTCAGGATCCATCTCCACGGTCTCGACGTGCGCTCCCGGCGCCGCGTCCGCCATGGCCAGGGAGGTGTACCCGAGCGCCGTGCCCACCTCGACGATCCTGCGGGCCCCCACGGCGGCCGCCACCGTGGCGGGGAACGACCCCTCGCCGTAGGCGTAGGCACCGCAACGGTGCGCGCGCCGGTGTCGGCGCGTCGCCCGCTGTACGTCGGCGAAGGCGTCCGCCACGTCGACGGGGTGTCGTACGGCGGCGATCACCGCCACACCGGCGGTACGGAACCTGTTCCAACGCGTCGTCGCCGGCATCGCCTTCGGTGTGTTCCTCATGCTCATCGTCTTCTCCCGCGCGTCCAGGGGCGTGCGCCCGCCGTGCCGATCCCCGGGTACCGTGACACTTGAACCGGACTTCAAGTCAAGGCGGGCGGCGCGGGCGTGGACAGTGGCGGAGAGCTCCTCGACATCGCGGAAGTGGCCGCGCGGACGGGCGTGGCCCCCTCTGCCCTGCGCTACTACGAGCGGCTCGGCCTGGTCGAGTCGGCCGGCCGCAACGGCCTGCGCCGTACCTATCGCCCCGAGGTCCTCGACCGGATCGCGCTGATCCTCAACGCCCGGGCCACCGGCTTCTCCCTCGGCGAGCTGAAGGAACTCCTGCGGGCGGCGCCCGGGGAGGTGCGCCCGTACCTCACCGGGCGGATCGACGTGCTCGACCGGCGCATCGACGCGATGCGGGAGGCCCGCGAGCGCATCAGTCACGCCCTCACCTGTCGGCATCCGTCCCTCCTGGACTGCCCGACCTTCCGGACCGGGCTGCGGGACCTGCTGCCGGGGGAGTGAGCACGGACCGGCGGTCCCGCGTGGGGCCGCGCGGGCTCCCGGGCCCCGGTTGTTCGCGCCGGCGATGCGTGGGGACCTTGATCGAGCGTTGCCAAGGCGGCAACAGGAGTCGCGCCGGTCTCGCCGGCAGCCGCATGATCGGTCTGCGCACCTGACCCGCGGGCCCACCCCGCACCGGCCGGTGACGCACTCGCCGCACGCGGAACGATCGACAGCCCGGAGGAATCCATGTCGCAGCCCGACCAGGTCACGCGCCCCACACATAGCGTGGTCGCCTCTCCCGCCGGCAGGACCCACCTGGTGGAGCAGGGCGCGGGTCCGCTGGTGCTGTTGGTGCACGGGTTCCCGGAGTCCTGGTACTCCTGGCGGCACCAACTCCCCGTACTGGCCGCGGCCGGATACCGGGCGGTGGCCATGGACGTTCGCGGCTACGGGCGTTCCTCCCGGCCCGAGGACGTCGCCGCGTACGGAATGCTCGACCTGGTCGAGGACACCGTCGCCGTCGTGCGGGCGCTCGGCGAGGAGACCGCGGTCATCGTCGGACACGACTGGGGCTCGACCATCGCCGCCCACTCCGCCCTCGTCAGGCCGGACGTGTTCCGCGCGGTCGGGCTGCTGAGCGTTCCCTACGCGCCGCCGGGCGGTCCGCGGCCCGGCGAGATCTTCGCGGGGATGGGCGGGGACGAGGAGATCTACGTCTCCTACTTCCAGGAGCCCGGTCGGGCCGAGGCCGAGATCGAACCCGACGTCCGCGGGTGGCTCGCGGGCTTCTACGCCGCCTTCTCCGCCGAGACCATGCCCGAACCCGGCGCCCCGGACCCGCACTTCGTCCGCCGAGGCGGGACACTGCGTGAGCGGTTCCCGGCCGGCCACGCGCCCGCGTGGCTCGGTGAGAACGAACTCGACTTCTACGCCGGGGAGTTCGAGCGGACCGGACTCGTCGGAGCACTCAACCGCTACCGGAACATGGACCGGGACTGGGAGGACCTCGCCGACTACCGAGGCAGGCCCCTCACCCGGCCGTCCCTGTTCGTCGGTGGGGCGTTGGACGCCTCGACCACCTGGATGGCCGAAGCGATCCGGGCCTACCCCACGACCCTGCCCGGTCTGATCTCCTCGCACATCCTCGACGACTGCGGCCACTGGATCCAGCAGGAGCGCCACGAGGAGGTCAACGCCATCCTGACCACCTGGCTCGCCTCCCTGCCCGCGTGAGCACGGGTTCGCGCGATGCCCCCGTGTGACGAGGCGGCGCGGCGTCCCGTGTCGCACGGTCGGGCACCGAGGCTCATCGTCGGCTGCCCGAAGGATCGGACCACCCGTGTTCCAGCAGGTCGAAGGCTCGGGTGAGGGCCCGGCGGGCATCGTCTTGGCCATGGGCGGCGCGGGGGGCCTCGAGGGCGAAGTGGGCCAGGGCGGCGCAGCCGGGGTCGTCGGCGGGAAGGCCGCTCTCGTCCGCGATGGCCCGCGCGAGGGCGGTCGAGTGGCGCAGCCACATGTTCTGGAGGTAGTCGCGCAGGGCCGGGGTGCCGTTCACCAGCTCGAAGAAGTCGGTGAAGCGGGCGTCGCCGGCGGTGGCCGCCAGGCGGTGGCGCAGTGCGTGCTCCCGCAGCGCCGCTGGGATCGAAAGGCCCCGGGGTCGTTCGCGTACGGCGGCGAGCAGTCGGGCTTCCTGGTCGGCGTCCTCGTCGAAGACGAGGGCCTCCTTGACCGGGAAGTGCTTGAACAACGTGGTGGTGGACACGTCGGCGGCGTCCGCGATCTCGCGGATGCCGACCGCGTCGTAACCGCGCTCCAGGAACAGGCGTAGCGCGGCATCGGCGATGGCTTGTCGGGTGGCTGCCTTCTTGCGCTCCCGGCGCCCCAGCGGCGCCGACGGGAGGCTCGGATCGGTGTCGTTCACAAGGCGACCCTACCTCTTGGTGGGACGAGTCTGAAAGTGAAACGGTTGCACTTATTGGGTCGGTGTGTTTTTCTGGTCCGGCGGCCGTGAGGTACTGCCCGGCCCCGCTCTCCCACCCGACACACCCCGTCCCACAGCGGCGAGCCGCGGGGCCGGCACGAACGGAGCACGTCATGAGCGTCAGGAACACCACCCACACCACACCCCGTATCGCGATCATCGGGGCCGGCCCCGGCGGCCTGATCTGCGCCCGCATCCTGCGGCGAAACGGCATCACCGCGACGATCTACGAGCGGGACGCCTCCCGCACCGCCCGCGACCAGGGCGGGAGCCTCGACATGCACCCCGGATCCGGGCAGCACGCCCTGCGGCAGGCCGGGCTGCTGGACGACTTCCTCGCCCGGGCCCGTCCCGAAGGCCAACAGATGCGCCTGGTCGGCCGCGACGGACGCGTCCTGTTCGACGCGATCCCGCCCGAGGCCGACACGGTGGAGGGCAACCCCGAGATCGACCGCGGTCAGTTGCGCGGCCTGCTCCTCGACTCGCTCGATCCCACCACCGTGCGCTGGGGACACCAACTCACCCACGTCGAACCCCGCGGCGACGGCACCCACCGCCTGCACTTCGTCGACGCCCACGGCACCGACATCACCGCCGACGCCGACCTCGTCATCGGCGCCGACGGCGCCTGGTCCCGGGTCCGCCGCGTGCTGTCCGACGCGACGCCCCGCTACACGGGCGTCACCTTCGTCGAAACAAGCCTCGACGAGGCGGACACCCGCCACCCCGCACTCGCCGAACTCACCGGCAACGGGACCATGATGGCCCTGGACGACAATCAGGGATTCGTCGCCCAACGCAACAGCGGCGGCCACATCCGCGTCTCCGTCGGCATGCGCGTCGACGAGGAGTGGCACCGTCACGCCGGCCTCGACCTGACCGACACCGCAGCCGTACGTGCGGTCCTGCTCGATCGGTTCGGCGGATGGAGCCCCGACCTGCTGGGCTTCATCACCGACACCGACGCCGGGTACACCAACCGCCCGCTGTACGCGCTGCCGGTGCCGCACACCTGGGCACCCACCCCCGGCCTCACCCTGCTCGGCGACGCCGCCCATCTCATGTCCCCCTTCTCCGGGATGGGCGCCAACCTCGCGATGCTCGACGGAGCCGACCTCGCCCAGGCCCTCGTCGATCACCCCACCGCCGACCAGGCCGTCACCGCGTACGAGAAGGTTCTCCTGCCGCGCTCCATCGAAGCCGCCGAAGGAGCCGCCGAAGGCATCGACGGCGCCTTCGCCCCCGACAGCGCCGAACAGACCCTCGCCCACATGACCGGCCACCACTGATCCAGCCCGGGCGAGGTTCGAGGCCGCAGGTCGATCCGGGGGCCATCGCCGGGCGGAGCCCGGAACCGGCCGCACGCCCGCCCGCCCGTCACCGGACCGGGTATCACCCCGCGGTGTGACTCCGCCCAGGTCAGGCCCGCGAACCTCGGGCATCCCACGCGGCGAGGACCGCGTCGTGCTTGTCCCTGTCCAGGCCGACGGGAACCTCACCCTGCCGGAACGTGGGTCGCGGATACCCACCGTCGTGGAGCGCCCGCCAGGTGTCCGCGACGGTCTCGGCGACCGGGCGGCAACGCAGACCGGCGGCCAGCGCCTTGGCCGACGAGGCGGTCCAGGCACCGGAGACCTCGGGAGCGTCCGGCACCCACAGCGGAACCTCTGTCCACGGGGCGACGTCGTGTTCCCGCAGGAACCTCTCGTCGGCCCAGACGAGTTCGGTGTCGGCGCCGGTGGCGTCGACGCAGGCCCGCAACAACTCGCCCATGGTGGTGTTCCCGGGCACGCCCGTGGTCAGGTACCGGCCGGAGCCCGCCTCGGCGAGCCGGTCGAGAAGGAAGCGGGCGATGTCGCGGGCGTCGATGAGCTGCATCGCACGGTCCGGGGATCCGGGAGCCAGTACACGGCCTCCCCGTGCGATGGTCTCCAACCACCAGGGGAGGCGTCCGACGTTCTCTCCGGGGCCGACGATGATGCCGGGATTGACGATCAAGGCACGTCCGGGGAAGCCTTCCTCGACCGCCCGCTCGCATCCGGCCTTGAGCGCGTTGTACGGCACCTCGTCCGGTGTGGCGTCCGGGGCGCACGCGTGGCGGGGGAAGGTCTCGTCCACGCCCTTCGCGGGCCAGTCCGCGTAGGCGTGGAAGGACGAGACGAACGCGTACGTCCCCGCGTGCCCGGCCAGTGCCCGGACCGACAGTTGCACGGTACGGGGCTCGAACCCGCAGGTGTCGATCACCCCGTCCCAGGTGCGATCCGCCGCCAGCGCGCGCAAGGCGGCCTCGTCCTCGCGGTCGCCTCGGACCACCTCCACACCGGCAGGCGCCGGTCCCGACCGCCCGCGGTTGAACAACGTCACCTCATCGCCGCGGCGAAGCGCCTCGTCGACGAGCGCACGGCCCAGGAAAACGGTCCCACCGACAATGAGGAGTTTCATGATCGTCAGACTTGCATCATCCGAGGCCCTTGCCAAGCTCCTTGCGAGCGGACGCCCACCACGCCCGGCCGGCCCGGGCGTCGGCGTGGTGCGGCCACGCCTCAAGGCCGAGGCGACCGTCCACACGCGAAGAACCCGTCGCCCTGGAGAACGGCAGGCGTTTCGCCTTCCGTTCGCTCCCTGGCCCTCGTGAAGGGCCTGGTTCGAGGGCTGTTCGGCTCGTGTATAGGCTCGTCGTCATGACCCGCGCTTGGAGCTTGTCGATGCTGTTCCTGCTCTGCGGCTCGGTCCTTGCGGCCGGGGTGCTGCTCCGGGGCGCCCCCGCCGCGGCCGCGGTGCTTCTGCTGCTGTTCGTTCTGCTCGCGGGCATGCACTCGCCCCTGGTCTTCCCGAAGTCGATCAGCGCCCTGGAGGCGCAACGCCGCAGCGCGGTCGACGGCCGGCCGATCGTCTTCTGGCGGTCGGGCTGCAAGTACTGCATCCGACTGCGCATCCGGTTGGGCCGTGGCGCCGGCCAGTTGCACTGGGTCGACATCTGGCGTGACCCGGACGGCGCGGCAGCGGTCAGGGCGGCCAACGACGGCAACGAGACCGTGCCGACCGTCGTCGTCGCGGGCCGGCCGCACGTCAACCCCGATCCGCGGTGGGTACGCGAACAGTTCGTCCGTTCTCCGTGAACGGGAGTGGGCCGTTGGCGTCAGGGATTCACGGCAACCGGTCGGACTCTCCGCGCAGAACGCAGAACTCGTTGCCCTCGGGATCGGCAAGGACCGCCCAACCCGAACCATCAGGATTCCGGTGGTCGGCCACGAAGGTCGCACCGAGGCTCAGCAGCCGGTCCACCTCCTGCTCGCGAGAGGTCGCGGGGCGCAGGCACAGATGGATCCGATTCTTGACCGTCCTGGCCTCGGGTACCTGATTGAAGTACAACGCGGGGCCCTCCGCGAGTACCACCTGAGCCTCCCGGTCACCCGGTCGGACGTCCGGATGTACCGGACGGTCCGTCACACCACTCCAGAAACGGGCCAGTTCGTAGGCGTTCGCGCAGTCGATCGCCACGTTCTGCACTACCGAGACCATGTGTTCCCGCCTTCCTGATCACGACTTGCCCCCACACCGGATGCGGGCCTTGAGCAGACAGAACGGCAACCGAGAACGAGTTCACCGATACGGCATGCCATGAAGCAACCTGCTCTCAGCCTGGTGGCCGCCGGGGAGCACACGTGCACCGCAGGGGCTCCCGGCAGTGAAAACGACTCCGCGACCGTACCGGACGAGACGATCACGATCGACCTGATTCCAGTGCCGGCCTCCACCGTCCAGGTCGTCGCCGCGGATGTGTCGCCGGATCAGGTCTGTGCCCCGCCGGTCCACGCGCGGAGCTTCTCGGGGTTGCGGACCGCCCAGATACGGCTGACGCGTTCGCCGGTGATGTCGAACGCGGCCACGGTCACAGGGACTCCGGTGTGCTGGGCGACCAGGCCGGGCCGGCCGTTGACCGTTCGCTCCAGGAGCGTCAGCCCGGGGGCCTTGGCGGCGATGTGGATCAGGTACTGGGCGATGCTCCTGCCGCCTTCCACCGGACGCAGGACGGTTCCGACGAGGCCGCCGCCATCGGCGGTCATCGTGGCATCGGGGTCGAGGAGACCGACGAGGGCCTCGATGTCCCGGGCTTCCCAAGCCTCCTTGAACCGCCGAACCAGACCGGCCTGCCCGGCCGCCGGCACCGCCGGGGTCCGCGCGGCACGGACGCGCCGACGGCCCGAGGTCGCCAACTGTCGGCAGGCCGCCGGCGTCCGGCTGACGATCGCGGCGACCTCGGCGAAGGGGTAGCGGAAGACGTCGTGCAGGATGAACGCCACGCGTTCGGCCGGGGTCATCGACTCCAGCACGACGAGGAAGGCCATGTCCACCGACTCGTCCAGGACGATCTGGTCGGCGGGGTCGGCCGACTCGGCCCCACCGCTCGCGCTCCCACCGATCCACTCCGTTCGGTCGGGTAGCGGCTCGGGTATCCACGGGCCGACGTAGCGTTCGCGCCGGGACCGCGCCGAACCGAGCACGTCCAGGCAGATCCGGCCGGCCACCGTCGTCAACCAGGCGCCGGGCGACGCGACGGCCTCCTGCTGCTGCCGGGACAGCGCGAACCAGCGGGTGTAGGCCTCCTGGACCGCGTCCTCGGCCTCGGCCGACGAACCGAGCAGCCTGTAGGCGAGATTGATCAGCCGCCGCCGCTCGCCGACGATCACCGTCAGGTGAGGCTCGGGCCGGCCGTGACCCGGCTCGGACGTTGCGCCCATGCTCCCGACCACTTCCTGCCTCCCTGTTTCTCCTCGTTCGGTTCCGCTCTCCCCGCCTCGGCGAAACACCGCACCGGAAAACCGAGTTCGGCGCCGCGCCTCACATTTCGGGGGCCTGTGTCGTCAGGTGAGTGAAGAGCGAATGACGACACTACTGATCCACCGCCGCGAGGCAGAAGAGGGGTCCCCATCATGGCGACCAGGACGACCAAGGCGACCGGGACGACCGGGACGACCGGGACGACCGTCCGTGCGAAGGCGGCACCGGGAAGAGGAGGACTCACGTTCCCGCAGGTCGCGATCGGCCTGCAAACCCTGGCCATCTTCTTCCAGGCGGCCACGGCCGGACTGCTGCTGTCCTCGTCCCAAGGCGAGGTGCTGCACGGTGTCGGAGCGCGCGTGATGTACGGGGCGTCGATGCTGTACGTGCTCGCCGCGATCCTGGCGTGGCGGCCGGGTGGCGGGGAGGCCCGCCCCATCCTGTACGCGTCCGGCTTCCTCGCACTCGCCTCCGTCCAGGTCGTCCTCGGCATCGCGCACAAGCCGTCGCTCCATGTACCCCTGGGCGTCCTGATGTTCGGCCTCAGCGTGTGGGCGCTGTGCCAGGCCTTGTCCAAGGCCCTGGACGGCGGTTCGCCGCGACCTGCCCCGTGACGCCCAGCGCGCATCGGGGGCGGCATCGCGGGTAGGTGGGATGGACATCGACCATCCCTGCCGGCGTCCGCGCCGGCCGAACGATCGAGGTGAGTCATGGCGACCTCCGTACGAACAGCGATACCCGCCCTGCTGGCCGTGGCCGTAGGGGTCACGCTGGTGTCCGTCGGTCCGGCGGCCGGCGCCGAGAGGCCCGTACGGGAGAGCACCTGCGCGCCGGGAAACCTGAGCGTGTCCGCCGGGCCGCCGGACGTCGGAGCCGGGCAACTGTACGTACCGCTGCGCTTCACCAACACCGGCGACCGTCCGTGCACCCTGCTCGGGTACCCGGGCGTCAGCGTCCTGGACAAGGAGCGGAAGCAGATCGGGAAGCCGGCGGACCGGGACGGTCAGGTGCCCGCCGCCGTCTCCCTCGCCCCCGGGCGCGGTGCCACGGCCGTCCTCCACACGACGAACGGGCCGATCGGCGGCCCGTGCCTGGCCAAGGGGGCGTTCCTCAAGGTCTACCCGCCCGCCTCCAAGGACGCGGCCCTGCTCAAGACACCCTTCCAGGTCTGTTCGAACCGCTTCACGGTCAGCCCGGTCACGCCGTAGCCGTAGCCGTAGCCGCAGCCGTAGCCGGTCGTCGCGGGTAGACGCCCCCGCCCGCGGCCGGCCCGCGCGCAGAGCAGGGGGAGGCTACAGCCCGGCGATGAGGGCGGGGAGGGTGCGCATGTCGTGGAACACGGTGGTGCCGGGGCCTTCGAGGCGTTCGGCCGGAGTCAGACCGCCCGCGTACCCCAAGGCGCGCATGCCCGCCGCACGGGCGGCCTGGACGCCGGGCCGACTGTCCTCGACCACCACGCAGGCCGCGGGATCGACTCCCATGTGCCGGGCCGCGTGCAGGAACAGATCGGGGGCGGGCTTGCCGCGGGCGACCTCGGCGGCGCTGTAGATACGGCCGGCGAAGCGCTCGTACAGGCCGGTACGGCCCAGGGTGTGGCGCATCTTGTCGTGCGATCCGCTGGAGGCCACGCACGTCGGCAGGGTGAGGGCGTCGAGGGCCTCGGGCAGCCCTTCCACGGGGGCGAGATCGGCGTCCACGGCCTCGCGGTGCAGCCGCTCGAACCGCTCCGACCAGATCGCCGCCGTCTCCTCGCCGAGCCGGGCGGCCACCAGCTCGCGAATGGAGGCGTGCGAGCGCCCGATGAATCGGTCGACGACCTCTTCGCCGGTGAGCGGCCAACCCAACTCGGCGCCCAGGGCGACCTGGACACGGGCCGCTATGCGTTCGCTGTCGACCAGCACACCGTCGCAGTCGAATATGACGAGTTCAATCGGCTTGATCATCCCGGCAGCATAAGGGCCCGCCCGATCGGGCGGCGGCGCGGTTGCCCTGCCCGATCGGGCAGGGCAACCGCGCCCCGGGCCGTGCGCCGGGTCCGCGGCGGAAGACGTCCGTCCCGTCGCGGGTTCCGAGTCCGGTCAGCCCTTGGATCCGTCGGGCGCGCTGTCGGGGACCCAGGAGCCGTGGAGCCCGGCACTCACCCGGTGCGGCAGATGGACGGTGGCGATCCGGTCGAGGCCCGACGCGTCGAGGACCACCAGTTGCGAGGCGTCCTGCTTGAGGTCGGAGACGACCGTGAGCAGATAGCCGTCGTCCTCGCGCGTGGCTCCGGTGGCGGGAACGAAGACGGCTTCGCCGGGCATGCGGGCGTCCCCGACCTGGTGGATGCGACGGGCGCCGGTGGTCCGGTCGTACTTGACCACGCCGTACCCACCGAAGCCCTTCTCATCGGGGAAGGAGATGGCGTAGTGGTAGCGGTTCTCGGCGCCCAGGTACTCCTCGTTGAGGGTCGGGAACTCCACCGGCAGATCGTCGATGATCTGCTCGTCGACGGTGCCGGCCACCATGTCGACCACCCAACGGCGGGTGTAGGAGCGGGAGACGGGCTCACTGCCGCGCCCGGGCGCGCCGATCCACCAGTTCCAGGAGAGCCGGAAGCCCTCACGGTCCACGGTCGGGCCTTCCAGGACGATGCGGCCCTGGCCGTCCTCGTAGGCGTTGGCGACGTGCAGCATGTTGCCCGGTTCGATGGAGAACCAGCGGACCTTCCGGGCACCGTCGTCCCCACGGGGCATGACACCGATGCGGGCGGGCTGCTGGTCGCTCCAGCCGTACGGAATGCCGGAGTGGTCCGTGGGGTCGAAGGTGACGTTGCCCTCGACGAAGACCACGTGGCGGCGGGTGATGGCGAAGTCGTGCTTGAGCGAGGCGGTCGCCCCCGGGACCTCGGCGCTGTGGGTGATCTCGCCCTTGGCGTCGGCGACGTAGTGCACGAGGAAGGGCGGGAAGGGAGAGGACCCGAAGAAGTGGAGTTCGCCCGTCACGGGGTCCTCCTTGGGGTGCGCGGTCATCGCCGTCCGCAGCTTGCCGTCGAAGTCGTACGCCCCCACCGTGTCCAGGTCCTGGGTGAGCTCGAAGGGGAGGTTCGCCTCACACAGCGCGAGCAGCCGTCCGCCGTGCTCGATGATGTGGGTACCGGCGGCACTGGCCGTCAGGTCGGGGCCCCGCTCCGTCATGTACGGGGCGCCCTCCAACGCGGGGGTGTGCACCCAGCGGTTGCGGTACCACTCGGCGCGGCCCTCGCGCAGGCGGATGCCGTGGACCATGCCGCTGCCCTTGAACCAGTGGGTGGGCGTGACACCGGGCTTGGGGTTGTGGCCGTTGCGGAACAACCGCCCGGTCAGCTCGGCGGGCAGGGTTCCCTCGACTGTGAGGTCGGTGGCCGTGACCTCGTTGACGACGGGGGTGAAGTGGCCGGTCAGGTAGGGCTTGTCGACGGTCATGGCAGGGGTTTCCTTCGGTGGATGTGATGAAACGTCAGGCGGCCCCGTCAAGGTGAGGCCGGGCCCATCGGTTCAGCGTCGGGGCCGCCGCCGCCCGGCCGTCGGCCGGGAGCGGCGCCCCGCCCGTGTGGGGTGGAGGAGGTTCATGTCGCACAGCCTCCTGCGGGGGGCTGTCCACTATCCAGACCCGCCGGGCGCGACGACTGTCCACTCCTGTCCGCGCCTGTCCACCCGGCGCCGCCGAAGGCGTGCACCCGCCCCGCCGCAGAGGACATGCGCCCGCCCCCCTGCCACGGAGGACGTGCGTCCGCCCTCGCTGCCCCGGAGGACGTGCGCCCGTTCCCACCTACCGTGATCTACCGTGGTCGGGGGCCGTCGAGCTCCTGTTGCCACAAGGCCTCGCACAGCAGGTCCAGGCCCTGGCGCAGGTGGCGCCGGTAGGTGCCGTACGGAAGGCCGAGGCGGCGGGCGGCGGCTTCCTGGGTGGGTGCGCCGGAGAAGTGCCCGGCCATCAGGGCATCGCGGGCGCGCACCCCGCGCGGGTCCTGCGCGAGCTCGTCGACGCTCTGGCGCAGCAGGGCGCGCAACTCGGCGACGGGGTCACCGAAGTCGGCCGCGAGACGGCTGCGCAGCAGGGCGCAGGCGGTGAAGGCCCCGGCATCACGCCAGTGCGTCAAGGCCTCCCGTACGGCCTGGTCGAACAAGGAACGCGAGATGGGCGACGGTCCGGGCGAGACCGGTTCATCGGTGGTCGAGATGAAGCTCTGGAGCCACGCCTCCACGGGTATCCGGCGCCAGTCGACGCTGAACAGGCCGTACGTGTACGCGCCGACCCGCGGGCGGGCACCGGTGTCGGCGAGGGTGCCCTTGACGCGTTCGGCCCAGGCCTCGGCGTCCCGGTACACGGCGAAGCCGTAGGCCCGACCACGGGCACGGGCCGACTCCGCCTGGGCGCGGGAACTGCTCAGGTCGATGACGCGCGAGGGGACCTGGTAGCGCTCGGGGTAGACCGAGAAGCGGCTGATGCCGATGTGCTCGCCGGGGCTCACCGGCGCGGTGGCCTCGGTGTAGCGCCATGCGGCGGCGACGACGGGGTCGGTGGCCAGGTCCTCGGGGTCGGCCGGGGCCGACAGGGCCAGCCGGGTCGTGAACGCCACGATCCGGCCCGTGTTGACGAGACGGTAGACGCTGAAGGCCTGCGGCTGGCGCCGTGCCCAGTAGCGGACCAGTTCCGCGGAGGCGGGCCCTTCGGTGTCCTCGGCCATGCGCAGCACGGCATCGAGGTCGTCCGGGTGCAGGGGGCGGTCGTGCACCTCGTCCTCGCGGGACCAGGTGCGCAGCCGGGCCAGGGTCTTCCCTTCCCGGAAGAGGTGGAAGAGCTCGTCGGTGACGGTCCAGACCTGCTCCTCGGGTGCCTCGCGCAGGAGGCGCAGGTACTCGTCGGCCAGGCGGCGGCGCATGGTCTCGAAGGCGTTCGGCGCGCGCCAGCGCAGGTCGGCGGCCAGCGTCTCGCGTGCGGCGTCGTGCGGGTGGAGCCCCCGGTGCGTGGATTCCATGAAGGGGAGGTCCCTCAGCCAGGAGAAGAGCAGATGGGCGTCTTCCTCCGGCAGGACCGTGGTGAGCAGTTCCTCGGACGTCGAGCGGGCTTGCGCCGCCACCTCCAGGGCGCGACGGTGGCCGGCCGTGGGGACCTCGCCGATCAGCCCCGCCAACAGGGTGCGCAGGACGTCCGCCGAGGGCGCCCAGATGTCCTCCTGGGCGCAGCCGGCCGATCCCGACGCGGCCGCGAGGGACAGTGCCAGCGGATTGCCTCCGGCGAAGCGGAGCACCGGATCGCGCAGTTCGGGCCTGATGCGGGCAGCCACCAGCAGGCTGCGGGCCTGTTCCTCGGAGAACGGCTCCAGTTCGGTCACGTGCAGGAGCGGGGACCAGGCGGGGTCGGCGGTCCACTGCGGCTGTGGGGCACGCCGGCCCGCCAGGACGACCAGTGCGTCCTCGGCGGCACGGGGCAGGAAGTGGTGCCACAGCCGGCTCTCCAGCCACTGGCAGTGCTCGAAGGAGTCCACGAGCAGGACCGTGCCCGGGACGTTCACGAAGGCGTCGGCGGCGCGCTCGAAGTCGGCGGGGTCCCGCTCGACGAACCGACCGTCGAGTTCGACGAGCGGCCGGCCCGCCGCACGAGCACGGTCCGCCATGCGCCGCAACAGCGTCGACTTGCCTATGCCGCCCGGCCCGCACACGTAGAACGCGAACGGAGCGTGCGGATCGCCTGCCAAAGCCGTGTCGAACGTACCGAGTTGTTCCTCCCGGCCTATGAACGCCCGCTCCCGCGTCCTGATCAGTCTCTCTCCTATGGACACCACATCGGCTCCCCTCACCGCGGTCCGTCCCGGGCGGAACCGCCCGGGGACCTTTTCGGCCTCGCCGGTCAAGCGAGGCGCGAATGGTGGCGCGCCGGCTCTCCTCGCCGGTCCCGGACGCGGCAAAGAGCGGCCGTTTCACGCCACTTGACGGCTGATTGAAACAGAAGGTGCCCGGATATCGGAATGGCGGCCATGAAAAGGGACTGGGGCAGGACGGCTCCACGGCTCCGGCCGGGCCCGGGCGACGGAGTCGGAGGGCCGTTCACACCGGCTGCCGGCCAGGGCGGGCCGGCTCGCGCCACGGGAGGGTGACCGCTGCCGGCGTACGCACGCGTACGCACGCGTACGCACGCGTACGCAGGTCGGTACGCGGGGTCGGGTTCGCGGGGTCGGGTCTCAGGACCGGGGGAGGGGCATGCGGGGCGGGTGGTGTCCCGTGCGGGATCGACACCTCCGGCCCGGCAGGGGAGGATGGGACGGACGGATCGATTCCGCCCCGCTGCCTCGTCGCCGTTCGCCGGTGGCCGATGGCAGGTCGAGGAGCGCGGGCCCCGCAGGAGGGCCGCGCCGTACTGCGCCGGACGCAGGCGGCCGGGCCCCCGTCGTCACGCTGTCCTCACGTCTTCACGTCTCCTTCGGGAGGATCCATGTCGCACCGACGCATACGCCGCTCTCTGCTCGTCCCCGCCATGGCCGGCTCGCTTCTCGTCGCCCCGGCCGTCCTCGCGTGGGGTCAGGCCGCCGCCGCCCCCGCCGCGACCTGTTCCATCTCCGGCGTCTTCCCCAACGGGAAGGTGCACCTGTCCGGCGGCGGCTTCACCCCGGGATCGGCGTTCCTGTCCTCGCCGACCGCCTCGGGTGGCTCGTTCACCATCGGCGGTGACGGCGGGTTCCAGATGATGAACGTGGAGAACGCCAAGTACACCGTGTCGCAGGGCAACGACCGCACGGAGTGCAGCGGCTTCAAGGAGTCCACGCTCAAGCAGGACGACCCGACGCAAAACGAGCAGGACCAGAATCAGCAGAACCAGAACCAGAACCAGAATGAGGAGAGTGGGGACCAGTAGAGCGCGCGGCGGCTCCTCCGGGGGTGAGGGCCCGGGTCCGCGGTGCCTGCAGGTCTTCCCGTTCCGCCGCGAAGAGCAGGGCCGGGTCGCGGGGATCGGGGTGCCGTAGACGAGGAAGTACCGCTGAGGTGCGCCAGAGCCCAGCCGCGCAGCGCGTGCGCCTGCCCTGCAGGGTCGGCACCGGTGGAGGAGGCCTCGCCGAGAGCGTCGGCGAGGCTTCGGTATGCCCCTCGGACGAGTTCGGTGATCAGGTCGTCGCGACTGGCGAAGTAGCGGTGGAGGGCCGGTCCGCTCATGCCCGTCTGCTTGGCGATCGCGTTGAGGGGGAGCGCTGACGCCCCCGCCGTGGCGATCTGCTCCCAGGCGCGTTCCGTGACCTCATGAGACCACCACGTCCGGCATGCGCGGCACCGGCGTCCCCACCGCCCTCTTCACCGTCCCGCTCGTCCTCGGCCTTCTCGGCACCGATCGAGCACGGCGCCTGCATCCGCTGGTCCGGCCCCGCGATCGGCGAAGGGCTGCGCATCGACGGCATCCACGTGTGGAACGTCACCAAGGTCAAGGGTGGCGTGCGCGTGAGCACGGAGGAGACCCACACCGGCGCCCAGGTCGAAGCCGATGTCCCCACCGCCACCAGGATCCTCCGCGAGGGACTCGAAGCATGGCTGCGCGACCTGAAGTCCGCCGCCGAAGCGCGCGCCCACAACCGGCCGCGGTGACGAAGGAACCAACCCCGCCCCGCCGCGCTTCGGCGTTCGAGCCCCCGCCCCCGCCGCACTTGGGAGTTCGAGCCCCCGCTCCGGACGGCTGATGGTTCGAACTCGGCTTCCTCGTACGGCTCGACGGGAGCCCCGCCCACCTCCTGACGTTCGGCACCCTCCCAACACCGTGCGCACCGACTGACGGACGTTCTTCCTCGACGTCCCTCCCTGTTCGCCGCGAGCCGTTTCATCCCCGACTTCCCTGTCGACATCTGGCGGCCGGACGCCCTTGCCATCGTGAGGCGACCGCCCGTTCGACGTCTACGGAGATGGTGATGACGCGTTTCAGGGCACGGGTACTCGGCGTTGTCGCGGCTGCCTTGTCGGTCAGCCTCGTAGCGCTCCCCGCAACAGCCGCCGACCGGACCGCGCCGCGGATGAAGGCGCCGGAGAAGTTCAGCATCGTGGTCTTCCCCGACACGCAGTACTCGGCGGAGAGTTTCCCGGCGGCCTTCAACGCCCAGGGGAAATGGATCAAGGAGAACACGCTCGCACGGAACATCAAGTACGCGATCCACGAGGGTGACATCGTCGACGACTCCGACCGGTCGACCCAGTGGGCCAACGCCACACGCGCGTTAGGGCAGTTGAACGGCGCGACCCCGTACATCCTCGCCGTGGGCAATCACGACATGGACGCGATGCCCAAGGGCCAGAACCCGATCGTGGTGCGGGACGCGGTGGCGTTCAACCGCAACTTCCCGCGGAGTTCCTTCGCGAACCTGCCGACGTTCGGAGGCACTTACCCTGCCGCGCAGAACGACAACAGCTTCCACCTGTTCTCGGCCGGAGGCACGAACTGGCTCATCCTCGCGCTGAAGTACGCGCCCACGGACGACGAGATCGCCTGGGGCAACAAGGTGATCTCCGAGCACCCGGACCGCCAGGTCATGATCGTGACGCACGCCTACCAGAACGGCACGACGAAGGACGGCATCGGCCAGAAGCTCTGGACCAGGATGGTCAGCCGGCACCCCAACGTGACGATGGTGTTCTCCGGGCACTACGTCAATCAGGGGGTGATCGTGGAGAAGGGGGTGAACGGAAACACCGTCCACCAGATCCAGGCCGACTACCAGAACCCCGGCACGCTCGGCCCGAACAGCTACCTCCGGATCCTCGAATTCAACCCGACGGCGAAGACGGTCAGCGTTCAGACCTACTCGCCGTACCTCGACAAGAACCTGACCGACGCGAAGAACCAGTTCACGCTCCAGAACGTGAGCTTCCCGCACACCCGGCGCTGACCGGTGCCCGGTGGCCGCTGCCTGGTGGCCTCTGACCGCTGACCGGTGGCCGGCACCGAGGGGGACGGTGCCGGTCACCGGCCGTGGTGGATCGGGCGTCGCCGTGGTGGATCGGGTGTGGTCGTGGTGGGGACCCGTCGCGTTCGACTTCACGCCCCGGTTTCAGTTCCCCGTCACGGCCCCGGTTTCGGTACCGGCTCGGCGCCGGATGAACCGGCGGAGGTCCACCCCCGCCGATGGAGCCTCTCCAGCCCGTCCAGGATGAGGTCCAGCGCGAACTCGAACTCGAACTGATCGTCGCATCGCCGACTTCCGACGACCGAGGCCGCGTCATGGGTGGCCCCCGCCGCCAGCTCGGCGATCCGCGGGTACCTTGCCGCCATCGCAGCCCCCGCCGCGAGTGCCTCGGCCCCGCCGTCGGCGACATCGTTCCCGGAGTCGTCGAACAGCTCCTGGCTGAAGCCCAGAAGCCGGCTGCCCATGGCATGCATCGCGTGATGGGTGAGATCGACGGAGAAACCCCCGTCGCGGAACGTCCCGATCATCGAATCCAGGTACTCCAGCACGGCCGGGGTCGGCCCGGTGCGCGACTCGATCACCTGCGCGGCCCAACGGTGCCGCAGGAGCACGCGGCGAGCCGAGAGCACGCGCCCACGGATCCCGTCCTTCCAGCCGGAACCGCTCGCCGGGAGGTCGATCCGGGCCACGATCGTGTCGACCATGCCGTCAAGGAGCTGTTCCTTGTTGGGAACGTGCTTGTAGAGGGCCATCGGTACGACACCCAACTCCTGGGCGAGCTTGCGCATGCTGAGGGACTGGATGCCGCCGTCGTCCGCGAGCGCGATGGCCGCCCGCAGCACGCGCTCCCGGTTGAGCGGCGCCCGGCGCCCGTCCTCCGCCTGCTGTGTCATCTCTTCTCTCCTCGGAATCGGGCGATCGGGCGACCGGGTGTGTCGGGTGTGTCGGGTGGGATCGAGTGTGTCGGGAGGGGGGGCGAGTCGGTGGATCGGTACCCGCACTTGACGAGTGTACGCCGTACACCTACCGTGACCGCGAGGTGTACGGCGTACACCCCCTGGTCGAAAGGACCGAAGATGAGCTCAGACAGAAGGACCGCGGCGGCCGCGGGCGTGCTGTTCCTGGTGACGGAGATCGCCGCGATCGGAGGGTTGGCGCTCTACCGCCCCGTCCTGGACGGGGCGGCGGGAGTCCTCGGCCCCGGCGACGTCACCTCGGCGTTCCTCGGGGCGCTGTGCGAACTGGTCCTGGTGGTCGCCGTCATCGGGACCGCAGTGGTGCTGTATCCCGTCGTCAGGAGGCAGCACGAGGCGATGGCGATCGGATACGCGTGCCTGCGCCTCCTGGAAGCCGCCGTGATCACGGTCGGTGTCCTCAGCGTCCTGACGGTCGTGACGCTGCGGCGCGAAGCGGTGGGGGTCGCGGGCGTCGGCGGCGCCGACCGGGCCCTCGTGGCCCTGCACGACTGGACGTTCCTGCTCGGGCCGAACGTCGCCCTGGGCCTGAACACGACGGTGCTGGCGTACGCGATGTACCGCTCGCGGCTCGTGCCGCGGTTCATCGCCCTGCTGGGGCTGGTCGGCGGCCCGCTGATATGCGCCTCCGCGGTGGCCGTGATGTTCGGCGCCTACGAGCAGGTCTCGGTCACGGGCTCGGCCCTGGCCGTCCCGGTGTTCGCCTGGGAGGTGGTCCTGGCCGTCCGTCTCATCGCCAAGGGGTTCGATCCGGTCCGAGCCGGCGCGGCCGACGCTCCCCGCACGGCTCTCGTTCCCGCCGGGGCGACTGCGGGAGACCTTCGAGCCTGATCGCCACGAGAAGCGTGCCCGCCGCCCCGTGCTCGCTCGCCGGGCGGAGGGTCAGAGGGGCTTCAGTCGAGTGCGCAGGAGACAGAACTCGTTGCCCTCGGGGTCGGCCAGGACGTGCCAACTCTCCTCTCCGGTCTGGCCGACGTCGACGGTCACCGCTCCCAGCGCGAGCAATCTGTCCAGCTCGGCTTCCTGTTCGCGATCGGTGGCGTTGACGTCGATGTGCAGTGGGAGCTTCCCCTGCCGGGGGTCGCGGCCGGCGTTGAAGACGAGGGTCGGCTGCGCGCCGCCGAATCCGACGCCCGGCGGGCCGATCTCGATGCTGCCGTCGCCTTCCCGTCCCAGCTCGACGTAGCCGAGGACATCGCGCCAGAACGCGGCCAGGCGGTCGGGGTCTTCCGCATCGATGACGAGTTCGCTGATTCGGCATGCCATGCGGAGAGGATAGCCACGTCCGCCCTGCCCGGCGGCGCTGTCGACGGCCGGCGGCGTCCGTGCCGTCGTATCGGAGTCGCCGAGACCCGGGGTCCGCGCTGCCGTTTCCGCGGGAAACCTGTACGGTCCCCGGTGACTCGATCCGCAGTACTGCAGAGGGGGCGGCCTCCCTATGGCCGGGACTCGAACGATCGGCCAGGGGCCGGCACGGCGACTCTACGCACTCGACGCCGTACGAATATCCGCGGCGCTCTTCGTGGTCCTGTACCACTATGTCGGGCTCAGCAGGGCCTGGGAGCTCGACAGCACCGAACATCTCTTTCCCGCGCTCGAGCCCCTCGCCCTCTACGGCTGGCTCGGCGTAGAGATCTTCTTCATCGTCAGCGGCTTCGTCATCTGTATGAGCGCGTGGGGTCGAACGGTCGGTGAGTTCGCGACGTCGCGCGTCTCGCGGCTCTTCCCCGCGTACTGGGCCGGCATCGCCTTCACGGCGCTCGTGCTGTTGGTGCTGCCCGAGGTGTGGCGCATGGGCGGGTGGACCGACATGCTGGTCAACATCACGATGTTCCAGGGAGGGCTGAGGGTTCCGAACCTCGACCACACGTACTGGACCCTGTTCGAAGAGCTCAAGTTCTACGCGCTCTTTGCCCTCGTCATCCGCGCCGGGGTCACGTACCGCAACTGCATTGTGTTCATCGGGCTGTGGACGGCAGCCGGCGTCGTCGCCCCCGCCACCGACTTCCCGCTGCTGCACTTCTTCGCCATCCCGCAGTACTCCCCGTACTTCATCGCGGGCGTGGCCTTCTATCTGATGCGGCGATTCCGCCCCTCCGGCCTGCTCTGGGGAATCGTCGGCTGCCAGTTCCTCCTGGCTCAGAACTACATTCGCGGACGCATGGCCACCAACCTCGGCTCGGAGCTCGGGGACCGGTTGCCGATCTGGCCGGCCCAGCTCATCATCGCCATCGGCTTCCTGGTGATGGCCGCCATCGCGCTCGGGTGGCTGGATCGCATCCAGTGGAGCTGGCTGTCCACCATCGGCGCCATCACCTACCCGCTCTACATCATCCACATGGCGGCGGGCATCACCCTGATCCACCACTTCCGGGACAAGGTGCCGGCCCATGCACTGGTCGGTACGGTCACCGCCGCGATGCTGGTCGTCTCCTGGCTCATCCACCGGTTCGTGGAACGGCCCCTTTCGCGCAGGCTTCGTTCCGCGATGCGGTCCGGTATGGAAGACATCCGACGGAACACCCCGGTGCAGACTTCTCCGCCACGATCGACGCCGCCGTCGACGGTGCCGGCGCAGCGCCGGGACCGTGTCGTCGAACCCGACCTGACGCGCCGCTGAGTGGGTGTCCCCCGTCAGGGGGCGGCTCCGGCCGGGAGGGCGGTCGCGGAAGGCGTCTCGCGGCAAGCCCTTGTGCGCGCCGTGGGGATGTGCGCAGGGCGCGAGGGAATCTCGGCGTGAAGCGGGGCAGGGGGCGAGCCGTGTGCTCGCCCCCTCCTGCGTTCCGGACCCGCAGCCATCGTTCGATGCGGGACACGGCGGCGGACTCCACTTGATACGCAAGTGAATGGTTGCCTATGGTGGGGTCGTGGCCGACGACCTCTTCAAAGCCTTGGCCGACCCCACCCGTCGCACCATCCTCGACGAGCTGACGGACAGATCCGGACAGACGCTGTTCGAGATCTGCTCGCGGCTGAGCATGAAGCATCGGCTCGAGATGTCGCGGCAGGCGGTCTCCCAGCACCTCGCGGTGCTGGAGGCCGCCGGGCTCGTCGGGACGAGGCGGGAGGGCCGCTACAAGTTCCACGATCTGAACACGGCCCCCCTGCGACAGATCGCCGAGCGATGGCTCGTGCCCGAGGCATCCGGACCGGAGGAGAACACCCCATGAAGATCCGTCTGACCAGCGTCTTCGTCGATGACCAGGCCAAGGCCCTGGCCTTCTACACCGAGATCCTCGGCTTCCTGAAGAAGCACGACGTCCCGGTGGGGGAGACGGCCCGGTGGCTGACCGTCGTCTCGCCCGACGATCCCGACGGGCTCGGCGGCATCGAACTCCTCCTGGAGCCCGCCGGCCACCCCGCCGTCAAGCCGTACCGCGATGCCCTCGTGGCCGATGGCATCCCGCTCGCCCAGTTCGCCGTCGAGGACGTGACGGCGGAGTACGAGCGCCTGCGCGGCCTCGGCGTCCGCTTCACCCAGGAGCCCGTGGAGATGGGCCCCGTCACCACCGCCGTCTTCGACGACACCTGCGGAAACCTGATCCAGATCGCCACACAGCCCCGGTAGGAGCCGCTGGTCCGCCGGCCGACCGATGTCACAGGTGCCGGCGGGTGAGAAATCACCGGTCGGGGGTAGGCGGCCCGCCTACCCGACGGACGACGGACAAGAGGCGGAACATGGCGGCGCGGCAGGACGGCAAGGGCGGTGCGGGTCTGCCGTCGGCGGTGGTGGACTGCGCCTTGTACGAGGACGGGCGCCGCATTCCCGGCCAGGTGAACCTGGGCAAGGTCCTGGATCGGATAGACCCGGAGGCGGGGCGGTTCGCGTGGATCGGCCTGTACGAGCCCACGGCGGAGCAGCTACAGGAGGTCGCCGAGGCCTTCGGCCTGCACCCCCTCGCGGTCGAGGACGCCGTCCACGCCCACCAGCGGCCCAAACTGGAACGCTACGAGGACATGCTCTTCCTGGTGCTCAAGACGATCGTCTACGTGGACCACGACAAGGTCACCGCGACCAGCGAGATCGTCGACACCGGCGAGATCATGGTGTTCGCCGGCCCCGGCTACGCGATCACCGTCCGCCACGGCAGCGCCCCGCCGCTGGAAGGCGTACGGCAACAGCTACAGGACGACCCGCGGCAGTTGGGCTGTGGCCCCGCCGCCGTCCTGCACGCGGTCGCGGACATGGTCGTCGACCGCTACCTGGAGGTGGCCGACTCCTTCGCAGGTGACGTCGACACACTGGAGAGCGAGGTCTTCTCCCCGGACCGGCCGGTCGACGCCGGACGCATCTACCAGCTCAAGCGGGAACTCCTCGAATTCAAGCGCGCCGTCATGCCCCTGGCCCCCGCGCTGCGGCGCCTCAGCGAGGACACTCCCCAGGTCCCGAGTGAGGTGGCGACCTACTTCCGGGACGTCGCCGACCACCACCAGCGGGTGAGCGAACAGATCCTGTCCTTCGACGAACTCATCACGGGCATGCTCAGTGCCGGCATCGCCCAGCTCGGCGTTCAGCAGAACGCGGACATGCGACGCATCAGTGCCTGGGCCGCCCTCATCGCCGTCCCCACCATGATCGTCGGCGTGTACGGCATGAACTTCGAGCACATGCCCGAACTGAAGTCGCCCTACGGCTACCCCGCGGTCTGGGCGCTCATCATCGTCGTCTGCTCCGTCGTGTACCGGGCCCTGCGGCGCAACAAGTGGTTGTAGGGCCCGCGCCCTACCCTCGCTCTCCCCAGCCACCCATGCGGGTGGCCGCAAGCGCTCCGCCGGCGTGGTGGCGGGCTCAGAGGCAGGCGCCTGGTGTGTCCTGGCGGAGGTTCCGGCCGTCCGGAGACGGGCGGTCGAGACCCACCGCCCCCTGCCCCGGGCTGCACCACGCAGCGGCCCCGGGGCAGGGAGAGCGACCACCGCCGTGCGTGGGCCGTCCCGCCCTCGCGCCCCTGTCCGAGCCCGGCCGGACTCTGCCGCACGCCCGCTGTCAGGTGCCGGAGGTCCAGACCTCGGGGCCGCCGCCTTCCCAACGGATCGGGCCCTCCTCCGACAGGTCCACGCCCTCCAGCCCGGCACGCCGGAGGAACTCGGAGACGTCGCTCGTGGAGTGCGCGCGGCCAAGGTCCGCGTCCACGCCCAGCGCGTGCACCGTGACTTTCCGCCCGCCCTTCGGCGACACGGGATGGATGACGATCTCCGTCTGGTCGGCCATCCACCCAGCCTGCGTCAGGTCGAACGCGAGAGCACCCCGAGCGGTCCGGTCGGGCTGCGCGCCGCCCCTGCCGGCGCCCGCCACCGACCGGCGCCCGCGTACCCGTCGCACGGAACCGAAGCGTCCTGTCCGGTTGCGCTGAACGCCCGCATGAGGTGGGGCCGGCGGGGTATCCGCGCGGGAAGCAACGTGGTGATGGGTGCTGTCCGGGGGTGGGTGTGGAGAGGGAACGGTTGACGGTGCGGGAGTCGGCGGCCTGGGACCAGCTGGTGGCGGGACTGCGGGACGAGTCGCACGAGGGGAGTCCCGCTCGGCCGGATCGGCGGGCGGAGCGTCGGCTGCCGGTCGGTTTGATGGCGGTGATGGCCACTCTGCTGTGTGCCGCGCTGGCCCTGGTGGTGGCGGCCGGCATGAGCGGAGAAGGGCGCCTGGTCTGGGCCGGAGTGGTGGTGTGGATCGCCGCGGTCGTGTCGGTCTCCTACGTGCTCGGCCACGGTCCGCACGTGCCCCACCGCCGGTGAGACCCGAACCCCCTTCGCCCGCAGTCGAGTCGGCCGGGCCCGCGCCCGCCGGCCCGGACACACCACCCCACCGCACACGCCGGGCCGAAGCCCCGGCCCGGTAAAGCCGCGTTCGACGCCGGGGCCGGGGCCGGGACCGCGGCCGATGTTCGGCCACGGCCCCTATCGGCGCGCGGGGCCAACACGACGACCTGACACGAGGGCCCGACGACGGCCCGGGGCAAGCGCCCGACGCGAGGGCCCGGGGCAAGCGCCCCCCCCCCGCGAGGGCCCGGGGCAAGCGTCCGACGCGGACCGGGGCAAGCGTCCGGCGTACCGGTTCAGCGCAGTACGGGGATCACGTCGCGCGTCTCGTCGACCTCGACCCTCCCGGTGCGCAGGGCCGGCGATTCCGGGGGTGTCTCGTCCGCGCAGACGGTGCCCCGCGCGGGCAGCGCCAGGGTGGCGAGGTAGTCGTTGACCAGCGCGCTCACGCATGCGCTCCGGTTGTACGCGGTGTGTCCCTCGGCGTTGAAGGTCAGCAGCCGCCCGTTGTCCAGCGTCCGGGCGAGGGACCGGGCGTCCTGGTACGGGGTGTCCGGGTCCCCGGTCGTCCCGAGGACCAGGATCGGGGCGGAACCGGCCGCCCGGTACGAGCCCTCGAAACGACTCGGGCGGTCCGCCGGCCACTGGGCGCAGGTGGGCGCGTGGTTGTGGTCGTAGGTGGGCGGCCCCAGGCCGATGGCGGGTCCCAGCAGCGGCGCGGAGGCGACGTGTGCGCTGACCAGCGCGCCCAGCAGCAGGGGGCTCGTCGGATAGGCGCGGTCCGCGCACTCGACGGCCATGTTGACGTTGAGGAAGTCGAAGGACGCGGGGGAGGGCGGGGACAGCAGGAACGAACTCTGGCGTGCCTGGGCAGCCCGCAGGGCCTCTCCGAGGTAGGGCCAGATCTCCTTGCCCGAGTTGATGTTGAACATCAGCCGGTAGGCGAGGGTGTATCCGGTCGCCGGGCGTCCGCTCGCGGTGATGACGGGGTCGGCGTCCAGGTCCCGCTTGAGCTGTTCGAAGGCCTGCCGCGGGCGCCCCTCGCCGAACCCGCAGGCGGTGGCGTTCTGCGCGCACCAGTCCAGGAACCGGCCGACCGCCGTGTCCAGGGCGACGAACTGCTTGGCGTCGTAGGCGTACGGCACGTTGGCGTAGCGCTGCGGATCGTAGGCCCCGTCCAGGACCATGGCGCGGACCCGCCGGGGGAACTGCGCGGCGTAGACGGTGCCGACGTAACTCCCGAAGGAACGACCGTAGAAGGAGAGCGTTTCCTCGCCGAGGGCCTGGCGGAGCAGGTCCATGTCCTTGGCGTTCGAGGCGGTGCCGATGAACGGCACCAGGTCCCCCGACCGTTGTCGGCACGCGGTGGCGAAGTCGAGCCCCTGCCGAACGGCGCCGCGCAGGGCCCCGGGGCCGGGCACGCCGCGCGCGGCGTCGACGGCGGCGGAGTACTCCGTGTCGTTCCAGCACTCGACCTGTCCGCTGCGCGCCACACCGCGCATGTCGTATCCGACGACGTCGAACGTGTCACGGAGGGGGGCCGGGAGCGCGTCGTAACTGTCACGGGCGAAGTTCACCCCGGAGTTGCCGGGGCCGCCCGGGTGCAGGACCAGGACACCGGTGCGATGGGCCCGGTCGGCCGCGAGGTGCCGGGTGACCGCGAGAGGGATCGTGGGCCCGGTCGGCCGGCGGTGGTCCAGCGGCACCCGGGCGGTCGCACACTCGAAACCGTCGCCCGGGTCGGTGCAGGGGCCCCAGGCCAGGTCGGGAACGGGAGGCGCGGTGGGAGTCGTCGCCGTGGCGGCCACGGGCGTGGCTCCGAGGAGCGCGGTGACCGCGATCAGGACGAGGGACATCCCCCATCCCACTCGCCTGTGCGCGGTGGGGGCTGAACGGGTCTGCATGTGGTGATCCTCCGTCACGAGTGGCTGGGGAACAGGCGACAACGTAGCCGCAGGCCCCGTCGGCCACCAGGAGTCGACGGCCCGTTCCCGATTCCCGTCGGCATCGCGCGTCGCGCGGACGCCGCGACACGGCACGCGGGACCGGTACGCCCGCCCCCTCGGCCGCCACGAAGCCGACCGGGTTCTCAAAGCCGTGCCGGATTCATTGACAGAAGGTGAACACAACCTGATTCTGAGAGCGCTCTCAGTGTTCAAGCATCTCTCCCCGCCCTGCCGCGGCCCCGTCGCGCCCACAGAGCGCGAGGGGCCACCGCACCTCCCGCCGGCAGGCTCCCCCCACCAGGAGGAAGAGCATGTTCCGCTTATCGAAAGCGCTTGGTTCCGGCGTCTCGGCGCTGGTCGTCGCCGCCGGCCTGATGGTTCTCGGCCCGTCGACATCCGCGGAGGCCGTACCGGCGACCATCCCGCTCACGATCAAGAACGACTCGGGACGCGGCGAGCCGGTCTACATCTACAACCTCGGCACCCTGCTCACCACCGGGCAGCAGGGCTGGGCCGACGCCAACGGCACGTTCCACCCCTGGCCCGCGGGCGGCAATCCCCCCACCCCCGCGCCCGACGCGTCGATCGCGGGTCCGGCCAACGGACAGACACGGACGATCCGGATGCCCAAGTTCTCCGGACGCGTCTACTTCTCCATCGGACAGAAGATCGTCTTCAAGCTCACCACCGGCGGCCTGGTGCAGCCCGCCGTGCAGAACCCTTCCGACCCCAACCGAGACATCCTGTTCAACTGGTCCGAGTACACGCTCAACGACGCCGGCCTCTGGATCAACAGCACCCAGGTCGACATGTTCTCGGCTCCGTACGCGGTGGGCGTCAAGGCGGCCAACGGCACGGTCGGCACTGCCGGCCGGCTCAAGCCGGGCGGATACAACGCCGTCTTCGACCAACTGCGTTCGGCCGGCTGGGGCGCACTGATCCAGAGCCGCGCCGACGGCACACCACTGCGAGCACTCTCGCCCGGGCACGGTATCGAGGCAGGCGGAATTCCGGCCGGAGCCATGAACGACTACGTCAACCGGGTCTGGAACAAGTACAGCTCTTCCACGCTCACCGTGACACCGTTCTCGAACCAACCGAACACCAAGTACTTCGGCCGGGTCTCGGGCAACGTCATGAACTTCACCAACGGCTCGGGGGCGGTGGTCACCAGCTTCCAGAAGCCGGACTCCGACAGCATCTTCGGCTGTTACAAGCTCCTGGACGCACCCAACGACCTCGTCCGCGGCCCGATCTCCCGCACCCTCTGCGCGGGCTTCAACCGCTCGACGCTCCTGACCAACCCCGACCAACCCGACGCGAACGGCAGCGACTTCTACCGGCACGCCGTCACCAATCACTATGCCCGCGTCATCCACGGACAGATGGCCGACGGCAAGGCGTACGGCTTCGCCTTCGACGACGTGGGCGCTCACGAGTCGTTGGTGCACGACGGCAATCCGCAGGAGGCCTTCATGACCCTGGAGCCGTACAACTAGGCCGTCTCTTTCGGATCTTGCCTGACCCGCGCCGCCCGGCACCGCACCTCGCCGCGTTGTCGAGGCACCCGAGGACGTCCGGTACTCGGGAGCCTCTCCGCCTTGCGATGCACGGCACCGGACGACGCGGGCCTGACCGGCAAGATCCGAAAGAGACGGCCTAGTGCTCTGACCGGGAAGGTTTGCCGGGCGCCGTGACACGGGGAACCTTTCCGGCCACAGCACTGGGACGTGTCGTCCCGGCGATCAAGGCGCGGGCGGCTGACGCGTCATCGACGGCACTGGAGTCCGACCCCTTCCCGGCTTTCACCGACCGCACCGTGGTGGGCCAGGAACTCCTCGGGACGGTTGCGAGGGTGCGTCCCATCGGCGTCCGCGTCGACCTCGGGGGCGAGGTTTTCGGGCTGGTCCCCTTCACGGAGGGCCACGGTCGGCCCGCGGCACGTGCGGTGGAAGACTTCGAGGTCGGGGAGGGTATCGCCGTCGTCGTCGCGGAGATCGACAAGTCCACCCGACGGGTTTTCCTCTCCAGGCCGGAGAGCGCGGCGCTCGGCCTGCTCACGGCCTCGCCGTCAGGGCCCGGGGGTGCTCTCACCCCCGGGCCCCGACCCGGGCTTCGACGCGGTCCCTGCCCCGGGCTTCGACGCGGGCTCCGAGACCAGTGCCTGGCGGTCGAAGACCAGCATGCCGAGGAAGAAGAGGGCTCCGAGAAGGAGAAGGCCCGCGACGATGACGACGGAGGTGAGCGCCTCGTCCGGTGCCACGAGTACGAAGAGGGCGAAGAGGGTCCAGGCCAGTGCGCAGACCGCGACGGGCAGTTCGCCGCGCCCCAGGTCGAACGCGCCCTTCTGGCGGCCGAGTCGTCTGCGGACGGCGAGGTAGAGGACGATCGTGGACCCGTAGATGAGGGCGGGCAGGATGGTCGACGCGGTGATCAGCTCCAGCAGCGCCGAGCCGGGAAGCGCGACCATCAGGACGGCCCCGAGCGCGAGGATCAGTACGGTCGCCGGGATGGGGGTGTGCGTGCGGGGGCTGACCCGCCGCATCACCTGGTGGGCGGGGAAGCGGGAGTCGCGGGACATGGCGTAGACGAGGCGGGAGCAGGAGACCATCACGACGATGCCGGCGCCGAAGAACGCGAAGGTGATGGCGACCAGCAGCACCCGTTCGGCGACGGCGCCGAGACGGTCGTGCATGATCGCGGCCACGGGCGATGCCTCGTTGCTGATCCGGGGGATGTCCTCGATCGCGACGGTGAGGGTGATCAGGAACAGCATGCCGAGCACGCCGGCCGCCACGACCGATCCGACGATCGCGCGCGGGACGCTGCGGTGCGGGTCCTTGGCCTCCTCGGCGAGATTGGCCGCGGAGTCGAAACCGACGAGGGTGGCCAACCCCATGATCATCGCGAGCATCAGGCCGCCGCCGACGGCGAAGTAGCCGGGGGTGCCCTCCGTGACACCACGGGAGGTCAGATTGGCCGCCGATCCGTTGCCCGTGACCAGGACGGCGATGACGAGGGAGATGGCCACCACCACGACCAGGGCGAGTTCGAGTCCGACCGCGGCCGAGTTGATCCAACTGACCAGCCGGGTCGAGGCGATGGCGAGCAGGGCCTGGACGACCAGCACCACCAGAGTGATCACGCGGGCGGTGTCCTCGTCCCGGCCCATGCCGGCCAGCGGCATGAAGGCCTGGCTCGCCAGGGCGTTGTCGATGGCGACCACGGCGATCGCCAGGTAACAGAACGTCAGCCAGCCGAACCACCAGCCGACCCTGGGGTTGCCGAGCCGGGATGCCCATTGGTAGGAAGAGCCGCTCAACGGGATGCGGGCGGCGAACTGCGCGACCACCAGAGCCACGAGGGTCTGGCCGACAGCGGCGATGAGCCAGAGCCAGATCCCGACCGGGCCCGCCGTCAGCAGCACCTGGTCGTAGGTGGCGAAGATCCCGACCGCCACCGAGATGAACGCGAACGAGATCGCGAACACCTGGAAGGAACCGAGCGACCGTTTCAGCTCCTGCCGATAGCCGGCGCCCCCGGGGGAACCCCCGTCGTCGGGCCCGTCCTTCGCAGCCTCAGCCACCTCAGCCACCTCAACCACCTCGCCTCTCCTGATCCGGCACAGTCTCCCCGCCCGGTCCGCCTCCACGGCGCGGGTCACGACCGACGCACGGGACCGGCCCCCCGGACGGACGACTCCGCTCGCGGGCCATGGCCTCCCCGGCGGGCCCGGGAGGCCCGTTCAACAAGCCGAATCGACGGGGGAGTACACGTGCGTCGACGCGGCGTGACACCGGCGGCGGGTGGATTCGTGGGCGCGCCGGGAGCCGGACAGTACGCGCCGATGCCTTCGCCCTGTGCGTCGGTGACGGTGTTGCCGCCGATGACGAGGTGGTGGGTGAACCCCGCCGGGCACGGCATCGTGGCCGGCGCCGACGACACCTCCCTGCGCGACAACCAGGTCACCGGCGCCAACCGGGCCGGGGCGACGGCCACGTACGGCGTCGCCGTCGTACCGTGTGTGTCGCAGCCGCCGTCGGCTGCGCCGATGGGGGGAAACATGCGTACAGGGGTGTACTTGGCTCACCCGCGACCGGGGAGCTTCAACCACGCGGTGTTCGGCGCCGTGGTAGAGGAACTGCGGGGGCGAGGCGTGGACGTGGTGGCGCACGACCTCTGCGCCGAGGGATTCGATCCGTCGCTCACGGCCCGGGAGACGGGAACGGTCGAGGCGGCGTCGCCGGCCCGCGATCCACAGGTGGCGTCGCACAGGGCGGAAGTCGCCGACCTGGACGCCTTGGTGTTCATCCACCCCAACTGGTGGGGCATGCCGCCGGCCGTCCTCACGGGCTGGGTCCAGCGCGTCCTGGCGCCTGGCGTCGCCTACAAGCTGGGCGCCGCCGAAGGCGAACCCGCCGGCCTGTTGAAGGCGACCAGGGCTCTGGTGCTCAACACCTCCGACACGCCCGCCGATCGGGAGGAGCGCGAGTTCGGTGATCCTCTGCACAACGTCTGGGCGGCGTGTGTCCTCCCGTACGTAGGAATCCGCGAGGTGCGACGGATCGTCTTTCGAACCGTCACCGACTCGTCCGGCGAAGAACGCGCCGCGTGGCTGGAGCAGGCTCGCCGGCACGCGGCGTCACTGCTCGAACGGGAGGACCCCGATCGTTGAGGCCCGAGTCCCGAATCGTCGGCATGTCGGGCCCGAGCCGAAGGTGCGATGCCACGACGGCCATTCACCTGGCGGATGAGACGGGCTTCGCGCGAGCGCGGATCCATGCGGCTAGCGTGACGAACGGGGCGGCCGGCAGGCCGCGTCTCCCACCGATCCAGAGTGAGGCGTTACCTTCATGAGCCTGAGCATCCGCAACCAGATCCCCGGCACCATCACCTCCGTCACGGCCGGCGAGGCCATGTCCACGGTGAAGGTCCGCCTGGCGGGCGGTCAGGACATCACCGCCGCGATCACCACCGACGCCGTCAAGGAACTCGGCTTCGCCGAGGGCACCTCCGTCACGGCGCTCGTGAAGTCCACCGAGGTCTCCCTCGCGACCGGGCCGGTCGAGGGCATCTCGATCCGCAACCAGCTCGCCGGCACCGTCACCGACGTCGTCACCGGTGGCGCCATGGGCTCGGTCAAGGTCTCCGTCGAGGGCGGCGAGCTGACCGCCGCCATCACCAAGGACGCCGTCGAAGCCCTCGACCTGACCGCGGGGTCCTCCGTGGTCGCGCTCATCAAGTCGACCGAGATCTCCCTCTCCGTCTGAGCGTCCCCGGCGTCCGCGCCGCGATGAGGGCCCCGTACCGGCAGGTGCGGGGCCATCTGTCGTTCGGGCAGCTTCGGACGAGACCGTCGGATTCCGCACCTCGGCACGCGACTGCCCGGCGGTGATGTCTCCCACGCGGCGGCCGCCGCCCACCACCGACATCACGGTCACCCTCGACGTACTGCCCCGCACCGTGTGCCTGCCGCTCGCCCCCGAGCTCACCGACGCGGAGGCCGACCGCGTCATCGAGGCCGTTCACGGCTTCCACCCCATGCGGGCGTGACACCACGGCGGGCCGGCGCGCCCGAAGCCCTCGCGGTTTCACCTTGATGCGAGATCCGGGGCCCGCGGCCCGAGGCAGGCATGTGTCGTGCGGTCCGGCGGGGCGGACGGAGTGCGCCGGGCTCGCCCGCATCCTCCCGGCGGCAGGGACTGCGCCACAGGAGGGCCAGGTTCCGCCGCATCCCCCCGCGCGGAACTTCGTTGGTGTGTTGACTGTTGATCAACGCCGAGCCGGAGATGCCGTGCCCGCTGAAGCCGAACCCCGCCCACCCGCCCACCTTCTGGCGGCCCGGGTCCGCGATCCCTACCCGTACTTCGCGTGGTTGCGGCACCACGCGCCGGCCCACGTGGAACGCCGACCCGGCCGGCCCGCCGTGTGGCAGATCTCCCGGTACGAGGACGTACGCGCCCTGCTCACCGACGCCCGTCTGAGCAAGGACCCGGGCCGGGTTCCCGGATACGTGCCGGGTCCGGCCGGTCTCAACCGGCACCTGGTGCACGCAGACCCACCCGACCACACCCGGCTGCGGACCCTGGTCAACTCTGCTTTCGTGCCCCGCCGCATCGCCCTGCTGGAACCTTTCATCACCGAGGTGGCCGGTCGGCTGCTGGACCGGGTCGAGCACCACGTGCACGTCGACCTGATCGCGGACTTCGCGGCGCCCCTGACGTTCCGGATGATCTGCGCGATCCTCGGCGTACCCGAACACCTGGACACCCCGGCGACACGGGACACCCTCATGGCCACCATCGCCCCCGACGAGTCCGCTGACCCGGCCCGCGCCGAACGGGACCTGCACGCGCTGCTGGACACCCTGATCGCCGGCAAGCGGGCAGGGGAGGAGAGCGGCGGCGTGGACCTGCTGGGCGCCCTGGTGCGGGCGGGCGACGAGAGCGGCGCCATGAGCGAGGAGGAACTGCGCTCCACCGCCTACCTCCTGCTGCTCGTCGGCCACGACACCACCATGAACCTCATCGGCAACGGAGTGCTCGCCCTGCTGCGTCACCCCGCCCAGACCGCGCGCCTCGCGGCCGAGGGCGCGGGCTCCGGACTTCTCTCCACCGCGGTCGAGGAACTCCTGCGCTACGACTCCCCGGTGCGCGACGCCACGTTCCGGTGCGCGGGCGAATCGATCCGCCTGCACGGGCGGACCATCCGCGAGGGAGAGATCGTGAGCCTGCTGATCGGGTCCGCCAACCGCGATGGGCGGCGTTTCCCGCACGCCGACCGCCTCGACCTCGGCCGCACGCCCAACGACCACCTCGCCTTCGGGTACGGCCCCCACTTCTGCATCGGCGCGGCCCTCGCCCGTCTCGAAGGCTCGGTGGCCTTCCCCCTGCTGCTCGAACGCCTGGGCACGGTGCGGCTTGCCAAACCGGCCGATGAAATGCCCTGGCGCCCGGCCCGCGTCATGCGTGGCCTGGCGGCGTTGCCTCTTGTCCGGCGATGAGCCGTCCCGCCGCCTCCCCATCCCCCCAGGTGGAAGGAACACGATGAACACGCAGGACACGCAGGACACGCAAGGCACACAAGGCACGCTCGACACCGAACCCGTGGTGTTGACCGAGCGGCGCGACGGCGTCCTGGTCGTCACCCTCAACCGGCCCCACGTCCGCAACGCCGTCAACCGGGCCTTGGCCGACGCCGTCGATGGAGCGCTCACCCTCCTGGAGACCGACCCGGGACTTCTGGTCGGTGTCCTGACCGGTGCGGGCGGGCCACTTCTGCTCCGGCATGGACCTCAGGGCCTTTCCCGACGAAGGAGTGCCACGGGTGGCGGACCGGGGGCTGGCCGGACTGACCCGCGCCCGCCGGACGAAGCCGGTCATCGCCGCGGTCGAAGGGGCGGCCGTGGCGGGCGGCTTCGAACTCGCCCTCGCCTGCGACCTGATCACCGCCGCCGACACGGCGTTCTTCGCGCTCCCCGAAGTCGCCCGTGGCCTCGTCGCCTCGGAAGGCGGAGCCATTCGCCTGCCCGGCCGCGTTCCGTACCACCTGGCCATGGAGATGCTCCTGGCCGCCTCCCCGCTCCCGGCCCCGGATGCCGCACGGCACGGGCTCGTCAACCAACTCACGCCCCAGGGCGGCGCCTTGGACGCCGCCATCGCGCTCGCCGCACGGATCCGCGTCAACTCCCCCGATGCGGTACGGATCACCCGTCAGCTCGTCGAGGTCACCCACGGCCTCGACGACCACGCGGCGTTCGCCGCCCAGGACCCGCTCACCGCGCCTGTGTTCCGTACGAGCTCGGCAGTCGAAGGCGCCCGCGCGTTCTGCGAGAAACGGCCCCCGGCCTGGACCCGTTGACGGCATTGAACCCGGTGACCCCGGGGCGTGCGGGACGCCCCGGGGTCACCGGGATGGGGCGGGTGCAGGAGAGTCGATCAGGCGGCGGGCTTGCCGGGCTGGTCGTGGGTGGAGCAGTGGATGCCGCCGCCGCCGGAGGCGATCGTGTCGATCGCGACGGGGACGATGTCCCGCTTGGGGAAGTGTTCCTGGAGGATGCCGCGCGCCTTGTCGTCGGCCTTGCGGTCCCCGAACCTGGGCATGAGGACGGCGTCGTTGGCGATGTAGAAGTTGGCGTAGGTCGACACGAAGTCGTCACCTTCGCCCGTGATCCTCTTCAGGTCGGGCTGCGGCAGGTCGATGATCTCGAAGCGCCTGCCACGGGCGTCCGTAGCCTTGGAGAGTACGGACTTTGCCTGGTCGGCGGAGCGCGACCAGGAGTCCGCCGGAGTGCCGGGGTGCGCGCGGTCCAGCAGGACCACACCGGGCGCGGTGAAGCGCACGAGGCTGTCCACGTGGGCGTCCGTGATGTCCTCCCCGCGGACGCCGGCCAGCCAGATCACCTTCTCGACGCCGAGGGTCTCCTTGAGCTCCTTCTCGATGGTGTCCCGGTTCTTCCCGCGGTTGCGGTTGTCGTTGACGATCGAGCTCTCGGTGATCATCAGGGTGCCCTCGCCGTCGGGCTCGAAGGAGCCGCCCTCCGCGACGAGGGGGGCCTGGACCCGGGTGATCCCGTACTTCTTGAGCACGTTGCGCCCGACCAGGGCGTCGTTCTGGTGCTGCTTCTGCTTGTTGCCCCAGCCGTTGAAGTTGAAGTCGACGCCGACGACCTTGCCGCCCTCCTCGACGAAGACGGGGACGGTGTCGCGCGCCCAGAGGTCGTCGACGGCCAGCGGGATGACCTCGACCTGGGAGCCGACGGCCCGCTGGGCCGCGTCGACCTGATCGGGTCGGGCCATCATGACGACCGCCTCGTACTCGCCGACGGCGCGCGCGATCCTCGCGATGTCCTCGCGTACGTAGCGCAGATCCTCGTGCCAGACCGAGGTCAGCGCGGGCCAGGACATGAAGGTGCGCGTGTGGCTCTCCCACTCGGCGCCCAAGCGCCGCTTGGCGCCCGCGGCGGCGGGTTGGGAGGGGCCGGCGGTGGAGTCGACCGTGACTCCGGACGCGGGGGAGCACGCAGTGGCGCCCGCGACGGCGGCGCCGATTCCGGCGAGGGTGCGAAGGACGGTCCGTCGGGTGGGGGGCAGGAAGGACACGGGAGAACTCCGATCGTGGGCCGGCGGAAGGGGTACATCCGGCCAGGGCGAGCGAGAGGGCGCGGCTCGGACGCGCGGCAGGTGCGACAAACCGGCCCCTACGGACAAGAGTGCGCGCTCCGCGCCGCGACGGCCGCTCCGCACGGTGAGTGCTGCGGCCTCGATGACCACTGTGGCACTGACTGAAATTTCAGTCAACTCGTGAGGCGGTCCGATCCGACCGCCGCCCGGGGCTTCCGATCGCCTCAGGGTCCGTTCAGACGGGCGGCGAGCAGAGCGATGTCATCGTCGGCCGAAGCGGGCACCAGGTGAGTGACGAGACTGTCGCAGAGCGCGTCGAGGGACGGCGCGGGCTCGGCCAGAAGGTGGGTGAGTTCGCTCAGACGGTCGTCGATGTCGGTGCCGCGTGCCTCGATGAGACCGTCGGTGTAGAGAACGATCACGCTGCCCGGAGCCAGCGTGGTGTGCGTGGTGGTGAAGCGGGTGGGGCCCACGCCCAGCGGGAGTCCCGGCGGTACGTCGAGCAGGCGGGCGGAGCCGTCGGGGGTGACGAGCGCGGGCGGAGGATGCCCGGCGCAGGTGATGCGGCAAGCCCCGGTGGCCGTGTCGAGATCGACGTACAGGAAGGTGGCGAGCATCGGGTCGGCCAGGTCGTCCAAGGCGGCCTGGAGCTGGTGGAACATGTCGTCGTGGTCGAGGTCCAGCCTGGCCAGGGCGCGGACGCTGGCGGAGAGCCGGCCCATGACGGCCCCGGCCTGGATGCCGTGCCCCATGACGTCGCCGATCACGAACGCCACGGAGTCGCCGGTCAGGGGGATCACGTCGTACCAGTCGCCGCCCACCTCGTTGACGTCACTGGCGGGCAGGTAGCGATGGGCGACCTCGATGCCGGGCGGCGGGGTGATGTGCTGGGGCAGCATGCTGCGCTGCAGGATGAGGGCGGTGTCGTGCTCGCGGTGGTAGAGGCGGGCGTTGTCCAGACACACGGCGGCCCGCGCGGCCAGTTCGGTCGCGAGGGCGGTGTCCTCGTCGCCGAAGGGCTCCGCGGTGGTGCACCGGTAGAACGTGGCCAGGCCCAGCACCGTCCCCCGGGCGAGCAGCGGCACCATCATGAAGGAGTGCACGCCGTGCTTCAGCAGCTCGGCCGGTGCCGGCGAGTGACGGGCCGCCGGCGCGATGGACTTCTCGTCGAGGCGGGGGATGACGAAGGCGTGGCGGTCGGCGAGCGCCTGGGTGTAGGGGGCGGCCGACGGGAAGACGAGGGTGCGTCCGAGGGGGGCGAGAATCTCGGCCAGGGGCGAGTCGGAGGGGGCTTTGCCCAGGCGGCGCAGGCGGGTCCCGGCCACCAGGCCGGAGCCGATCTCCGCGCCCGCGGCCAAGGACTCCAGGACGTCGACCGTGACCAGGTCGGCGAGCTCCGGGACGGTGACGTCGGCCAGTTCCTGCGCGGTGCGCTCAAGGTCCAGGCTGGTGCCGATGCGGTACGTGGCCGCGTTGATCAGCGCGAGGCGGCGCCGGCCGGCCTCGGCCTCCAACTGGGTCCGCTCCTGGATGGTGATGTCGATCAGGGAGGCGGCCAGTCCGAGCGGGTGCCCGTCCGTGTCCTCCAGCCTGGTGTAGGAGCACGACCACACCCGGTCCTGGTCCGGGGCGGCCGGGGTGCGGCCGACGCGACGGGAGTCGAGGACGGGACGACCTTCCTCGAGAACCTGCCGCATGAGGACTTCCATGGCGGCCGCGTTCACCCCGGGCAGCACCTCGGCCAGACGCCGGCCGATGTGAGCGGCCTCCGGCAGGCCGTTCATGGCCTCCAGGGCGGGGTTGACCCGCAGGAAGCGCAATCGGGTGTCGAAGAGGGCGATGCCGACCGGGGAGCGGGCGAACAGCCCGTCCCACACCGCGGAGGAGCCGCGGATCCGCTGGGCGGCGGCGGCATCGGCGGCGAAGACCAGCACGGTCGTCCCGCCGCGCGGACGGGCGGGGACGGGCGCCGCCCAGATCTCCACCTCCACCGGGTGCCCGTCCCGGTGCCAGGCGGTCACGGTGCCCATCACGCCGCGGGCGGTGACGGCCTTCTCCCACAGCGACCTGCCGAGACTCCGGTCCGTACCCGGATGCAACAGATCGGCGATGTGACGGCCGATGACCTCGCGCGGGGCGTATCCCAACAACTCCTGGGCGGCCACGTCCCAGCGCACGATCCGGCCGTCGCTGCCGGTGGCGAGCACGGCCACGGGCAGACCCCCGAGCCAGCCGCCCGCGGCCCGGGCGGCAGGGCTGGTGACCTCGTCGAAGGGCTCGGGATCCATGCGCACCGCCTCTCGCCCGTCGAGAGATCCGTCTCCCGCAGCCTGAGGAGTTGCCCCACATGCCTACGTTACCGCCGCCGCGACCGGGCGGTGCTCCGTCGTGCTCCCGGCCCGGCCGGGCCGGGAGCGGTCGGTCGACGCGCGGCCCGGCTCGCCCCCTCACGACGCCGAGGCAAGCCTGCGAACCCGTGTGCGAAAGCGAGGGGGAGCGAGCCGGGGAGCGGGTGGAAAGGGGGTCTCACCTGCGGCTTTAAGTGGTCGCTTAGAGGGTTGCCGGTGCACGGACGTCACTGCGAGTCTCTGCTGTGGCAAAGGGGTGAAGGCCCCGCCCGAAACGCAGAGGAGTGTGGCACGAATGGAGCGCTTACAGCGCAACGGCACGCGGCGATGGATGGCGGTCGCCGTTCTCGGCTCCGCTGCGGTGATGAGCACGATCACCCCTGCGAGCGCGGGCAGCGCAGGCGGCACGGGCAGCGCCGGGGGAGCGGGATCCCGGGCCGCAGTCTCACCGTGCGGGTACTACGCGGGCAGGGAAATCGCGTTCTACAACCACTGTGGCCCCACCACGATCAAGATCAAGCTCGACATCGTCCGGGGGTTCGACCGGACCATCTGCGTCGGACCCGGTGACACGCGGCTCGGCCTCAAGAGCCAGATCAGGGACGCCAACTACGTGGGTGGAGCCGGCTGCCGCATCACGTAACCCTCTCCGGCGTGGCGTGGAGCCAGACGCGCGGCGTGGCCGTGCGAGCGGTGAATCCGTCCCCGGCCGTAGGCCACCCGAGCCTGTTTCGCCTCGATCCGGGAGGCGACCGGAAGGCGTGTGGTGCCCCTGGCCGGGGCATGCTGCGGGTGCCCGGGCACGCTCCAGCACCGGCAGGGGGCCGAACGGTGTTACGCATTCACTTCACGACGGAGGATCTCGCGCGGACACGGGTCGCCGCGACGATCGGGATCGCGGCGGAGACCTACTACAGCCTGGAACTGTTGCGGGGCAGAGGGGACGGCCCCCACTCCAGCCCCCACTTCCGCTCGTGGCGGTCAGCCGTCGCGGGCCGCATGGGGGCCGACACCCGCCCGTTGACCTCCCTGCTGCCGGTGCGTGGGCCCGGGCTCGACCTGCTCGCCCTGATGGGGGACGGGCCCTGTGTGGAACACGCCGTGGACAATCTGCTCCACGCACCCGCGGCCCGACTGCGACGAGAGTTCAAAGGCATCGACTTCCCCCTGGAACACCTGTCCTGGGCGAGGCGGGTGTCCGAGGGGGACCGCGAAGCGCGGCGGGAACTTGCCGAGGCGCTGCGAGCCTGCCATCGGCTGGCCGTGGAGCCCTTCTGGCACAAGGGACGGTCCGAACTGGCCGCGCTCTCGTCCCGCTACATGAACGTCCTGCTCGAGGGAGGTGTCGACCTGCTGCTGCGCTCGCTCTGCGCCCCCCTGGTCCGCTGGCGGCCGCCGGTCCTGGAGGCTCCCTACCCGCGCGGCGTCGAGGTGCACCTCCGGGGAAGGGGACTGATCATCACCCCCACCGTCTTCTCACCGCACGCGGTGAGCCTGCTGTGGGACCCGCTCGACACCACGCAGCCACCCCGGTTGACGGTGCCGGCACTCCGCGAGCCGCTGGCAGGCGCCGGGCCGACCGACGCGGTCGGCCCCTCGGGCCGAAACCTGGAATCACTGCTCGGCCGCACGCGCGCCGCCGCGCTGCGGGTGACGGCCGAAGGCAGCACGACCACCGAGTTGGCCCGCCGCCTCAACGTCTCGGCGGCAGCCGCCAGCCAGCACGCGACGGTGCTCCGGAACGCGGATCTCATCACCACCAGCCGCCGAGGCCAATCCGTACTGCACCGCATCACCCCCCTGGGGCTCGCGCTGCTGAGTCCTGTGACCCCGACGGAACCGTGAGCCGTGAGCCGTGAGCCGTGGCGACCACGGCCCGGGAGTGGGGTTTCGGCGAGGCAGTGCCTCATCGCCCGTTCAGGTCGATAGATTGCGCACGCCTGTCGGGGTCCCGCCGCCCTCCGGAGTTCCGGGACGCGGGCCCTGCCCGTTCGGGCCGGACGCGCACGGCAAGCGGCGACACCCGGCCGAGGTCGCACCCCGGGCCGGGGACGCGCCGCGAGGAGGTTGGCCTGTGGGAGAACTGCTCGGCGAGGTGGTGCCGCTCGCACTGGGTATCGCGCTGTCGCCGGTCCCCGTCGTTCCCGCGGTCTTCCTGCTCTTCACGCCCCGCCCCCGGGTGACCGCCGGGTCCTTCCTGGCCGGCTGGACGGCCGGCGTTCTCGCGATGACGGTCGCCCTCGCCCTGCTCGCCGCCGTCATCGAGGTATACGAGGAGACACCCACCTGGGCGTCCTGGACCAAAGCGGTCCTCGGCGTGGTCCTCCTTCTGCTGGCCGTGCGGCAGTGGCGCTCACGAGCGAAGAAGGACACCCCGGCCTGGATGCGGACCCTCACCGACGCCACCCCGGTGAAAGCCATGCGGCTGGGGTTGCTGCTGTCCGCGGCCAACCCGAAGGTCGCCCTGCTCTCGGCGGCGGCCGGCCTGACCGTCGGCTCCGCCGAAGCGGGCCCGTCCCGCGCGGTGACGGCCGTGGTGGTGTTCACCGCCGTCGCGGCGTCCACCGTGGCCATCCCGCTGCTGCTTCACGTCGTCGTGGGGGAGCGGGTCCTGGGCCCTCTGGGCCGGGCGAGGACCTGGCTGGAGATCCACAACAGCGCCGTCACCGCCGTGGTCCTGGCGGTGATCGGTGTGCTTCTGCTCGTCGAGGGCGCCGCCGGCCTGTGACCGGGACGACGACCTGACCGGGCCCGCACACCGCGGCGCACCGGACGTCCGGCCCTCGGCCCCAAGCCCATACACGGTCGATCGGATCGGCGCCGGATCGGCAGAACGCCCCTCAGTCGCCCAAGGGGATGTCCAAGCGGTCGGCCAGGGCGGTGAGGGTCGTTCCCAGGGGGAGTTCGACCCGGGTGACGGCGTGCCTGTCGCCGCGGGTCGGATCCCGGTTGACGATCAGTACGGGCTTCCCGGCCTGGGCCGCCTGACGGACGAAACGCAGTCCGGACATGACCGTCAGCGAGGAGCCCAGGACCAGGAGAGAGGCCGCCGCACCGACCAGTTCGCGGCAGTGCGCGACCCGCCGCGGCGGAACGGTCTCGCCGAAGAACACCACGTCCGGCTTGAGGATGCCGCCGCAGTGCGTGCAGGGAACCACGGAGAAGTCCCCGACCTGTTCGTCGGTGAGGTCGGCGTCACCGTCGGGGTTGAGTCCCGCGGCCACCGGCTCGAAGCCCGCGTTCGCCTCTTCCAACCGCAGGGCGAGTTCCCGGCGCGAGCCGGAGGCGCCGCAGGAGAGGCAGACGACCCGGCCCAGGTTTCCGTGGAGCTCCACCACGTCCTCGCTGCCGGCGGCCTGGTGCAGCCCGTCGACGTTCTGGGTGATCACGCCCGACAGCAGGCCGCGGCGCCCGAAGGCCGCCACGGCCCGGTGCCCGGCGTTGGGCCTGGCGCGGCCGAACGTGCGCCAGCCGAGGTGGCTGCGTGCCCAGTACCGGCGCCGGGCCGCTGCGCTGGTGGTGAAGTCCTGGTAGGTCATCGGGGTGTGCCGGCTCAGGCTTCCGCCCTCGCCCCGATAGTCGGGGATGCCGGACTCCGTGGACATGCCTGCCCCGCTGAGCACCAGCACCCCGCCGGCCTCCAGGGCGTCGGCCACGGGGCCCGGGTCAGTGGTGCCGGGCCGCAGGTCCTCGGTGGGGGTCCAGGTCAGAGTCGGGCGCATGCGCATGACGCCAGCGTACGCAGCACACGGCGTCCGGCGTGGGCGGTCAGCCTCCGTCGCCGCCGCGGGACCGTCCGTCGCCTCCGGATCCCGTGCCCCTCTCGTCGGGGCCGGGCCGCAGGTCCAGCATGCTCAGCAGTGAGGCCAGGTCGTCGGGGCCGGTGGTACGGGACGCGACCGCCTCGTGAGCCCGTTCGCGACGGGCGGCGCCGCCCGCGGAGGCATCGGGGCCGCCGGGCGGCGTGTTCGCCTCGCACCGTGGGCCGTACACGGCAGCCGGGTCGGTACCGATCCGCCGAATCGGGCACACGCGGTGCTCGCCGGCGGTGGCACAGACGGCGGCGGATACGGCGGCCCTGCGGCGCCGGGCGCCACGGACCACCACGGTCACCGTCCGCGCCAGGGGGCGCGGGTCGAGCGCGGCAGGCCGGAACAGGGAGCCGACCGATAGCCGCCGAGCGGTCCGACGAACGTCTGCCATGGGGCTCCTCCTCATCACGAGCGGTCATGACCGGTGGCGATCACGACCCCGTACGCCTTGTGCTCCGTGATGCCGCCGGCCACGCGAACCGGCGACAGACGGGCCCTGTCAGCGAGGATCGGCGAGCGCGGCGGCCGCCTTGATCCGGGCGGCCGTGGTCGCCGCGGCCGCCTCCACGGGACGGCGGACGGCCCTCACCGGATGCCTGTGGTCGAGCGCGTGCCGGGAACGGTAAGCCAGAGAGGGCTTTCCGTGGGTGTCCGCGGCGGCGATGAGCAGACCTCCCACCGCGGCGAGGTCGGTCAGGAACCGGGCACGCTGCCGGGCACGCTCCTCCGGATCCTTCTCCGTCCAGAACGCGTGGCCCGTGAGCGCGGTCGGCACCACCGTGGCGGCGAGCGTGAGCGCGGCCAGCCGCGGGGCGCGCCCCGTCGCGATCATCAGGCCCGCTCCGACCTGGATCGCACCGTGGACGCGCACCAGCTTCAGCGGGTCGCCGTCCGCCGCCGGGACGCGCTTGCCCACGGCCTCGGCGAAGGGCTGGAAGACTTCCGCCGCGGTCTCGGGCCGGCGCAGGGTGCGCAGGCCCTCCACGATGTGCGGGGCGGCGAGCAGGGGACGGGCGAGCTTTCGAAGGACAGCCATGCCCCGCTGCTGCCCCGCCTCGGCCCGTCCATCCGTGGTTCCCGTTCGGGCTCCACGCGGGGAGCCCCGCAGGCCCCCGCGATCCAGGGGAGGGCCGGGGGAAGAACGGCACCGGACGGCTGGTTGTCACGGCTGCGCAGGTCCATGTACACGCGGGAGTGACACGGGAGGGGCAGACATGTCGTATCCGTCGTATCCGGATGCACGTTACAGGGGAGACAAGGGTGAGATCAGCGCGGTGTTCAGGCCCGCGGACACGCCGGCGGAGCTGTCGTCCCCGAACGGCGACGCGACCCACTACCTGGCCACGAAGGCCTCCACGAACGGGGAGTTCGGCCTCTACCGGGTGGAGATGAGCGCCGGTGCGGGAGGTCCGAAGACCCACTTCCACAAGACGATCTCGGAGTCGTTCTTCATCCTCGACGGGACCGTCAGGCTCTTCGACGGCGCGGACTGGATCGACGCGAAGAAGGGCGACTTCCTCTTCGTGCCACAGGGCGGCCTGCACGCCTTCCGCAATGATTCGGATGCCCCGGCGGAGATGCTGATGGTGTTCGCGCCGGGGGCGCCGCGTGAAGAGTACTTCGAGGGGCTGTCGCGGCTGGCGAACGCGACCGACGAGGAACGCACCGAGTTCTTCGTCCGGCACGACTCGTACTTCGTCGAGTAGGGCGTGCGGCCAAGCCCCACCACCAGTGCTGTGACCGGGGAGGTTCACCGTGTCACGCCGCCCGGCACGGCACCTGGGTCGTCTCTTTCGGATCTTGCCTGACCCGCGTCGTCCGGTGCCGCACCTCGCCGCGTTGTCGAGGCTCCCGAGGACGTCCGGTACTCGGGAGCCTCTCCGCCTTGCGATGCTCGGCACCGGACACCACGACCCGGCAAACCTCTCCGGCCACAGCACTAGTGCTGTGGCCGGAGAGGTCCAGTGTCAGGCCGTCAGGCCATGACCCCCGTCAGGCCGCGGCGATCGGGCCCTGCGCGGCCTTGGCCCGCTGGAGCGCGGTCAGTTTGCGCACGAAGACGACGGCCAGCACGGCGGCGACGATGGTGACGACGTCGGTGACGGCGCCGAGCGCGGAGACATCGCGCACCGCCTCGGGCGTCTCGGCCGCCAGGTACCGCTTGGAGAAGACGCGGTCGAGGAACAGGGTGGCGACGAACACCGTCCACCAGGCGGTCACCGGGGCGGTGGAGACATGGCGGTACGAGCCGTCGGGTGCGAGCTGGATGCTGGCCTTCCAGGTCTCCCGCGCCGTCCGGTAGGGGAAGAAGAGGTTGGCGATCGGGACGAACCACCCGCCGATGGCCCAGCCGGCGGACTGGCTGAATCCATCGGGACGGAAGACCTGGCCGTTGCAGCGGACCCGGTGGAACCAGATGAGGAAGACCACGATCGTGGCCAGCCGGAGGGTGGCCTGCGCGACGCCGGTCGCGACGTTGAGGAGGTCGGCCAGGTCGATGCTGTGGTCGGAGAGGGACGAGGGGTCGCTGATGGCGTCCTTCATCAGCCTCCACACGTACAGGTTGACCCCGGACGAGAAGAGATCGACCGCGGCACCCACGGACAACAACACGGTCAGGGCGGTCGCCAGACCCTCCGGCGAGCGCAGCACACCGGCGGCCTGCGGCATCGGGGCGGGAACGGCATGAGGAGTCGGCAGCGGTGGTGGCGGCGTCATCGGTCCGGCCTCGGGCTGCGGAGACGGAGCCGGCGACGGGCCGGGCTTGTTGAAGGACATGACGGAGTACCCCCCACGGGAACGTGCACGTGCGACATGAGAAACGGGCCGCCTGACGGGCGACCCGAGCCGACCGACGATATGCCATGTCCATGCCCGCCGTCCAAAGGTTTCGGCGGTGCCGACGAGCGGAGGAACCCGCAGGTCAGCGGGCAGTGGGTGTGAACTCCACGAGCAGGGACTTCGGACCACGGGTGAACACACCCTGCTCGGCCGGGTCGTACCCTTCGGCCGGCCGGACGTCCGGCATCGCGTCGAGGAGTTGGTTGGTGGCGTCTTTCCGCCCTCTGTGACACGAGTCGATTCACGAGGCGCCACGCGGTGGGGGGAAGGGAGAGGGGCGACGGCGGACCGACCACGCGGTCACCGGTGGGGATGATCAGGTCGGGCTTCGCGGGAGTCGTGCCGTCGAGTCGTTCCGCGCTCCGCCTGTCAGGGCCGCAATCCCGCCCGCCTGAGAGCGACTTTGGACAGTTCGGAGATGACCTGTCGGTCCCCGCGACGCCACGCGTCGGCGAGGCCGGCCGGGGGGACGGGGAGGCCCCTGAGGTCGCTGGGCGGCCCGGTGAGGGCGCGCAAGGCCAGTAGATCGGCGCCGCCGGGGGCTTCCAGGAGGTGCCGGGTGGTGGCGACGCGCCGGATCCACAACAGGCGTGGGGGGAGCCACAGCACCAGTACGAAGGTGACCGGGAAGACGATCAGGGCGAGCGTGGTCAGTGTGGCCACGTTCTCCACGGTGTGCTGGAGGGACTGTCCGGCGTCGGACAGCCCGGTGCCGGCCTCGGCCGCGGACTGGAGCGGCTTCTTCAGGAGACCGCCGACGAGCGGCACTCTGGACGCGGCGTCGCCGGCGTTGTCGAGGCCGGTGGCCAGGTTGTCGCCCGCACTCTCCACCTTCCGTCCCGGCTCGGCCAGCAGCATGATCGCGTCGCGGACGGCCAGGGCGAACCACACCGCGGCCGCGATCACGGCCGCGGCGATCAGATCCGCGAGCACCTGCCGGCTTCGCCTCGCCGGGGTTTGGGCGTAAAGGCGCATGGCGCGCTCCTGTTCCGGTGGTGGCATCGAAGACGGCCGGATCCAGCCAGTTGAGGTGCGGCGTTCGTGTCGGCGGGGCATGGCCGGTCGCTTGGCCGTACGGGAGGCACGAGTATTCCACCCGTCTCCGCGAGGGGAAGGGCCCGACGCGTGACCGCGTGGACGCAACCGTCGGGGGAGGCGCGGGCCGTGGCGCGAGACGGCCCAGCCACCCCCGGTCCGTGCCGGAGCCGGAGTGATCCGGGCTCAACTCCTCGTGGGAGCGAGGGGCATCCACGGGAGCCCCTCGCCGCCGGGCAGGGTTCCGCGCACCTGCTGCCGCGCACCGGACTGCCGCGCACCGGACTTCCGCGGAACCGGCGGCGGGGCGGGCAGCCGTTCCCGGGCGGGGCCCGCGGTCGACGGGTGCGGCCGACCGGCATCGGCCACCGGGGTCAGGGCAGATCGGCAGGTGGCGGCCCGCTCTCGGCCTCGTACACGTGCGGGCCGTCAACCTGCCACTCGATCAGTGGCGAGTCCCCCAGCACCAGCTCGTCGGGGTCGGGGACCTCGATCCGCCTGAGCATCTCGATCACATCGGCGTCCTCGTGCGCGACGCCTAGGATCGTCTCCACTCCGCCCACGCGGATACCGACCCGGCGGCCGCCCGACGGGCTGACACGGTGCACGACGACCGGTGCTCGCTCCATTCCTCCACCCTGCGGGACGCCGGTCGACCCGGCGCGCCGAGCGCGGTGTCCGGCCGCCGGCGCCCGGACGGTACGCCTCCCCATGATCGGTCGGTGTCGGATGGTTCGCAGGGCCGGGCGGTTCGTCGGGAGCGGGTCGCGTGCCCTCCCGTATCGCGCTCCTCCGCGCGGGAGCCGAGAATGAGACTGCCCGCGCAGTGGGCGACCGCGCAGGTGCGGGCCGGTCCGCTGCCAAGGTTCAATGCCGGGCGTGAGCGGCACAGGGATGCCGCGAGCGGTGAAGCGATGCGATGCGGTGCTCGCGCGGCTCGCGGTGCCGTAGGGACCCAGGTGATGACGCATGTGCCGGTGGCTCGCCTACTCGGGAACGCCCATGCTGCTCGACACGATCCTGTACAAGCCGGCCCACTCCCTGATCGACCAGAGCCTGCACTCCAAGCTCGGCGTGGAGACCACGAACGGCGACGGGTTCGGCGTCGGCTGGTACTCGCAGGACGACAGCACTCCCGCGCTCCTCAGGGACGTCGGTCCCGCCTGGAACAACCGCAACCTGCGGGAGGTGGCCGACCACGTCCGCTCGCCGCTGTTCTTCGCCCACATCCGGGCATCGACCGGGACGGCGGTGCAGCAGTCGAACTGCCACCCCTTCCGACACGGCCGCTGGATGTTCATGCACAACGGAGCCATCGCCGGTTTCCACCTGATGCGCCGGGACCTCACCCTGCTCGTCGACCCCGCGCTCTACGCCGACATCGGGGGGACCACGGACTCCGAGGTGATGTTCTTCCTGGCCCTCACCTTCGGCCTCGACCAGGACCCGCCGACCGCCGTCGCCCGAATGGCTGGAGTGGTGGAGCGCATCGGCCGTGACCACGGGGTGGAGGACCCCCTCCAGATGACGCTCGCCATCAGCGACGGCGTGCGTGTGTGGGCCTTCCGCTACTCCAGCGCCCACGACTCCCGGTCGCTGTTCTACAGCAGCCGGGTGGACGCGCTGCGCCGGCTGCACCCGGACGTCGCGTTCCTGCGGGACATCTCCGAGGAGACCCGCCTCATCGTGTCCGAGCCCCTCGGTGACCTGCCCGGCGCCTGGAACGAGGTACCGGAGAGCAGCTACGGCGTCGTACAACCGGGCGCCGACGAGTTGCACCCCTTCACCCCGATGCCCGCGTGACGCGCACGCGCCCACCCGCGAACGCGTGACGCGCACGCGCCCACCCGCGAAGCGGACGTACCCAGGGCCGCCGGCCGGCCCCGACCAACAGGAGACCGGGCCATGCAGAACTCGCTGATCAACCTGGCGGAGGACTACGACTTCCCGCTGCTGAACCTCTTCTGGACCATGATGCTGTGCTTCCTCTGGGTGTTCTGGTTCGTGCTGCTCATGCGCATCATCGGCGACGTCTTCCGTGACGACGACCTGAGCGGCTGGGCCAAGGCCGGGTGGACCGTCTTCGTCATCCTGCTGCCCTACCTGGGTGTCTTCATCTACCTGATCATCCGTGGGCGTGGGATGGGCGAACGTGAACTCAGGCGCACCCAGAGGCGGGAGGACGCGTTTCGCACCTACGCGGCCGAGAGCGCCGCGATCACCAGCCAGGCGGAGGAACTGTCGAGGCTCGCCGAACTCAAGGACCGCGGTGCCATCACGGCACCCGAGTACGAGCGGGCCAAGGGCAAGGTCCTCGGTTCCTGAGGCGGGGCCGCGCGAGACGGGAACAGAAGTCGACCTCACCCGGCAACCGTTGACGCGGGACGCCCGCGCGTCCACACTAGTCCGAGAACGAACTAGTCCGAGAACGAACTAGTCCGGGAGCGGACTGGTCCGGGATCGGACTGGTTCGAGCCCGGAAATGGAGTCCGAGAGTGGAGAGCGGGGGTGACTTTCGCATGGCCGGCGCAGAGCCCATGACCGGCTGGTTGCGTGGGGTATTGCCGCTCGCGCTCGCGGGTGTACTCGCCGAGGGCGAGCGGCACGGCTACGCGCTGGTGCAGGAACTGGCCGCCCGGGGGTTCGGTACCGTCCGCGGCGGCGCGCTGTACCCCGTGCTCGGCCGAATGGAGGCCGACGGGGCGGTGGAGGCCCGGTGGGAACCGGGGGAGGGTGGGCCGGGCCGCAAGGTCTACCGGCTCACCGACGCCGGATGGACCCGACTGCGGCAGGAGAGTGCCGGTTGGGCGAAGTTCTCCGACGCCATGGCTCAACTCCTGTCCCACGGAGTGGAGGAGAACCCATGACCGACGCCGCCACCCGGTGGCACGCGCGGACCCGACTGGCCCTGGCCGCGCGTTCCGTGGACAGCACCACCGCGGACGCGGTGCTCGCCGAGGTCGAGCAGCACTGCGTCGACAGTGGTGAGAGCCCCGAGGAGGCCTTCGGCCCACCGGAGGAGTACGCCGCCGCCGTCCTCGGCGAGCGGATCGCGCCCGAGGAGCGCCTGCGTCACGCCAGGAACGATCTGACACCCGCCCAGGCGCTCTGCCGGGCCTGCGCCCCGGTCGGCTTGGCCACCCTGACGGTCGGCGCGGGGCTCTGGATCACGAACGGCCTCATGTCGGCCGTGACCCCGGGCGCCCTGGCCGGCTCCTCACTCGTCGCCATGGCCCTGGCCGGTGGCGGCATCGTCTCCACGATCCGCAACCGACCTCGCCGCGCCCTCGGTTGGGGAGCGGTGGCCACGACGACAGTGATCGGCGCGGTGCTCTTCACCTCCCTTTCCGACAGGCCACTCGGCCACCTCCCGGCTCCACTCCTGTGCGTACTGGGCCTCGTGCTGCTCTGGACAGCCATATGGGCCGAACCGACCGAGAACTCCGAAGGAGCACCCATGAAACCGCGTACGGACGGCCTGAACACCGGCGGCCTGAACACCGGCGACCTGAACGCCGGAGACCTGAACACGGACGACCTGAACGCGGACGAGCGCCGGGCCTGGCTGGGCCGGCTGCCGCAACTGCTCACAGAGCGCCACGCGATATCCCGCGCACGTGCCGCCGAGCTGACGAAGGAGGCCGCCGACCACCTCGACGCCGGCGGACGGGCTCCCGAGGAGGAGTTCGGCCCCGTGGAGCTGTACGCACTGCGCCTGTCCGAAGCGGAGGCCCCCCGCGCGCGGTGGTGGAAGCGGGACGCCGTCCTGGAAGCGGCCCTCGCGGTGATTCTCGCCGGCTATCTGGTGGTCGCCATGGTCTCCGGTGGGCCGGTCTGGCAGATCGCACTGGCCGCCGGAGCCCTCGCCGTGGACCTGGCGATCCTCGGCACCCGTCTGGCGCGCAAGCGCCCCGACGCCTCCGCCGGACGGTAGCCCGCGCAAGCCCGTCCCGGGAGGCGGCCCGCGCAAGCCCGCGCCGGGAGGTGGCCCGCGCCGTGCGGAGTGCCTGCGCGGGGCGGTGTCGGCGGACCCGGATCCGGACCCTTCGCCGACCAGGGAAGCCGGGCGGTGGGGGCCGTTTGCCTGCCGGGCGGGCGTGTTGTCCTCAGCCGGCGAACTTCTCGATGGCGGCCGGTGTGACGGGGGTGAAGAAGTTGACGAGGTTGCCGTCCGGGTCACGGAACAGGAGCGCGCGGTTCCCCCAGGGCATCGTGGTGGGCTCGTTCACGAAGTCCTCCACGAAGTCGCGCAGATTCCGGTGGACGCTGTCCACGTCGTCGACGAGGAATTCGAGGATGACGCTGCGGTTGTCGGCGGGGTGGGCGGACCCGGGTGCGAACAGGGGGACGGTACGGGTGCTGCCGATCGCCAGGACGGCCGAGGCGGTCCTGAGCTCGGCGAAGTTCTCGTTGGCCCAGGTTGCCGACAGGCCGGTGGCGCGCTCGTAGAACTCCACGAGGCGGGCGACGTCGCCCGTGATGATGCGGACGGAGACGAAGTCCATGGGGGTTTCTCCTCTGGTGGGTCGGTGCTCGTGACCGCACGCTACGACCGATACCGGGCGGAACCCGCCCGGTATGTACGGGAGGCTTTTCCCCATGCCCCGCCCCATCGCCCGCGTCCTCACCCTGCTGGAGTTGCTGCAGTCGGGTGGCATCCGGCCCGTGTCCGAACTCGCCGATCGGTTGAACGTCGACGAACGCACCGTGCGGCGCTACGTACAACGACTCGTCGACATCGACGTGCCCGTCGAATCGGTGCGCGGCCGCTACGGCGGATACCGGCTCGCCCCCGGTTATCGCCTGCCGCCACTCATGCTGAGCGACGACGAGGCGCTCGCCGTACTGCTGGGCCTGGTCGCGGGCCGGCGGTCCGGTCTGACGGCGGCCACGGACACGGCGAGCGAGACGGCGTCGGCCAAGATCAGGCGGGTGCTGCCCGAACGGTTGCGCCGCAGACTCGACGCGGTGCTCGGCTCACTCGCCATCACGGATCCGCCCGGCAAGGCGACCGCGCCGGACCCGGGAGTCCTGCTCCCGATCGCCGAGGCGGTGCACCACCACCGACCGATCTCCATCCGGTACACCGCCGGCGACGGCCGACGCAGCGAGCGCACCCTGCACCCGTACGGAGTCGTCGCCCATGCGGGCAGGTGGTACATGACGGCGGCGGATCCCTCCGCGGACGGAGACCGGACCTTCAGGCTGGACCGCATCACCGATGTGCGGATCCTGCCCGGTTCCTTCGAGCCACCCGCGGCGATCGATCCGGTGAAGCGCGTCCTGACGGGGCTCGCGACGGCCCCGTACCGACATGAGGTGTCCTTGCGTGTCCAGGGGACGGTCGGGGAGATTCAGCCCCGACTGCCCGCCGGCCTCGCGGTCCTGTCGGAACTGCCCTCCCCGGACGGAGCACATCCCGGTGCCGCCCCCTGGTGCCGAGTCGAACTGCGCGTGGACCGGCTCGACTGGCTGCCGGCCGTACTCGCCTCGTTGGATCGCCCCTTCGCCGTCGACCGCCCGGTCGAACTCCGGGGGCTCGTCGAGGCCTTCGCCAAACGGCTCGCCGATTCCGCCCGGCGAAGCCCGCAGGACTGTGGGGCCGCCGAACCGGTGTCGTGACAGCTCCGTCACGCTCTGTCATCAGGAGGGGCTTCCCGCGATCGCCGAGGTGGGCATCGCGCCCTCTCCGCGATCTCGCCCCGTGGGCCTGCTGCCCGGATCAGCAGACCGGGACGCATGGGACTAAAGTTGACATAAGGGTATGCGAGGCATGTCGGCGGCTTCGAGGTGTCCCGCGGGCCGTTCGGCTGTCCCAGGAGGCGAGATGACCCCCAACGCGACACCGTATGACACGCACAACGATCCCGAAGACGTCCTCAAGCAGCTCGGAAGCTCTTGGCATTGGGCGCTCGGTTTCGCCCTGGCGACACTGATCCCGGGCATCCTGGTGCTCGTCTGGCCCGACGAGACCTTGCACATCCTGGCCGTGATCATCGGCTTGCAGCTCCTGGTGGCGGGTGGCTTCCGTTTCGTCACGGCCTTCTCGCACAGCGGTGACCGGGGTGGCAGCCGACTGGCCGCCGTCCTCATCGCGATGCTGGCGTTTCTGGCCGGCGTTCTGGTGTTGCGGCATCCCATGCAGACGATCGGCGCACTGTCCCTGATCGTCGGAGTCTTCTGGTTGCTCACCGGAGTGCTCACGGCCTACGTCTCGATCGCCGACCGTGCCCTCGTGCACCGAGGTCTGCTCTTCGGTCTGGGCGTCCTCGGTACGGTCGCGGGCATCGTCGTGCTCTGCTTCCCGGTGGACTCCGCGGTCGCCCTGACGCGGCTGCTGGGGCTGTGGCTCGTCCTGCTCGGCGTGTTCGAAGTGGTGATGGCCTTCGCGCTCCGCTCCGCCACCCGTCGGATCACACCCCCACTCTCGGAGTGAACGGCTCGTCCCTGCTCTCGGAGTGAACAGGTCGCCGACACGTCGACAGTGGCCCCGCGCGGCCCGGCCGTGTGGGCGGACGCGGGCGCGCGGCGGCCCGGGGCGGGCTCATCCGAGGAGCGCGTACAGCCCCGAGGCGAGGTTGAACGAGAATCCCAGCGCGAGGACACCGCTCGCTGACCACGCGCCCACGACCCGTGCGAACACCAGGGGGTGGGGCGAGGTGACGGCGTGGCGTGGGGTGTGACCCTCTGGACCCGGATGCGCCTTGACGCCCACCCGGTCACGCCCCATCGCCGGGAACCGGCCCGAAATCCAGTGGAGCCGTGCTGCCGTGTGCCGTTACCGTTCTCGCGCCCACTGTTCCCCTGTCAAGGACGCGCCGTTGTACACCAAGTGAGACCCCCCGAGCGCTGAACCGTCGCGCGTCGCACCTGTGCGACGTGCTCCTTTTCGCTGCGGTCTTCTCACTGGAACCGGTGTACTTCTGTGTCCGAAACCTGGGTGGTCGTTCCCACCTGCCTGCCGACAATCCTCCGCCGTTGCCACAGGTGCGCCTCCGGGCGCTTCCGGGCGAACGGCAAATTCCGTGTCAACGCGAACCACAAGCTCCTCGACGCCTGGCTTCTCGCCCTGTGCAACGCCTGCGGGGACACCACCAGGCTCACTGTCCTGGAGCGGGTGAACGTGCGTTCCGTACAAGCCGAGTTCTTGAACCTGCTGCATGCCAACGACCTCGGCCTGGCAGCCGAACTGCTCCAGGACCCGGTCGTACGGCGACGCAATCGCATCGCCCTCGACTGGGACAACGCCTGGCGCCTCGACGGCGGCGCGCGGTACCAGCCGGTCCGGTCCGACCAGTCGGGCCGGCCGGATCAGCCGGATCGACCGGACCAGCCGGACTGGCCGCTTCCGCCGGAGGGTGAGTCGATCGAGGTCTCGGTCCGCTTCCGTGCGCGGATACCGGTGCGGCCGGTTCGACTGATCGCCGAAGGCCTCGGCCTTTCGCGAGCCGAGGTCGAGAGGCTGCTCGCCGAGGGGAACCTCGTGTCGACGGTCCGTCTGAGCGGCAAGCTCTCGGGCGACTTCACCTTCACGCTCAAGCGCTGAGCCTTCCGGCCCAGGGCCCGTCCGGCGGTATCGGATCCGCCGGACGGGCCCTAATTCTGCTGTCTCCGGAGCAGCGGAGGGGCCGGGTTGGGCAGGGGGCTGGCCGCGGCGGGGGTCAGGCCGTCCAGGACCAGGGTCACGTAGCGCCGCCAGCCTCCCTCGGTCGGGTCCATGGTCCACAGCACGCTGACGAGCATGCCCATGATCCGCTTCAGGTCGTCGGGTACGAGGTCCTCCCGGACCACCCCGGCCTGCTGCCCCCGTGCCACCAGCGGTTCGAGCGCGTCGAAGAAGCGGGCACTCGTCTCCGCGGTGAAGATCCCGGCGTTGCGCGCCGCGGTCAGCACGTGGTGCTCGTCGGCCGCCGAGGTCAGGGCTGCTTCGATGACGACGCTCAGGCCCCGGCGCGGATCCTCGTCGCCGAGCCCGCGCTCGATGGCGGGGAGGACGTCCTGGGTGAACTGCTGTTCCAGCACCGCCCGCAGGAGGGCCGCCTTGTCCGGGAACCGGCGGAAGAGCGTCGCGATCCCCACCCCGGCCCGCCGGGCGATCTCATCGAGTCCGGCGTCGGGCCCCTGCTCCGCGTAGACGTCGCGCGCCGCCCTCACGATCTTCTCGATGTTCCGCACCGCGTCTGCGCGCAGGGGCTTGGGGGTTTCGGTCGGCACGCCACCAGGATAGCAACCGATAGTCGACGATCAGTTCGAGTTGACACCCTGCGCGCCCTGAAGTGATAGTTGACTACTGATTAGGGTGCGTGCCCGCCGGGTGCGCCCGTCCATCACCCGCCACCCCGTTCCCGCGCCCCGACTCCCGCAGCCACCCGCGCCCCCGGTCGCCGGGTGGCCGCATCAGGCACGCGCCCACACCGCACCCCCCGCGACACGCACGTCCCGACGCCTGCCCGGTCGGGCATCCGCCCTACGCTCCCGAGGAACCCTCCATGCCACAGCCGCCCACGGCTCCCCGCACCGGCAAAGTGATCGCGACACTCGCACTCGCGGGGGTCACCGCTGCCGTCATGCAGACCCTGGTCACCCCCCTGCTCGCCGACATGTCGACGATCCTTCACACCTCCCCCTCCAACGCCGCCTGGGTCGTCACCGCCACCCTCCTCGTCGCGGGCGTGTGCGTCCCCATCAGCGGACGCCTGGGCGACATGATCGGCAAGCGCCGCATGCTCCTGGCGTGCTCGATACCGCTGATCGCCGGATCCGTGGTGTGCGCGCTGTCGAGCAGCGTCGTCCCGATGATCGTGGGCCGCGGACTGCAAGGCGTCGGCATGGGCATGATCCCCCTGGGCATCGCCCTGCTGCGCGACGTCGTTCCCGCCGAGAAGCTCAGCTCCTCCATTGCCCTGGTGAGCGCCTCCATGGGAATCGGCGGCGGCATCGGGCTCCCCGTCTCCGCCGCCGTCGCGCAGTACGCAGACTGGCGCTTCCTGTTCTGGGGCGCCGCCGCGCTCGCCGCCGCCGTCTCCGTGATGATCGTGGCCTTCGTACCGGACGTCCCCGCCGGCGCCAAGGGCCAGCGCTTCGACTTCGTCGGCGCGGCGGGCCTGGCCGTGGGCCTGGTGTGCCTGCTGCTCGCCGTGTCCAAGGGCGCCGACTGGGGCTGGGGCTCGCCCACCACCCTCGGCCTGATCGTCACCGCCGTCGTCGTCCTGACAGCCTGGGGCTGGTTCGAGTGGCGGACCACCGACCCCCTGGTCGACCTGCGCACCACCATCCGTCCGCGTGTCCTGCTGACCAACCTCGCGTCGGTCTTCATCGGCTTCGGCATGTACGCGAGCATGCTCGTCGTCCCGCAACTGCTCCAGTTCCCCGAGGCCACCGGCTACGGCCTGGGCCAGTCCATGCTGGCGGCCGGCCTGTGGATGCTTCCCGGCGGCCTGATGATGATGGTCGTCTCGCCCCTCGGGGGCCGGCTGACCAACGCCCGAGGTCCGAAGGTCACCCTCGTCTGCGGGGCGCTCGTCCTGGCCGCGGGCTACGGCGCCGCGCTGCTGCTGTCCGGCACGGCCCCCGGCCTGATGTGCGCCGCGATGATCATGAACAGCGGTGTCGCCCTCGCCTACGGCGCCATGCCCGCCCTGATCATGGGCGCGGTACCCCTCGCGGAGACCGGCGCCGCCAACGGCTTCAACACCCTCATGCGCTCCCTGGGCACCTCGGTCGGCGCCGCCGTCGTCGGTGTCGTCCTGGCGCGGATGACCACCACCGTCGGCGGTCACACGCTCACCTCCGAGAACGGGTTCCGTACCGGTCTGCTGCTGGGCGGCGGTCTCGCCCTGGTCTCCGCGGCCGTCGCCGCCCTGATTCCCGCCGCCCGTCCGGAACGGCTGACGCCACGGGACGCCGCGGGACCCGCGACGGAGGCCGCCCACGCACCCGCGGCCAAGTGACTGTCGCGGCCTTCAGGACCCGCCCGGGCGCGAGCCGCAGCCAACACCGGCCCTTGCCTCAAGGCGGGGCGGGCGGGTGGGCGGGCGGGTGACGGTGCGGTGGTGCCTGCCCGCCCGGTCGTGTCCTGGCAGGATGGCGGCATGGAACGTGTGCTTGGAATCGGTGGATATTTCCTGCGGGCCGCGGACCCGGCGGCCCTGAGCTCGTGGTACCGCGATTGTCTGGGCCTGGACGCCGATGCGAACGGCGTCTGGCAGCAGGGCGCCGGGCCGACGGTGTTCGCGACGTTCGAGTCCGGGACCGAGTACTTCGGCTCCCGCGCCCAGCAGAGCATGCTCAACTTCCGGGTCCGCGACCTGGACGCGATGCTCGCGCAGTTGCGTGCCAAGGGAGCGGACGTGGCCGAAGAGGCGCAGGAGATGGAAGGGGTCGGTCGATTCGGCTGGGTCACCGACCCCGAGGGCAATCGGATCGAGTTGTGGCAGCCCGTCTGACCGTGCCTTCACACGGGCGGTGACGTGCCGGCGGACCGCCCGCCCTCTCGGGCGCTCGGCCGGAGGTCCGCCAGCCAGTCGTGTCCCGGATGCGCGTGGCCGAGGAGGGTGGCCAGGGTCCGCCGCGCGGGGTCGTCGAGCAGCGGAAGGGCGGTGTCGAAGTCCTGCCGGTCCTTGGGGCGGGCGGCCTTGGCCTTGAACAGGAGCACCAGCTCCGGCGCGAGGTAGGGGATGCCGTCCGGGCTGTGGCGGATCACGCGGGTGTACGGCAACTGGATCGACGGGTCGCGCCGACAGATCCAGGTCGATCCCTCGTGCGGCTCGCGGAACACGTCCACCAGGTAGTCGCCGGTCGACGGATCGCGCAGCCAGGTCTGATGGGTGAGCTCCGAAACCTCCGGCGTGAGCTCCCAAACGCGGCCCGACGCCACCACATCGAAGGCGAACTCGGGGAACCGTGACCGGATTTCGGGGAACCGGGCGGCCGGTACGGCGATCTCGAGGTCACCGTGCTCGCGGGTCTGCTCGCCCGTGAACAGGTCGACGGCCCAGCCGCCGGCCACGTACCAGGGGACCGACACGCCTGCCAGACGGGCCGTCACCTCCGCGGGGCTCCACGCCCTCGCCCACCGGGCACCGGCCTCGGCTTCGGTGATCTCCACGCCGCCGGGGGGCAGTTCTCGGGTCATGCGGGCAGGCTACCGGGAACCCCCTCGCCGAGCCGGCCCCGCGAGCGGCACCTGCGCCGGACGAGGGCTCTTCTCGATCGCAGCCAACTCATGGCAGGCCGGACGGTCGCGGCCGCCGTGATGACGCGCACGACGTTGAGCGCGACCTGACCGTCTCCGCCGGTCAGGTGCATGGTGATCGCGCCGATCTGCAGGAGCACGAACCCGACGGCCGCGAGCGGTTCGGCGAGGATCCAGTAGGCGATGGTCATGATGGCCCTTCGTGGTCACGGCACGGGGGAGGTGCCCCGTCGTCTCGGGGCGGGCGACCGGAATCGGCACGTGGGCGTGCGTGGGCGATCCGGCCGCTGTTCGTCCGTTCTCCTGTCGGCGTCACCCTCACGCCGGTGGGGGCGGTGCTCCTCGACGAAGCGCGGGCCCTGCTCGACCAGGCCGACCGCCTTCGCGTCCGCGCGGTCGGGGCGGCCGGCGCCGCGACCCTCACCATCGGCATCAACCGGTCGACATGGCGCCGAGCCGAGTGGTCGCGGCGGGGAACGACGGCGACCCCAACCCGTTGATCCGCTCGTTCATCGACATCGCGAGGGCCGCGTACCGCGAATGAGTACCGGCGTACCGCGAGTGAGTGCCGGCGAGCAGGAGCTTCGTCCCATGCTCGTCGAATTCACCGTCCGCCCCGACCAGGGGAGTCCCGGCGCGTTTGGACCGCTGCGCTTCGGGCCCCCGGCGCGTCGGCCGCCGAGACTGCGGTACCGATCACCAGCTCGGCCGCAACCGGCCGGTGCCCGCCGATTGATCAAGTCTTCTTCAAGAGCGATCCGGCCCTCGTGCCGCACCCGCGCACAGGCGGCGACAGTCCTACCGTTCTCCGATATGGCCGGAATCGAGGAGTCGAACGCAAGCCCGGGCCGGCGCGGGGTCGTCCGTGCGGCGTTGACAGGAGCGGCGGCCGTGGCGGCCGGGACCGTGGGGGCTGTCGCCGATTCCTCCACGGACTCGACCCCCGCCCGGGCCGGCGCGGCGCGCCTGCGGCCCGCGACCCCCCAGTCGGCGTTGCGGGAGCTCATGGCGGGCAATGTCCGCTGGCGCACGCTCCACGAGAGCCACCCCGACCGGACGCGGGCCGTGCGACAGACCCTGGTGGCCGGACAGCATCCCTTCGCCGTGGTCCTGGGCTGCGTCGACTCCCGCGTTCCGCCGGAGCTGGTCTTCGACCAGGGCCTCGGCGACCTGCTGACCGTCCGTTCGGCCGGCTCCGTCCTCGACGAGGCGGTCCTGGCCAGCATCACCTACGGCGTTCTGGAGCTGGCCATTCCGCTCGTCGTCGTGCTGGGGCACCAGTCGTGCGGGGCGGTCACCGCCGCCATTCACGCGGCCGAGGCCGGCGAGAGCCTCGCCGGCCACATGCAGTACCTGGTCGACCAGATCCGTCCGGCGATCGACCGCGGCCTGCGGGGAGCGGCCCGCGTGGACGCGACCATCACGGCGAACGTGCGACGGGTCCGCTCCCGCGTCGCCGCCGAGCCCACCCTCGCGGCGAAAGTCGCCTCGGGTGAACTGGCCGTGATCGGAGCCCGCTACGAACTCAACAGTCAGACGGTCCACCAGACCCACTGACCCCCGCCCACCACGCGCTCCCCTCGGCGACGAGCACCCCGGCGCGCGTTCGCCCGCTCCACTCTCCCGCCGGACGGCAAGCCTCCCGCCGGACGGCGAGCCCACCGGGGGAGGCCGCAGCGCCGGCAAGGGGATCGCACGGGGACACTGGACAGGTGATCCACACTGATTCCGCGATTCGCTTCCGCTTCGGACTGACTCCGTTGGACCAGGTCAAGCCGTGGGGTGCCCAGCCCGAACTGCACTGGTTCGGGCTGACCGCCGGCTGGTACTGCGTCGACATCGACGGCCATGAGGTGCTGCGTTACTCCGAGCGCACTGTCCGCGAACTCCGACACGACAGAGCCGACGACCGAGCACACCCGTACGTGGACTACTTCGTCGTCCGCCTGTGGGAGGACGTGATCGCGCTCGTGTCGGGGGCGATGGAACCGGTGCCCCACGACCTGGTGGACGTCGCGGCCGACATCTCGCCGAACTGGACGTGGATCGATGCGCCGGAGGCCGACGCCGCACTGACCTGGCACGGCGAGGGCTACCTGTACACCGACTACCTGCGCGTCGCCCCGACCATCCGCCTCTGGCGCACCGTCGTCGGTGCGGAGGACACCGTGACCGTCGCCTGGGAGCACCGGGCGGACCCGGAGGGCGTGATCGAGTTCGCCGGACCGCGAACGGGTCGGGTGACCGTGCCGACCGACGAGTTCCTCGGGGCGGTGGCCGAACTGGACCGGGCGCTGTTGGCCGCCATGGACGAACGCATCGGCGAACTGGAGAAGTCCGGACCGCCGCCCGGTGTACGAGGTGACGCGGAGCAGTTGCGCCGTGAGCACCGTGACCGGGCGACCTGGCTGCGGCGCGCGCGGGATCGCGATCCGGGCACCGACTGGGACACCGTACGGACCGGAGCGCGCATGCTCCTGGCCGCCGGGACCCAGACGCGGGATGACGCGGGGTAGGGGCCGGGCTCAGTCGGCGACGGGGAACCGGTCCCAGGCCCGGTGCTGCGCCATGGCCCGCTTGAGCTGCTTCAGCGTGGCCGAGGGGGTGCCGTGGAAGGCGATGCCCGGCTCGTCCGTGCCGATCCCGACGGCGTCGAGGATCCGGGAGGCACCCTTCCATCCGCCGATGGCCTTGCCGTGGCGGTACGCCTCGGTCAGCAGCATCAGGACCCGGGGGTCGGGGCTGCCCGGGCGAGGTGAACCGGCCTTGGCGTCCCGGGCGCCGTGAGCGTCGGCGGCCGCCCGGGGCACTCCCGCGAACAGCAGGGCGTCGAACTCGACGGAGCGGGCGGTGGCGAAGGTGCGCTGCACCGTGACCGGGTTCTTCTTCGTGCCCAGGGTGCCGCCGGTGGGGGCGATCACGAGGGGCACCATCCCGGCGGACAGCACGGCGTCCCGTACGGTCCTCACTCCCGCGAGGTCGCTGCCGGAGTCCGCGACGATACCGATGACCCTGCCGTCGAGCGGCCACTCCCGGCCGAGCTGCGACAGGGCCGGGCTCGGGCGGGGATCGGTCAGGGGCTCCGTGGCCTTCGGTGCGGGGAGCCCGAGCCCGGCGGCGACCTCTTCGCAGAGCTGCGGGTCGATGTTGGCCAGGACACCCAAGGCGCGTTCCTTGATCACCTGCTCGTGGCACTTGTTCAGCTCGAAGGTGTAGGCGGCGATGATGTGTTCGCGTTCGGTCGGCGTCATGCTCAGCCAGAAGAGCCGCGGCTGGCTGAAGTGGTCGGCGAACGAGGCGGGTGCCTCACGGACCTTGCTCGCCTCGGGGACGGTGACGGGCGTTTCGACGAAGGCGCCCGTGTCGGCTCCGGCGAGGAAGGGGCATCCTCCGTCGAGGCTGTTGGGCCGGTACGGTGCGACGCCCGCGTGGACGGCGGTCTGGTGCATGCCGTCGCGGAGCATGTCGTTGACGGGGGCGTGCGGCCGGTTGATCGGGATCTGCCCGAAGTTCGGTCCGCCGAGCCGACTGATCTGTGTGTCGAGGTAGGAGAAGAGCCGTCCGGCGAGCAGCGGGTCGTCGGTGACGTCGATCCCGGGAACCAGGTGGCCGGGGTGGAACGCGACCTGCTCGGTCTCGGCGAAGTAGTTGGTCGGGTTCGCGTTCAACGTCATCAGTCCGATGGGCTGGATCGGCGCGATCTCCTCCGGCACGATCTTGGTGGGGTCGAGCAGGTCGATCCCCTCGAAGGTCTGGTCCGGGGTGTCGGGGAAGGCCTGGATGCCGAGCTCCCACTGGGGGAACGCGCCCGCCTCGATCGCGTCGGCCAGGTCCCGTCGATGGAAGTCCGGGTCCATCCCGTTGGTGATCTGTGCTTCCTCCCAGACCAGGGAGTGGACGCCCAGCTTCGGCTTCCAGTGGAACTTCACCAAGGTCGTGGCGCCCTTGGAGCCGACCAGGCGGAACGTGTGGACGCCGAAGCCCTCCATCATCCGGAACGAACGCGGGATGGCGCGGTCGGACATGTTCCAGATGGTGTGGTGCGTCGCCTCGGTGTGCAGGGACACGAAGTCCCAGAACGTGTCGTGCGCGCTCTGCGCCTGCGGGATCTCCCGATCCGGATGCGGCTTCCCGGCGTGGATGACGTCCGGGAACTTGATCGAGTCCTGGATGAAGAACACCGGGATGTTGTTCCCCACCAGGTCGAAGGTGCCCTCGCCGGTGTAGAACTTCGTCGCGAAGCCACGCGTGTCCCGCACCGTGTCCGCCGAGCCCCGCGAACCGAGGACGGTGGAGAACCGCACGAACACGGGCGTCTTGACCCCCTTCGCCAGGAACGCCGCCTTGGTGACCTTCGCCGCTGTGCCGTACCCCTGGAAGACGCCGTGCGCCGCCGCGCCCCGGGCGTGCACCACCCGCTCGGGGATCCGCTCGTGGTCGAAGTGGGTGATCTTCTCCCGCAGGTGGTGGTCCTGCAGCAGGACCGGACCCCGCGCACCCGCCTTGAGGGAGTGGTCGCTGTCGTACGGCCGGGCCCCCTGCGCCGTCGTCAGGTAGGCGCCGCCCTGCGCCACCACGGCCTGGGGCACGCCGGTCGGCTGCCCCGTGGGGCTGAGCGTGTCCGGGCCGTCCTGGTCCGGTTTCGGAGGCAGGGGCTCACGGGGCCTGGTCGGCTCGGTGGCCGACGGCGGCTGTGGCGCCGGCCTTCCCGGAATGCCGCTGCGCTTCGACTGCCTGCCGGACGCGCCCTTGGCCGCCGCGGGCTTCTTCGCGGCGGCCTTCGTGGTCTTCTTCTGAGCCATGGCGTGGTTTCTCCTCTTGCCTCACGCGCCGGACGCCGGTGCCGACGGGTCCCGGACCCTGGTCCCCGTGCCACCCTTTCCCCTCCACCGGACTCCGGCATCTCGGATACGCCCGTACGCCCGCCCACGTGTACGCCCGCCCACCCGTACGCCCGTATGCCCGTACGCCCGTATGCCTCAAGGGGTTCCCTGTCGGCTTCCTCCCCCCGCTCGTGGGGCGGGGATCGTACGGACGGTGAGGGCCGCGCCGTGATGCGTGCCGCTCGCCCGCTGTTCAAGATGGGAGACGTCTCGATCGTCCCGGGGCCGGCTTCGTCCCACGCCGCGGTTCCGACGCGCATCGTGTGGCGGACCACGGGCATCCGCAGCAAGGCGTGTGAAGGGCCGACCTGGGTGATCTGCCCGGCGCCCGACGCCCCTGGGTAAGGAGCACCGCAGATGCAAGGCACCGCACACGGAGCCCGTTCGAGCGCGCGAGCCTCCCACGGCCCGGGCCGGGAGGCCTGGATGGAGGAGGTCCGCAGGGAGAGCGCGGCGGACTTCACGGCCTGCGTCGCCGACATCGCGGCGGGCGAGCTGGACCTTCCGCTGCCGGGAGCGGGCCGGACGGCCGACCGGTTCCGGTCGTTGGCCTCGGTGGCGGAACGTGATCTTTCACTGGCCCGGCTGGTGGAGGGACACGCGGACGCGGTGGCGATCCTCGCGGAGCTCGGGGGACCGGCCGTGGGGCCCCAGGAGCGCTGGGGCGTGTGGGCCGCCGAACCCCGAGGACAGGGACTCACCGCATCCCGGAGCGACCGCGGCTGGGTGCTGAACGGACTCAAGCGGTACTGCTCGGGAGCGCACGGCTGCACACACGCCCTGGTGACGGCCACGGCGGATGACGGCCGCCGCCTCTTCGCCGTCACCACCGGAGCGACGGGGGAGGGGCAGGACGCGCGAGATGGCGGGTGCCGGGCGGTGGAGGGTACGTGGCAGGCGCTGGGCATGGCGGCCAGCGACAGCGCCGACGTCGCGTTCGAGGACGTGCCCGCGGTACCGGTCGGCGGCGTGGAGGCCTACGTGGACCGGCCCGGCTTCCAGCACGGCGGCATCGGGGTCGCGGCCTGCTGGTACGGCGGCGCCCGGGCCGTCGCGGACGTCCTCACCCGTACGGCGGCCCGGCGCGGCCCGGACCCGCTCACGGACGCCCACCTGGGGGCCGTCGACATGCGCCTGCACGCCGCCGCGGCCGTCCTGGCCCGGGCAGCGACCGAGATCGACGGCGACCCCGCCGACGCCGAGGGCACGGGCCGGCAGCGAAGCCTGCGCGTGCGAGCCTTCGTCGAATCGGTCTGCGCCGACGTCCTGACCCACGTCGGCCGGGCCACCGGCGCCGAACCGCTGTGCCACGATCCGTCCCACACACGACACGCCACGGACCTCGCCGTCTACATCCGCCAACACCACGGCGAACGCGACCTGGCGGAGCTGGGCGGCCTCGTCGCCCGAGCGGGGCAGCGGTGACGGACACACCACCCGAGCAGGCGCCGCCCGCCGACCCGATTCAGGCCCCCGGTACGCCGGAGCGGGAATGGCGCGACTGGAACGGCCTCGCCGCCCTGCCCGAGGCACCCTTGCCGGAGCGGGGCCGGGTCGTCATCGTGGCAGCCCACCCCGACGACGAAGTGTTGGGAGCCGGCGGCACCATCGCCCTCCTCGCACGGGCCGGTCTCGCCCTCACCGTGGTGACGATCACCGACGGCGAGGGCTCCCACCCCGGCAGCACCCGCGTCACACCGGACCAACTGGCGGCCATCCGGGCCGAAGAACTGCGCCGGGCTCTCGAATCCCTGGGCGCACCGGACGCCCGGGTGGTCCGCCTCAAGGTGGCGGACACCCGGCTGGCGTTCCACGAGGACGAGGTCGCCGCCGCGCTGGAGGCGCTCCTCGAAGACGCCCGACTGTGCCTGGCACCGTGGACGGACGACGTGCACGGCGACCACGAGGCAGCCGGGCGAGCCGCGCTGAAGGCGTCCCGTGCCGCGTCCGTGCCCTGTTGGACGTACCCGGTATGGATGTGGCACTGGGCCCGACCGGGCGACCCCCGCGTGCCCTGGACGGCAGCCGCGGCCGTCCGTCTCCCTCCCGCGACAGCGGCACTCAAGCGACGAGCCGTTCAGCACTTCGTCAGCCAGATCGCACCCCTGGGACCGGACCCGGCCGACGCGGCCGTCCTGCCGCCCGAGGAACTCGCCCACCACCTGCGCGACATCGAGGTGTTCTTCACGTGACCGCTCAGCCCACCCCGGCGTCGTACTTCGACGACATGTACCGACACGCCGAGGACCCCTGGCACCTCGCCGAACGCTGGTACGAGCGCCGCAAGTACGACCTCACCGTCGCCGCCCTGCCACAGGAGCGCTACCGCAGGGCCTTCGAACCCGCCTGCTCCGTCGGGGAACTGACCCACCGCCTGGCAGCCCGCTGCGACAGGATCCTCGCCTGCGACCGGGTGGCAGCGGCCGTCGAGACCGCCCGTCGGCGCAACAGCGGACACGCGCACGTGGACATCCGGCAGATGACCGTCCCCGCCCAGTGGCCCGAAGGAACCTTCGACCTGGTCGTCCTGTCCGAGCTGCTCTACTACCTCGACCCGCCGACGGTACGAACCCTGCTGGACCACGTCCTCGCGGCGCTGGAACCCGGCGGAACCCTGGTGAGCGCCCACTGGAACCACGCCGTATCCGAGCACCTCTCCACCGGGAGCGACATCGCCCGAGGCCTGGCCGAGACCCCGGGCCTGCGACTGTTGGCCGACCACCGCGAAGAGGACTTCGTCCTCCAGATCCACCACCGCCTCCTCCCGGACGGCAGCCGACCGGCGACACCCGCCGAGCAGGAAGGCCTGGTGTGAGCTCTGGCGTGAACCTCGAAACCGTGGCCCACGAAACCGTGGCCCACGAAACCGTGGCCCTCGAAACCGTGCTGCCTGAAGCCCTGGCGGTCGTGATCCCCGCCCATGACGAGGAGGCTCTCCTGCCGGCCGCGCTCGCAGCCGTCCGCACGGCCACCCTGCACCCGGCCCTCCGCCGCCTGAGGGTCCTCACCGTGGTCGTCGCGGACCACTGCCGCGACGACACCGCGTACCTCGCACGCGAAGCCGGTGCCACCGTCGTCACCGGCAGCTTCCGCAACCCGGGCCAGGCGCGTGCCGTCGGTGTCCGCCGAGCCCTGCGGGAGCTCGGCCGGTCGGCGTCACACGCGTGGATCGCCACCACCGACGCCGACAGTGAAGTGCCCGCGGACTGGCTGGTCCACCAGCTCGACCGCGCCCGCGAGGGCTGGGAGGCGGTCGTGGGCACGGTGACGCTCCCGCACGCGTCACCCCTGGCTGAGCGCCTCCGAACCCGGTACGAGGTGACCCGACCGTCCGACGGGGAGTGGCGCCACCCCCATGTGCACGGAGCCAACCTCGGTGTCACCGCGCAGGCGTACCTCTCCGTCGGCGGCTTCCCGCCGCTCGGCGTCGGCGAGGACCACGCGCTGGTCGACGCCCTGAAGCACGCCGGGCACCGCGTCCTGACCACGGCGGCCTGCCCGGTCCTCACCTCGGCACGAGTCCGAGGCCGCGCCCGCGGCGGTTTCGCCGACGATCTGGCCGCCTTGGCCTCTCACCACCTGGAGGGACAACAGCCGACCGTGGGCTGACCGCGCCGCCTCGCCGCCTCGCCGCCGCTCCGCGTCGGGCGGAGCGGTGTCGTCCTTGCGTGCGGCACCAGCCGGCACCAACATCAGGCGCCGTTCGCCGTTCGCCGTTCGCCGTTCGCCGTTCACCGATCGCCGTCTTCGTCCCGGGCCTTCCTCGTATTGGCGCGGCGCGCTCGCTCGGGGTCGGCCGGCGGGGAGGACGATCCCGTTCCCGTTCTCGAAGGTGAACCCGGCTCGCGTCCGTGATCATCCACGGTGCCGCCGTGGTTCTGCAGCCGCGGTGCCCGCCGCCTGCTGTCGACGGATCCGTGCTCGATGTCCGTCATGAGGCTTCTCCGACCTTGCCGATCCGGGGGGAAGCCGCCCGGAAGACCCTGGGGGCGTCCAGGACGAGCTCGTCGCTACCCGGCGCTGCGAGGGCCGGGCGGGTCCTGGGGGTCGACGCCGGTGGTGGCGGAGGCGTCCTTGGTTCCGCTGGGGCGCTGGGAACGGCCCCGCGGGCCACGGTCGTGCATTCCCTTCTCGCCCGCGCCCGTCTTCTGCTCCTCGCCTCGGCGGCCCTGACTCCTGGAGGGCTCGCCGTGGGGGTTGCCGGCCTCTTCCTTCGAGACGGTTCGGCCGGGGCCCTTGGCGGGAGCGTACTTGTCCGGGTGGAAGGAGCGATGAGCGCTCGGGTTGTCCTGCTGCCCGGTCTCGTCCACATCCGGTGACCAGCCGTGCTGCTTGGTTCCCTCGAACCGGCTGGGCCCCTCGCCGTGCGTGGGCTGGGACGGCTTCGGCTGCTTGGCCATGACCTGACCTGCTGTCCTGATAGGGAAGGACGCCAGAGACACGCGTCCTGGTCATGCCATTCTCCCACCACCCGCGGACCCCGCCGGATCCCGCGGAACGCGCCTGCCCGGTGTCAGGCCGTCGGGGAGCTGATGCGGTCCGGTCGGATCACGTAGATCACACGGACCTGGTCGGTGCCGCCGTACCAGGGATAGGGGCCTCCGAGGTACTTCTGGGCGAGGGCCTCGATGTGCGCGACCGCCCCCTCGGTGGTCACGCGCACCACACGGCCGCGAATCTGGACGTAGGAGGCGGGCTGCGCGGGGTCGGCGACCGCGACGGCCACCCGCGGGTCACGTGCGATGTTCCGGGTCTTCTGGTGTGACTCGACGCTGTTGATCAGGACGTGCTCGCCATCGGTGTCGACCCACGTCTGCGTGAGCTGGGGCGAGCCGTCGGGCATCGTCGTCGCGATGTAGCACGTGCTGGGGCGACGCAGCAGCGCCACCACGTTCTCGCCGAGGGGTACGGGCACGGAGGATCTCCAGGGGCGTGGTCGCAAGCAGTCGGCTGGAACCACCGTAGCCAGGCAGGCTCCCCGGCCGTGGTTCCCGTTCCCCGGGAAGGGACACGTCATCCGGTTGGCTGCGTCGGCAGGTCCCGTGTACCCCGGGGGCCGCGCACCCGAGGAAGCGGGCTGTCGCTCCGCGTGTGAGCCGGGCGCTGTGTGTGACCGTGCGTGTCGGATCGGAGATCTCGGCCTCTCCGCCACCGGGAAGTCCCTGACGGGCGGGACTCGTACCGCGTACCCGCGTCAGAGGTGGCTCTGTGGGTAGGCGGACGGCATGAAGCAACGTAACGGCCAGGACCCCGAACTGCCCGCTCCCGTCCCGGAACACGGGAAGGAGAGCCTGACCCCCAACCTGCCTCCGACCGGCCCTGAGGCTCCTGATCTGGAGGGTGCCGTCGGCGCGCAGCACGAGAAGAAGGGCGCAGGACCGGGAGACGAACGTCCTGCCGACGTTCCCAAGAGCGGCGGCCCCACGGAGGGCGCCTCCGTCGAGCCCCCGGACTAGGCCGTCTCTTCCGGATCCTGCCTGACCCGCGGCGACGCCGGGCGCCGGCTCCCGCTTTGGCCGGCATCGAGTCCGGCCGCGATGCCCTCAAGGATTCCGATGAACTCCTCGGTCGGAACCTCGACTGTCATCGCGGTGACCGGCAAGCCAGGCACGCGTCCTCCCCGGCCGCCGCGAGCTGTCACGCCCCGGCCGGGGCCGGGGCGAGGCGGGGACGGGCGGGTCAGCAGGCGCGTACGGATATCTGGTCGCGGACCTGGGAGGCGCGGACGTACTTCCAACTGCCCGTGTCGTAGATCTGGCCCCAGAACCAGCGCTGACCCTGATTGTCCAGCCAGCAGTTCATGGCGAACTTGGTGCCGCTCTTCGACCAGTGGTGCGGGGTGGTGCCGGTGTTGGGCGCGCTGTAGATGGCCACCCAGCCGTTGGCGTCGTTCTGCCAGACGTACGAGAGTCCGGCCGCCGAGGCCGGCGCCTGCATCGCGCCCGCGCCGGCCAACAGGAGACCTGCCACGGCAAGCCCGCCCATTCGGCGCCTGAGTCGGTTCTCCACGTTGTACCTCCTCGGTGTGGGCTGCGAGCATGCCCCGGGGACGGCCCGGGCCGCAGCCGTTCCGGGGAGGCGGGACGTCCGCGTCCGAAGTATCGATTCCGCGGAGCCGTCGGTCTCGAATTCGGTTCGGTCGGAAGTCGGTTGGGTGGCAGGCGGCCGGATGCCCCCTCAGGCAGCCATCCACGGCACACGACAGGTGTGGGGGCCGTTCCCTCCGGACACAAACCGTCGATCACTGTCTTGCGGATCGCCCGCCACGTCCGGAGGGAACACGCCAAGTCGACGCGCAGCTCGATCAGTTGTCGGGAACCGCTGTCCTGGCCGGGATGTTCCACGGCCCATTGCTCCGCCAGATGGTCGTACATGTCGGCGGTCGACAGCTCGTTCCCGGGAAGTGATTCGGCGACGGTCTCACCGATGACCCGGGCGCTGCGGGAACCCACCGCGTCCTCGACGAGCTTCCTGACCCATGCCAGCCCCTGCTCGTTCGCGTACAAGCCGAACGCGAGGTCGCGCGCCTTCAACGCGTCAGCCCCTCGTGATGACGACATCGCCGTTGGCGAAGGCGCTGGTGAACCAGGAGTGGACCGGAGCGAGCGTGGGTGACGCCGGCCACCCGTTGATCGTTGCCAGGAGCTGCCAGTAGCGCTCTGCCTGGGGATCTTCGGTTGTCCGCAGGCGGGCGAGGAGCCAGCGGCACAGATCGCTTTCGTCGGCACGCTCGAATGCGTGCGCGTAGAGGTTGCCCAGTGAGTCGGCAAGGGACTCGCCTCTGGCGGAGGTCGGAAGGAGGCCGGCGGCCACGGCCTCGTCGATTCGTTCACCCATCGCCCGGTTGAGAGCGGAGTGCAGAGCGATGACGTCCCGTCGGGAGGGCTCGTCCGCCTGGTCCTCAGCCATCCTGCGCAGCGTGTCATGGAAGTCCGCGTTCTGGCAGAGTCCGGCGAGCTCCACCCAGGCCTCGACCTGTTCGGGCGTGGGATCGTCGGGCAGCTCGGGCACGGCGGATCGCATCAGGGTCACGAACTCGGGATTGGTGTAGAGGCCTTCGAAGGCGCTGTCGATGAAGTCGGCCACGAGTCGCTGTTGTTCGGCGTGGGAGAGTGTGGCGAGTTGACGCATGAGGTCCATCTCCATGGTGGTGGGGGCGCGTTGGGCGACCGCGCGGAGTACTGCCCGACGGAGACGCAGCGTGCGGATCCGCACGTCCAGGGCGGTGGCGTGTGCTTCCATGACCTCCGGTACGGAGGCTTCCCGGTCCAGTACCTTGCGCACGGTCGCCAGGTCGAGCCCGAGATCGCGCAGCGTGCGGACCAGGTCCAGGCGTGCGAGTGCGTCGAGGCCGAAGAGGCGGTATCCCGCCGGGCTCCGGTCGGTCGGCGGGACGATGCCCTTGTCGGAATAGAACCGGATGGTCTTCACCGTCAGACCGGTTCGGCGGGATAGCTCTCCGATGGAGAAGAGCGTGTCGCTGTCCATGCCCCCAGCTTGCTGTCTCCCCCGACGGGAGACTCAACCGGGGCCGCGGCAACCAACGGAACCACAGGACTGCGGGGCCGGATGGCGGGGCTTCGCGCAGGCGGATGCGCGACCGGTCCGGCGGCTTGCGGCGGCCGTTCCACGAACCGCCCGGCGCGGATCGTGGAACGGCCGCCGCACGTGCTGCGTCCCTTCTCTACATCGGCGACGTGCCAAACCGGGGCCCAAACCCTCGCGGTGGGCGGAAGGGCGGGATCGTGCGGGAAGGCAGGAGGAGGGGAGTGCTGCTGCCGGCACTCGCGGCGGGGCTGCCAGTGCTCGTGGCCGGGATCGTCATGGCGGTGGTGTTCACGGGGACCGGTGTCGTGGGGTCGAGTCCGTTGCACCGGGCGGTGGACGAGTACCTCGACGCGGTGGGCAACGGAGATCGCGTACCGGCCACCGCTCCGGAAGGCCGCTGTCCGGACGGTGCGGGGGATCCTGCGGCCGTCCTGCACTCCCTCGCGACGACGTTCGAGCACCACATCGTGTCCTCCACCGCGAGCGCCGACGATGCCTCGGTCAACGTGGACCTCACCCCGGGCGCCGGCGGCCGTGTCGCGGTGGTGCTGGACCTGCGCCGCACCGGGGACCGTTGGGACGTCTGCGCGGCCTCCACCGGCCAAGTGTCGATCGATCCCTTCTGATCGCCGCGCGGCCCGATCGGAACCACCGGCACTCCGTCGGGGGTGAGGGCGCCATGGACATCGACCCGAACTCGCGCGGCAGGCACGGACCCCGAGGACGTCCTCGACCCCAACGCCCGCCGAACCGCTACCCCCCCCCGTGCCCCCAACCCCCCCCACCCCCCACACCCAACGCTCCCGCCCGTACCGGCCGGCCGCATCAGATGCCCCGCCTGAGGGCAGGGTTCAGCCATGTCGAACTCCCACGCATCACTCGATGAGGCCCCGATCAACCGGACCGCCGCGGCCCGAACAGCAAGCGCCCCGCCGCATGAGGCAAGTGAGGCGAGCCGTGCGATCCGCCGGCCAGCCGGCACAAGCACCTCGATGCCCGGTGGCCGAGATGGCGGTCGGGGCGTTCGCGCCCCGGCTTCCGAGCTGCTCACACTCCTCGACAGGCAGCACCAGCCCGAGCCGGACACCGTCCCGGGGCAGGAGGCCCTGTTCTGATCACATCCCGGAGGGGGGCGAACAGGACTTCATCCCCGTCCACGAGGACGAGCTGGTGGAGGGGCGCGGGCGGCGCGGCTGCACGCCGGCTCCGCGTGGCAGCGAGTCCTGGCCGCGGAAGCGACTCGCATCGCGCGCACCGCCCAAGAACGGGCGGCGTCGCGGCACTCGTGGGTGTGGTTGTGGCCTTGACCGGGTCGTTGGGCGGGCCACCTTGCGAGGCCGGCAGCCCGTATGGAGAGATGCGGGCCGGTGGACAGGGGGGCAGGAGGTCGGGTGTGCGGCCGCGAGTACGGGCAGATCCGCGCTGTCGGACCGAACGGAGCGGGCGCTCTCAGCCTGAGTGAAGGATCCGAAAGCGGTCCGGTGCCGCCGGATCCCGATCAACGACCTGCACCGGCGCCCAAGCCCATTGCCACACACCGATGCCCGGCACCCGGGAGAACCGGATCTGCCCGCGGGTGCCTTCCACCTCGACGCTCGGCCAGGATTCGGCAATGCGCGGCCGTCCCGTGCCGCGAGAACGCAGCACGGCGGCGAGGGCGATGATCGTGTCGTAGCCCTCGAAGGCGACGAAGGAGGGTGCTTCGGCCAGTCGCTCGCGCAGGGCCGTCTCGACTCGCGCTCCGAGTGGGCCGAGGCGTTCGGGCAGGTAGCGCAAGAACGGGATCGCGGCGCTGTCGCCGCCCAGCGACGTCGCCCATTCGGCGAACTCCGGTTGCCCGGCCGGAGCGCCGATCAGAACCTCGGCGAGGCGCCGGTCGTGGCGGACGGCCTTGACGATCGACACCGCGGGCTCCGGGTGGCCCACCAGAAGGAGGAGGGCTGTCGCACGATGGTCGACGAGCGCGTCGCACAGCGCCGCGGGGGTGAGCGCGTTCATGTCGAATTCGACGACGGTGCCGCCCCGTGGTGCGAGGTGGTCCCGCAGAATGCGGGCCCCGGATGCCCAGTAGACACTCGGCTGGGCTGCCAAGGCGATGTGGCGGTGGCCCGCGTCGAGGAGGAAGTCGGCGTAGACCTGCCAGCCGTGCGACTGCGCCGGGGCGAGGCGCGCGACCCATTCCGTCGGCCGTTCGGTGAGCGAGTCGAGTACCGCCGACGAGCAGAGGAACGGTACGCCGAGTGCGTCGGCCCTGGCGGCAGCGGCGCGAGCGACGACGCTGTGGTACTCGCCCGCCACGGCAGCCACGCCCAAGCGCTCCAACTCGTCCACTGCCGTCGCGGCCCTCTGCGGATCGGCAGCGGTGTCTCGGACCACCAACTCGACGGGCTTCCCGACGATCCCGCCCGCGTCATTGACTTCGCGAACGGCCAACTCCATTCCGGCGAGCAGGTGTCTGCCCGCCTCGATCCAGCCAGGCCGACCGAGCGGAACGAGAGCACCGATGCGGACGGGCGATCCGTCAGTTCGGGCCGCTCCGCTTGGTGATGACGGTGCATTCATGCGCTGGTGCCTCCCGTGTGACGCCCCGGTTGCGAGGTGCCCGAGTCGGATGACGGCAGGGCCCGACCACTTCCGGCCGCCCGCGGGCCGACAGCCGGCCCGGCGATTCCTCCGCCAGAAAGTGGCCGGCGCGCTCCGAGGCGCGCTTCGGGCCCCTGCCGGGGGAACCCCTCTGGGCGTTGAACCGGATTCACGGCCGGGGGACCTGGAGAGGGCGAGCGGCTCTGAGGAGCCGCTGCGGCAGATAGGGGGACTCGACGCGTATCTCCCAGCCCCTGCGTCGGGCGTGGCAGGCCAAGGCCAGCACGTCGAGGTCGATCGCGACGTCGATGGTGTCGGCGCGGTCCGCGACCTGGTAGTGGTCGCGGTGGGCTTCGAGGGCATCGGCCAAGGCCAGGTTGAAACTCTCCTCGTCGCCCTCCACGAGCTGCGACAGCAGTACGGCGGGCGGCGGGAAGAAACCCCACTCCGTGGCCTGCTCGGCCCCGCGCAGCGCCCGCTCCGCCGCCGACTCGGGATCGACACCCGTCAAGTAGGCGTGGAGGGCCTCGCGATACGAGGCGAACGCCGAGCCGTCCTTCCCGGCGATCGTGGGGCCGGCAAGGACCATGGGGGCGAGATCCTCGCGTACGCCCGTGATCAGGGCGAAGGCAACGGCGTTCGCCCAGTTGCCGGCGCCCGCGGCCTCGCCCCGCGCGGCAAGGCAGCGCTGTTTCCGGTCGTCGAGGCTCACCTCGACCTCGGTACCCGGCTCCGCCAGGGCAAGGCGGAACACGGCCGCCCCCAGCCGGGAGGCCAGCCGGAGGTTCGCGAGCTGGGCGTCCGTCACGTCGGCCGAATGCCCCGCGCGCCACTTGAAGAGGAGTTGCTGGTAGCGCAGGGCACTGTCGAGCCGCGATGCGGAGAGGGGCTTTCCCGCCTCAGGGATCAGGGCTTCCCGGGTGTTGCGGTCCCAACTGGCCTCGATCTCCGGGCTCCGGGGCTGTCCGCCGGGCGGTCGCGCCACCACCAGTGGGCCTGCCGCGAGCGAGGCGACCGCGTCCGGCCGCCGGTCGACGCCCAAGCCCTTCACCCTCGGGCCGCGCGCCTCGAAGTTGGTGACCAGGGCGTGCGGCAGGTAATCGGTGTGGAGAGCCGGCATCCAACCCCGGGTCCGGTACGCGAGCGCGGCCAGACCGAGCGGCAGGAGCGGGAGGAGACTGCTCGGTGAGGCGGCGGGGCTGTTGACGGTGCTGTGTGCGAGCAGAAGGGCGGCCAGTCCGGAGTCGAAGCCCTCCCGATCCTCGGCGGCCACGGCGCGCAGGGTCCTCAGCGCCACACTGTCCGGCCGATCCAGGAGGCGTTCGCCGCTCTCCCGGGCTCGGCTGCCGATGCGGGCCAGCGCGGCGTCGATGGCTGCCAGCTTCGCCTGCGGGCTCGGCGGGTAGTCCCCATCGTCTCCGGTGTCGTCGAGGACCTCGGCCATGAACCCCGTGACGAGCTCGCCGGCAGGGCTTCCCTGCGCCTGTTCCGCGAATTTCTGCCGGGCGAAGTGGAAGGCCTCACCGTGCCACTGGGCCTTGTCCCTCAGGAGCGCGAGGCAGAACGCGTCGATCCACTCGCCAGAGGTGACGCTCTCCTCGGCATCGTCCCGGTCACCCGGGCCGTAGCTCATGCCGAAGTTCACGTAGTCGAGGAAGACCTGGAACTCGCAGTGCGGGTGGTACGCCGCGTAGGAGACGGCGCCGGCCGCGGCCTCGGCGGCGTCCTTGAGAGCGGCCCGGGCCTCCGGAGTGTCGAGCCCGGGCGTCTCGACGGAGAGGGCGCCCAGGTAGTCGTGAAACTCCTCGGCGATCGACTGCCATGCGTAGGTGCCCATCCGACCGGCCTTCGACATGGATCGGACCTGTCCGCCGATCCGGTCCGCGAAGTCCTCGCGCGCCGCCGAAACAACCGTCTCGCCCACCTGGTGACGCTCTATCCGCACTGTGCCGCTCCTTGACGCCGGTCCGTGCGGACAGCCTAGGCCGTCTCTTTCGGATCTTGCCGGTCGAGCCCGCGTCGTCCGGTGCCGTGCATCGCAAGGCGGAGAGGCTCCCGAGTACTGGACGTCCTCGGGTGCCTCGACAACGCGGCGAGGTGCGGTGC
>NZ_JBIAQX010000018.1:0-159077 GCF_042889445.1 Streptomyces sp. NPDC002602 | reverse complement strand
CCCGCGGAGCGGGACCCTGAGCGCTGCGCGCTCAGGAAGGGAACCGCTTCGCTGCGCTCAGCGGGCCCGGCTCTGCCGGGCTGGGGCCGGCCCTTTGGGCCGGAGTCCTTCGCTTCGCTCCGGACGGTTCGGGGGCCTCGCTGCGCTCGGTCCCCGAACGGCTCGCTGCGCGAGCCAGGATGACCCCGTTTCACGGGGTCCGGGCCTTCGGCCCGTTGGGGCGGGTCCGCTTCGCTCCCCCACCCGGGTCCTTCCGGCTTCGCCTCAAGGACCAGCCCGCTTCGCGGGCAGCTGGCAACAGGCAACAGGCAACAGGCAGTCTGCTCGTGTTGGGGTCGGCGGAGTGGACAGGACCGGATTCGAACCGGCGTCAGACCCCCTTGAAGGGGGGCGCGTCGACCACTGCGCTACCTGCCCCCGCCGCCAACAAACCCAAGCTACCCCACCTGCCCGAATCCTCTCAACGAAAAATACGGGCTTGGGGGTGGGAGTGTAGCGGGTGCATCGGTTTGATGCAGCATGTACCGTTGGCGGAAACACGGGACACACCCAACCGCCCGGGAACCTCCCCGGAATTCCGAGAGGAACGACCGCAGATGACCGGTCACCACGGATCCATTGGACTCAATTCATCGCTGAGCAGCGATTCCGTGTTCCGTATGATCGAGTATCAAACGGGTGGCACCGGGGCCCGGTTGAGGCTCTTCGAAATCCTGGCAGCCCAGGGGGTATCCGCAAGCGAGGCTGATGATCTAGTGGCCGCCTTGGAGGCTGGAGCTGTCGCCGCCGCGTGGGACGAGCTGGTCGAGCTGCCCCATCAGGTATCAGGAGCTCAGAGCAAGACGTTCGCGGCCGGATGGAGTACGTGCGTAGATACCGTCGCCAATGCCTTGGAGGGTCTTGCGGACCGCTTCTGGACCCGGCGCAGCGGCAGGGCCGTCGAGGCTGCTCGCCTGAACGCGCACATCAGGAATATGCAGCCGGGTGAAAAGACCTGGGGCGCATGACGACCTACGTGCGGAGCACCGTGTTGCCCCGTACACGCCCGAACACGACCGCGCGACGCCGCGCGCTGGAGGCACTAGGGGAGGCCAGCGGCCTGTGCACCGCGCGAACAGTGAACAGCGACGGCAACGTCATCATCTGCACGCTCGATGCCGGGCACTACGACCCGGACGACAAACCGCCCTTCAAGGACGGAACGCCCGGCGGCTGGCACAAGGCGGACGCCTCGATCTGGAACGACCTGGGCGCGGCCTGCATTCCGCACGCGGCCCTCTGGAACTCCACAGGAATTCAGCGCTCAGGGAGCCACGGAGATGTCAGCGATTCAGCTCAAGGAACACCAGGTAGACCAGCGGTCCGCGTTTCGTAAGTGGGTCGGATTCCCTGCAAGGTCATCTGTGCCCCCGCAGGGTGCCCGGGGCACGATCGTGTCAGCGACCGGCTCGGGCAAAACGATCACCGCCGCCGCATGCGCGCTGGAGGCCTTCGCGGACGGCCGGATCCTCGTCACCGTGCCCACCCTGGACCTACTCGCCCAGACCGCCCAGGCGTGGCGCCTGGTGGGCCACCGAGCCCCGATGATCGCCGTGTGCTCGTTGGAGAACGACCCCGTGCTGAGCGAGCTGGGAGTGCGGACCACCACCAACCCGATCCAGCTCGCCCTGTGGGCCGGGACGGGGCCGGTCATCGTGTTCGCCACGTACGCCTCCCTGGTGGACCGCGAGGACATCGACGCACCCGAGGGACAGCGGAAGGTCCGCGGGCCGCTGGAGGCCGCTCTGGCGGGCGGGGAGCGCCTCTACGGGCAGCAGATGGCAGGCTTCGACCTCGCCATCGTCGACGAGGCCCACGGCACCGCCGGCGAACTCGGACGCCCGTGGGCAGCCATCCACGACAACGCCCGCATCCCCGCCGACTTCCGGCTCTACCTCACCGCGACCCCGCGCATCCTGGCCGCGGCCCGGCCGCAGAAGGCCGGCGGCAAAGAGGCCGAGCTCGCGAGCATGGCCGACGACCCGAACGGCACCTACGGCGCGTGGCTCGCCGAGCTGGGCCTGAGCGAGAGCATCGAGCGGGGGATCCTCGCCGGGTTCGAGATCGACGTCTTGGAGATCCGCGACCCCTTCCCCGTCCTCGGGGAGTCCGAGGAGGCGCAGCGGGGCCGGCGCCTGGCGCTGCTGCAGGCCGCGCTCCTGGAGCACGCCGCGGCGTACAACCTGCGTACGGTCATGACCTTCCACCAGAAGGTGGAGGAAGCCGCCGCGTTCGCGGACAAGCTCCCGGAGACAGCCGCCGAGTTGTACGCCACCGATGCCTCAGATGCCGATCTGGCGGCCGCGGGCCGGCTGCCGAAGTCCTCGATCGACGCGGAGTTTTACGAGCTGGAGGCCGGCCGCCACGTACCCCCGGACCGGGTGTGGTCGGCGTGGCTGTGCGGTGACCACCTGGTGGCCGAACGGCGTGAGGCGCTGCGCCAGTTCGCCAACGGCATCGACGCGGCCGGGCGCCGGGTGCACCGGGCGTTCCTCGCCTCGGTTCGCGTGCTCGGTGAGGGCGTGGACATCACGGGCGAGCGGGGCGTGGAGGCCGTCTGCTTCGCGGACACCCGCGGCTCGCAGGTCGAGATCGTGCAGAACATCGGCCGGGCGCTCCGGCTCAACAAGGACGGCTCCACGAAGGTCGCGCGGATCATCGTGCCGGTGTTCCTGGAGCCGAACGAGGACCCGACGGACATGGTCGCCAGTGCCAGCTTCCGCCCCCTTGTAGCGGTCCTCCAGGGCCTGCGCTCGCACGATGAGCGCCTGGTCGAGCAGCTTGCCTCCCGCGCCCTCACCAGCGGCAAGCGCAAACTGCACGTCCGGCGTGACGAGGACGGGCAGATCGTCGCGGCCGGCGCGGGTGAAGGCGAGGACCAGGAGGACGACGACACCCAGGCCGCGGCCGAGTCGGCGCTGCTCCACTTCTCCAGCCCGCGCGACGCCGCCACCATCGCGGCCTTCCTCCGTACTCGGGTCTACCGGCCCGAGTCGCTGGTGTGGCTGGAGGGATACCAGGCCCTCATTCGCTGGCGGACAGAGAACCGGATCGCCGGCGTCCACGCCGTCCCGTACGACGTCGAGGTCGAGGTCGGCGTCACTAAGGACTTCCCCCTCGGGCGTTGGGTCCACCAGCAGCGCAAGGCCCTGCGGGCCGGCGAACTCGAGGACCGGCGCAAGACCCTGCTGGACGCCCCGGAAGCCGGGATGATCTGGGAGCCCGGCCAGGAGGCGTGGGAAGCCAAGCTCGCCGCGCTCCGGACCTTCCGGCGAGCCACCGGACACCTCGCGCCCCGGCAGGACGCCATGTGGGGCGAAGACGACCAGATGGTGCCCATCGGGCAGCACATGGCCAACCTCCGCCGAAAAGGCGCCAAGAACGGCCTCGGGAAGGACGAGGACACTGCCACCACCCGGGCCGCGCAGCTCGCCGCGATCGACAAAGACTGGAACTGCCCCTGGCCCCTGGACTGGCAGCGGCACTACCGCGTCCTGGCCGACCTGGTCGACGCCGACGGCGCTCTGCCCGACATCGCCCCGGGCGTGCTGCTGGACGGCGACGACATCGGCAAGTGGCTCCAACAGCAGAAGCAGCCGGCTACCTGGGCGCGACTGTTGCCCGAGCAGCAGGAACGGCTGACCGCGCTGGGCATCAACGCTCCGGTAGCCCCGTCTCCCGCCCCCGCAGCCGCCCGTACGGCAAAGGGCCCGAGCAAGGCGCAGCAGGCATTCCAGCGGGGCCTGGAAGCCCTCACCCAGTGGGTCGAGCGGGAAGGCACCCACCGGCCGGTCCCCCGCGCCCACGGCGAGGAGATCACGGTCGAAGGCGAGACGGAGCCGGTCGTCGTGAAGCTGGGCGTGTGGGTCTCCAACACGAAGACCCGACGCGACAAGCTCACCGCCGACCAACTGGACGCACTCCGCAGTCTCAGTGTGGACTGGGCCTGACTGTGCTGGTGTGAGCTTCAGGGGGTACTCCGCACATGCTGTTGATCCGCGATCTCGCCCAGGCGGACTACCCGGTGGTGGAAGGCCTCCTGGACGCAGAGGACCTGGCGGTTCCTGGGGTGTACGACCCGGAAGGCATCGAGGTCATCGTGGCCCTTGTCGACGGGGTCGTCGGCGGGGTAGCGGAGTTCAGGCTGGACTACGACTTCGGCCGCGACGACGTCCGTCCCGGACACACCGGGCCCCAAGCCTGGGTCCTGACGATGGCCGTCGCGGCAGGACAACGCCGCCTCGGGCTCGGCCGCGCGCTCGTGACCGAGATCGCCCGCCGGGCTCAGGACGCCAGCCGGACCTACCTGGCCCTAGTACCGCAGGACGGCGACGACGAGCCCGACCGGCAGAAGTTCTTCGCGGCCTGCGGGCTCGTCCCGATCGAACCCGAGCAACCGGGCAGGGCATGGGGCCGCCCGGTAGCCGAGATCCTCGCCCTGGAGCGCATGGCTCCCCCACAGAGCAGCTGATCGGCGAAATGAGCGTAGATCGAGGCAGCGGGCTTCGAAGATCGGACGAATTCCGGGAAGCAGAGTGCAGGGGCATCCACATGAGGCAGAGTGAGCGTGCACAGCTCGTTCATTGATCAGCCCCTGGGATCTCCCGCCACCCCGACGATGCGCTGAACGAGGCCGCCACTGTAGGGCCCGCGTGTCCGGGCCGACAGGTCGCGTCTCCGTCTCACGACTGTTGCACGCTGTGCGGCCTTCTGCTTCTGTGAAGTGACGGGCATACAGCGGCAGGGCACGCTCGCCAGCCAGTCCGCACCGCGATGAGCCTTCTGCACGTTTCTTGCCGATGCGATCCCCGACTACCTCGCCGAAATCGCGTCCTTGCTCACCGTCGCAGCCGCCCGTTGGATCCGTGACAGAGTCCGGCACCGTCCCGGTTCCGACAACCGGCCCGACCCCGAACGAGACAGCAACGGTAGTTCGTGATCATCCTGCGGCCACCACTCTCAGCCGTGAGACTTGGGCTCCACACCGGAAGAATGCGACATTGCCTGACCGACCCAAGGGGATGGCCGACTCTGTAGGTTCAACCACGTCACCAGACGGATCGTCAGTGGTTGGATAGCCTCCCGGCATGTACATGGAGATAGATCCCCTTGAGGCGTGGGAGAGGCTGCGTGCCAGTCGTTCCAACAGGCCAGGCAGAGCAAGCAGTGGGGCGCGGGCCAAGACGTACGCCACGGCTCTGGAGCAGGCGCAGCAGATGTTTGGGGCGGCTGAGGTCGTGGGTCCGCAGACCCGTCCATTGCTGGTGTTCTACGGTCTGAGTCAGGCTGGCAGGGCGATTGCTGCCGCAGCCGTCGACCTCAAGGGCGAGGACTGGAACTTGGTCACGCATGGCATCCATGCCTCGGGCTACCACCTGGATTTCGCCGACATCGAGATCCGTACGGACCCTGCTGGCACCGCCGGCAGCTTCGTACGGCTCAGCCAGCTGCTGGGTTCGCCGGTCTGGGGCAACGACACGGTCGTGCGGCTGGAGGAAGTCTGGGACACCCTCCCCGCCAACTTGCAGTACCCGCTGACCGGCAGGGAGCGGTTCACACCCCTTTACGCCAGCGCGATCTCGATCGAAGGCGCAGCCTTTCACCCGCTGCTCACGGTTGGAGTCGGCGACATCTTGGACCGAGTCGTGGACGCTGGCAGCCGCTCGGCTCTGGATGGGTTCCTGCAGAGCTATCCCGGTGCCGCCGGGTATGACGACTTCGTCCGTCGCCGGGCGGGAGCCGGTGGTGAACCCGACTTCGAGCGGCACCATCCAAACGCCGGATGGCTGACTATGCACTGGAAGATGCCTGCGGAGAGTGGCACCCGAGAGGAGCGATTGCAACGCCTGACCGCGATGACCCGGCGGTACGCCGGACATCGCTACTTCTTCCCCGCCATCGCAGGCCTGTCGCGTGAACTCCACCCGCTGATGGCGTGGTGGGCGGTGCTGTACGCGCTGTCGATGCTCGCCCGCTATCAGCCCGCCCAGTGGGCCAACCACATCAACGTGGACGGCAGCCGACACGCGGTGCCCATCGAGAAGATTCTGGAACGGGCCATGGAACACCTACCCGCCCTGATCGCGGACACCATCGAGGAAGTCGCCGCCTGGCCGTAGACGCCGAGCAGAGGTCACATCCGTGACTGGCGAGGATCTGATCAAAGGGTGTTGGGGCTAGTTACACACAGCTACGCTGGCAGCTCTGTGCGCAAGGGGGGTTCATGCTGTTTGAGCAGCGGATGTATGCACACGTCAAGTTCCTCGAGTTGATGGCGGAGCTGTACGAGAACGAGTTCGAGGACTTCTTCCATCGGCTGATGTGTTTGCGCTACCCAGACTTCCTCGACGTGCGCACGGCTGGCAGCCTGGGTGACAGGTCGGCTGACGGCCTCAGCCTGCATTCGCGAAAGCTGTACGCCTGCTACGCACCACAGACCGTGAAGCCGTACAAGATCCGGAAGAAGTTCGACGGGGACCTCTCGGGGGCGCTCGCCAAGCGGAACGGCGAATTCGACACTTTCGTGTTCGTGCACAACGACAGGCGGGGTGTACATCCGGAAGTCACATCTCTGCTGGCAAGCGCGCGGGACAGCATGCCTTCGCTGCGATTCGAGCAGATGGGCACCCGGCGGCTGTGGCGCGAGTGCATGCAGCTTGATCAGATGGAGACCGAGGACGTCCTCCGCTGCGAGATCCCCATCAAGGACACGACTTTCGGCATCGGGATGGAGGACCTGGCGCCGTTGCTGAAGCAGCTGCAGGACATCCGCGCCGAGTCCAACCCTCTGATGTCCCTGCCTGACGTGCCGGTGGAGAAGTTGGACTTCAACCGGATCGAAGGGGCGGATCGGGAGGACCTCCTCCGCGGCATGCGACAGAGCTATCTGGTAGACGCGTTCTACGCCGGAAGCCGGAACGAGCTGGAGCACGACGAGGTCGCAGAGGGCTTCCGCCTGTACTACCAGCAGGTGCGTCGCGACTACAGCGACGCCGACGACGTTCTTTGGCAGCTCAAGATGTACTTCCTGGGGAACGCCCAGCCGCGACCGAAGGTGCTGCGCGCCGCCCTTGTTGTCCTGGCGCACTTCTTCGAACGATGCGACATCTTCGAGACGCCGCCTGCCGGCTGGCAGCCTGGCATCGGACTGACCGCATGATCACTCCGACGAAGGGAATCGCTCCTGATCGCTGCCTGCTCGCTGTCGGCGCGCAGGTTCTTCTCCAGCTCGATGAACCGCGGACCGTCAGTCAGACGTGGGCGAGGCTGAAGAGCTGGCGTGCTGATCAGGCCCATACCTCGCCGGTATCGTTCGAGTGGTTCGTTCTGGCCCTGGACATCCTCTTCGCCATGGGTGCGGTGGAGCTGGTCCAGGACGTTCTCGTCGCAAGGAGTAGGGATGCTGCGCCGCCTGAGCGCTGACGACGCGCGGTTCAAGACGGTGGAGTTCTCGCCGGGACTGAACCTGCTGGTCGCGGACACCACCTCGTCGTCGGCTGAGACCGACAGCCGTAACAGCGCTGGCAAGTCCAGCGTGATCGAGCTGATTCACTTCCTGCTGGGTGCGAAGTCCTCCGGGGCGCTGGCCACGAACAAGGCGCTGCGCCACATCACCTTCGGCCTCGATATGGACTGGCCGTGGCAGGACGATCCGCTTGAGGTGCGACGGCGCGGAGACAATCCCAAGGTCGTGTCGCTGAGCCGGAACGTATCCGGCGTGTCGGCCGACACGCTCTTCGCCGATGTTCAGGACGTCGAGCTGTCCGTGGAGCAGTGGAATCGCGTCATCGAGCGGGACCTCTTCGGGCTGGAGGGCGACCATCCCGGGGTGAGTGGTCGCACGCTCTTGTCGTTCCTCATCCGCCGGGTGTCCGCTCACGGCTTCAACGAGCCGACCCGGACGTTCTCCCGGCAGGCCGCCGCGGAGGCATCGTCGAATCTGTCCTACCTCCTCGGGCTGGACTGGCAGCTGGTCAACGGCTACCGCGAGCTCAATGCCCGCAAGGCGACCAGAGACCAGCTGCGGAAGGCCGTCAACGATCCCGTATGGGGGCGGATCGTCGGCTCCACGGCCGATCTGAGGGGCCAGATCACTCTCGCCCAGGCACAGGTCGAACGGCTGCGGACGCAGGTTGCCGCCTTCCAGGTCGTCCCCGAGTACGAGCGTCTCAAAGAGCGCGCGGACGAGGTAAGCCGCCGGATCAAGCAGCTCGCCCAGGACGACGTGATCGACCAGCACAACCTCGAAGAGCTCCAGGGCGCGATCACCGAAACCACGGACGTCGAGGTGTCCTACCTCGAGCCGGCCTACCGCGAGCTCGGGGTCATCCTCAACGACCAGGTCCGGCGTCGCTTCGACGACGTCAAGGCGTTCCACCACTCCGTCGTCCGCAACCGGCGCAGGTTCCTGGAGGAAGAGATCCGGGAACTCACCGGCCGCCTGGCCGCCCGGCGTCAGGAACGTGCCGACCTGGGCGAGGACCAGGCCCGCCTCCTGCGCGAGCTGGCGGACGGTGGAGCGCTGGAAGCGCTGACCGCCCTGCAGACAGCCCTGGGCCGGGAGCAGGCTGCTCTCGGTGCTCTTCGCCACCGCTTCGACGCAGCGCAGGCCCTCGAAGCCAGCGCCCGCCAGATCACTGCCAAGAGCGTTGAACTGCAGCAGGCCGTCGACCTCGACCTCCGAGAGCGTCGGCAGCAGACAGACGAAGCGATCCTGCTGTTCTCCCGGTACGCCCAGCGCCTCTACGGCGAGGGCCGCGAAGCCTACCTCGCCATCGAGGCCGGCCGGACCAGCCTCAGCATCACGCCCAGGATCGACGCCGACGACAGCCGCGGCATCAACAACATGGTCATCTTCTGCTTCGACCTCACCCTGGCCGTCCTCGCACACCGCCACGAGCGCGGCCCCGACTTCCTCGTCCACGACAGCCACCTCTACGACGGCGTCGACGAACGGCAGGTAGCTCGAGCCCTCGCGCTCGCAGCCGAAGTCACTGAGGAAGAACACATGCAGTACATCGTCACCCTCAACACCGACACCCTCAGCACCGCTGCCCAGCGCGGATTCGACCCCGATCCCCACATCCGCAGCCCCCGCCTCACCGACGACGAGGAGGGCGGCCTCTTCGGCTTCCGCTTCAAGGCCGCAAGCAAGGCGTAGCGACCAGCCGGCACACGACGCGAGTCCGGCCCCGCACCTCTCCCGGCGGCCGTGGCCGGGCCCCCGCCGAACCGGGGCACGTCCTCCATGCCCATGTCCAGGCGCAGGCGCACGTAGCGGGTCGGGTGCCGGTAGACGCCGCCCCAGTCGATGGAGGTGTCGGCGCTGATCTCTGCGACGAGGTCGGGCTGTGTTCGGCACCCAACGCCGGGACTGGGAACGCGGGCGTCGGCATGTGAGCGCCTGGCCGGCCTGGGCATCAGGGGCGATCTCTGAGGGGGTGGCCCTACGCCGACTGTGCGGTCACCGTCCGGCATGGGTGGTGGTCGTGGCCGACGAATGGCACATCGGCGCGCAGGACGCCGCCCATCCAGTGGGGTGTGGGGGCGCTCACGTAATGCGTCGCGCGGGAGGGGGGCCTGCCCGCGTGCTCCGTGGTCGAGGTCCCGCCCGACGGCACCGAGCAAGGTACGGGGATCTGAAGGTCCGCCGCGACAATCTCGACCGGGCGGCTGGCCGCGCTCGCTGAAACTCGGCGGAGTGAGCCAGGTAGGGGATTGAGTCGGAACGTCCGCGCTCCTGCAGGTGACGAGGGCCACGCCGCTGACATCCAGATCACGACTCACTGCCGACGTTCCCCGCAGACCATCAACGCCCGAGACCCGCGACCTAGGACCATCGTCCCCCTCCCCCCTCAGCATTTTGCCTGTTCTTTAGGAGCCTCCTCGAAATCTAATGTGGTTACCACGAAGCCGCACGAACAAGATCCACTGCGGTTTTCAGGAAAGACCAAAAAGTAAGGACTCCATTTCATGTCGACCACCTGGCTTTTCATCTTCGACCACCCCGGCGCCGACCCCGCGAAGGACCGCTGGATCCTGGACAGCCCGTCCCTCCGGGCCATTCTGGTGGCGATCCCCGAGGTGGGGGATGCCCCCGCCTTGGCCAAGGAGCTGGCGGCTTCGGAGGACGTCAAGCTGATCGAGGTCTGCGGTGCGTTCGCCAACGCCGACGTCGTCCGAGTCGCGGAAGCCGTGGGTCCCGACATTCCGGTGGGTCACACATACTTCTCACAGGAGGCCGCCCCCGGAATCCTGCGATTCCAGGAAGCGGTGGCAGCAGCCTCGTAAACTGCGGAAAAGCAGCCCGGAACGAGGACTGGCTCCTGGTACTCGACGACGCGGGCGAGCAGGGGCCGTCGATGGCAACCCGTCCGACCATATGAGGAGGGCGGCGTCAACACCCGTTGCCCGGGTCGTGACCATCCCGGGGGGCAGGGACTTGTCGTCGTGACGCGTTGTCGCGGGTTCCCCTTCCCCGTACCCGGGCAGTTTCTCGGCGTCGGCCGGGGATCCACCGCCGGGCCCTGCTGACGGGTGCCGGGGCGCGTTAGCGCGCCCCGGCACCCGTCAGGCCGCCCCATCTATCGGGAAGGGGCTGCTTACTCTCGCGGCGTCCCAAGACCGGAAGCGACGAGAAGGCGCCTGGTTCTCACCCGGCCCCCGGCAGGTAGCCCCGGGCACAGCTGCGGCGGCGTCACCGGCCCAGGAGGCCGGCGGCCGAGAGCCAGAGCGGGGTCCGGTTGAGGTGGTCGGGGTAGAGACGCACCATCTCTTCGAAGAAGGCGACCGGTTCGGGTCGGGAATCAAGCAGGCGGATGGCGTTTTGCAGGTAGTCGCGGGTCTCACCGATGGTGGCGGGGTCGTCGGGCAGCGCACGGTTCTTGTGGCCGGCGACGACGGAGCTAGGGGCGAGGGCCTCGATCTTGTCGAGTGCCGTCAGCCACGCCCGCAGGCCACTGCCGGAACCCTCGTCGAGGTGCTGGTGGACACCGTTGTACACGGCGTCGCCGGCCACGACCAGGCCGATGGACGGCACATGCAGGACGGTGGTCTCGTCGGTGTCGGTGTGCCCGACCTCGACGGCCTGCAGGAGGTTGCCCTCCAGCTCCAGCCCGTCCGCTGGAACGGGCTCGGCGATCAGGCTGACCGGGGGAATCCGGTCCGGGAAGTGCAGGTCGAACTGCTCGCCTCGGGTCGCGATGGCCCGGCGCATCTCCTCGATGGTGCCGGGGGTCGCGTAGACCTTGACGCCGGGGAACCGCTTGATCAGCTCGCCGGCGGCGAACCAGTGGTCACCGTGTCCGTGGGTGACGTACATGAACGCGAGCCGCTTGCCCGAGCGCTCGATCCAATCCCCCACTTCGCGGGCCTGGTCAAAGGTGAACGGCGGGTCGACCAGCACGGCGTCGCGCTCACCGTGGATCAGCGTGACGGACAGCGGGGACATCGCGACCTGGCCACCGTCGGGCAGGCGCATGTCCTCCAGGGCCGAGGGATCGCCGTCGAGGACGAGAACTTCGTAGGACAGGGTGGTTGATGCCGCCATGGCGGAACCTCCTAGATGTGTATGTACATGTATGCGGATGGGAATCAAGGCTGTTCCTCGGCGGGCCGCACTGCAGTCCTCGGGTTCTCCGCAAAGAGGTGGAGACCGTCTCGGATCAGATGCGTGTGAGGAACGAGTTGAGAGCGCGGCGCCCGTCTCTTGGAGGTTCTTGGAGTACGCGTCGAAGTGGCCCCCGCCGTAGCGGACCGGCTTCTTCGGGTTCCCCCGCGATCGCCGGCGGGCGTCTCAGGCTCCGGGGACTTCCAGCACGACACGGCCGTACGGGCGGTCCTCGATGAGGTGCCGGGTTGCCTCCGCAGCATCCTTCAGCGGGAAGGCACGGGCGATTGAGGGGTGGAAAGCGCCCTCCGCGAGGTAGCGGAAGAGGTTCGTGTTGGCCTCGATCAGCGTCTGGGTGCTGAACAGGGTGAACATGAAGCCGCGGATGTGCGCGGAACGCCAGATGATGTCCGTGATGTTGACGCTGGCTTGCTTGCCGCCGGCGTACCCGACGGATACCAGGGTGCCTCCCGGGGCGAGGCTGGCGAGGGCCTCCCCCCCTGTGAAGGGACCTCCGACGCCGTCGACGACGACATCGACACCACGGCCGTCGGTCAACCGGGCGATGCCGTCGCGCAACGTCTCCTTGGACAGGTCGATGACCGTGTGTCCCTCCGCGCGGGCGCGCTCGGCCTTGTCGGTACGGCTCGCGGTGGATATGGCCAGGGAGGCGCCGAGGCGCTTGGCGACCTCGACCGTACCGAGGCCCACGGCCCCTCCGATGCCGGGCGCGAGGACGGTCTGGCCGGGCGTGAAGGCGGCCAGCTCGGTGAGGGAGAGGTAGCCGGTCAGGTAACCGCCACCGGTGGTGAAGGCGGCGACGGCGGCGAGATCGATGCCGGACGGCAGGGGAATGAGGTCCTGGGGGTCGGTGAGGAGGTACTCCTGCCAGGTGCCGTTGCGGAACATGCCGTAGCCGCGGCCCGCCACGACGACAGGGGTGCCGGGCTTGAGCGAGTCGACACCGCCGTTGTCGGCGACTTCCCCGACACCGCCGGTACCCGGAACCAGGGGGAGCTTGTTGGCGCTGGGCAGTGCGCCGGAACGAACGGTGTCGTCGAGGGGGTTGACGCCGGCCAGTCGCATGCGGACCAGGACCTTGCCCGCGGTGGGGGCGGGAGCCGGCACGTCGACGAGTGTGAGTGTGTCGTAGCTGCCGAACTCGGAGATCTGGATGGCCTTCACGATCAGACTCCTCTCTTAATTGGAATTCCCAAGTCAGCCTAATAGCTGACTTGGGAAAGTCAAGTCAGCTATGGCTGCGCTCGTGCCGATCGGACCCGGCCGGACTCCCGCCGACCGGGCGCACCGCGGTGCGCGTGAACGGGTGGGGCCTGGGGTGGGGCCCTGGTTGGGGCCTGAACAATGACCTGATGCCGCCTCCATGCGCCCTTGCCAGGGCGCCGCAGCGGCGGGATTGCCCTTGCGGGCGGGCCGTGCGGACTGCGGCGGCGCGGCCTCTGGCACAGCGAGGGGGGTGGGGGCGTACCGGGTCGAACGGTTCTCGGTCATCCCGGCGCGAGCCTCGTCGGGCGTCCGTCGGCGCCTGCTGTATCCAGCTGAGGTTGACGTGCCTGGCCGGGCGCACCGCCCGAGCCTGCTTGCATCAGCCGATCAGCGATGAGTCGTCCGCGGGGCGGATGGGCCTGCGGGCGGGACACGGCGCGGCGGTCGCGCGGGGCCGGTCCGACGGTGATCGCTGCCCAGGTGCGCCTGGGGGCGGTCCGAGGGCATCGGCCGGGCGTCGGCCGTCAGGGCTGTGGGTGGCGACGCCGGGAAGCAGGGCCGGACGGCGAGAGCCGCGTGTGCGGCGCCGTGCGGGTCGTGCGCTCGTCTGCGCACAGGTTCGGACTCCCGGTCCGATCGGTGCGATGCAGAATCGTGGGCCGGCCGGCAGGGGGCTCGTCAGTGGCCCGTCACGGTCTGCGAATCGCCGGTGCCGGTGTCGCGCGGCCGGGCCCAGAGTCAGTTCGGCTCGGGCCGGCAGGCCCTTTCGCCATGATCAGCCTGGGCCGAGGATGTCAGCGGCCGCGCGCGCCTGGGCCGGGGATGGTGATGACGTCATCGAGCGCCACCCGCTCACCCCGGGCATCGACAAAGGAGAGTTCGACGGGTTCGCCAGTCTCCCGGTGCCGCAGCAGAGCCGGGGGCCCCGCCTCGTCGGACAGGTGGTTGTCGCCCCATGTCATCAGCGCGGCGATGACCAGGCCGAGCTCACGTCCGGCCGGAGTCAGGTGGTAACCCTGGCGCTCACGGGTTCCGGCGTCCCGGTATGGCCGCTTTTCGAGTACGCCTGCCGAGCTCAGCCCTTCCAGGCGCTGCGCGAGGACGTCGCTCGAAATGGCCAGCGCTTCCTGGTACTCGCTGAACTTCGTTCGGCCCTTCAGCGCCTCGCGCACCACCAAGAGGGTCCAGCGCTGACCCAGCACTCCGAGACTGCGCGCAATCGAGCAGGCGCCCCCCGCTTCGAGCGCATTCGTCTTCCCCATGGGGAGAGGGTAGCACCTGGCTTCAGTGAACCCAGTCAGCCTCCCGGGATACACGCGGGTGCCGCCGCGAGGCGCCCCGGCGAGGACCCGGGACGCGTCCGGTTGCCTCACCGGAGGGGGCCAGGTCCGGACAGGCAGGCAGTCCGAAGCGGGCCGGCGAGCGTGGCGGTACGCCCTTCATCCAGGGCGGGGCAGCGGATCCGGCCCGCACGATGCCCGTGCCGTCACATGCGCCGATCGGCCGGCACGGCAGCTGTCCAGCCGGCATGGAGGAGCGGCACCGCAGACCGCGTGCCGCCGACGGGGCCGCCGAGGTACTCGACGGCATCGCTGGATTGACTTTTCCAACCCAGCATGCGAGCGTACCGAAACCGCTGACTTCGAAATTCAAACTCAGATGGTTTGGGCACCGGCGACGCCGAGCGGGACGGTCCGTCATCACGGTGCGTCGCCGCCCGCCGTGCGGGTGCCGCGCTCCAAGAGCCGCCTGCCTCGCCGGTCGCCGCTGAAAGCGCAGAGACCACATCTAGGAGGATCCGCCATGGCGGACACGACGACACTGTCTTATGAAGTACTCGTGCTGGACGGGGTTGTCCGGCAGACGGAGATGCGCATGCCCGACGGCGAACCGCTCGTGTCGTCGCCGGTGGCCGTCACGCTGATACACGGTGAGCGGGACGCCGCCCTCGTCGACCCACCGTTCACCCATGACCAGATCCAGCAGGTGGGCGATTGGGTCGAGCGGTCCGGCAAGCGGCTGGCGTACATCTACATCACCCATGGCCACGGCGACCACTGGTTCGGTACGGCCGAGCTGGCCAAACGGTTTCCCGGCGTCAGGGTGTACGCCACCCCCGGCACCATCAAGGTGATGGAACGGGCCATCGAGACCCGAGAGCAGATGTGGGACTCCTTCTTCCCCGGCCAGATCCCCGAGTCGCCCGTCCTTGCGGAACCGGTGCCGGCCGAAGGCTTCCAGTTGGAGGGCAGCCTCGTCCAGGCCGTCGAGGTCGGCCATACCGACACCGACGAGACCACGGTCCTGCACGTTCCCTCCATCGGTCTGGTCGTCGCCGGCGACGCCGCCTACAACGGCGTGCACCTCATGCTCATGGAGAGTGCGGGCGGCGGCCTCGACGCATGGATGAAGGCGGTCGACAAGATCGAGGCCCTCAATCCGACGTCGGTCGTCGCCGGCCACAAGAACCGGGACCTGCCCGACGACCCGGCCACCCTGGGCGAGACGCGCACCTACCTCCAGCACGCCGACCGGCTGCTGAAGTCCAGCCCCAACGCCGCCGAGTACTACAAGGCCATGGTCGAGCTGTACCCCGACCACCTCAACAGGGGCCCCATCTGGTACTCCGCCACTGCCCTGATGGGGAAGTGAACAAAGCCGCTGCCACACGCCGGGTGACCTGTGGCTCGTCCCGTCCTTCTGTGGGCATGTACAGCCGATCTCACGTGTAATTCGTTGGCCATGAACAGGGCGCCGATGAGGGCGGACTGCGGGGCGAAAAGGTCTGGCGGCCCAGGCACCGGTGAGGCCGCCTCCTCGACCTACGCTGTGATGTCCGCCGCTGCCACATACCCGATGTGGGAGCCGTCTGGGGTGCAGGGCGGGACTGAGCGGTGTGGCAGGCCCGTCGCACACGAGAGCTTGTGTGGATTACGTGCGTGCGCCTCCGTTCGCGGTGACCAGCCGGGAACTTCGGGCGATTAGGTAGATCGGCATCACAGCAGGCCCTCCCACATCGGATCCGCGGGCACACCGGGACACCGCCCGCACAGGACTGAGCCTAGAGAAACAAGGCAGTCCAGGACCCGGGGATTTCCCGGAGGATCAGTAGTCGTCGTACATGTTCGCGAGGCGCGTGCTGTCCTGCTCCAGTGAGGCGTCGGCGCGCATGGCGGCGGGTACCGGCCACCGAGTGGCCGGTAGTCGACTCGGGCGCGCCCGGGTGTCCGAGCGACTCTGAGGACTCGACATCCGTGCTGGTGAGGGGCTGTTCGGTCCGGGGCCGGCCGCGTGGAGGAGGACGTGTGCCGCAGGACGTGGAGTTCGACATCCCGATCCCTTCCTGGACGACGCCCGAGCTGGCCGCGGCCCGGGAGCGCAACCTTCGGTGGGCGCGGCGTATGGAGTTGGTTGGGGGTGCGGAGGCGGAGCGGCGGTATCTGTTCTCGCAGGTGGCCGATGTGGCGGCGTACTCGTATCTGGGCGCGGTGGGCGCGGATCTTGATCTGGCGTTCGACGTGAACGGATGGTTCTTCCTGTTCGACGACCAGTTCGATGTTCCGCTCGGGGAGGATCCGCCCGCGGTGGGGGTGTGTGAGGAGTTGATCGACCTGCTGCGCCTGGCGCCCGGGACCGTGCCGCGGTCGTCGTCGCCGCTGGCGGATGCGTTCGCCGATGTGTGGGGGCGGATGGCCGAGGGGATGTCGCGGCGCTGGCAGGAGCGCAGTGCGCGGCACTGGACGGAGTACCTGTCCGCGAACCTGGCCGAGGCCTGCGACCGGCGGGCCGGCTTCGTGGCGGACAGCGGGGAGTGGATGCGGCTGCGCCGCAGGGTGATCGGGGTACGGCCCTCGATCGACGTGTGCGAGCGGGTCGGGCACTTCGAGGTCCCCGCACCCGCCGTCCACGGCACCGTCATCGAATCCGCGAGGGAAATCGTCACCGACGTCATCATCCTGATCAACGAGGTGTACTCCCTGGAGAACGACGAGGCCCGCGGCGCCCCCAACCTGGTCACCTGCCTCATGCGGGAACGGCAGTGGTCCCGGGCGGAGGCCATCGGGGAACTGCAGCGGCGGGCCGATGTCCGGGTGCGGCGGTTGTCCCGGGTCCGGGAGCAGGCCTCGCGCCTGTGCGGGCCGCTCGGGCTGCCGGATGCCGCCCAGGAGGCCGTCGACCGGTACCTGGACGTGATCTGCGCGTACCTGCGCGGCATCTACGACTGGCACCGCCTCGCCGGCCGATACACCCCCCACGTCGCGCAGCATGCTTCCCCGACGGCTGCCGGATTCCTCAACGTCACCGACCTCGCCGCCCCGACGACCTGACACCGGCTCGGCGCCGAAGGTGCGGGTGCGGGGCCGGGGTGCGGGGCGGGCTCGGCGCTGAGGAGACGGGAACGTCGCCTCAGCAGCCATGCCATGGAAGGCGATCAACGCGGGCATTGTCACCGGAGGTGGAACACACCGCCGTCATCCACGTCAGGAGAAGCAGCATGGCAGTTCTGCACAAGGCGACGTTCCCCCACGCGACCGTGTGGGGCTACTGGAACGCGACGACACCCTTGAATCCATCGGGCCGGGTAGTGGTGCCCGCGAGTCCCGATCTGGCGGCTGGCGACACCGTGGAGCTGAGTTGGGCCGCGTTCTCCTCACTCAACGCTTCGGGCCGGCCGATCGCCGGTACGGAACTCACCCTCACCCAGGCGGCGGGAGCCGGGCAGGACCTCGTCTTCGAGATCCCCTACGCCGGACACATCTCCCCCCTGGACCGGAGCAGCGGTTCCGGCCGGGTGACCTACCGGGCGCTTCGGGCGGGTGAGGAGATCGGCACGGCCGCCCCGGCCCTCGTCAAGATCGACCTCGTGGTCCCCGGGCAGTAGGAACCGAGGGCGTGGCACCCTGCGCCGACGGCGACCCCCGCTCCTCCCCGGGACGGCCTACAGGCAGTCGAGGGGCATACCTCTCAGCCGGAGACGCCCGGCCATGATCCAAAACGCAGGCCGGTCGCCCTGGTGACCGCCTCGGGTGTGGGATGCCCGGCATAATTGGCCGGTGTTCGAGCGCGGTCGAGAGACCGCGGGACCGCCGGAGATCGCCTCTGGGACAAAGCTGGAGGAACGGGATGACGACGCAGGCGCGGGAGCAGGTTGCCGGGCTGCCGAGACAGGTGTGGGATCGGGCGCGGCTGGCGGCGGTCAATGCGACGGGTCTGCTGGACACCGGGCCGGAGCAGGTCTTCGAGGACCTGTCGGGTCTCGCGGCCCGGGTGACCGGTTCCGGGCGGGCTTTCGTGACCCTCGTCGACGGCGAGCGTTCGTTTTGGAAGGCGTGCATAGGCGTCGACGCGCCGGCGATCGCCGATCGGCAGAACCCGGTCCAGGAGAGCTTCTGCTACTTCCTGATCGGCCTCGACGGCGAACCGTTCGTCGTGGAGGATGCCGCCACCGACCCTCGGACTCGTGATCATCCCTCGGTGGGTCCGATGAACATCGGCGCCTGGGCCGGCTACCCGCTCCTCGCGCCCGGCGGCGAGGTCCTGGGCAGCTTCTGCGTCATCGACGACCAGCCCCGCACCTGGAGCCCGGCCGACCTGACCACGCTGGAGACCCTGGCCCGCTCGGTCGGCGCGGAAATCCGCCTGCGCCAGTCCCTGGCCGCCGCCGAGACCGCCCACAGCCGCTCCGCCGACCTCGCCCACTCCCTCCAGCAAGGCCTGCTGCCCCCGACCCCACCGTCGGTGCCCGGTGTCGAGGTCGCGGCCTCGTTCTTCCCCGCCTCCCGGGCCGGACGCTCGGACATCGAGGTCGGCGGCGACTTCTACGACCTGTTCCGCACCCGCGGCACCGCCTGGGGCATAGCCCTGGGCGACGTCTGCGGCAAGGGCGTCAAAGCCGCCCAGGTCTCCTCCATGGCCCGCTACACCATCCGCGCCATGGCCGGCGAGAACCACACCCCGGCCGACCTGCTGGCCCACCTGAACACCGCGATGCTCCGCCAGAACGCCCCCCGCTTCCTGACCGCCGTCTACGCCCGATTCCGCACCACCCCCGCCGGCGTCGCCGGCACCCTCGCCCTGGCCGGACACCCACCCGCCCTCATCCGCCGGGCCGACGGCACCGTCCGCGAGGTCGGCGCGGCCGGCCGTCTCCTCGGCGTCTTCGACACCTGCGACCTGACCGACGTCCGCTTCCGACTCGGCCCCGGTGACCTGCTGCTCTTCTACACCGACGGCGCCACCGAGGCCCGCGCCCGCCCCGGCGCCCCCGGCCGCAACAGGAACGTGTTCGACGACACCGACCTCGCGCACACCCTTTCGACCACCGTGGGTAGAAGCGCACAAGAGACCATCGACCACATCAACGACGCCCTCGCCGCGCGACACGGAGGATGGGCCAGCGACGACACCGCCCTCCTCGCCCTGCGCGTCCCCACACACCGCCCCATCTGAAGGCAGGCGCCATGGACCACCAAGCGGACCCGCCCGACGAACTCACCATCATCACCGCCCCCATCCCCCGCCCCCCGGCCCGCGTCCTGCTCCTGCGCGGATCCATCGCGTTCTGGGACGACGAACAACTGACCACCGCGTTCACGAACGCCATCGCCGACGGCCTGCTGTCTCTGATCGTCGACCTCGGCGCCCTCGAACACGCCGACACGATCCTCCTCGGACAGCTGCTGTCCGCCCGCAGCCGCGTGAACCTGCACCTCGTCGGCCCCCTCAGCCCCAACCTCCACAGACGCCTGAACATCACCGGCACCCGGCAACTCTTCCGCGTCCACGCCAACCTCACCGACGCCCTCACCGCCATCACCGCCGACAACCGAACCGACCACCGGCCCGGCCACCACTGACCCCCGCCGCCGCTGCGCACAGCACCCGCCGCACCACGTCACGAGATCGAGGCGGCGCCTACCGCCACCCGCTGCGCTTCCCCGGTCGGCGGGTGTCAGGTGGTCGAGCAAACCGACGACGTCGGGCGCAGGTGGCGGTGCGTCCGATGCCGTGGCCGCGGCCGGTCTGGTCGTGACGGCCGAGGACCATCCCGACCGATCAGCCGCGGAAACAGGCCCTGACATCGGCCGCGCCCCGGGCACGTGGAACGGCCGGCCGCCACGTGGTGACAGGCGTTGGACATGGGTGTGTGCCGGGCGGCTGGCGGACTGCCCGGCACACGACCATCACGGTTTCGGCTGCCGCCCGTTCACAGGCGGCCGGCTGAGAGCCTGGTCAGCGGCGGCGGCCCCAGGACTCGGTGTCGACGGTCCGGTTGCGGTCGTCACGCAGGGTGGCGGTGTCGGCCCGGTTGTCCCAGACGTGGTCACGCTTGCCCTGGAACAGGTCCGTGCGGGAGTCGCGGCCGGATCCGGTGTGGATGCGGATGGTGGCGCGACCGCCGATGCGGGTGTCGTTGAAGCGGTAGCGGTTGCCGTCGGAGTCGCGCAGCGTCCAGCCGCGCAGGTTGACCGGCTGGCGGGTGGTGTTGCGGATCTCGACCCACTCCCCGTTCAGGGAACGGTTCGAGCGGTCGTCGCGACCGGGGCTGTCGGCCTGGACCCGGGAGATCTCCACCCGCGGGTGCCGGTCATGACCCCGGTCCGCCGCGGTGGCGGGGAGAGCGGCGGCGGAGACGATGGCGCCGGCGGCGAGGACGGTCGCGGCGACACGACGGGCAGTCGACGAAGCAGACATACGTGGCCCCTCAAGAACGGTGCTTCACCCGCCGATACGAACCCTGTACCGGTGCGGATGCCCGGCCCGCTGGTGGGCCGAGGACCTAAACTCTCGACCCGACACGGGGCCCACCACAGCCCCCGACGAGGCCGGTTACCCACCCCGGACAATCCCGTCACACACACCTGCGCACTACACGCAGTGCGCTTGATCGTGACCCTGACATTCACTGACCGCTACACCCACCCAGGCCGCGCACGACACAGTGGATCAATGCGCCCGGAGCGCACCACCAGGCGCACCCATCCACCCGTCACCCAACCGGAGCAGCAAACTCCGTAACAGCTGTTCCGCACGATTCTTCGCACGGGTGCGCGTAAACCGTGCCTGAGAACGAATCCGTCCGCCTGCCTTGGTGCCCACCTCGGCGGTGAGCCGGCCCGATACGCGCGGGAATGCGCGGCTCGACCAATGGGCGACCTCTGAAGCCCACAGGCCGTGCGCCACGACCGGGAGGGCGCCGGGCGACGTCGCGCCCGCGATAACGGTCCACAGTGAAGACATCGGGCAGTGGCCCGGCCACCCCACCACCGGGACCGGGAACAAGCGAGCGTCGAGCAGCGCGAGGCCTGGTCGCCCTCGCCATGGACCGGGATGCGCACCTGTCGCGGGCAGGGATCGTTCTATGGGGGTGATCACGCACAAGACAGCCACGGCATTCGTACTCACGGCCGGGTCGGTGGCAGCGGCACTGGCCGCGGCCTCCCCCGCTTCCGCCGGAGGCATCGGTGACTTCCTGTCACCGGCGTTCAGTACCAACTGCGTCAACCACGACACCGTCCTCCACGCCGCCGGAGCCACCACCGCCGGCACCGGCGCCGCCGACGGCAACCTCCTCGGCAGCCCCCTCAACCAATGCGGCGGCGCCGACCTCACACCCGACACCGAGATGCAGAACGGCCTCGTGAACGTGGACGAAACACCCATCGGCATTCTCGGCAGCGCCTCGAACAGCGAAGCCTGATTCGAGCCGTCCGCGAAACAGCGGGCTGCCCAGGCCGGCCGCCCGAGCGGGCCGCAGAGCGCGGTATGCCGGCGCGGCCGACCCCGCCACACGCCGGGGCCGGCTCCAAGGGCAGCGCATCCCCGTCGGGCCTGCCCCCGGACAGGGTCAGGTGACGGTGACGCGCAGGACGTACTGCTGCCCGTCGCTGATCGCCCGCGCCTGCTCCCACAGATCAACGGGCGAGAAGCAGAGCAGCGCCCGATCGGCCGCGCGGGCCAGCAGGGGCAGGATCTCGGCGGTGGGCCGTCCCCGGTGCGTGCGGGCGAGTTCGGCGAATGTCTGTTGGTAGGGAGCGCCGTAGGTGCCGCAGCTGTCGGCCAGGAGTCGGTCGAGGTGGTTCCTGTTCACGCTGATGTCGCCCATGGCCGGCTCCCTTCCGCCCGGGCTCGGCCGCTCCGGGCCCCTCGTTCTTCGACGCTACGGTCCACCTCTGACAGCGGTTGCGCTCCCGGATCGGAGCACGCCGTCCCGCCCACCCCCCGGGGCGCGCCCGACGATGAACCCGTCCCTCGGTCCCCGCCTCCACGCGGCGCGCGAGGCGGCGGCGCTACAGGGCGCGTGCCGACTCGACGGTGTCGGCGGTCGGGAACAGTTCGCGGGCCCCGGTGACGTCCAGGAGCCGGCCCAACTGGGGAGGCACGGTACCCGCCAGGACCAGGCGGCCGGTGTGCAGTAGGAGCAGCATCACGTTGAGCATGGTGGAGTCGGCGAAGCGGATGTCGGTGACGTCCAGGACGATCCGTTTGACCTGGGGGTCGTCGATGGCGCGTGTGGCGGCTGTGTTGAGGGGGCCGAGGGTCTCGGCGTCGAACTCGCCCGCGCAGACGATGACGCGGACTCCGTTGTCGTCGGGCTGTACCCGTACCTGCTGCTCCACCAGCCGCTCCCTGTCGTCGGCGGCGCGCTGCCGCGCCCGGTTTCGGGTCAACCTACCCATGAAACGGACCGCGCAAGGCAAGAGCCGGCCATGATCCAAAACACAGGCATCGCCCGGCCGGTCCTCAACCGGCGGAGGAGGCCCGCCCGTCCTCGAATCGGGTGACGTCCGCTGTCGTGACGTCCAGGCGCAGTCGCTTGAAGCGGAGGGTATGGCGGTGGGCGCCGCCTCGGTCGATGGAGGTGTCGGCGCTGATCTCCGCGACCAGTTCGGGGCGGACCAGGGGCGTGTCCAGGGTGTCGCGTGAGCCTCAGGTCGAGGCGAACCGCACCCCTGTCCACGGATGTCCCGGGTCTGCGGGGTCAGGTGTTCGGCGACGAGGCGGGCGGCGTCCGGGCGTAGGGGGACGGTGCGGCCGATGCCGTGGAGGCGGCCGGCCTGGTCGCGGCGGTCGAGGATGAGGAGTTGGGGTCGGATGAGGGTGCCGGTGATGGCGCCGATGATCGCCTCGGTGGTGTCGCGGCGTCTGATCTTGGTCCAGGCGCGCGCCCGGCCGGTACCGCTGACTCATCCCCTTGGCCACCAGACCCTCGACGCCGGGCCCGGGATGACCCCGGTTCACGGGGTCACGGTCTCCGGCCCGTTGGGCGGGCATGCTCCGCTACCCGCCCGAGGGCTTAGCCGGTGGCACCCAGGGACTCTGTAATCGGCTTGGTGGACTGCCCCAGGATGTTGTTCCTGATGGAGCCTGAGCCAATCGACCCGTTCAGCTTGTCAAACACATGGTTGGCTGCCTTGATCGCATCTTCGTCGTTCAGTTCTTGCTTGTCCGGATCACTGCTGTCTGCAACCAAAGACGGCCGCGTCACAGCGGAAACAGGTACGGCAGAAGCGGTACCCGCAGCAAAAGCGATGGATGCTACGGCCAGCCCAGCAGCAGTAAGCGTATTTTTGATCATGGCGTGCACCATAAGCCCCCTCACCCCAAGACACAGTCGCCCGGAGGAGTGACACCCACCCCTCCCCAAGGCTCCTCAGAACTCGCCCAGCTCCGCTGGGCGAAGGGACCGGCCCTGCATACCTGACCACCTCCAGCAGCACGATCTCCCGGGCGTCGCACAAGGGGACCGTGGTCGGCGGTCAGAGGGAGGGCGTCACCGCTGGTGTCCGGCGCCCACGCGAGGGTCGAGCGCGGCCCTCGGCGAGCGCCGGCCCTTGTCGAGGGCGCGCAGCGCGGGCCAGTCGACTCAGGGTGGTCCAGGGGGATCCGGTCGATGTGGTCGGCCCGGTACAGCGGGACCCACGTCGTGCCACCGCGCACGACCCGAAGCTGATCCGCGTCTCCTCCGGGGAGCAGTCGACGTCCGTGGCCTGGATCGATGGCGGGTGTCCAGCTGCGGGTATGGGGCTTTTAGGCCGCGAACCGCGATATCTAGCCGTTGAGCCCGATTCCGGCAAACGTTCCGGTCTGTCTCGTTAGGTTCCCTCCCGGGGCCGATCTGCGGCCCCGACCGACCGGAGGAGTCATGCATGGTCCAGCTCGACACCAACTCCGCTGAACGCCTTGCCCGGCTGAAGGCCGGCCTGAGCGACGATCCGAAGGTCTCCCGGTCGGTGGACCGGCTGCGGCTGCGCCGGCCGGCGAACGTCCTGGCCGGTGTCACGCTGCACGCCGCGGCCCGCCAGGAGCAGGGCCTGGAGCTGACGGAACTGGAGGAGAGCCTGCTGCGGGTGCTGCGGGGAGCCATCTCCGACGAGGAGATCACGGCGGCGGGCAAGGCGTACCAGGATGCCGCCCCCGCGGCGGTGGACCATGTCTTTCCCGACGTGGTGGGACGCCTCAGCGTCCAGGACCCGTACACGCTCGCCGACCTTGGCCGAGACCTGACCGCCCTGTTGCCCGGCATCCTCGCGCAGCCGAACGTGAACATCGTCGACGTCACCACGCTGGCCGACGGCGCACCGGTGGACGACGAGGCGTTCCTTCAGGCGATGGCCGCGACCGGGTCCGGTGCGACGGTGCTGACCGCGCCCCCGTCCCAGGAGCCGGCCGACTCGCTGGTCCTGCCCACGGTACTGGCGCTGAAGAGCTTCACGTGCGTGCGCTCCACCGATGACCAGTGGAACGGCTCGGACGAGATCTACTGGATGTGCGCCGCCGGCGCCGACAGCAACGCCCGCAGCACCTACGCCTCACCGCAGTTCGGTGACGTGGACAGCGGCGAGAGCAGGCCCTTCCCCGCCGGCGCGCACCTGTTCCACGGTGAAGTCGGCCATCACCTGATGACCAACATCCAGTGCTGGGAGAAGGACCAGGGCGACGTCTTCGGCGAGCTGCGGGCCCGGCTGCGGGATGTGGCCGACGCCTGCGCAACGGCCGCGGTGAGCATCATCAGGGACGGCGAGAAGCAGGAAGCGGCACTCGCGGCCGTCATCGCTGTCGTCGCGGCGCTCCTGGACTGGGTGCTGGGGTGGCTCTCCAACGACGACGACCTGGTGGGCGAACGCAGTGTGGCCTACACCCGTGCCGGCCTGCAGGCGCTCAACGGCAGGGACACCGTCCTGGACTTCACCGGCAACGGCCACTACAAGCTGACCTTCGGCTGCCAGACCCAGCCCCTGCGCCAGCCGACCGCCAGCACCCAGGTCGTGTACAAGAAGATCGGAATCTGGGACAACGGCGAGTGGAGCGCCGCCCAAGGCATCGGCCTGAACAGTCCCTTCGGGCCCGCCCAGGCCCCGGCGTTCAACCTCCACTTCCTGACCGTGGAAGACAGCAGCCGACAGGCACTCCACGGACGCCAACACGACAACTCGGGAATCGGCGGCTGGTGGAAGTCCGACGCCGCTTGCGGCGCCAGCCCCGCGTTGGCGCGGCACGGACAGAACACCATCTACGCGTTCAGGGGCAAGGGCACCGACCGCGCGGTCTACTGGGGGGTCGTCAACTACAACGGCGCCGCCCCGAACAAGTTCCCCGACATCACCAGCAGCTACAGCCCGACCCTGTACCCCTCCAAGGGCGCGCTGCACTGCGTCGTGGCCGACGGCAGCAACGGCCAGCTGATGCACGCCAGCGCCCCCGACGGCACCAACTGGAGCCCCTTCACCCCGATCGAAGGGCGCAAGAGCGTCGGCAGCCCGGCAATCATGGAGTTCAACGACACGCTCTACTGCGTCTACCCGACCAAAATGCCGGACCAGTACGCGCAACACGACGGAGCACTCAGTCTGATTTCCTTCGACGGCACCACCTGGAGCGGCATGTCCACCCACCTCGATGGAAACCGGAAGACCGCTCCCGGCGCCGGCGTGGGCCTGGCCGTCAAGGACCGCAAGCTCTGGTGCGCCGTCCGCGGCCCCGAAGGCGACCAAGGCCTGTACTGGGCCACCTACGACGGCACCACCTGGAGCGCCTTCACCCCGATCGCCGGCGCGTGGAGCGCGGACACACCCAGCCTCGCCTACTGGGACGGCAACCCCGCAGTCAACCGTCACGGGATCTACCTCACCTACCGGGGCCCGGGCACCAAGTGACCGATACAAGCGGCTGATCCGCCCGCTCACGGCAACACCCCGGACACCACCGCCGGACAGAACACCGACAAGCGCGCTGCCTGTCTCCAGGCAGCGCGCACAACCCCCAGGTCGTGCCCAGCGCCGTCACCATCCCAAGCCCACACGGCCCGCCGGACACCACCAGAACATCCACGCCCACCGCAGCCGGGCGCCGCGTCCTCGCGGCTCGGGGATCTCGGCGCGCCCGACGACCGGTGAACGACGTCACGGCGCCCGATAGGCTCGCCGCACCCGCGCCAACATGGAGTGCGCAGGGCAGGGCCTTGCATGGACAGGCTCACCCCTCGAAGATGCGGTACAGCGGCCCGACACCCCGGCAGCCCTCACGGACCGCCGGGGCTCTCCGTTGTCCCGACCGCCCGTGCGCGGGACGAACTGCCCGAAACAGAGCGCTCGCCGTCAGGTCGTCACTACCCTGGCCCCATGGATGACCTGACGGACACCGACGTGCGCGAGATCCTGCGGCCCCACCGGGACGGCGGCCCCATCAGCCGGCTGTACGCAACCGGCGAGATCACCCAGGACACCGCTCCCGCCCTCGGGATGCTCTCCATCGAGCTGAACGAACAGGGACTGCACGAGACCGGGGAACAGGTGACGGACGTGATCGCCTACACGCGCAGTGCGGGCGAGCGCCCGCCCGTGAACGGCTGGACGAGCAAGGTCTGACCGCCGACCCTGAACAGCCCCGGCGGTCCATCGTGGACCGACCGGGGCTTTCCTCTGCCCGCAGGACCCCGTACCGGGTCGCTACGCGGCGTCGATCGCCGGTCGGCGCCGGACGGCCAGGACCGGCGGGCCGGAATCGGAGGGTGCCGACACGGGCCGGCGGGCGACCTTCAGACCCGGCTGCGGCCACGCGTACAACCTGGACCGGACCGAGGTCGAGCCGTCCAGATCGATCGCCACCTGATAGACGACCCGGCCGTCCGCGTAGTCATGGCGCGACGTGACCGGCGCGAACCTCCACGCCCCGCACGACCAGACGGCCAGGGCCGGGCGGTCACCGGCCGGCCACGTCCACACCCGGGGCACCGGCCCGTCCTCCGGACTCCAGGGCCGCAACGCCACCGGCTCGACCGGTTCCGTCGCGCTCATCAGCCGGCGGCGGACCGCAGAACCTTGCAGCTCTGACACAGGGGCGAGGCCCCGTGGCCGTAGCGGCAACACGGCTGATGACACTGTGCGCACGGGCCGGTCTGGGAGGGCGACCAGGCCGCCGGGGTGGGGCGCGGCGGGGCGGGTGTGGTCATCGGGGTCCGTTCCGGTGGGGGGCCTGCACTCGGACATAGAATAGAACACGTGTCCGATCTCCCGCCCGACCTGGCGCGCCTGCGCACCGTCGTCACCTACCTGCGGGCCGCCCTCGGCCGGGCCGAACAAGCACTCGCCGCCGCTGAGACACAGGCGTCCCTCGACGCGGAGCGTCGTCCGCTGCCCGAGCCGCCCGCATGGCTGATCGAACACGGCATCGGCGCCGGCCGGCCGCTCATCCGCGTGCACGCCGGCGGATGCTGGGACACACGCAACCGCTGCTCACCGGTCGACGTCGAGCAGGCGCGCCGAGCCCTGGCCGAGGGTGTACCCGGCTGCCCACACTGCCGACCACACGTCGCGCTCGGCGTGCTGGACTGACCGGGCGGCGGCAGGCTGGTGGGCATGAGCCCTGGCCTGCGTGTGGTCGTCTACCCGCCCGACGCCGAGGGCGGGCGGCGCGTCCGCTGTGACGGGGAGATCCTCGGCCGCGCCTTCGGCCCCGAAGACGTCCTCGAATTCCTGCGCCGGGCCGGACTCGACCCCGACGACGTCGCCCTCACCGGGACCGGGCTCATCGAGTGGCGCGGCGGCGGCCCCGCCACCTGGCACCAGGCCTAGCCCGCCGGTTCACACCGGGCGGCGCCGGCCCCCAGCAGTCGTTCCACGTCGCGGTCCGGCTCGGCGTCGACAGCCTCGCGGGAGACCATGAAGGCTTCCTCGCCGACATCGTCCGAGCCTCGACGCTCGGCCATCAGTACTGGCTGTCCGAGTTGCCTTCGCCCGCCGCGTTGTTCTGGTTCACGTCCTCAACCTCAGAGACCATGCTGCCGAGGCCAAGGTTCCCGCACTGGTTCGCGGGGCCGCTCATGGGGACGGCCGCCGCCAGGCCCGCGACGATTCCCGCGACACGGGTGGTCGCCGCCTCGGCCAGGCTGCCACCGGTGTTGCGGCAGGCGTTGTCGTGAGCCCCGTTTCCGAAACCGATCACCGACGTGGCACTCGCCGACGACGCTCCGCCAAGAGTCGCCGCGACGGCGGCAGCGGACACGAGGGCCACACAAGGGGTACGCATCATGACTACTGAACGAATGCGCCGACCACCCGACACGTGCCCCCATCTCCCGCCGCCTATGGCTGCATCTCACCGCTGACCGCGGAGACCGCACCGTGGCGAGGATCAGGCCCGAGGCCGCCGTGGCGAGCCCCGCCACCGCACGGCCCGAGAACCAGACGTCGGCGGGGCTCGCGGCCCGGCCGCCCAACCGGGCGTCAAAAGGGTTGGTGATTTTGTAGCCGTGGCCCAGTAGCCGCGCTCGTCCTTGTGCCAGTCAAGGAACAACGCCCCGTCCCCACGGGACTAGCCGGCCCGCTCGACATCGCAGGCGGGCGGCCGGGTCACTTGTCCTTGCAGGCCGCCGACGCCAGTCCGGCGGCGCTCCCATCGGTGTAGCCCTTGGTGAAGTTCGGGTCGGCGGCTGCAAGGCCCTGATCGGGCTGCTTGGCCTTGCAGTCATCGCGAGTGTCGGCGAGGCCCTGGCGGAACCCCTTGCGGTACTCGGCCTGGGCATCCTGCTGCTCGGCCTCCTTGACCGTGCCGCAGGTCACCTTCTGGTCGCCCTGCTTAGCCGTGACCGGTCCACCCGTGGGGAGGCTGCCGGAGCTGATGGCCGTCCCGGTGTCATCCGCGGTCACGGTCTTGGTCACGGCCCCGGTGTCGTTCTTGGTGGTGAACTGCACCCGGACATCGGGTGGCACCCCCGTTGCCTTGGCGTTGAACTTGCCGTTGGTCGAGGTCAGGGAGCAGGTCATCGATGGCGTAGCCGCCTGAGCAGATTCGGACAGCAGGACGACGGGCCCAAAAGCCAGCGTGGACAGCAGCAGGGGGATCACACAGGCGCGTTTCATGGTCGTTCCTTCCGGAGGGGAGTCCTCCGGCCCGCACGTCCAACGCCGGATGCCGCGGCCGACGGGGACACGGCTTCGCGGGGCACATCCAAGGCTCACCGAAGGATCTCTTCCATCTTCCCGCCGACCTGTGCGGGTGTCGACCGGATCCTCTGCCGTCCTGCCCGCCGGTCTCCCGGCCGCCCCGGAGCGCACGGCGACGGCCCTCCGTCGTCGGCACGTGCGCGGGATCCGGTGCACGAGGTGCTGCCGCGGGGAGCCGGACCCGGCGGCCGGGTCCACGAAGTGATCTACCGGCGGGGCCATGGCCGGGGCCACAGCCCGTTAGACCTTGGGTGGCGGCGGGCCGGTGTGATCGTCGAGACGCGAGCCGAGGCGGAACCGCATCTGGCCCGCCGCCATCGAAGCTCCTTGGAGCAGGTCTCCTCCAGGGCGCCCAACAGCATCGTGATCACCCTGGCTTCGTCGCCGGTGAGGAGCTTGAGGCGGGTATCGGTTGCGGCGTCCAGAAGTACGCCGAGAAAGTCTCCATCGTCCATGTCCATGCCGGGCAACGCCGGGCCGCGGCCATCGGACACCGCCACGCCGCCCGCCTGCGGCACCGAGGGTCCGCTACCCCCGCCATCAGCACAGTCCGCAACCGTGTGGCACTGGACGGTTCGGCCGTTGATTCCACGTTCACGACCCGTGTGGCTCGCGTGAGGTGCGGACGCCTCCGGGTACGCGCACCATGACCGTGAATCCAGCCCGATCGGTAAAGAAGGTCGTGTCATGCCCCGAGGCTCCAGCCCCAAGCGCGAACGTCAGTACGAGCACATCAAGGAGTCCGGCGAGAATCGCGGCATGTCAGAGGGCCGTGCGAAGGAGATTGGCCTCCCGCACCGTGAACAAGGAACGCGCTCGCTCCGGTGAGAGCAAGACCGCCAGCCGGAGTTCCACGCAGGCGGGCATCCGCATCCGCCCACTCAACGGGCCGGTCAGGCCGCGGGGCGCCCGCGGTTGTCTTGTTGGGGGAAGCCGGCGGTCACACCGATGCCGCGTTGTAGGGCTGCGAGGCCCGTGGCGAGTGCGTGGCGTCCGTCGGCGGGCATCGCGTCGAGGGCTTGGCCGAGCATCTGCTCGCGCTTCTCCCGGATGTGGGCCAGATGCCTGTGGCCGGCCGGAGTCAGCCGGAGGGTGATCTCGCGGCCGTCGTCCGGGCAGGGATGACGCCGCAGGAATCCGGCAGCCTCCAGACGATCGCAAAGCCGGGTGACGGAAGGACCGGCCGCACCGAGGGACCGGGCCACGTCCCGCATGCGAAGACCGGGCCAGCGGTCGACGAGGAAGTCCTTTCGGGCCTCCGCATGACGGTTGCGGCGCGCGGTCTCCCACGCACCGAGGAACAGCAGCGCCACGGTGCCGGCCACCGTGACTCCTGTGTTGAGCAGAGCAGTGTCCATGTGCATCGGGACACCATCCGGGCCCGCCAGGTTCCCCGCCGCGTTGAATGCCCTGGCCCAACCCCTTCCAGGGCGGACCTGGTGACAGGACGTCGGCCTACAGAAGGGGCCCCGCGCCCCGGCACGGATCCGTCCGTGTCGGGGCGCCAGGGTGCGGCACGTACCGGACGCTCTTCAGTGGCGGGCGCTGAACCACATGACGAGGAGGCTTACCGCCCCGCTTCCGAGGCCGTATGAAGCGCCCCGAATGAACTGACGGTGGACGATACGTCCATGCTTTCGGCGCCATTTCCGCAGGTGAGATCCGGCTCTCCCGATCCAGCTGTCCATGGAGGCGCTGCTACTCTCTTCCATAGGTATCCCTTTCTGACTGTTGGGGTGCTGCTCAAGGAGCCCTCCCGACCAGTGGCCTGGTAACCGTTGTCGGGATTGAGGGCTCCTTTTGCATTGGGCGGAGTCTACGAGGAAATTCGGAACCCCGGCGCGGCGCAACGGTAGTTGCATGCCTGACGCTTCGCCGCAGGTCAGATCGATGCAGGCGGTGGCAGAAGTGCGCGAGAATGTAGTCAGAGTGTAGTGAAAATGCACATCGCGATTTAAATCACCCCCAGAGATTGATCACCGCCTGCATTCGAGGCTTCTCGCCGGGCATTCGCTGCCGCTGAAAGCCATACGTCCGCCTGAGCACTCAACGTAGGTCGTACGAATGGGTTCCTCCAGCAGCGCCGGCAGAACCAGCCAAGACCGGGTCACCGCAGGTCACATGCGCGACCCGGCCCGCACGTTTCTTTGAGTTTCTTCGAATGTCCTCAGGTGTCTTCTCATGTCTTTGACCGAGACGAAGACCTGCGCGGGGATTGGCTGATTCTTGCCATGCCGGGAGTCTGGCACGTCTCCACGAGACGGGGAGCGGCCTGGGAGCAGATCCCGCCACAGAGCAGGAGTGAGCCTCAGTGAGGGTCGGTGAGGCTTTCCGAGGCAACCCGAGAACTTCCGAGAACTTCCGACAACAGAAAGGCTGGAACTCACTCCACGTCCCGCCCACCTCATCCGAGAAACGGCCAGCCCCGCGCCACACGATCGAGGGGGGCGGGCGTCAGACAGTCGGCGAACCGGTGTAGTCGTGGGCCCGGTATCCGCGCCCGTCCTTGTGCAACCAATCGGGCTACGGGCATGCCCCCACCCTCGGGCCTGAGCCGGCCCCGCAACCGCGGCGGTCAGCGCGGGGTGCGCGACGCACACGTAGCCGGTCCCCGCGAGGACCAGGACCACGACCAAGCCCAACGTGACGGCCTGGACCGGGTGGGTGCCCGAAGCCTGCGGGGCCGGCTGCCAAGACCGGGACGACTGCTGCTGTTGTTCGGTGATGGACATGAGGATTCCCTCCCACTGCGCCCGGCGGACGGTCCGCTGACGGGCAGACAGCACCGTGCGACGCCGAACCATTAGGCATGCAAGCGCGGTGACACCCGGGTCATGGGGGGGAAACCTCAAAATCTAGTACCAGCCCTCCGAGAACTTTCAGAGAGCCCACCGGACAGCACACCGACTCACAGACCGACCGACACCCCCACAGCCTGAACCACACCCTCACCCCGTCCAACGACCAGACCCGCGACCGCCCAGACCCGAACCCCGACGAATCGAACCATCCGGCAACCGCCCAGGCACAGACAGAAGAACCGAACAACCAAACCCAAACCCACATACAAGTAAGTCCGGCCAGTCACCGGCCGCGATACCGGACCTGACCAGGGATGACACCGACGGGGCGACGGACCCGCTTCCCCCCATGTCTCCCCCCTTGTTTCCCCCCATGTCTCCCCCCTTGTTTCCCCCCATGGTTCCCCCTTGTTTCCCTCCATGTGTACCGGCAGCGGGGGCAAGCGACCGGCCCGGAACGGGCCTTGGAGACTGGACAGATGAACGAACGCCGCCGACTCGGCTCGGGCCCCCGCCCCACCACACCCCCCACACCGGCGAACACACCGAGCCAGCATCGGACCGACGCACCCTCGGCCCCGGCACCACCACTCACCGGTGAGTTCGCCGCGCAGGGACCGGTGACCAGACCGGTGACCGGGCAAGCCGGGCTTACCCAGCACCTGTTACCCGGCCAGTTACCAAACCTGTTACCGAAGCGCCTGTTACCAGGCCTGAACTGCGAAAAGACTCCCGCAAGGGGGCACTTGCGCGGCTAGGTAACCGGGTTGCACCGCAGAGTGCACGGACAGGGGGATACGGCGGAGGACCCAGAGGCGCACCGCAAGTGGAACCGGCAGTGGGAGCCTCCGATCCCCCGCTACACCCACCCATGGCGGGCGCGGCGCAGTCGATCATTGCGCCCGGAGCGCACCACCGGGCGCACTCCTGCGCCCGTCACCCAACCGGAGCAGCAAGTTCCGTAACAGCCGTTCCCCACTATTCTTCGCACGAATGAGTGGAAACGTCCCTCGGAACGAATCTTTCTGCCGCTCCGGTGGCCACCCCGCCACCCTGGACCGCACGCCGCAAAGATGACGCTTCATCCCTGGTGCGCCCGCGTACGCGAGGACGAGATCACCCACCCGGGGACACTGACGGCCTGGCCCGGACACAGCGAAGCAGGGCCGCCACCAGCCGGTGACGACCCCGCTCGACATGCCCACAACGCCCCCGGACCGGAGGGTCAGGGGGTGTCACCGCCCAGATCCACGGCCCGAACGGATCACCCTCGCGGGGACCGTGGTCTGACCGGCCGCCCGGCCCGTACATCCCCAGCGGCGTGATCAACAGAGCGCCCGTGAAGATCTCTTCGGGCATCCAGTCCGTGACGTCGAGCAGCTGCCCGTCGAGGGGTCCGCCGAGCAGTTCCCGGTAGGTGCGTCCCGGGCGTGGGCCGGGGTTGGGGTCGTCGTGGTCCGTGCCGTACACCCGGGGCCCGGCGCAGCCTGATCGTGGTCCATGACCCCAGACTCCCCCATCGGCGGGGGCCCGTGGGGTGGATGCGCGGTGTACGTCGGAGCGCGCCCGATGGACAGACGGGCCCGACCTGCCCTGTCCGCGCCGCAGGTCGCAGGAATGACCCTTCCGGCCGTCTGTCGTTGTCACGGCAGACGATCACGGGAGGCGGATTCGATGCGCGGGACCAGGTCCGGGGCGAGGTACGGGGTCACGGCCGCGGTGACGGTGACCGCCGTCGCCGCGCTGGGGCTGTCAGCGCCGGCGCAGGCCGCCGAGGCGTGCAAGACGAGTTCGAAGAGCATCGACACCCCCACCTACAGCGGTCCCTGGCCCGACAACTGGAAGTTCACCGTCAAGGCCTGTGCGAAACGTTCCGGCGGTCGGGTCGCCCACTGGGCGAAGGTGTCCTGGGACCTGCCCGCGAGCATCTTCACCCCGGGCGGCATCTTCAACAGCCCCGGCACCGGCGTGAGCGTGACCGGGAAGCGGCCCGGCCGGGCGGCCGGCCTGACGCGGTGGACCGACCTGCACGAGCGGCTCGACCGGGCCCGCGACGGATCGGTGACCACCCCCTCGTTCACGACCGGCCACGGCGCCGGCCAGGCCGTGACCGCCGTGGTGATCGAGCTCGATTGGAAGAACGACGGCAAAGCCCCCGTCCGGTACGTCTTCACCCAATCACCGATGGTCTGATCCACTCGGCAGCACTCGTAACGGTTTCTTGGGGACAGGTGCCGAATCCACGCCGATGCTTGTCCCACGGCAAGCTGGTCAGCGCGGGCGGCATCCTCCGTATCGTGAGGAGGCCGCCCGCCCCTACGTTCAGCGGCCGCCGGCACCTGTGTGTGTGGCGAACGCCGCCCACGCGGCCGTGGTGAATCCGAGAACGGGCGCGTCCGTCTCGGCGTTGCGCTTGGAGTCCCGGACGTGGACGGCGCCTGGCTGGGGGCACGCCTCCACGCAGTTTCCGCTGGCGTCACCGCTGTACGAGGACTTGAACCACTGCCCGTACGGTCGAACGGTGTTGCTGCTGCTCATCTCGTTACCTCTCGTGCTGCTCGATGCAGGAATGCGGGGGTCTCGTGGGCGGGCAGGGCGCCCTGGGCGAGGATGTCGAAGCGACGGACGAACTGCTTGACCGGCCTCGGCTTCGACAAGCACTCCATGCCCTGGTCCAGGGTGCTGCTCGCGACGACGACCGGGTCGGGGAGCTCCTTGCGGTCGAAGTCGAGGACGTGGAACTCGCCGAAGACGCGATACGTGGGAGCCGAGGAGGGGATGATCCGTACGGTGACGTTGGGCAACGCCGCCAGGCGCTCGATCTCCTCGTACTGCTCCAGCATGATCTCCGTGCTGCCGACCATGTTCGTGATGGCGGACTCGTCCATGATGCAGACGAGTTCCATGCCTTCCTCGGTGATCCGTTTCTTGCGGGTCATCCGAACTTCGACCGCGCTCTCCACGAACGCCAACGTGCGATCGTCTGCGATCCTCGCGGATTCGATGAGCGCGCGAGCGTAGCGCTCGGCCTGAAGGAGTCCGTTCACCACCATCGGCGTGCACGCCTTGACGACCTTGGCGCCGGACTCGAAGGCGAGGAAGAGGCTCATGCCAGACGGCAGGACCGACACGCTCGGCCCCCACCAGCCGTCCGCCTTCGCGTTCCGGTACCAGTCGGTGAGCACCTCTTGTCCCTCGAAGGGCACCTTGTAGGCGTCGAGGAGCTTGGTGAACTGCTCTATCCGCTGGAAGCCAGAGGTGCCGTTCTCCACCCGGCTGATGGCCGAGGGTGCACACCCCACGGACCTCGCGGCCTGATCTCCCGTCAACCCTGCCTGTTCGCGGAGACGGGTGAGTTCGGCTCCGAGCACGATTCGTAGAAACGTTGCCCGCACGTTCGCCGCCATGTCTCCTCCTCTCTGTCCGGTTCGGACCGCGCGAGCCTCGGCCCCGATGGTGGCAGCTTCGGTTCCCCTTGCGCGAGTACGGGTTCGCCTCATCTGACCCCCGGTGCGCCTTCACCGAGGTTCGGTTCGCCCCCTGTCATATACCAGTTCACGCGGAGGAGCAATTGCGATAGCCATTTCGATTGCACGTCAACTGCGGTTGGTAGGACGGTAGTCGAGCCGCTCGGAGACGGGGCATGATCAGCCCCTGGAGCTCTTTGATTCTGGGCGGCTCCCACCGTCCTGCCTGCCAAGGAGTACCGCCGTGACGGCCTTGAGCACTCCTCTGTACCCGGCGCGAATCCCCGCTCGCGCAACCATCACCAGCGGGGCCGAGTTCAGTTTCCTGCGCTGCTCGGACGGGGAGCCGGGTACGCAGGACAGGCAGCGGCCACGGCAGTCACGCGTGATCGCCGCCGCGTGTCTTCGCCTGTGGGGCCTTGCACCCCTCACGGACCCGGCCTGCCTGGTTCTCTCCGAACTTGTCACGAATGCCTTCGTGCACGGCCGGGGCGCCTCGGTCACCGTCCGGTTGTTCCTCACCGCGGCCGAGCTGTGCATCGAGGTCTGCGACGGCAGTCCCTGGGTGTCGAAGCAGCCTTCCCCTGACCCGCTCGCTCCGAGCGGTCGAGGCCTGTCCCTCGTTGACGCCGTGGTTGACGCCTGGGGAGTCTGCGAGGACGGCGCCCGGGTCTGGTGTCTGATCCGCCACGATCTTGAAACGCCGGAGGGACACCGGTGAGCCTGATCAGTCTGTTCCATCGCCGAGGAACGGCGACGGACCCGGTGCGTCAACCGCCCCAACCCGAGTTGTCCCGAGACGCCACGGCGAGCCGAGCCGATGTCTTCGACGCCAGTGAGACGACCGTCCTGCGCGTCCTCGAAGCGCTGCGGCCGGTGCAGACCCCCACGGTCGTGGACTCGATCTTCGATGCCCTCGAAGACATCCTCGGACTTGACTACGTGCCGGATGAAGATGAGATCTCCGATCTCAGTCTCCGGATGCGCGGCTACCTCATGAGGCTCGTCGGTGTCGCCCCCGAGGACGAGGGCTTCACCGTGCTCGTCGCAAGAGCCCGCGCCCTCCTCGACGTGGAGGTACCCGGGGACTTCATCGGCATCCGGGTCCACCTGCGGCGTATGGCTCTGACCGCTCTGGGTCTGCTTGACCTCTTGGCGCCCTTCTCGGAGCCCTCGACTCCCTCCCCCTGAAACCCCCGCGCCTCCCCGCCGGCGGGTCTCGTAGGCGGCCAGGCGCGGGCTCCAACTGCCCTCCGGCGGAAGCCCCCTCCCCCCTGGGCCACCGGCGGAGGGCCGCCCCAAGCAGAGGAAATATCATGTGCCAGCACCACCCACACTGCCCGACTGCGGAAGCCTCCGATCGGGAAGCCGCACTACCTTTGGCTTTCCGGCCGGAACAGGGCTGGAGCCTGCTCTGTAACGGCGTCCTGCTCTTCGAGGACACCGGGGAACTGCTCCCGGACGGGCAGATCATCGCCCCCCATCGGCCCCTGACGGCGGCCGTGGCGTGACGAACCTTCTCGTACCCCCGATGACCGTCACGCTGGCTCCGGCCCAAGAAGCTTACGACTTCGATCACTTCCGGGCGTTGCTCGCGGACCCGTCCGTGCTCGCCGAAAGTGTGGCGATTCGTGTGTTCCGCGCACCGCTGCTCGCCGTCGCGGTCGGCGGCCCACGGCGCGGAGGCTACTTCGCCACCTCCGATCTGCTCATCGGCTTAGCCGTCCGGAACCTTCTGGCCGGCCGCTACGGTTTCCCTGACGTACGTCTGCGCTGGTCCCCGTGCCTTGACACCTGCCACGGCATTCAGTGGGGAGACGCGCCGCCCGACTCGAACGACGACCGGCTGCGTGGCGAGTTCTACGGATACAACAAGGCAGCCATCGACGCGTTTGTCCGCCCCGCCGAGAACCGTGGGCTGGTGACGCCGTGATCTCCGTTCGTCTCACTCCCCGAGAGGGGCAGGTCGTTCGGGAACTGGCTGAGGGCGGCACGCTCAAGTCGGTGGCCGAGAAGCTCGGCATCACCCAGATCACCGCCAAGAGCTACCGCAACGACGCCGCACGCAAGGTTGGCTCCTCGGCGGTGCATTCCGCCCTGGTCGCCGCGGCCCACGACGCCGAGGTTCTGGAGATCCCTCCGTCCGACGGCGCCCAGGTGACGCTGACGGACGGAGAGCGGGAGCTGCTTCCGCTGCTGATCGCGGGGTACTCCACGGTGCAGATGTCCCGGAAGACGTACCGTCACATCAACGGGGTACGGCGTGACCTGCGTGGCCTCGTCACCGCCCTCGGCGGCGAGACTGACGCCCACGCCGTGACCCGCGCCTACCAACTGGGGCTTGCCGGCCCCCGCCGCCAGGACGCCGCATCGGCATCCGCCTGACGCGGCCCCGCAGGGCCCGGCGCTTGGCCGCCGTGCCCGGCCAATCTCATTGGCCCCCGGTGGCGGGGTGGCGGGCACTGTGGGCTACGGGACGGGGGCCGTGGTGTAGGCGCGGGCCTGCGTGGTCCACATCGCGGCGTACTCCCCGTCCGCGTGCAAGAGGCTTTTGTGGGTGCCTTCTTCGAGGATGCGGCCGTGGTCGAGGACGATGATGCGGTCGGCGTGCTGGGTGGAGCCGAGGCGGTGGGTGATGAGGATGACGGTGCGGTCGGTGGCGAGTTCGCGGATGCGGTCGTATGCGGCTTGTTCGGCTCGGGGGTCGAGGGCGCTGGTGGGTTCGTCGCAGATCAGCAGGGGTGCGTTCTTGCGGGCGTAGGCGCGGGCCGCTGCGATCCGCTGCCATTGGCCGCCGGAGAGGTCCCTGCCGCCGGACTGTGAGGGACGGATGTGGGTGTCGAGTCCGTCGGGCAGTGAGTTGATGACCTCGGTGGCGCCCCCGGCACGGGCGGCGGCCAGAACATGGTGGTCGCTCTGGTCTCCTTGGCCGAGGGTGATGTTCTCTCGGATGGTGGCCTGCCAGCGGGCGATGTCCTGGGGCAGCATCGCGAGGCGGGAGAAGAGTTCGTCGGGGTCGACGGTGGTGAGGTCGGTGGTGTCCCAGGTGACGGCGCCGCCGGTAGGGGTATAGAGACCGGCCAGGAGCTTGGCCAGTGTGGACTTGCCGGCGCCGTTGTGGCCGACGATGGCGAGGATCTCCCCCCGTCGGACGGTCAGGGAGATGTCGGTGAGGACGGGGGCGGACGCGCCCTCGTACGTGAAGGTGACGCGGTCGGCGCGGATGACCGCGGGGTTCGCGGGAACCGCAACGGGGGCGGCCGGGAGGGTAATGCGGGCCTTGGCGTCGGTGAGGAAGCCTGCCCAGTCCTCCAGGTAGAGGCCCATACGGTAGGTGGTGGTCAGGCCGGTGGCCATGCCGGTCAGCAGTGCCCGGCTGGTCTGGACGGCGATGAGCGCGGTCGCGGCGTCCGCGGTGGGAATCCGGCCGTGGACGGCCAGCCACAGCAGCGCGCCGTAGACGAGGAGGGTGGCAACACCGGCGAGGGTGTCGCCTGCGAGCTGTCGGCGGGCGGTGTCGGCGCCGATGCGGGCGGTGTGGTTCTCCAGGCGGCGGCTGACGGTCCGGTACTGGTCCAGAAGCCAAAGCCGCATGGTGCCGGCTCGGACGTCGAGGGCGGTGCTGCGCCCGGCGGCAAGGTACATGAGGATGTGTCGGGTCCGGCGGTCGCCGACGGCGTGCCGGTCGGCGCGGTGGGCGGCCCGGGCGGCGTGCGCTGCGGCCCAGGCCCGGGGCAGGACCGCGAGGAGCAGCAGGGGCAGCAGCAGCGGGTCGAGGGTGGTCAGGATGCCGGCGGCGGCGGCGATGCCGAGCGCGGCGCCGATGAGGGTGACGAGGGATTCGACGATGGTGTGGGCGTCCTTGGCGGCGCGGTTGGCGGCCTCGCCGTGGTCGCACCAGGCGGTGTTGTCGTAGGCGGCAAGGGGGACGCGGGTGGCGGCGTCGAGATAGGCGATTTCGGCGTGGCCGTCGACGCGGGGGCCCAGACGGGCGGTCGTCGCGACGGTCGCGGCGGAGGCCAGGGAGCGGGCCGCCGCGACGGCCGCCGTGGCCAGCAGGGCGAGTTCGGCGCGGTCGAGGCGTTCCAGCGGGGCGCCTGCGGCGAACAGCGCGGCGAGTGCGATCCGGGTCAGGTACAGGGCCACGGCGGTGAGTGCGCCGACGGCGAGTTGGAGTGTGACCAGGCGCAGCAGGGCGGTGCGGTCGGCCCGCCAGGCCAGGGACAGGGTGATCCGCATCAGGCGGGGCAGGGTGCGGATCATCGTGAGCAGGCCGTCGCTGCGGTCCTCGTGGCGTTCGCTGCCGAGCGTCCACGCGGGGAGGGGTTCGGGCGCCGGCCGCCGGCGGCGGCGGCGGAAGCGGTTCCCGAACCGCTCCCCGAGGGGCGTGCGGGGATGCGGCGTGGTCAGGGGGCGGGGTTGTGTGTCTGTCACATCTCCCGCAACGCTTCACCCATACGGGTGGTTACGCCACTACCCCTACTCCACCACCTGTTCGAATCGCTCGGTGGTGAGGACGGACAGGTAGGGCCAGACGCGGTCGTTCTCGTCCTGCCCGATCACGTGTCCGTCGGCGACGATCCAGGCGTGGGCGCCGTGCGGCTTGAACCGGGCCCCCAGGACCCACCGGACCGAGTGGCCGGTGAGCGCGGCGGCCAAGTGGACGGCGAGGGACTCTTCCAGGCAGGCGACGCGGCCGGGCCACCATGTCCCCGCTGCTCGGACAGCGGCGAGGACGGCTTCGGCGTCCCGCACACGGGCGGGGCGACCGGGCAGGCGGGTCGCAGCGCGGGCGACGGCGACGACGTGCCGGATCGGCAGGAACCGCAGGAGCAGCAGGGCGGTGGCCAGGCCGATGACGGCGGCGGCCCGGCCTCGCAAGGAGGGGCGGCCGGTTGGGGTGAAGCGGACCGTCGGGGGCGGGTCGGGCGGCATGTGGTCGACGGGGCGTCCGGCGCGGAGGTGGTCGAGGTCGGCGGCGACGCGGGTCAGATCGGCCCGGACCCGGTCGGGGTCGGCGCCGGTCGCGGCCCAGCGGGCGGTTGCCTTCTCGATCGCGGCGGCCCGTTCCAGCGGGTCCGCCGGCAGGTCGAGGAGGGTGGCGGCGATGGGGTCGAGGACGTGCCATCGGCCGGTCGCCAGGTCGAGGACGGCCGCGCCGGCGGGACCGCGGGCGGCGTGAAGGCGGGGCGCGGTCATCGGTTTGTCTCCCGGGTCGGGGTCGGCGCCCACCAGTCGTCGAAGGATGGGCGGTTCATCAGCCACACCTCGATGGCGACCAGGGTGTGCAGGCTCACCAGGTCGGCCGGGGAGCCGTGGATCGTCCGGTCCAGGGAGGACAGGACGGCGCTCGTGTCGATGAGACCTGATTCGGCCAGCGTCGATCCGGTGAGCAGTCCACGCAGGGCGGGGGCGTTGACGCGAAGGCCGTCGTAGATGCCGGTGAACGGGGTCTTCGTACGGCGGGAGAGGACCGGGGCGTGGACCAGGCCGGTGAGGGCGGCGCGCGCCAGGGGTTTGAAGTCGCCCGGACGGCGGCGCTCCCAGGCGGGGACGGCATGGCAGATGTCAACGATTCGGGTGTCGAGGAAGGGGGCGTGCATCGGCAGGCCCCACAGGGTGCGGGTGACGGTGTCGAGGTTGGCGTGCTCACTGCCCGTTGCTTCCAGGGCAAGGCGTTCACGCAAGGCCCCGGGCCCGATGGTGGGGTCGGCGCTCTGCGCGCGAGCGCCGATGAAGCCGGCCAGTGCGGCGCGGCCGGCCGGGGTGAGCCACCGGTCGGTGGACAGCCGCCCGCACCAACGGGCCACGTCGGCGGCGTCGGGGAGCCCTGGCGGGGCGGGGGCTGCGAGGACGGTGTCGGCAAGGTCGGCCAGCGCCTTGGGGTGGGTGCGGCGTCCGGCGGCCGCGACGGTGCGCAGGACGGGGTGGGCGGAGCTCCGGCGGTCCCGAGCGAGCTTGTGGGCGTCGCGAAGCGCCGCAGCGCGGGCGCCGGATCGGTAGCGGTCGGCCGGGAAGGGAAACGCGTCGAGGACGTTGTCGCCACCCCAGCCGTTGAGATGCCCGGTGCTGTGGGCGGCGAGGGCGGGGGCGAGTTGGGCCTCAAGGATGCCGAGCATGGCGACGCTGAGGGCGGGGGTGTCGGTGACGGGGACACCGGTGGGGGCGGTGAGTTGGTCGAAGTGCCGGCTTCCGGTACGTCGCCCGTCGACCAGGTGTCGGCTGATGGCCGGGTAGGTGGCGGCGACCTCAGCGGCGTACCGGGTGTCGTCCTGGTCGGCCATCGCCGCATCCACGTAGGTGATGGCGGTGAGGTCGGTGTGGGCGGCGGCGAGGCAGGCGATCGAGGTGGAGTCGACGCCGCCGGACAGGTCGCTCGACAGCGGCCGGCCGGTCAGGGTGCGGCGGCCCACCGCGAGAGGCAGTTCGTACCGGAGGGCCTCGGCGGCATCAGCGAACGAGAGGCGGGCCGGGGCGGGGAGCCGTTGGAGCGCGGGGGGAAGGTCGGGGGCGACGGTCAACGCGCTTCCCGGCGGGACCCGGTGGATGCCCTGGAACCAGCCGTTCACACAGGGTTCCACACCCCAGGTGGTGATCTCTGCCAGCAGCCGCACAGGGTCCGGGGCGGCCCCGGTGAGAGCGGCCATGGCGGAGGCGGACGTCGACCAGGTCACCGTGGATTCGGTGGCGGTCCAGTACACCTGCACCGTGGCGGCGCGGTCGCCCGAGATCCGCACGGTGCGGCCGACCCTGACGATCCCCAGGTAGGAACCAGGCAGCCGACCGGCGGCGTGCCAGTAGCCGCGCGCGGCCGAGTCTGCGGCGCCCCTGGCCTCCGACGACGAGGCCAGGCAGGCGCCGACGAGGAAGACTTCCGCGGTGCCGTCCCGGGACACGGCGCGCCGCACCTGGGGGTTGTGGTCGACGGCCCACACGCGCAGGGTGCCGTCGTCGTGGATCTCGGTCCCGCCCCGCGGGCGCGGACCGGCGGTGAGCGGGGGCGCGTGGGTGACCGTGCCTGCGACGTGCCTCATATCGGGGACTCCCCCTGTTGATGGGATGTTCCGGGAAAGGCGACGCGCGCCCGGAACGGGCCGGCCCGTGAGGGCCGGCTGTCCCGGGCGCGCGTTCACCCAAGGTGGCGCCGTACGGCGCCGGGCGTCAGGTCAGCCCTGGTAGTACATGGTGCTGTCGGCGTTGTTGAAGCCACCGCTGCCGAGGGTGACCTCGGTGACCGGGCCGAGGTCGGCGACCTCGGGGGTGGTGAAGACCTCGGAGACTGCGAGGATCTCGGGGGACTGGATCTCGGTGTTCTCCATGACGGAACTCCTTCGAGTAGGGCTGTCGAAACAGGTCGTCCAAGACCGGTGCGACATGCTGGCTGTCGGCCTCGAAACGGGTCGGAAGGGCGCCCCTCCGTTCTGCGCCCGGCTTGGTGCTGCCGGGCTGAGACCAGTTGACCCCTTGAACGCGCTGCGTTTCCACGGCGAAGCGGTTGCGCTTGCCTGCGTTTCCTCAGCGCAGCGGCGCGGCGACAACGCTGCGATTCACTGCGAACTACGTTTGAACAGCGCAGAGTTCGACGCTTCCGGCGTAGCCTGAACGCGCACCCTTTTGCCATGCCCGCAGTAATCCCTCACTCGGACCAGGTGGACACGGTGACGCAGTCCAGGACCAACGAAGCCCTCGCGCACTGGGTGCGCGCCTCGGGCGCCAGCTACAGCCGGATCGCGACGGAAGTAGGGCTCGTCGCCGCCCGACACGGCCGCCAGGACATCCAGACCGACAGCTCGCGCGTCTCCCGTTGGATCAACAAGGGCGAGCGGCCCCGCCACCCGGTCCCCTCGTTCCTCGCCGAGGCAATGAGTCGCCTGTGCCACGGCCGCACGCTCACCCCGGCCGACCTGGGCCTGACCGACGTCGAACCGCACCGGATGGCAGACGCGTGGTCCGCGCGCGCGGTCGTGGCCGCCATACTCGACACCACCCGGAGCGATGCCGTGACCGACGATCACAGCCCGTCCCGAGCGCGCCTCATGTCCGGCGCTGCCCTTGTCCACGCTGTCCAGCCGTGGCTGCACCTGCACGACCTCGAACCCCTGCACGCCCCCGAACGCCCCGGAGCCCGCCTCGGGCTCTCGGATGTGGCACGAATCGAGGCGACCACCGACGCGTTCCGCGACTTGGACAACGAGCACGGAGGCGGCCTTTCCCGTCTCGCGGTCGTCGGCCAGCTCCAGCACGTCACCCACCTGGCCCGCACCGGCACCTACACCGAGGAGACCGGCCGCGCCCTGTTCGTCGCCGTCGCCGAGCTCGCTTCCGTCGCCGGCTGGATGACCCACGACGCCGGTGCCCACGCCGACGCCCAGCACTACCTTCTTCTTGGGCTCCAGGCCGCCAAACAGGCCGGCCGCGACGGCGCAGGGATCGGCGGGCACCTGATGAACTGCCTCGCCCGACAGGCCAACCACCTCGGGCGCACGGAAGACGCTCTCGAACTCGTCCAGGCCGCCCAGTACGGCACCCGCAGGCTTCGCCCGGGTCGGCTGCGAGCCCTGTTGTGCTCACTCGAAGCGCGCTCGCACGCGGTTCTCGGCCACCTTGACGAGATGACCCGAGCCACCGGCGCCGCCGAACAGGCCCTCGCCAACGACGACCCCGCAACAACTCCCGGTTGGGCCGCCTGGTTCGACCACGCCGAATTCCGCGTCACAGCCGGCGTCTGCGAGTACGAGGCCGCCAAGCACGCCCCCGACCGAGTCGGCCACGCCATCACCCTGATCGAACAGGGCACCGCCGACCGGCCCACCGACCGGGTGCGCAGCCGAGCCTTCGACCAGATCGCCCTGGCCCGAGCTCACGTCCGCGCCGGTCAACCCGAGGCCGCCGCGGCCACCACCGACACAGCACTGACCCTGGTGGGCACCATCACCTCCACCCGCGTCGGCGACCGCCTGCGGGAGCTGGACGCCGAACTCGCGGCCGCCCCTGGCACGTCGGCCACCGCAGACAGCCGCGCACGCATCCAAGCCGTGCTGCAACCGCTCTGACCCCCTCATAGGCGGACCTGCACTTGTGAAAGCTCCGGCCAAGGGAGGGCGATCCGGTCGTCCTCGGGCAGCCCCTGCCTGCCCATCCTCGAACAGCCAACCGTGACGATGATCAGCGGGGCTTCGAGCACGTAGCAGTGCAGGCCTTCACCAAAGGGGTGAATACCCCCGTTTCTCGGACGAGGCAGGTCAGGGCGGGCGGAGCGGCTACGACCTCACGGTGCGGGCGCGAACCAGGCCTGGGGCTCGTCTTTCTCGACGAGCGCGATGATTTCCCGCATTCGCTCGCTCATCGGCGGCAGGGCGTTCAACGGGAACCAGGCGACCTCTACCGACTCGTCGTCGCAGACCCGAGGCGACTGGTCCGGATGCGTCGGGCGGCAGGCGAAGACGAGCTCCAGGTACTGCGCCCGGTCACCGTTACCGTGTCGCACCGGCGGGGAAGCCGTCACCGCCGCCAGGCGCTCCACCACCACCCGCACGCCTGTTTCCTCCGCCACCTCTCGCACCACGTGCTTCACCTGCCCGAACGCCCTCGTGCTGGAGCGCCACCTGCCGGCCCTGCTCGCGCTCGCCGACACCCTCCAGGACGACCTCCAGCACCGTGACGCCGCAGAGTGGGCCGACGGCATGGTGCCACCTGGCAGGTCCTGACCCGCGACATCCTGCCCCGCTTCAGCCCAGCCCAGCGCGCCACCGCGGCCGCGGTGCGGCCGGTGCTGCCCCTGAGCCTGATCGACGGCCCGAAGGAACAGCCATGACCCACCCCGCCACTGAGCCGGTCCCCGAAGCCGGACCTGTGCCCGGTGACGCCCTGGTCCTGACCGGGCGGCCGCTGCGCCCGGAAGCCCGGCTGGAGCAGACGTCCCGCTTCGCCGACGACATCTGGGTCCTGGACCCGGCCTGGCTGCGAGCCGACCGCAAGCCGATGACCCTGAACTTCACCAGCCTCCCGCAGCCGTTGGCAGCCACCGCCAAGCACCTGTGCCACGCCCTGCTCACCGAAGATCTACCGGCCGGCGAGCCACCCCTCAGCATCGACAGCATCCGCACCTACTTCTCTTGCCTTCACGCCTTCCTGCTGTGGGTCCACGCCCCAGGCCGCCCCCTCGCCGAGCTCAACGGAGACGACCTGGACGCCTACCACCACCACGTCGTGGGACTGCGGCTGTGCCCGAGCTCCACCCGGCGCTACCGCCGCGCGGTCCGGATGCTGTGGGCCTACCGCACCCGCCTTCCCCACCACCTGACCGAGGATCCAGTCCGCCGCCCCGTGTGGCAGGCCTTGGCCCGCGCCCACTCCAGCCATGCGGCAGAAAACCGCACCGACCGGATCTCCGAACCGGTCCTGGGACCATTGCTGATCTGGGCCATGCGCTGGGTCGAGGACTTTTCCGACGATGTCCTCCAAGCCCGCGACGAACGCGACCGGATCGACGCCCGGTCCCCCGCAGGCCCGGACCCGCTCACCGCGCTCGACGGGCTGCTGGCCGACTACCGGCGCCGGGGACAGCCGCTACCGGCAGCCCCGCCACGGTTGGGCACCGGCAGCAAGGACCCCGTGCCGAGTACGGCGTTCCTCGCGCGGCTGCTCGGCTACCCCGAGGACCGGATGAAGAAGGGCCAGGCCCGCCGAGTCATCGCAGGAGCCGCCCGCGAGCTCGGCGTCGACACAGACTGCTACCTCAGCCAACCAGCCCGGGGTCTGCTCAACGGCCGGCCCTGGGCGGACGGGATCTCGTACTACGAGACCGGGAAGCTGGAGAAACTGCTGCACATCGCCTGCTGGATCGTCATCGCCTACCTCTCTGGTATGCGCGACAGCGAGATCAAACACCTCAAGCGCGGCTGCCTGATCCTCCAGCGCACCCCGGACGGGACCGTCTACCGCCACCGCCTGCACAGCCTCGCCTTCAAGGGTGAAAACGCCCACGGTGTGCCCGCCGCTTGGATCGTCACCGCCCCGGTCGCCCGCGCCATCGCCGTCCCCGAGCGCCTTCAGCCCGACAATCAGCCCTACCTGTTTACGTTCCTGCCCAGCTCCCACCACCACCGCCAGTCGCCGACGCCCGGCGCCGTCTTCGACAGCAACACCACCAACACCGGCATCACCGCCCTCATCGGCTGGATCAACGCCTACTGCGCCCGACACGCACGCCCGGACGGCATCCCCACCACGCAGGGCCGTCTGCCGCACCTGACTACACGGCAGTTCCGCCGCACCCTTGCCTGGTTTATCGCCCGCCGCCCCGGCGGCACCATCGCCGGCGCCCTGCAGTACCGCCACCAGCGCATCCAGATGTTCGAGGGCTACGCCGGCACCAGCACATCCGGCTTCCGCGACGAGGTCGAAGCCGAAGAAGCCCTCACGCGCGGCCAGGTACTCGCCGACATGGCCGCCGACCCCGACCGTCCCCGGCTGACAGGACCTGCGGGCGCCGAGGCCGAGGCACGCCTCACGGCCCTGGCCCAGTACGCCGTCTTCGACGGCAAGGTGGTCACCGACGAAGCCCGCCTGCGCCGCATCATCGCCCGCCACGACCCCCACCTCTACCCCGGCCGCTTCCTCACCTGCGTCTACAACCCCGACCGCGCCCTCTGCCGCCCCGCCGCCACCGCGCCCGACATCCCGGCCATGGCCGACTGCCAGCCACTTGCCTGCCGCAACACCGCGCTGACGCCCGATAACCACCGCGCCCTCACCGAGCACATGGCAGAACTGACGGCATCCCTCGCCGACGGCGACCGCCTCGCCCCCTACCTTCGCCACCGGCTCACCGAGCAGCACACCACCGCCACCGAAGCGTTCCTCACCCGCCACACCCCGGAGACCAGCCCGTGAAACGCCCGCTGCCAGATACCGAAACCGTCAAGGCGGCCATCGACACCGTCCTCGAACAGGCCCTAGCGGCAGGACGCCGCCCGACCGTCACCGCAGTCGAGCGGCACCTCGGCATCCCGCACGCGACCTTCCACCGCCACTACCGCGACCTGGTAGAGGAACACTTCCTGCCCCGCGTCCCAGCCCCCACACACAACCGGCCCCAGCCGAAACGATCAGCGGCCGCACGGAGGAGAACATAAGCCGACTACGGCGGGAGAACACCGACCTGCGCCGCACCCTGGCCCTGTACGAGGAAGCCATCCGCCAGCTCGCCCTCGAAAACGACGCCCTCAGGCGGCAGGGCACGCTCATCGCGCTGCCCACCGGCCGACACCCATAGAAGAGGGTGATCCTCAGGCGGGCCGGGGTGCTGCAAGCGTCTGGGCAGCCTCTGCGGCCTGGCGCAGATTCTCGGTGGGGTGAGCAAGGCCGTCGAGCATGGTTATCCCCGACCGGAGTGCTGCCTGGGCCACCTCGTGCAGACCGAGCGGCACAGCGGCCTGTGTGATGAGGAAGTGTTCCTCGGTGACCCTCATCCCCAGGCCGAGCTCGCGCCAAGCGAGGGTCTGACAGGACGGTTTCGGTAGATCAAGATCGAGCGCCAGCTGATTGGTAGGCGGCGGTGGCGGCGGGCCGTCAAGTAGCGTGACCGCCCGTTGAAGGGACTGCCAGGCTGCCTCGACCTCGCCGTGGCGGCGTTGCAAAGAGGCGAGGTTGGCCAGGGCCGAGCCGCGCTTGTCGGCGTCGTCCTGCAGGGACGCGTGCAGGCTGCGCGCCCGGATCGCCTGCCCGAGATCCCCCAGGGCTTTGAGCTCGTTGGCGAGAGACCCGAGCAGGGCCCCATCACGCGGGCCTGTGTCATCGAGGATGCGTATGAGCGCGGCGCGGGCCAGCTCGGTCTGCCCTTGGCGGCGGGCCAGCGCCGTCCAGGTGAGGTCGTATTCGTCATGGGGATCCTGGCCGTAGTTCGACTCATCCCAGTCGGCCGCCCACTGGGTGAGGGCCCGTGCGGAATCGGGGAAACCGCCGAACAGGAAGTGGAAATCGGGGTCGGACTCCCGCAGAGACCGCAGCAGACCGTGGTCCTGCGTCTCACCGTGCAGGGCGACCAGGACCGCGGCGAGGCGGAGTTCTTCGGTGGGGCCGCGGCGGACTTCCTGTCGCAGGAGTATGCGCAGAAGCTGCAGGTCGGCCGGCTGCCGGTCGTACTGGGCTGCGCGCAGGACGGTGGCCCGCCGTACCGGATCGCCCGCAATCGCGTCCCAGCAGTCGCGGTCCGCCCTCATCCGGGCCAGATCGGCCCGGCCGGAAGCGAGAACCGCCTGCCAGAGCGGCGGGCGCCGAAGACGGTCCAGCAACGCGTACGCGCAGCCTTCGTACGCGTTCACCAGCAGGAACTCCGGCTCGGTCCGCAGAAGGGATTCCTGGAGCCTGCGCAGCAGCTCCCTCCTGGAGAGCTCGCGCAGACCCAACCCGCTCAGCAGCATGCTGCGATCGGCGTCCAGCTCAGGGCCGTAAGAGTCCCGAATCTCGTCTTCGGTCCGGTTGAACACCGCCTCCAGCACCTCTTCATCGGCCGCGAGGTCGAGTTCGGTGTAGTCGTGCCAGCCCGGCAGACCGAAGAGAATCTCCAGAGCCTCGTCCATGCTGGCGCCGATGAGGCCCGCTTCGCCCTCGGAGCTCGCGTACAGCACAGCCCCGTCGGCACATATGAAATAGGTTCCGCCGGTGTCATCGCCCGCCACGGCCCTCAGCGGCGCTCCGCTCGCCAGACGGACCTCTTCCACGTGCTCGGCCCGGTCAAGATCAAAATCGAAGGATCCCGCAGCCAGCCTCACCAGATCAGGATTCCGGCGCAGGACAGCAAGTACGTGGTCGGGGCGTGTCATGGCCGGACCGTAACAGCCGCCGCTGACACCAGATCGTGCACGGTCTCAATACTGGAGGGTTTGCTCAGCATGACCGGCCGGACACCGGACACCGCAAAACCCTGTCCATAACTTCTGCTCGAAGGCCAGCGGTCCGAGCACGCCGGGGCCCGGCACCGACTCCGCGGCCTGCGCGAGCATCGACTGTACCGGCGGTCTCAACGTCACCCGACTGTCTCCCCTGCGGTCGCCGCTCTTTCCAAGATCACTGTGGCTGCCGTGCGTGACGCCGGCATGGCGGAGGCCTCCATACGGCCGAAGCGGCGGACGACCGCGACACGGCCGGTATCGGTACGTATCACGACGGCGGGGATTCGGGCGCGGGTCGGGGCTGGTGAGTCGTGCGGTGACTCACCGGCCGGCGTTCGGAGCCGGTGACTTGGGGCGGTGACTGCAATGGGTGGCGGTCGCCGGGGCGGTGAGTGTGCCGGTGACTTTCGCCGGAGCTCCGTTCGGCGGCCGGTGAGTTGACCGCTAGCAGGGCTGTGACCTGCGGTGGGGAGTTTCGCTCGAGCGGTGGTGAGTCACCGGTGAGTCACCAGTCCGAGGAGTTGTCTCCTCGTGACGCCGAAGGGCTTGCCGTGGTGAGCGAACCGGTGACGTCGAGGCCGTTGCCTGAGACAGAGCGAATCCCACTTCTCCGGAGGCCACACGATGAGCAGCCCGACCACTCCCCCACCTCGCCCGTCACGGCGCATCCGCCGGACGACCTCGACCCCGTTGAGGACCACGCGACCGGAGACCGTCCCGGCCGCGGGATCCGTCTCTCGCGGCCCGAACCTGATCCGGATCGGGGTGTGGACCGCGCTCGCGGCCGGCCCCCTCGCCCTGGCCGTCGCGTTCCTGACGCCCCGCACCACCGCCGCCCAGGCCGCACCCGCCCCCAGCGTCCAGGACACCGCCCGACCGGCCGCCGACCCGGCCGGAGCCGCCGCGATGTTCGTCGACCTGTGGCTGCGCGCCGACGCCGCCAACCCCGACAACACCACCGGAACCGCCGTGCGCGCCATGGCTCCCGAAGCAGAGCTTCCCAAGCGCACCAACGAGGAGCAGAAGGAGAAGCCCGCGGGTGCCCGTGTGGTGGCCCTGCGCACGACGTTCGCCCCGGGTGGGACGTGGACCGTGGTGGTCGCGGCCGTCACCGACCGAACCGAACCCACGCCCGCAACCGGCTCGACGGCCGTCCCCGCCCCCGCGGCGCGGTACTTCGCGGTGTCCGGGACCGGCGGCGAGAACGGTGGCCCGCTCGCGATCGAGGGATCGCCGGCGGAGGTCGCCGCGCCCGAGACCGCGAGGGCGCCCGCTTCCCGGTTCACGCACACCATCGCCGCCGACGGGCCGCTCGCCACCACGCTCGGTGAGTTCGTCCGCGCCTACCTCGCCGGCGGACAGAGCGCGGGCCTCGACCGCTACCTCTCCCCCGGTGTCCGGGTGACGCCGCCGGGTGTGAGCGCGTACACGAAGGTCGACGTCGAGGACGTGTCCGCGGACGCCGAGCAGGCCGCCGGTGACGCGGCCCCGGCCGACGGTGCGCGGGCCCGGGCGCGGGTGCGGGTGGTCGGTGAGGACCGGGCCGGTACGCGGTGGCCGCTGCTGTATCGGGTGGAGGTAACCGCGCGCGCCGGCCGGTGGGAGGTCAGCGCACTTGAAACAGGTGCCGGCACGCCCACCGCGTCGCCCGCGGTCTCGGCGTCGCCCGCCGCCACGGTTTCGGGCGGTGCCCGATGAACACCTCCGTGATGCTGGCAGGGGAGTTCAAGGTTCTGGGCGATTCGTTCATCGGCACTCTGGCCGGGTGGACGGACAACGGGATCAAAGTCGCTCTGGCCGCGATCGTCCTGGCCACCATCGCCCGCAAGCTGTCCATGAAAGCCGCCATCGGCGCACTCCTCGCGATGGTGATCGCCCTCGCCATCTACGCCGCCCAGGACACCCTGTCGGGGAAGGTCACCGACGAGATCAAGAACCCGTCCAAGAGCGCCGGGACGGTCGTCTCGGCGCCCGGCGGATCGAGCGGCGGCGTGCTGTGAGCAAGTCGGGACGCCACGGCGTCGCCCGGAACTACACGAGCGCGCGCCGGCACCCGTGGGTGTTGGGCAAGCTCGGGGACTGGACGATCTGGTTCGGCCCCTACACCCCCGCGCAGTTGGTCGTCATCGGCGGAGGCGCTTTCGCCCTGATCAAGGGCTACGACTGGTGGTCATGGGCCGGCCCCATCCCGATCGGGCTGTGGGTGGGGGCGGTGTGGGCGGTGCGCGGTACGCAGATCGCCGGTCAGAACCCGTTCACCGCCGGGTTCGGCGCGCTCTCCCTCGTGATGCGTCACCCCGCCGGCCGGATCGGCGGGCGGGTCGCCCGTGAAAAGGCGTCCAGCGCTCTGCGCCCCCGGTTCGTCATCCAGTGCGCCCCCACCCTCGCGGGCGCCGCCGCGCCCGCGAGGGTGGCGGGGGCGCGGGTCGGCGCGCTGAAACCGGCTTCACCGGTCGCGCCGGCCGCTCGTGCGGCCGGCGGTTCGGGTCTCGCGCGGCTGCTGGCCGACGCCGAGCAGACCGAGAGGAGCGCGGCGTGATCAAGACCCCGTTTCGGCACGTCGCCGGTCATCTGCTGTGGTCGGTCACGGGCCGGGTGTGGGCGGTATGGAAGGTCACCCCGCTCCCGGGCGGCTATCTGCCCACTCGCGTGCACCAAGAGCTGTTGGGGCGGGTCACGTCCCTGGTGCGGTCGATGCCCGGCATGGACCCGCGGCTTTTCGTCCTCGCGGCCCGTACCGACCCCGGCGAGATCGCGGAACGCATGGTCGCGGATGTGGATTGGCGCCGGCTTCCGGAGTGGGCCGAGACGTGCGCGGCCGCCGTCGATCTCCTCGCCGACCGCGAGATGCACGAACGCACCCTGTGGCTCGCCGTGCCCGTCGCCGCGAACGGCTCGACCGCGTCCCTGTCCGCCCTCTACTCCGAACTCTCGGCGAATCTGAACCTCGCGCCCGTCCCGGTTCCCGAGGCGGAGGTGACGGCCGCGTTCGCCGACGCCGACCGCATCCAATCCTCACTGGGGGGCGGTATCGGACTGCGGCCCGCGTCCCCGGCCGAGATCGTGTGGATGCTCCAGCACGCCATACACCGCGGCCTTGAAAACGAACCTCTGCTCTCCGACGCCGAACACAGCCCGCTGTACGGCAGCCGCGTTCGCGCGGGCCGGCTCCAGTCCCCCTCCTACGCCGACCTGGGCGACATCCGCGTCGCCGAAGGAGGGCAGGAAGTTCGCGCCGAGAACAAGGAGACGAGCAAGCTGTGGTGGCGTTCCGCTGCGACGTCCTCGCCTTTGGGCCGTCGGTGGCTTCAGGTCGAGTCGGAGGCCGGCACCGGCTACCAGTCCCATCTGGTGTTGGCGGAGCTCCCGCCCGCGGTGTCGGTGGAGGCCGCCGACGTCCTGGCCCAACTGGAGGGCCTGCCTTTCCCGATCGACGTCACGGTGGACCTGCGGGTGGTGCCCTCGAAGAAGGCGCGTGCGCAGGTGCAGCGCAAGAAGCGCGAGTTGCTCGATCAGGCCGACCAGTACGGTGCGCAGCCCACCGGGATGCCGCACAGCTTGCCGGATGCGGCCGGGGACCTCGCCGAGGAGGACGCCCGCATGGCGCGGACGTCGGTGGAGGTCGAGGTCCAGTCGGTCACCGTGCTCACCGTGTGGGCCGGCGACGCGGACACCTGTGACGCTCGGGCCCGGGAGCTTTCGGCGGCCCTGTCGGGGGGCGACTACCGGGCGGTGCGCCCCTACGGCATGCAAGAAGACCTGTTCGCCCTGTCCCTGCCCGGGACGGCGCGGGCCGCGCAGCTCGGGCAGTTCACCCAGCATCAGCTGTCGGAGGACTGGGCCGCGGCCGGTGCCCTGACGCTGTCTCGGGTGGGGGATCCGACGGGAATCATGATCGGGCACGATCTCGACAGTGGCACGATCCGGCCAGTCCTGATCAATCCGGCCGATGCTCCGCAGGTCAACGCGTCCGCGTCCAGTGCCGTATGCGGCGACCTCGGTGGCGGCAAGAGTGTGCTCGCGAAGGAAGTGACCACCGCGGTGGTGGACCGCGGTGGGCACGCCATCGTCATCGACCGCACCCCGATCCGGGAATGGGCCACCTTCGCCCGCTCGTCCATGGGCGAGCGCTGCCAGATCATCGACGCCGCCCAGGCCCACATCTCCATCGACCCCCTGCGCGTTTTCGGGGGCGCCATCGGCGCGCACTACGCCCTCTCATACCTGACCCTGCAACTCGGCGTCGGCGCGATGACGGCCGCCGGCGCCGTGCTGCACCACGCGGTCGAGGAGGTGTCCGGGGGCCCCGAGCCTTCCATGGGCAAGGTTCTCGACGTCCTGGCGGCTCTCGCGAAGACCGGCGGGAGCAGTCGCGCGGACGCCGCCGCGACCATGGCCGACCTGCTGCGGATCGTCCGCGGCAACCCCCTCGCCGGCATGGTCTTCGACCCGGAACTCCCGCCGGTGACACTCGACGGGGACATGGGCGCCGACATGGTGGTGGTCACCACCGCCGGCCTCACCCTGCCCCCGAAGGAGGCTTTCGCCAACGCCGAGATTCTGCGTCAGCAGCCGTTGGAGGCGCTGATCGGGCGGGCGGTGTTGTATCTGATCGCGGCCATCGCCCGGCAGGCGGCGTTCACCGAGCCCGACCGATTCTGTCTGGTCACCCTTGATGAGGTGTACTGGCTGACCTCGTCCGCCGAGGGCGCCGCACTGATCCACGAGATCATCCACGACGGCCGCAAGCACGGCGCCGGCGCGTTCATGGGCGCCCACGACGAACAGGAACTCGGCAAGGACGCCGGCCTGATCGCCTACCGCTACCTCTCACGCACCACCGACAGCGCCCGCGCCGCCCGCGGCTTGAAGTTCCTCGGCCTGGACAGCGAGGACGAGGACCTGATCCGACTGGTGACCACCGGCCTGTCCCCCGTCGGCCAGGTCGGCCGCGAAGGGGAAATGCTGCTGCGCGACCCGCGCATGCAGATCGGCCGTATCAAGGTCGTCGTCCCCGACGTCCCCCGCATCAAGGACGCCATCTACACCACCCCCGGCCGCAAGGGCCGACCCACTGCTGCCGGCGGGAGGACCCTGTGAACACCATGCCCGCGCTGTGGTGGGCGACGGTCGGGATACGCCGGTGGACGGACCGCCTGGACCGCGGAACCCTGCGCGCCGCCGGATTCGTCGCACTCCTCACGGTCGTCTTTCTGATCACGAACACGTCGGTCGCGATGGCAGCGGACGGCGCCACCTCCGGCGGGGGCCTGTTGGCTCCCCTCGACATCCGCGGCAGCGAAGGCGCCCCGCTCAGCGGCTACCACCTGGAGAGCCTCTCACTGAACGCGGGACGCACTCCCGCCGAAATGGCGGTCGCCGCGACCAGTGTCGGTGTGGCCTTCGACATCGTCGACGGACTGCTCCGAATGCTGCTGGGAGGCCTGTTCACACTGGTCCGGCTGTTGGTGGGGTTGGCGTGCTGGCTGATCGGATTCGTCTTCCGGTTTCCGATCACCTCCCTGCTGACGGATCCCGCGCAGAAACTCGCCGACGCCTACGCCCGCCACGTGGTCGCCCCCCTCGGGATCAAAGGCCTGTTCCTGGCATGGGCTTTCGCGTTCGGATTGATCCTTTTCGTGCGGGGGAAGGTCGGCACCGGACTCGGCGAGATCATGCTGACGCTGGTCATCGTCGCGTTCGCGGCCAGCGCTTTCGTGCGCCCCGACCACCTGCTCGGCAAGGACGGGCCGGTCGCCCAGTCCCACCGGGCGGCCGTCGAGGTCGCGTCCATCACCACCACCTCCTACTTCGGCGGCCCCGACTCCTGCGCGACGGGAACCGGCCAGCCGAACCCCGGCTGCTTGAAGGAACGCGACCGGGTGCGCTCCGACCCCACGACGACGACCGGCCCGATTCAGGCCGCGCTCACCGACGCGTTGATCGTCAAGCCCTACATGCTCCTGCAATACGGCCGTGTCCTGGATCCGAAGAACGTCAACGACAAGGCCGCGTACGCCGCCCACATGAAATGGGTTCAAAGCAGCCACGAGGCCCGCGCCAAGCCGGGCGAAGGGGAGATCACGCAGGAAGCCCGCGACACCTGCGAAGGCACCTTCGGGCCGATCAAGGACAACTGCGAACGCACCAACACCGACTTCCCGCCCAACCCCGAGAAGAAGGACGTTCCGGAGGATTGCAGGCTCCTGCCCGAGGGCTCATCGGCTCTGAAGTACTGCCTGGCCAACCAAGACCCCTGCGCCAAGCTTCACGAGAAGGCCCGACCGTACTGCGAGAACGGCAATGGCCGGCGGCAGAACGTCACCTTCGAGCAGCACATCGCCAACCTGAAAGCGGCCGGCGAGGTCGGCAAGGAATGTGCCGCGTTCGCGCAAACGGCCACGTGGGAACGCGTGTGGGCGGTCGTCGCGCTGCTCATCGCGGTGATCGTGGTGACGTTGATGGTCCTGTCGATGGCGGTGGTGTTGCTCGGAGCCCAAGGCGCCGAGGCGGCAGCCGCGGCCGCCGCGCCCATCGCGTGGGTGTGGTCGATGCTCCCCGGGCCCTCCCGCATGCTGCTGTGGCGCTGGATCGGAGTGTTCGTCGTCTCCGCCATGGTCTCTTTCGTGGCCGCGATGGCCCTGCCGATGTTCGGTATCGCCGTGGACGCGATCCTCGCCGACAGCGGCCCCTCCGTCATGGTCGAACGACTCCTGCTGGTGGACGCCATCGCCGTCGCGTTCCTGATCATGCATCGCCGGATCCTGGCCGCCACCGCCGGATTCGGCCAACGCCTCGCCACCCGTATGCGGTACCGGAAGGTCGGCGGCAGCCACCTGACCGGCGACACCTCCGAGATCGGCGCGGCCATCGGCCTGCACGGCGCCGACCGCTCAAGCGGCACCGGAACCGGGCTGGGGTTGGGGCTTCGGGGGTCGATCGGCAGCCTTGCCGCGATGGCCGACGGCGCGGGCACACCGATGTCGCCCGGCCGGCTGCTCGGCGACGCCCTCGGCGAGGGCAGGCGCGGCTTCGCACCCGTCGCGATGGTGCTTCGGGGTGCGCATACCGCGTTGATCGGGCCCAAGCCGGTTCCCCGCCACCCGGCCGGGGCGGTCTTGTCCTCTGTCGCCGGCCAGGGTCCGGGGGGCGCTGTTCCCGGCGCGGCGGGTGCCCGGGGCGAGATGGTGGTCGACGAGGAGAGCGGGCAGATCCTGCACGACCCGGCCACCGACCGGCCGCTGTTGGGGTCGCGGATCCACGCCCGTGCCTCACGGCTGCGCGGCTACCGGATCGCCGCCCGCACCGCCCGCGTCGGATACGGGGTGACCCTGGGACTGCCCCGCACCCTGGATCGCGCGACCGTGGCCACATCGGAGTTCACCGACGACGTGTTCCAGCAACTCGACGTCGCCGGCCACCGCGTGCGCCAGGACGCCGCGTCCTGGCGGCCCGTGTTCGCCGATGTTCACGCGGTCGGCCAGGCGGCCCACCGAAGTATCCGCGACACCGCGATCAGCGCGGCGATCTACACCTCCACCCCGACCACCCCCGAGGCCGCGCCCCGACCGCGGGCAGGCATCAGCCGCCTGACCACCTCCGGGGGCGATGGCGGCAGCATGCCCGTGCCTTCGGGGATCCGCCCGACGTCCGGGCCCGATCTCGCCACCCGTATCCCGTCCACGCCCTTGTCCGAGGTGACGCCGCGTCCCGAACCGATCCGCCCCCGACGCACCACCCCGCCCAACCCACCGCCTTCCGGCGCAGCCCCGTACGCGTCCGCGGCCGACACGCGCGGCGCACGATCCACGCCCTACCCCGCGCCCGGGTCCCGGGCCGACGACGCGAGCACCGCGAACGCGGAGCGGTTGCGCCGCCGCTTCCAGGAACAGGCCGACGCCGCACGGCGTCGCCGCGAAGCCGACCGCACGGACGGAGGCGAACGGTGAAGGCCTGGAGGAAACTCGGATGTCTCGGTGTGGTGCTGCTGTCGGCGGCCGCGGGGTGCACGGCCACGGTGTTCATGTCGGTGGCGGCGAGCCAGTCGAGCGGGGGGCCGGTGACCGCGGCGGTGAGCGCGGCCGAGGCCGGGATCCCGGAACGGATGCTGTCCGCCTACCTCACCGGCGCCACGCAGGTCACCGCGCACGTGCCGGGGTGCAAGGGGATGCGGTGGCAGGTTCTGGCGGGGATCGCCCGCATCGAGTCCGATCACGCGGCCGGTCACGCGGTCGGCGCGAGCGGGGACATCACCCCGCCCATCGTCGGCCCCCGTCTGGACGGATCCGGAGCCGGCGGGAACACCACCGCCATCACCGACACCGACGGCGGGCTGTGGGACGGCGACGACCAGTACGAACGGGCCGTCGGCCCCTTCCAGTTCCTGCCCGAGACGTTTCGCGCGTACGGGAAGGACGGCAACGGCGACAAGGTGGTCAACCCGCACAACGCCGACGACGCCGCCCTGTCCGCCGGCATCTACCTGTGTGGGAAAGGCCGCGATCTGACCGACCGGGAGCAGCTTCGGGCGGCGATCCACACCTACAACCTGTCGTGGGCGTACGTGGATGACGTGATGAGCGGCATCGACCGCTACGACTCCCTGGGCAAGGTCCCGGCCCTGCCCTCGGGCAACATCGGCACCGTCATCCAAGCCGCCCTGGCCCAGCAAGGGCAGCCGTACTCCTGGGGCGGAGGTGGCCCCAGCGGGGCCACGACGGGGATCTGCTGCTCGCCGGGCGGGCAGGACGGACGCACCGTGACCGGCTTCGACTGCTCCGGCCTCACCCAGTACGCGTTCGCGAAAGCCGGCATCAACCTCCCTCGCACCGCCGCCGCCCAAGCCGGCGTGGGCCGGCGGATTCCGGCGTCGGCCGGCATCAGCGCCCTGCGACCGGGTGACCTCATCTTCTACGGCTACAGCCCCACAGCCGACTCTCTCATCCATCACGTGGGCATCTACCTCGGAGACGGAAAGATGATCAACGCGCCCCGCCCCGGGAAACCCGTCCGCATCGACCCCGTGACCGCCATGCCCGACTACGCGGGCGGCACGAGGCTCCTGTGAACACCTCCCGTTGGACCGGCGGCCGGCTTCTGGCGGCCGCCGCCATCCTCACCACCGCCGGAACGCTCCTCATTCACCAGGGGTTGCGGGCGCCCGCCGCGGACCGTTCTACCGGCTCCCCCGGGCCCCGGACCGTGGCCATCGCGAACGCCCCCGCCTCGCCGGCTTCGCAGCCCGAAGCCCGCGATGCGGTGGCGGGCCCGTCACCCACCGGGCACGGCGCCCCGGGGCAGCCGGCAGCGGACGCCGCTTCAGCGCCGTCGGGGCCGGCCCGGCCGACGCAGTCCGGCGCCGCGTCGGCGCCGGGGGAGCTCCCGCCGCCCGACTCGGGACCGGCCGCGGACCCGATCATTCAACGCGCCCTCGACCGGGCCAGTACACCGGACCTCCCGGCCCGGGACGAACAGCGGTTGCTCGCCCTGGGGCGTGCGGCGTGGCTCGGGGAGACCGCCGGATACACGCGGGTCCGGATCCAGGCCGCCACCGCCCGCCGCGACACCACCCCCACACCGCAGGCGCCCACCGGCACACCCCAGACCCACCAGCAGGTCGCGGCGACGCCACCGGTGCGGGCGGTGGTGCGGCTGGTGTGGGCCGGGGCCGACCCGGCCGGAACCTTCCTCGACGGACGCACCGCGACCGTCCTCTACACCCGGAACGGAGAATCATGGAACCGCACGTGATGGCAGCCGGCGTATTCACGATGGGCGCCGCGTTGCTCGGCGCCCTGGCGGCGTTCGCCGATTGGGTGTTGGCGAACGCGTGGTGGATCGCGTTGGCCGCGGCCGTCGTGTGGATCGGGTGGGAGGCCGTGCAACGGCGTTTGGCCGCGGAGGCGCTCTCGCGGCGGACGTACTTCGAGGTGACCCCCGCACCGCACTTCGATCCGAGCCCCGAACAGATCTGGCGCCAGGGCATGCAACTCGCGCGCGCCGCCGGCTCCGGACCATGGTGGACGCCGCGGCGGGCCCGGACGCTGCGCCTGCGGTTGCGCGCCGACGGCGTGCGGCCCCTGACCTACCGCATCGAGGCCCCGGCGAGCGCGCACGCCCTGCTGACGCAGACACCGTACGGTGAGCGGGTCCGTGTCAAGTCGTGCGCGCCGGTGGCGGACAAACGGCGCGAGCACGTGGTGCGCGCGGTGCTGACCTTGCACGGGGAGCCCGGATCCCGCCTGCGCGAGGTCCCGATGGATCCCGACCCGCTGCAACCACTCCTCGACGCCGTCGCCGGCCTGAACGCCGATCTCGGGGACATGGCGGAGGTGTGCGTGGACCTCTCCCCCGCCCCCCGCTGGCACCTGACCGCCCGCCGCCTCCAGACCATGCAGCGCGCCCGCGAGAAGGCGCGGCGGGATGCGAGGCGGGACGCGCGGTGGGTCACCCAGAACACCGGCGGTGACAGTCTTCCCGTCGCCCTGGGCAAGCTCCTCGACCCGGCCGAGTGGCGGGGCACCCCCCGAGGACAGATGGTGATCTCACCCCAGCCCCGACGCCTCGACCGTGACGAAGTCTTGGGCAAACTCGCCCACAGCCCCGGTCTGGTGCGCGTGCAGATCATGGTGCGCTGCGCCTCGGACAAGGACGGGCACGCGCAACAGCGCATGGCGCGAATCAGCGCGGCCATGGACGTCTACGCCGGTGCCTCGCGTCTGTCCTCGCTCGGTTGGTCGCTCGGGCCCCTGCGCATCGGCCCGGACCGGTGGCCGTGGCGGGACCGCTTCGACCAGCGGTGGACCACCGCGCTGATGCGGCCGGCGCGGGGCGGGTGGGCCCACATCGAGGAGTTGGCGGGTTTCCTGAAGCCGACCACCGCGTCGGCGCGGGTGGCGCTGATGGAAGGCGACATCCCGACGTACGAGGTCGGCAAGGACTTGATCCCGCAGGGCTGGTATCGGGGGCCCGACGGGCGGGAGCGTCTCCTGGCCACACATGAGGACGACACCCTGTTCGAGGTCCAGTCCGGCAAGGCCGGTTGGGGCAAGACGATGCGCGCGCAGGTCCAGGCCGTCGCGAGCGCGCACAACGGGCGCGGTCTGGCGTTCGTGGACCCGCACGGCGACTCCTTCGGCGACGTCGCCCGATATCTCGCGCACGACGCGATCATGGACCGCGTCGCGCTCTTCGACCTGACGGTGCGCGAGAGCGGCGACATGCTCGGCTGCTGGAACCTGATCGACATGAGCAGCCGGCAGCCCGCCCACGAGGTAAGCGCCGCGGTGGTCGAGGCGTTCGCGAGCGCCCTGGGGTGGGGGGACGTGAGCGCGCCGCGCGCGCTCACCCTTCTCACCAAGGCCGTGGAGGCCCTGGTGTGTGTCAACGTCGCCGCCGTCGCGGCCGGCGCCAAGAGCCGGCAGGCCACCATCTTCCAGATCCGTACCCTGCTCACCGATCCCACGTTTCGTCATCTCGTGCTCGCCACCCTGGAACCGGAAGCCCGACAGTGGTGGACGACCACCTTCCCCGACATCCCGAAAGACGGTCTGTCGGTCGTCCTGAACCCGCTGGAACGGTTGGGGTCCTCCCCCGTCGTCAGGGCGTTCCTGGGGTGCCCGATCAGCGGCTTCGACATGCGCCGCGCCATGGATCGAAGCCGGGTGTTGTGGATCTGCCCGCCCGGGACCGGGCCCACCGACCGGCTGTTGGTGTCGCTGATCGTCCACGACTTCCTCCGCGCCGGGCTGTCGCGCCGTGACCTCCCCCAGAAGCGGCGCCGCTCCTTCCGCTTCTACCTCGACGAGCTGATCTCACTGGACCAGGGCTCTTCCAGTGTCCTGGCGGAGATCACCGAGCAGCTCAGAAAGTTCGGGTGCCGGCTCCACGGGATGACACAGCTCCTGCACCGCCTCAGCCCGACCACCCGCTCCGCCCTCATGCAAAACGCTTCCTGCCTGTCCACCACGGCCGGTTCGATCGACGCCACCGCGGAGATCACCGACCAGTGGCCCGGCACCATCACCCCCCGCGACGTCGCAGGCCTGGACCGGTGGTGGCATTACGCCTCGTTCACCGTCGACGGCAAACGAATCGGCCCCCTGCTCATCCGCGGGCCCGAACTCGCCGAGGTCTTCGGGAAACTCGCCCGCCCCAAGGACGTCGGCGCGCTCACCCGAGCCGCGCACAAGAACGCCGGCGCCCGCCGTCTGTCCGAGCGAACCTCCATCGCCCTCGCCCAGGAGGGCAAGGTCCGCACGTTCCTCACCAGGCGCGCCGCTCCACCTACCACCCCCGATGACGACGACAAGGCAGGCCCGTACGCATGACCACCAATGCCATGACCCAGCCGTCCACCGCGGACTCCCACGCCCGCCGGGCCCTCGCCCTGATCGCCCAGCACCGGCTGCTGACCACCACCCAGATCCACCAGATGCTCACCCCCAACACCCCACCCAGGAAGATCCACAAGGAACTCGCGCCGCTGCGCGAGGAAGGGCTGATCGCGCACACCGTTCTCGGCCGCAGCCACGGCCTCCACGCCCACTTCCTCACCGCCGCCGGAGCCCAGGCGGTCCAGGGATGGTCGGAGCTGCGCGGGCGTTCCGCTACCGTCATCCAAAGCCCCGCCGCCGCCGGCTTGCACGCCGCGCACACCCTCACCGGTGTCCGCGCCCACCTCGCCTTCCTGACCGACGCGCGTGCGCGGGGAGACGAGTACGAACCGCTGGACTGGGTTCCCGAGGTAACCCACCGCCTCCCCGACACCGGCGGCGAGGACCGGCTGATCGCCGACGCCGTCCTCTACTACACGGTCACCCAGCCGCGCCGCCGCCAGTACCGGGCGTTCGTGGAGATCGACCGGGCCACCATGAGCAGTGAGCGACTGGCCCGCAAACTGATCTCATACGCCCGCTTCCACGACTACACGCCCCAGCCGGCCCGGCGCGGCACCGTCGCCGACCAAGGCGCGGCGATGCTCGCGTGGCAACGCTTCTATCCGCGGTTTCCCCGGGTTCTGTTCGTCCTCACCGGCAAGTCCCGGCCGACGCTAGACAACCGAATCACCGACCTGCGGCACATGGCCGCCGACCACGATCTCGTCACCCGTCTCGGGACCTCCGTCCCGCTCGGAGCGACCATCCTCGAAGACCTCGAAGCCGAAGGCCCGCACGCCAAGATCTGGACACCCCTCACCGGAGACCGCGAACCCCGCGGCTGGACAGAGCTTTGACGCCGCCCCGAGAGCGGTCCCCTGACCACCGCTCTCGGGAGACGGGCCGGCCACAGCCTGACCACGTCGACGAACCTGACTGATCACAGCACTAGGTACGGATAAGAATCTTCTTCGCCGTCGAGAGCGTTCAGGGCGGCGTCGAGGTCGGGGGTGTCGCCGTCGTGGTGCCAGGGGGCGAGTGTGCCCGTGCGGCGGGACAGGTGACCCCGAGCACCTGGCCGGCGGCCGTGCTCGGGGTCATTTTGCAGAGATCGTCAGGCGGACGGCGTGAGGAGCGCGATTTCGATGGCCAGGGCCCCCAGGGCCTCCTTTTCGGGTCCATAGATGTTGCGGATGTTCGTGAGTTGCTGGTCCCGGGGGGTGATTGGGTTGACCTTCTCCGGGCCTTCGCCGTCGAGGAGGGCTTCGAATGACTCGTAGCTGGCGACGCGGATGATCTTGACGTCGCAGGTGTCGCCGGAGTCCTTTACTCGGAAACGGATCGTGTCGCCCGCCTTCATGCCCGCCAGGCGCTCATGGCGGACACGGACTTCGATCGTCTTGGCGCCGGAGGCCACGAGGTCGAAATAGCGCTGGTAGATGTTCAGGTCGTGCCTGGTGGTCGTATCGCTCATGTTGCGCTGTAGCTCCTGGTCTTGGTGTCCATGAGCCGCGCGAACTCCTCGGTGGAGTAGTCCCGGAAGAAGTGGCGCGGGTGCGAGAGGAGCACCGTATTGGCGTCAAGGAGCCGGGCGGCGTACGTATCGGCTGATCCCGGCCACTTCCTGGTGTCGAGCATCCACGCGTCCTCGTCGGCCAAGGACTCGGCCTGGTTGTTCCTGATCAGCGACTTCGAGAGTTTCGCACCGGTGAGTGTGACGATCTGTGGGCCGAAAATCCTGGCTGGGATCTGCCCGAGGGTGAGCCCGACGGCCTGGAGGGCGCCGTTGACGAGTTGCGTGCCGGACATCCAGTCGGCGCCCTTGACCATGACGGACAGGGTGTCGGGGATGAGTTGCGTGGTCAGTTCCTTGACGACGTTGCGGTACAGGGTGGACAGGTCGAGGTATCCGCGCCCGTCGGGGCTGATGACGCTCTCGTACGGACCGTGGTGGACGCACACGGCGCCGACGGTGGCCTGCTGGCCGGAGAACTCGACGCGGGTGCGTTCGGCGTGCTTCTCCGCCCAGCCGCAGCCCGCGGCGGGGCAGGGCACCCGCAGGTGCGGGGTGCCGGTCGGTGGCGCGAGCCACCACCGGGCGGACTCCAGCCGCGGCAGCAGCCGCAGCCAGGTGGCGCGGAAGCCCGCCGTCGCCTGCTGCCGGCTGTACGTCTCGATCCGGTACGGCACCGCCGTCCGCGTCGACAAGGCGTCGAAGAGCGGCCGGTAGAGGCCTTCGACCTGCTTGAGCACGGCGGCGGGGTCGAACGCCTGCGCCAAGGCCCGTTGGTAGACGTGGCCCGAGGCGGGGTCCGTCAGCGTCTCGTGGGGCGCGTTGTCCAGGGCGCCGAAAACGACCTGGACCGGCAGATCGAAGCGATCGCGGATGCGGGCGGCCAGGGCGAAGGTCAGGGACTGGACGAGAGAGGTCCCGATGTGAGGCACGCCGTTGATCTGGGTACCCACGGACAATTCGACCCGGCGGGGCCGTACGGGGTGCAGGTGCGGCGTCAAGACGTCTTCGACGGCGCCGAGCGCGTTGGCGAGGACGCTGTTCGGGGAGGACACGGTGTGCACGGGGTCTCCTGACTGGACGTGCGACGGGGCGAGGCACGGCACGTGCGCCGACGAGGTGCTCAGAGCACCTGCCGCGGTGGGTCACCTACACGTCCGTCTCGGCGAGGGGGTCGGCGTCGGGGGCCGTGGCGGAGCTTGCGTCGGTTCCCCGGTCGCCGGTGAGGTCGTGGTGCCCGATCACGCCCAGCAGCACAAGGCCGCCGGCGACGAGTGACCACCAGGCGAGAGCGGCGGTCACGCCGCTGTCGATCGGTAAGCGGGGGAGGGGCGTCACTTCGTTCGCCGGTCCGCGCTCGCGGCGGTGGGTCGCCCGCTCCCGCCGCGCGGCCATTTCGCTGCGGGCCGTGCCCTTGATGATCAAACTTGCCATCCTCGGCCGTACCGACCGGCGGTGTTGTGCGCCGCCTCGTCGTGATCGGAGGTCCGTCCTGCTCCTGCACCGGGCATCGAGGCACCGTCTCTCAGGTCATGGCGGCAGGCTCGCTGTAAATCGCCTTACGCCGCACGCGGATTGAGCGGATCGTGGATCGGGGAAGCAGCACCATTCAAAGACCAGAGAATTCGAGCGGTAACCCCAGGACGGGGGCCCCACGATGGGTACATGCCATGGGGGTGCCGCCGGCGAAGGGATGTACGTGGAAGCGATGTCACCGGCGGCGCTGCCCCCGCAACTGCTTCGGGACCCGCGCGTGGGTGACGCGCTCGCCCGGCGCGACATCGGCGCCGTCTTCGGGCTGGCTCACTCCCAAGCCGGGATCAGCTTCAACCGGCTCAGCGAGGCCACCGGAATCCGGGCCGAGCGTGTGAGTCAGCTGGCCAAAGGCGACGGCACGGTCACCTCTCTGCCGGTGCTTGAACGGATCTGCGACGGGCTCCGGATTCCTGGCAGGGACTTAGGCTTGGCCGAAAGGCCATGGGAGGCAGGGAAACCACCAACTCCCTTACAAGATCGAGACAATGGAGATGATCCGATGAAGCGCCGCGATGTGTTGCGCGGCGCGCTCGCTGCCGGACTGGCAGGTCCCGGGCTCGCCGCACTAACGAACACCCGCCACGACATCGACGCCGCCTTGGCCGCCGACCACAGTGACCTGGGCTTCTGGGAGTCCACGGCTGAGCGGTACGGCTACGGCTACCACGGCCAAGCGCCGGCCGACGTCCTCGCCGACATCCTCGACGACTTCGCCGAGCTGCGGCCCCTGCTCTCTCTGCCGCAGACCGTCAAGGGCCGGTCGGTCCTTTGCCATGTCACCGGACAGATGGCCGGAATGGCGGCGATCGTGCTGCACGACCTCGGCCAGCATCGCGAAGCACACCGGTGGTTCGGCACCGCCGGACGGGCCGCCGAGCAGTCCGGGGACACACTCCTGCACGCCTGGGTCCTGGGCCGTGAGGCGATGGTCCCGCTGAACTACGGAGCCCCGCAGGCCGCCGCCCAGCTCGCCGAGAAGGCCCGCTTCCTCGCCGGCGATCAGCCCTCCGCCACCGCCGCGCTCGCCGCCGCCGTGGCTTCCCGCGCCTACGCCATCGGCGGCCACCGCGAGAAGGCCTTACGGGCCGTCGCTGACGTGGAGGAGCTCGCCGAGCGCCTGCGGCCCCAGCAGCAAGCCGACACCTGGTTCGGCTACCCCATGCAGAAGCATCACGTCCATATGAGCCAGGCCCTGACCCTCCTGCGTGAGACCCACCGCGCGTACGAGACCCAACAGCGGGCACTCGACCTGTCACGGGCACCCTCGCTGATGACCCGGGCCCTGATCGCCATCGACACCGCGTCCTGCCGAGCCCATGACGGCGATCGCGCGGAAGCCGCTCGCATCGCAGCCCAGGCGTACGGCGCACTCCCTGCCTCCTACCGCGGCGGCCTGACCCGCACGAGAGCCCTGGCCCTGTACCGGACCCTGCCCACCGACACCCCAGGCATCGACACGCTTGCCGACGCTCTCGCCCTCGCCAGCTGACGCCGGCACTTGGCCGGCGCCCCGTGCGCCGGCCGCCTTGCCTGGGCGGCGCTGGAAGACTCGACTGGTCCGCCTCTCGCATGCGACGCCACCGATCACACCAGAGGCATCCGGGGGTTCGGTCGGGGTGCAGGTGACGGTGCCACCGCCGCAACCGGCCGCCGGGTCGTAGAGGCGACCCTGCTCCAGTTCGTCAACGGGCAGGCCCCACCGCAGCTTGGTGGCCGTCCACCCCGAGGCGTATCGGCGCAGCGCGCCCGCCGCCGGCGGCAACCACTCCGCAGGATCCTGATCCGCTCTCTGCCAATCCGACCGTGCCGTCACCGCGACAAGAGAAGACGCCTGCCCCTGGTCGTTCGCGTATGCCCAGCGCCGTGCCGCCGGGCGCCGGCGAGGGGTGCGCGCTCCCGAGCCGTGATCCGCGGGACCACTACCGACCGCGTCTGTCAGGCGGCGAAGGCGAGGTACGTGGCGAGGGTGAGGCCGGAGAAGGTAATCAGTTGGCGGGGTTTGAGGCAGGTGAATGCCGTGTGCATGGCGATGCCGGCCGCGATGGCGTACGGCATCGTCTGAGGGATGAGGAGTGCGGGCGGCAGGGCGAATTTCCGCTGTGATGGCGGTGGCCGCGACCGCGCGCCACAATCGCACGTCCCCCTCGGTGAGGTTGCCCGCGTGCCGGCGGACGAGGCCGGGGACGGCGTGCTGACCCGGGTAGGGAAGCCGGTCGCGGATCTGGCTGTAGGTGTGGATCCACTGCGCGAGGTAGAGGCCACTGCGGAATTTGGTGCTGCGCAGCTTCTGTCAGGCACTGTTCCAGTAGATGTCCGAATCAATACGAGCAGGCACTGTGCCCAGGTGTTGGCTGTGTTGGGGGTGTGCTCGATGGTCAGACCGTGGCCGAGGTTGCCCGCCGCCAAGAGAGCGCCGCCGGTCAGCAGGGTGTAGCGCACCGCGTTCGGGCTCTTGAGGTAGAGGAGTTCCATGGCGGCGCCGGCCAGGACCAGCAGCAGCGAAATGCGAGACAGGAGCCCTGCGGCCAGGGCGAGGGCGGCGATGGTGCGCATGATCAGTGCGGGCCGGTAGACGCCGGCGAGGAGACGGGCCCGTGCTGGGCCGAAGCGCTGTTCTGCGAGGTGGCGGCTCAGCGAGCCGGCGACGAGGCGGTTCCACCCTCCTTGGCCGACGGAGAGCGCGAACCGGGCGGTGAGGACGGCTCCGAAGAGGGTGCGGAACGCCTGGAGGCGCCCGGGGTCGGTCGGGTGTTGGAAGCCGGAAGCGATGGCGTCAAAGAACCACACGGCTGTTCCTCACCTCCAGCGGCTGTTCCCCTCGGGCGGACAGGACACGGCCGGTGCCGTCGATTCGCGTGTATCGGCCGCTGTGGGCGAGATGGTCGAGGATCGCCTGAAGCTGGGGCGGTCCGAGGATGAAGGAGCCGGGCGAGAGGTGGTCGTAGACGTTCACCGGATCGGTGCGGCCGTCGCGGGTGGTGCCGGTGAGCACCACGATCGTGAAGGTGGCGCGGCAGAACATCTTCCAGCGCATCCAGCGGCCGGGCAGGTTGGTGAAACCGGTGATCATCCATGCCGCGAGGGCGCAGGCGACGGTGATTTGGGCAGCGGACAGCACGGGTTGGGGCATGGGTGTGGCCTCCGTGTCGGGAGGGCGGGAGTGCAGGGCGGTGGCCCCGGTGTTCGGGGTCCCCGGCGGGGGTCAGCGCTCGGGCTTGGGCGGTCGCTGCATCAGCGCGGCCGCGGCCTGGGAGAGGGTGACCTTTTCGTTGAGCAGGGCGGAGATGACGTCCGTGATGGGCATCTCGACGTCGTGGGCGTGGGCCAGGGCGAGGATCGCCGCCGCGCTCTTGACGCCTTCGGTGGTCTGCCGGGTGGCGGCCGTGGCCTGTTCCATGCTCAGGCCCTGGCCGAGGTGGGCGCCGAAGGTTCGGTTTCGGGAGAGCGGGGAGGAGCAGGTGGCCACGAGGTCGCCCAGGCCGGCGAGGCCGGAGAGGGTCGCCGGGTGGGCGCCCATGGCGGTCGCGAGGCGGGTGGTTTCCGCGAGTCCCCGGGTGATGAGCATGGCTTGCGCGTTGTGGCCCATGCCCATGCCGGAGGCGATGCCGACGGCGAGGGCAATGACGTTCTTCACGGCGCCGCCCAGTTCGCAGCCGATGACGTCCGTGCTGGTGTATGGCCGGAAGTACGGGGTGTAGCAGGCGTGTTGGACGCGGTGGGCGGCGATGTCGTCGGGGCAGGCGATGGTGGCCGCGGCGGGCTGGCCGTCCATGATCTCGCGGGCCAGGTTCGGCCCGGACAGCACCGCGACCCGGTCGGCGTCGATGCCGGTGACTTCGGTGATCACCTGGCTCGCCCGCAGGCCCGATCCGATCTCGATGCCCTTCATCAGCGACACGATCACCGTGTCGGGGCCGATGTGCGGGGCCCAGGCGGCCAGGCTCTCCCGCAGGGACTGCGCGGGAATGGACAGGACGAGGAAGTCGGCGCCGTCCAGCGCGGCGGCCGCGTCCGTGGTGGCCGTCAGGTTGGGGGGCAGCTCGACGTCGGGGAAGTACCCGGGGTTCTTGTGTGTCGTGTTGATGGCGTCGGCGATCTCGGCACGCCGGGCGTGCATGGTCACGTTCGTGCCGGCGTCGGCCATGATCTTGCCGACGGCGGTCCCCCAGGAGCCTGCCGAGAACACCGCCGCACGAATGGGGTGGTGCTGGTTCACTACGGGGTCCTCTCACCGGGCGCGGGCCTGTCGCCACTGGGGAGGCGGGGCCCGGCCATCGTATCGGCCGCACCCGCTTGCCCCGGGTCACCGGGCAGGCGGCGCAGGGTCAGCAGCACGGCACGCCTACCACGCAGGGTGGGGAGCATGTGGTGGGCCTCGCGGAGCATGTTGTCGGCCGGGGCCTGGCCCAGCTCACGGCGAAGGCGATCGGCGTGGGCGATCCACAGCCGGTAGAGGCGCTCCCACATCGCGGGTTCGCCGGGGCGCTCGTCCACGTGCTCTTGCCTCAAGCCGGCGGTGGCGACCGCTTGATGCCATGCCGGATCGGCGCCGCGCCGAGGGGCCCGGGTCACCAGCAGCCGGCCGCCGGGGGCGAGGGCGCGGCCGAGTTCACGCAGTGCGTTGCCGCGGTCTGCGGCACGCCCGAGGGCGTCCACGCACACGATGGCGTGGGCGCGGCCGTCGGGGAGGCCGGTGTGTTCCAGCTCCGCGACGCGGAAGGCGGCGCGGTCGGCGGCCGGGCCGAGGAAGTGGGCGCGGCGGGCGGTGGCCTGCGTGACGGCGACGGGTGAGAGGTCGAAGGCGTCCAAGCGGACGGCGAGGGCTCGGGCCAGCCACAGGCCGATGCCGCCGGCGCCGCATCCGGCGTCCACGAGGAGGTCGTTCGGGCGCAGGCGCAGGCGCGCGGTCAGGAGCCCCAGCAGGGGCCAGTCACACGAGCTGGAGGCGGCGACTTCCGCCGGGTAGTCCTCGCCCATCGCCTGCGCGTACAGGCGGGCGACCAGGTCGGTTCGGGCGCGGGCGGCGTGGAAGGAGTCGTATTGCGCGGAGCCCTGTGGGCCGGGCACGTCCACCCGGGCCGGGGTGGGGTTCATCGGGGCATCGACCTTCCGATCCGTGAGCGGGTGCCGGGACAGACGACCTGCACGGCGTGGACGGGGCTTCCCGGGGCGGACAGGTCCAGCGCGGCCGGTTCGTGTCCGGTGACGCGGGCGACCCGTCGGGCCACGGCGTGGACGTGGTGGGCGAATGTGTCGCCGGTCGGGGCGGGGAAGTGGGCTGTCGCCTCGGGCCACGGGTCGAGACCAGTGGTGTGCGGCGGTTGGAAGGACGCGGTGTCGAAGCCGCCGGGGTTGCCGGGGAGGTCGTCGCGGGTCCCGGCGATGGCGGCGAGGCACCGCTGCGCGCGGGGCGCGGCCGCCATCGCCGCACGTGAAGCACCCCACCCGAAACGAGGCAGGAACCATGGACGAAGTATGGAAGACCATCGACGAGCTCGCGCGCACCTTCAGACAGCGTGATGACGAACGGAAGGTACCGACCGAGCAGCAGTGGACTCTCCAGGCCCTCAAGATCGGGGAAGAGTTCGGAGAGGCCGCGCAAGCCGTGATCGGCGTGCACGGCACCAATCCGCGCAAGGGCACTTCCCACTCCTGGGACGACGTCCAAGCAGAAGTCGCGGACACCGCGATCACCGCGCTGGTCACGCTGGCCCGAATGCGGCCGAACGACACCGCGGACTTCTTCGCCGGCGTACTGGCAGACAAGTCGAGCCGATTCCTCATCCCGGCACCACCTTCCCCGGGTGAGGTGCAGGAGTGAAGATCGGGGGCCGAAATGGGCAGAGGAGGATACGTTCAATAGGCTGTCCGCCGTCTCCCTCAAGCCAGCGACTCGGGCTCCGGGTACAACGTCCCCTCGATCACCCCTGGAAACGACCGCCACGGCGGTGTCGTCCATCGGACTGGTGGGGACACCGCCGTTGCGATCCTTGGCCGCCCCGGAGGACGACCGCCACCTTCGGGGCGACCGAGGATCACAACAGCGGGAGTCGCGTGCTCAGTAGAGCTGCAGTGTCATGGCAGTCGTCCTCCAGGAACCGAGGATCGCACTGCCAGGGTGACGCTTCCCATACTTCCCTCACTACCTTTCGTCACCGCAGTCTTCGGCGAGATGTCCGTGGTGTCGGTACACCAGTTCGTCGGGGTGGCGGGTCACCCGGGCCAGCCGCCAGGCCGCGTCGTAGGACATACGGCCGCTTTCTTGCGTACGAAGCCGCAGGGCCAGAAGGCTGGTTGCCGGGTCGAGCAGCCAGCGCAAGGCGGATAGCTTCATCGGGCCGCGCCCGGCTCGGCGACGGGGCGCGGCTCTGCGCCATCAATGCGGGCGCTCTCAGTTGAACCAGCCGCAAACGGCTCGCCCAGTGCCGGCCAGGCGAGGGCGTCGTTCCATCCCATCTGGTCTAGGACGGTGCGGACGGTGGTGGTGAAGCGGGCCTGTTGTCCTGGGTCGTTGCCCAGTCTCTCCCACACGTACAGGAGGGTGTGTGCGATGCGTTCGGCCTTGGACTGGACGTCATCGGCCGCGCCGACGAGGGGGAGGATCTTCTCCTTGAAGAGGTCCCAGTCGAGCGATTCCAGGGCGTCCTGGTGGCGGTCGAGCCACCAGATGCGCGTGGCGTCCGGGCTGTTGAACACCGTTTGTCTGAGCCGCTCTCGGTGTTCGTGTTCCTGGGCGAGCTTGAGTGTCACGTCGCGTACGGCGTCTTGATACTTCTGGGCCCGGTTGGCGTCTTGCTCGGTGAGCAGCAGAGTGATACGTGCCCTCAGCCAGAGGCCTGGTGCGTCCTTAGGGGTGTGCCAGTGCGCCACGGCGAGTGTGAGGCTTTCTTGTGCGGTGGTGAGCTGTTCGGGCATGTGGTTCTGGGTGATGCCGCGGCCGAGTTCGTCCAGGGCGAGTCGTGCGGCCGCTCGGGCGGTCGCTGTGCCGCCGGCCTCGATGTTGGCGTGTGTCTCGTAGGTGAGGGTGCCGCGGGCGCAGAAGCGGATGCCGGGCAGACGTGTGGGCCACTGGTCCCGGATCCGACTGCGCCGGCGGTTCCACCACGGGCCGGGTCCGTCGGTCGTCAAGGGGTCGTTGCCTTCTTGGAGGCCTGGTAGCGGTTGGCGGCCAGCACCAGGACTTCACGCCAAAAGGGCCGGATGGCCGCTTCTTCCGTCACCATGAGCCGGTCGAGACCGGGGCGGAGGCTAGGTGGGGCGAAGATGTCCGCGAGGATGTCCACCACGGCTTCCTGACAGTCGGGGTCCGCTTGAAATCGCTCATGCCATCGCGACAGTTGCCTGACGACCGCGTCCACGGCGTCGTCGGTTGACAGCAGCCTCTGCCATGCGTGGATGATCCGCAGTCGGGCTTCGGGGTCGTGTGTGTTGTTGAGGATCAGGTCTGTTCCCTCGTCGCTGGAGACAAGAGCGAGGAAGGATCCGAGAGTCTGGCGGCGCAGGGTTTCGTCGGCGGGCCGGCTTTCGGCGTCGGTGAGCCATTGGTCGACGGCCTTGCGCACATCGTCTGGTCGTTGCAGCGCAAGTTGCTGGAAGGCACTGACGACGGTTGCGGAGCCGAACGTCTTGTGGCCTGCGGCTTTGCCCAGCCGCGTCAGGGCGAGGGGCGGCTGTTGGATTCCCCATGTGCCTGCGCAGATCTCGATGACGAGGTCGACTTTGTCGTCCGAAGGGTTCTTGGCGTCCATCCACTGGCGCAGGCGGTCCCTGACGTAGCGGCCGAACTCGGCGTCCCCGGCTGCTTTGGTGAGGGCTTCCACGGCAAGGACCCTCCGGGGGCCCTTGAGGTCGCTCGCCATTCCGTCGAGGATGGCCCGGTCGTGGCGGTGCGCCGCCAGTTTCCAGAGTGCGGTGGTGATCAGCCTGGCGTCCTCTTCCGGGACGGTCCGGTCTGCGGCGATGCCGATCGCCCACTTGCGCAGGAGTTCGTGCTGGGTGGGGAACTCGTCCCATAAGTGACGCAGGATGGCGGCAGGCAGGCCCTCTTTCTGCGTGTCGTGGAAGGCCCGGTCTCCGTCGCGAGTGATCTCCGCGGCGTCCAGACGGCTCGATGTGGTTGCGTCGACAAGAACGTTGACAGGGTGGCGTTCGAGCCCGAGTCGGGTCAGGAGGTCGTCGGCTGCCTTGATGACGGACCTGCGCTGTCCTCCGTGCAGCAGGGCGCCGGCCCAGACGGTGACGCGGGTGGACAGCAGCTGCGCGTCGCTCCCCGCCGCCCGATTCCTGCTGAGGAGCTTCTCGACTTCACGGTGCCAGTCGCCGAACTCATCGACGATCGCCTGGATCTGCTCCGGGCCGGACGCCCGGAGTAGACGGTCGGCCAGCCGCCACGCGGCGCGCGCAGAAGGGTTGGCCTTCCAGATGCCAGCGAACTCCGACGTGTCCAACCAGGTCACACGATCGCCTTGGTAGTTCGCCCGGAGTTCCGCTGTGACGAGGGCGCGCGCGTCGGGAGACTCCAGCCGGACGGTGAAAGGCAGCGTTGGTTCGGCCCAGTGGCCGTACCAGTCGGCGGGCGTGGCCAGGATGACGAGGAAGGAGTTGTTCTTGTGCAGCTCCGCCCCGTAGTTGACCAGGTCGGTGCCCAGCCGCTCGCCAGGTTGCTCCGCGAGGTCTGAGAGATCGAGGATGCATCCAGTCCCCGCCTCTTTCGGCAGCGGGCGGACCGAGGGCTTGGACCATTCCGGGTCGAGGTCGTAAAGAGCCGGCGGGGGGCTGCTCACGGTGCTTAGCAGGCGTATGGCAGCCGTGCGCCGGCCGTTGCCCTGGGCTGCGCAGAGCACGATGACTCCGTATTCGTCCAGCAGTTTGGAAGCGGCCTCCCACTGGTCTGTGTTGCGCGGCGGGACGAACCGGCCATCCTGGCTCGCCTTGTAGTCTGCATCGCTCTCGGTGATGGGGACGGGGATCGCCTGATCACCGTTCAGGTGCAGGTTGTAGGCCTGGATGCCGTGCTCACCGGAGTGACTGAAGCGCACGGAGCTGGACTGCGGCTGGCCGTTCGGCTCGCCGCCCTCTGGCGGTCGAGGGGAGCCTGCGAGCGAGTTCGGCTCGACGGGCTCCACCGGCGGTGGCTCCGCCGATGGCGACGTGGTCACCGCGCCTTCTCGCTGGCCCTGCTCTTTATCGACCATCACTGCCCCCGCCCGGCGCCGAAGTGGTTGTAGGCCTGGATGCCGTGCTCGCCCGTGTGACTGAAGCTGACCGCGCCCGGGGCCGTGGAAGCCCGCTGGGGGGACGCGCCGGGCGCAGGGGCCAGCTGCTCGGTGGCTGCATCCATGGTGTCCAGGGGTTCGAAGATGTCCGGGTCCGCGAGCCGCCAATCGAAGCCGGGGATGTGGACATAGGCCGGCTGCTGGAACTTCTTCACCTTCACCAGGTGCCTCATGAACTGGTCTGGCATGACGTCGCCGTTGACGCAGCCGCTTTCGAAGACGTCCTCGTAGACGCGTTGCGAGATGATCACCGCGGTGTTGGTGATCTCCGGGTTCGCGCGGTTCAGCAGGGTGCGCAGTGCGTCGTCGTCCAGGAGCCGGTGAGTGTGCACCATCGGTACGCCCAGCCCGGTGTGCGGCAGCGGGCCGACGTGGATGCTGACCCTGAGCTGCAAGGGCGTACTGGCGGGGCTGTCCGCGCGTCGACGACCCAGAGCCTGCCTCAGGGCACCGGGGAAGCAGCCCACCAGCGCGGGCAACACCTCTGGGTCCATGCCGGCGACGTAGCTGTCTCCGGCATGCTGGCCGAACACCCGCAGCTGCCACTGAGCGCTCACGTTGCTGGCACTGAGCGCCTCGGACAGCAACGGCAGCATTTCGGCGTTCACTTGCTGCATGCCCTTGCTGTCCAGCGCACTGAAGTTACGGGCGTCCACCGCCAGTACGGCCCGGTAGGGCCACAACGGCTCCCAAGACGGCAACATGTGCCGCTCCTCTCGTCGGGTGTCCATCGCGAAATCGCGGTGAACTCGACCTTCATGGAGCAGCAGGGTCGAGACGGTCCAGGACTGGACGGTACGGGCGTGCGCTGAGTCACATGCTCGGTACGTCGCTCTGGCAGCCAATACCGCCCGGAAGCAGCTTCTCGTCCCGGGCGGCTGCCCTGAGGTGGGCGACATCGTTGATGACCAGGTTCCGCCGGCCCAGGGTGAGGACACCGGCCGCCTGCAGCTGACTGAGAGCGTCAAGTGCTGATGAGCGGCTCATAGCCGCCATGGTGGCCAGCTCAGTGCGGACCATGCCCAACTCGACGACCAGGCCGTCATCGCCGTGCGTGCGGCCGATTTCGTCTGCGAGGTGACTGACGATTCGGGCCATGCGCGCCACGCGCGGCAAGTGCGCGAGGTCCACTCGCAGGCGTTCGTGGCTGTTGAGTCGCTCTACGGTCAGCTGGTACACCACCGTCTCCAGGTGATGGCGCTCGATGTAGCCGCGGAAAGCGTGGGCCGACAGAACAAAGCCTGTACACGGCAGGACTGCGGTGACCGTGACCGAGCGCGGTCGCCCGAGTAAGGCGCCCATTTCCCCGAGCACTTCGCCTGGTCCGCGCAGCGTCAGCGTCAGTTCGTCTCCGCACTCATTGATCTGGGTCACCTTCACCAGGCCGTCGACCAATGCGATCACGGAGTCCGGCGACTCTCCTTCTCGCAGCAGCACGGATCCACGCCGGAACGTTCGCCGGCGCCCGCGTTCCACAAGGTCGCGCCATACGTCGGCGGATACCAGGGAGCAGAAATTCATCAGCGTCCTGCCTCCCTGGTGTGTCATCCGACCACGGTCGCGAGAGCGAAGGCCGTGCAGCCCGCGACTGCCAACGTCAGCGACCACTGCACGCGGCGGTGCTTGGTCCAGGCGATCTCGCTCATCACCACCAGTTGCCGGGACAGCGGTGGCAGCGGATCTTTGTTACGGAGGACTTCTTCGAGCTCCGCCGGTTCCAGGTGCCGAACATGCCCGAAGTATAGGAAATCGTCATCACGTTCCGGCCCCCGCCGCTCCTTTCGGAGGTTCGGCGAGATGGCCCATGCGGCGCAGCTGGCTCCGCCCACCATGAGTAGGATGCCGCACCACAGGAACAGCCGTGATGCGCCGGAGTTGAGGTCACCCGCAGCTCGTTGGGAACCCGCAAGCAGCCCTAAGACAGCCAAGGCCGCGGATTGCATGGTCAGTGCAAACGAGGCCTTCGAATCAGCCTTGGCAGTCAGATCGGCAACAGCCGCCTGAATCCGCCACGCAGTCTCCGTCGACTCGACCGCCACCGGCCCTCCCCCACTTTGTGTCAGGCAGGTCATCCACCTGCCAGTCCGGGCAGAAGCATGGACATCGCAGCCGTCACGAAAACCTGACATGGGTAATTTGGCCAAGAATGGACTCCTTAGGTGTTGCAGCAGAAAGCGACCCGCCTGACCACAGGGCTCTTCCCCACGTACTGAAACACGCCATCGACGAAAGCCTCTGGGCTCGCGGTCAGCCATGGCGCGCAGGGGTGCGTGGCCCGCGCCATCCTGGGGGCGGACCACACGCGTCTCGCCCGGCTTACGGGGCGGGGGTGTAGGTGACGGTGTCACCGCCGCAGCCAAGTCGTAGAGGCGGTCCTGTTCGAGTTCGTCCACGGCCAGCCCCCATCGCAGTTTGGTCGCCGTCCACTCCGAGGCGTACCGACACGGCGCACCGGACGCCGGGGGCAGCCACTCCGCCGGGTCCTGGTCGGCCTTCTGTCGGTTCGACCGTGCCGTCACCGCGACGAGGGAGGACGCCTGCCCCTGGTCGTTCGCGTAGGCCTCGCGTCGTTCCGCCGTCCAGCCGAAGGCGCCCGAGTCCCAGGCTTCGGCGAGGGGCACCATGTGGTCGATGTCCAGGCCGCCGGCGCCGTCCACCGCGGTTTCGTCGTAGTACGAGCTCCAGGCTCCGCCGGTCAGCGAGCAGCGCGGCCCGACCTCGGGGGCGGCGATCGCTTCCGAAATGAGGACTTCCGCGCGGGTGTTACAGCCGTCGCTCGGATTGTCTCCGGCGGTCCAGTGCTTGAAGGCGGTGCGCGTGTAGCCCGTGCAGGACTCATCCGCGACCTGAAGCGCGGAGACGGCGACCCCGATCGGCAGGACCTCGGGGACTGCGGCCCGCGCTTGCGCGGGGGTGGGCAGGGACAGGGGGAGTACGGCGAGTGCCCGAGTTGTAGCCGTGCTACCACCCCCGCCGACAGGCCCCGGCCCCGGCCATCACCCGTACGGCGCACCCAGGTTCACCGCAGAAACGCCACGCCATCCACAACTCACCGACCGACCCGAAAGTGCGACGTTCCGCCGAGGGCGCCGTACGTCCTCACCGGTGCGCGAGCCCCGATCGTGACCCAATCCGACGTCACCGGTGAGTAAACCGGTGAGGTCCACCGGCCATGCTCGATCCAGCACCACACCTGCTTAGACTCACCTTCACCACCGTTACCAACAGCAAAGAATCAGCCAGAACAGAGGAATCAAGCCGACCGGCACCGGAATCACATCTCCAGCCGATTCTCACCGCCAGCCAGCAACAAACCCGCACCTCAACGACTGTACGGCATATGCCCCATCCACAACCCCGGGCAAAGGTGACGTTCGATCACCTGCACCCCAAGAACCCCATCGATGCTGACGCGTTGACGTCGTAGGGTGCGCTATACGATTGCACCGCAACCACGTACAGACTCGTTGCATCAGCGATTCCGCGGCCTGGATAGGCACCCAACTCGCCCGCCCGACGAAGTAACCACCCGGGGGTACCCGTGACAAAGGCACGACAGCACACCCGAACCAACAGCCACCGCCGACTCCTCGCCGCCACCGCCGCAGCCGCCATCGTCGCCACCCTCACCGCCGGCTGTACCAAGGACAGCGACGACAACAAGGCCGCGCCCTCCCCCTCGCCGACGCCCAGCACCTCCGCGTCGGCCAGCGGCTCCACCGATCCGCAGACAGCCGAGAAGGCCAAGGTTCTCGCCGCCTACGACGGCTTTTGGGCGGAATCGGTCAAGGCATACGAGACGGGCACGGAGAAGAACACCAAGCTCGTGTACTTCGCGGCCAAGGACGCGCTGAACGACGCGCTCACCGACATCACGAGCATGCGCAAAGCAGGGACCGTGACCAAGGGAAGTCCAGGACACCGTTCTGAGGCAACAGCATTGAACATGTCTGGCGAACATCCCACTGCCACGGTCACCGACTGCCTCGATCTCTCGACTTGGCAAACCGTGGACCGCGCCACCGGCAAAGTTCAGCCCTACCCCTCCGAACAACCTCTGCGGTACATCGCAGTCGCCGAGGTCGAGCTGTGGGCTGGCAGGTGGATGGTAGTCAAGATGACTCCGGACGGAGACAGAAAGTGCTGAGGCGCTCATCAGCCCTCGGGATTCCACTGATCGTCGTGGCATCGTCGCTCGCGCTCGCCGAACCAGCCCTGGCCGGCGGAGGAATCTGCGAAGGAAAGAACAGGTTTGTCACTGTCTGTGTGTCACAACCAGGCAATGACGGCAACTCCGGCACGGGCAACCACGATAAAGGGACAAACGGTGGTGGCGGAGGCGGAACCGAAGACCGCGGCGGCCTCGACCCTTCACTCTGCGATATTCGACTCCTTGATCCCCAGCCCCCCGCAGGCGCACCCCTGTGGGAAGGGCACTCACCGGGTGACGGCGCCATCTACGTCAACACCTGCGCCAGCGGGCCGGGAACCGCGAATGGGGACACCATCGGTCTGACTTTCTGGTCGAAGGACGCTCCGGCCCCGGCCGTCGACCCGGCCGTCCTCGCGCAGCGGGCAGTCGACAGCATGCTCTTGGACGGGCCTGCGATTGCCAGCCCTAAGGCTGATGGGCGGTACACGGTCGGGGTGCCGATGTGGTTGTGGGTCGGTCAGAGTCCCACGACCTGGGGGCCGAATACCGCGTCGGCGTCGGCGGGTGGGATCACGGTGACGGCGACCGCGAAGGTGTCGTCGGTGGCCTGGACCATGGGCGACGGAACGACAGTGACCTGCGTGTCCCCGGGTACGCCGTACACCGCGGCGCGTGGCATGTCGCCGTCACCGGACTGTGGTCACCGCTACGGGTCGACGTCGGCCGGCCGGCCGGGTGCCAGGTATCAGGGTGCCGCGACGAGCACGTGGACGATCGATTGGGCCGTGACCGGTGGCGGGCGCAGCGGTCAGTTGACCGAGGTTCGGACGACGCCGTTCACGGTGTCGGTCGGAGAGATCCAGGTCGTCGGCCAGTAACGACCGATTCCCCCACTTCCTTTACTTTGCATGGAGGCACTGCACGTGAGCAGCACCACCACGGCCGCCCCGGGGCGGCCGTCTGTCCCCGGCCCCGGCAGGGGTGGCGTCGAGCCGGCGGCCGCGCCGCGCATGGTGCGTCAGCGGCGGCGCCGGCCCGGGTTGATCGCTCTATCGGTCGCGTTGATCGCGGCCGGAGGCCTGTCAGGCGCATTGCTGTTCACGGCGTCGGGTGAGCGGTCGAGTGTTCTGGTGGTGGCGCATGACGTGCCGGTGGGGGCGACGATCACCGCCGCCGATCTCGCCCCCGCGTCCCTCGCTCTGGATCCGGCGGTCAAGGCGGTCCCGGTCACGAAGCGGTCGAGCATGGTCGGGCAACGGGCCGCCGTCGCGTTGAAGGCCGGTTCGCTGCTGTCCCCCGGTCAGGTGACGTCTGTGTCGCTGGTCAAGGCCGGTGAGCAGCTTGTGGGTGTGGCGTTGAAGCCGTCGCAGCTTCCGGCGACGCGGTTGGGTCCGAGTCAGAAGGTGTTGATCGTGTCGACCCCCGATCCTGCCCAGGCCGCGGCGGGCGCGAGTGGTGGGAAGGCGGGTGAGCCGGCGGTCGCGCCGAAGACGTTGGCGGCGACGGTGGTGGCGGTGGGTGTGCCGGCGCCGGCGACGGGGGTTGTCGTGGTGGATGTGGCGGTGCCGGCCGCGGATGGGCCGACGTTGGCGGCGCGGGTGGCGACGGGTGCGGTGGCGTTGATCATCGCGCCGCAGGAGGCGGGCTGATGGCGGTTGTGGCGTTGGCGGGTGGTCTCGGTGCTCCCGGGGTCACCACGACCGCGATGGCGTTGTTGATGGGGTGGCCGTTGGCGCAGGGGCATCGGGTGGTGCTGGCCGAGGCCGACCCTGATGGCGGGGCGATTCTCCCGGGCGCGCTCCAGGGCACTTTGGACAACTCGCACGGTCTGCGGAATCTGGCGGTGGCGGCGCGTCAGGGGCAGGTGACGGAGGCGTTTTGGCGTCAGTTGGTCGACGTCACCGACGCGGAGACCCGGGACAGGCTGGTGTTGCCGGGTCTCTATGATCCCGCGCACGCGTCGGCGATGGAGCCGGTGTGGCGGCCGCTGGCGGCGTTGTTCGCCGGGATCGAGGAGCACGGGCACGACGTCCTTGTCGATCTCGGTCGGCGGGGGGCGTTCGGCGCGTCCGGGATCCTCGCGCAGCGCGCCGACGTCGTCCTGGTGGTCGCCCGCAACACGTTGCGAGGGTTGCAGAGCGCCCAAGTGCGCCTTGACGCGCTGCGCGAGCAGCTCGGCGGGACCGCGGAGATCGGGATCCTGCTGGTGGACGAGGGGCCGTTCTCCAAGGAGGAGATCCGCACGAGCCTGGGGGTGCCGGTGGTCGCGGTGGTGCCGTGGCGGCCCAAGGAGGCGCGGGTGTTCTCGGATGGTGCGGAGCAGCCGCGTCGTTTCGAGGTGGGGGAGTTGATGCGGTCGGCGCGGTCGGCCGCGGTGCGGGTGCGGGAGCTGGTGGAGATCCGCCGTTCCCGGCTGGCCCCGCCGCCGCCCGAGTCTCCGTCGGGGAGGGTGGTCAGTGGTGCGCGCTAACCCGGTCCACAGCAACCCGCAGGTCACCCCCGGTACGTCACTGCAAGCGCGGCTGACGGGTTCCCGCGCGGCGGTGCCCGCTCCCGTGCACCAGCCGGTACCCGCGCCGACGGGCGCCGAATCGGCCAACCCGTGGGTCGTTGCCTCGCGCACCCCGGGCGCGGGTGCGCTCGTGCCCGCGCAGGCGGCGCCGGTCGCGCCGTTGGTGGTGGACTACGCCGCGGTACGCCTGATCAAGAAGGAGGTCGGCGAGCGGCTGACGGAGTTGTTGCGGGCGCGCCCGGGTCTTTCCGCGGAGGCGCAGGAGCAGCAGGGGCGCCATTTGATCAATGAGCAGGTGGCGATCTGGTCGGATGCCGAGGCGGTTCGTCGCGGTGTCGCGAGTAGCGCGGCCGAGGACGCGATCATGGCGCAGGCCGTGTTCGATCTCCAGTTCCGGGCCGGCCGTCTGCAAGCCCACCTCGACAACCCCCTCGTCGAGAACATCTTCATCAACGGCGCTTCGGACGTGTGGCTCGACTTCACCGACGGTCGCCGCGTGCGGGTGCCACGCGTGGCCGACTCCGACGAGGAGCTGCGCGAACTGATGCGGGATCTGGCGCGTCGCACCACAGGTCAGAATGAGCGCAGTCTGTCCACGGCCGATCCGTTTCTCGCGTTGCGTCTGTCGGACGGGTCCCGTCTTCAGGCGATGATCGAGGTGACGCCGGGCACCTATGTCACGATCCGCCGGCACAGCATGCGTGACGCCGACCTGCCCGAACTGGTCGAGCGCGGCATGCTCGACACCACCTTGGAAGCCTTCCTTCGCGCCGCTGTCCGTGCGGAGAAGAACATCATGGTCGTGGGCGGCCAGGCCGCGGGCAAGACCACGCTGCTGCGCGCTCTGTTGCGGGAGATCGATCCCGACGAGCGGTTCGCGACGCTGGAGACCGAGTACGAGCTGTTCGCCCACGAGAACGGCTTTCACCGGCAGGTCGTACCGATGGAGGCCCGCGAGTCAAACGGGGAGATGGTCGGCGGGGTCGCGGCCGGCGAGATCACGCTGATGGACCTGATGTACCGGGCGCTGCGCATGACGCTGACCCGCATCGTGGTCGGTGAGGTCCGTGGGCCGGAGATCGTCGCGATGCTCCAGGCCATGACCAACGGCGCCGGCGGAAACCTCTGCACCCTCCACGCCATCCGACCGTCCGTGGTCTTCGACCGAATCGCCGAACTGTACTTGTTGGCGCAGGCCAACATGAGCGAGCAACTCGCCTACCGGCAGGCCGCGAACGGCTTGGACTTCATCGTGTTCGTGTCCTCGATCGACGAGACGCGCATCGGCGGACACCGACACCGGTTCCTCTCCCACGTCCTGGAGGTGACCGGTATCGGTGAGGGCGGCCGCCCGGAGACGAACGCGATCTTCGGCCCGCGCCCGGAGTGGAACGAGCCCCGCGCGGTCCCGCTCATGCTGCCGCGCTGTATCAACGACCTGCGCCGCGTCGGCTTTGACGCCACCTTGCTGAACGAGCCCGGCGGGACCTGGCCCACGTCGCTGCCGCTCCTGATCACGGAGGACGCGCTGTGACCGTCCTTCTGATGTGGGTCTTGGCCGGCCTGGCCGTCGCCGGCGGGCTTGTCGGTCTCGTCGCCGGGATCGTGGGCACCACCACCCCCAGGGGCCCGGGAATCAGCGCGCGGCTTCGGGCCGGGCGCACGCTCGCATCCCGGGACGAGAAGATGGCCCGCCGCACACGGCTCGCCCTCGGGGCTGTGGCCGGTGTCCTGGTCTGGCTCGTGACGGGCATGTTCGTCGCCGGGGCGATGGTGCTCCTCGCCGTGATCGGGGTGCCCTGGCTGTTGTCGCCCACGAAGTCGGCGACGACCCGGATCGGCAAGCTGGAGGCGCTCGGCGACTGGACGCAGCGTCTGGGCAACGTGCTCAGGTTGGGGCGCGGTCTGGATGAGGCGTTGCAGGTGTCCCGCAAGGGGTGCCCGGAGGACATCGCGGGTGAGGTCGGGGACCTGGTGGACCGGCTTCAGGTTGGTTGGCGGCCCACGGACGCGCTGCGCCTGTTCGGCGATGCCTTGAACGATGTCACGGCCGACAAGGTGGTGGCCGCGCTGGTCTTGTCGGCGGCCGACCGTGGCCCGGGGCTCGCGCAGGCGTTGGACGATCTCGCCGAGTCGGTGCACGAGGAGGTCGCCCGGCGTCGGGTGATCGAGGCCGATCGGGCCAAGCCGCGCACGACGATGCGGTGGATGACGATCATCACCCTGGGGATCATCGGCGCCGGTTTCCTGGTCCCCTCCTACACCGCCCCCTACGGCACCAGCATCGGTCAGATCGTGTTGGCGATCCTGGCGGCCGCGTTCGTCGGCGTTCTCTCCCTCATGCGGCAGATCGCCGACACCAAGCCGGTCCCCCGGTTCCTGATCGCCGACCCACGCAGCGCCGTCGCCGCCGTCTCCGTCGCGGACGAGGAATCCGAGGAGTCCCCTGTGGAGGTGACGGCATGACGACGCCTGTTGCCGCGATCCTGGCCGGTGCCGCGATCGGAGCCGGCGGAGCACTGCTGATCCGCGAGGTACTGCGCCCCGCACCCGCTCTCGGGCCGGCGCTGCGCCGCCTCAACCAACCCGCAGTCCCTCAGGCCGCTGTGGGGGGCGAGGGGGCCGATCGGGACGAGCGGTGGGGGCAGTGGCTTGTCGAGCGGCTGTCTGATGTGCCGGGGGTGCGGATCCCGTACAAGGATCTCGCCCTCACCGGCGCCACCCCCGCCCGATTCCTTCTGACCAAGGTTGCCTTGGCCGGTGGTGGCCTGTTGTTGCCGCCGCTGTCCACGATCCCGCTTCTGCTGTTGGGCCTGCCCCTGTATCTCCCGGCGATCGTCGGGATCCTGGCCGCCGTCGTCCTGTGGTTCGCGCCCGATCTGGCGTTGCGGGACAAGGCTCGGCGGGCACGGGCGGAGTTCGCGCACGCCATGGCCGCCTACCTCGACCTCGTCGCCCTGCGGCGGGCCGGCAACGTGTCCGCCGAGCAGGCGATGGAGCAGGCCGCCGAAGTCGGAGAAGGGTGGGCGTTCCAGCGGATCCGGGGCGCTCTGGCCCGCTCCCGGGTCGACAAGGTCCCCCACTGGGAGTCTCTGGCCCGCCTCACCGCCGAACTCGACCTGCCGGTCCTCGACGACCTCGCCGCGATCATGCGGCAGTCCGCCGACGACGGCGCGTCCGTCTACGCCACCCTCCGCTCCCGCGCCAAGAACCTGCGCACCGAGTTGCTGGCCGCGCAGGCCGCCGACGCGAACGCCAACTCGGAGAAGATGACCGCCCCCGGCGCCCTGATGGCTGTCCTCGTGATGCTCCTCATCGCGTTTCCCGGCGTCATCCGCATGATCAACACCTGACTCACACGAAGGAGAATCCCTCATGACCAAGTACGCGATCCGTCTCGCGCTGGCTTTCAAGTCCCGTTGGGAAGAAGTTCAGGAGCACGCCGCCGAGGACCGGGGCGACATCTCGATCACGACCATCATCATCTGGGTGGCCGCCGTCGCCGGGGCCCTCGCCATCGCCGGGACGATCGGCATCGTCGTCACCAAGTACAACGGCAAGCTCTCCGGGATCTAGGAAGCCGACGGGAGACGGAACGACGAAGGGGGGCGACGTGTCGCACACCGCGCAGTGCGGATTCGCGCCGGAGGTCGAGGGGGCCACGGCCGGGGACCGGGGTGGGAAGGACCGGGGGGAGTCGTCCATTCAGATGGCGATCGTCTTCCCGATCGTTCTCCTGGTCACGGTCGCCGTGGTGCAGGCCGCCATGTGGTTCTTCGCCCGGAACATCGCGCTCACCGCGGCCCGCGAAGGTGTCGCGGCCGCCCGCGTCTACCAGTCCCCCGAAGGCGCGGGCGCGGCACGGGCCCACGAGACGCTCGGTCGAATCGCGGGCGACAGCCTCACCGGCACCACCGTGAGCACCTCGGGCAGCAGCGCCACCGAGGTACGAGTCACCGTCAGCGGCCATGCCCCGTCCATGATCCCGGGCATCGCCGGATTGAGCGTGTCCCAGTCGGCGGGAGCCCCGCGCGAGAGGTGGACCACCCCGTGACCGACACCCCAACCAGGCCCGGCCTTTGGGCGATGCGGTGGCGGGAGGACCGGGGCAGCGAGACGATCGCGGCAGCGATCGTCACCCCACTCCTCCTGATGTTGCTGTGCATGGCCATCGCGGGAGGACGGATCGTCACCTCCGGCGCGAAGATCGACGCGGCCGCCGAGGACGCCGCCCGCGCCGCCTCCATCTCCCGCACCCAAGGCGGGGCGCAGGCCGAGGCGAGCGCCGCCGCGGCCCGCTCCCTCGACGACCAGGGCGTGCACTGCGCATCAAGCAGCGCCAGCGTGGACACCTCCGGTCTCGCCGTACCGATCGGGGAGGTCGGCACCGTCACCGTGACCATCTCGTGCACCGTGACCATGGCGGACCTTCTGCTTCCCGGGGTACCGGGATCCAAGACCTTGACCAGCCGGTTCACGTCCGTGGTCGACTCCTACCGCTCCCGAGAGGGATAGACCATGCTCCGAGCAACGTCACCGACACTTCCCACCGAACCGGGAGTCGCATCGCGAACGGAACCGGAGTTGGGCTCACGTCGACACCGGTTGCGGAGTGACGAGGGTGGCATCGCCATCTATACCGCGATCGTCACCGTCGCCTTGCTGGGGATCATCGGTCTGGCCATCGACGGGGGCGGGAAGCTGCGGGCCACCGAGCGGGCCGATTCCGTCGCGATGGAGGCCGCCCGCGCCGCAGGCCAGGCCATCGACCCCGCATCGGCCGTCACCGGTACAGGTGTCCGCGTCGATCCGCAGGCCGCGCAGGCCGCCGCCCAGGCCTACTTGGCCCGCGCCGGCACCCAGGGCACCACCGCCCTGTCCGCGGACGGCACACAGCTCACCGTCACCGTCCACGACACGTACGCGACCAGATTCCTCGCGATCGTGGGCGTCGGATCGATGAGCGTCACCGGCCACGGAAACGCGCGACTCCTCCAGGGCGTCACCCAGCCCGAATAGCCCCGCCAGATAGGACCGGTTCATGTCGAAGCCCCCCACCGCCGGCAAGCCGGCTCCCCCCGTACGCGGCGCGGCGCAGACCGCGGCCGCGATGCTGCGCGGCATCCTCAGCCTGACCATCCTTGCCGCACTGTTGGTGGGTCTGCCCGTTCTGTTGTGGTGGGCCACCACCAGGGTCGGCCCACCCGGACTCGACGCCCTCGCCCATCTGTTCTCCACCGACGACTCGGGCCAGGTCTTCCTTCTGGTCCTAGCCGTCGCCGGATGGGTGGGATGGGTGCTGTTCGCGTGCGCGGTGTTGCTGGAGATTCCCGCCCAGCTCCGCGGCCGCGCGGCACCCCAGATCCGGGGACTGGTCGGACAGCGGGCCGCCGCCGCCCTGGTCGGCGCGGTGTTCTTGGCCCTGCCCGCCGGAACGGCTCTCGCCGCGCCTGCGACAGCCGCCCCCACCACCGCACACGTCAGCGTCAGCACGACCGCCACACCCGGCACCACCACCACCGCCAGCACGGCCGGTGCAGTGGCGGACGAGGGTGGGAGCGCGGCGGTGACGTACAGGGTGCGGGACGTGAAGCCGGCCGAGAGCCTGTGGTCGATCGCCGAACACACCCTGGGCGACGGCGAGCGATGGACCGACATCGCCGCCGCGAACGAAGGCCGTGTCATGGCCGACGGCGGCACCTTCCGTGCAGATCAGCCGATCCAGCCCGGATGGGTCCTGACCCTGCCCTCCGACGCGTCGACCACCACATCCGCCGGGATCCGCGCGCAGACCAGCCACACCGCCCCGGTCGGCGCGGCCGAGTACACCGTCCAGGAGGGCGACAGCCTGTCCACCGTCGCGGACAAGCAGCTCGACAACGCCGACCGCTACCCGGAGATCTTCGAACTCAACCAGGGCGCGCCGCTCCCCGAGGGCGGTGCTTTCACCGACCCCGACCTCATCTATCCCGGACAGAAACTCACCCTCCCCGCGACGGACAGCACGCCCGCGCCAGAGGCCCCCACCCCCGCGCCGGAGGTCTCCCGCCCCACCACACCGCCAGCCGACACCCCGGTCCTCACCCCCACCGCGCCGACCGCGAAGGCCACTCCCCCGCCGCAGGCGAGCGCGACGCCGAAGGCCAGTACGACCCCGAAGCCGAGCGCCGCCGCGAAGGCCTCGCCCACACCGAAGACCAGCACGGCCCCGCACGCGAGCGCTGCGCCGCAGGCCGACCCGACCGCGAGCTCCAGCGCGAGCGCCGCGAAGCCCAGCCCGGCCGCGTCGACTTCCCCGGAGGAAGCCGCGCCGGCCACACCCGCGGCTGCCCCGGCCGCCCCTCGGGCGCAGCTCACGGGTAGCAGCGTCAATTGGGTTTTGGTCGCCGGGATCGGCACGCTTCTGGCCGCGTCTCTCGCCGGCGCGTTGGGGGTGCGGCGGATCCTGCAACAGCGGCAACGCCGCGCGGGGGAGACGATCGCGCAGGACAGTGTTCCCACCGAGGTGGAACAGGTCCTCGACGCGGCAGCGGAGCCGCAGGGCATCGACTTCCTCGACCGTGCCTTGCGAGCCCTGGCCCACCAGGCCGGTGAAGAGGGCATCAGCCTGCCGGCGCTGCGCGGTGCGCGCCTCACGGCCGACGGCATCGTGCTCCTGCTGGATGAGCCGGCCGACCCCGTCGCGCCGTTCACCACGGGTCCCGAGGACCGGACGTGGGCGCTCGACCCCGCGGCAGGGCTGCCGGCGGTCGAGGAACTGGGCGACGTTCACGCCCCCTACCCCGGTCTGGTCACGCTCGGCGCGGACGATGACGGTCTCCTCCTGGCGGACCTGACGACCTGCGGTGTCCTGCTCCTGGACGGAACCTTCGACGAGGTCCTCGAAGTCGCCCGCGCCCTCGCCCTGGAACTCGGCACCTGCCGCTGGACCGACTACAGCGAGATCCTCACCACCGGACTCGGCGCCCGACTGTCCGGACTCCTGCCGCAGGGCCGCATCCGCACCATGCCCCACCTCCCGGCCGTCGCCACCGACCTCGGCGAACTCCTTCTCGAAGCCCACCAGAGCGGTGAACAGGTCCTGCCCTGGCTGATGATCGGCGCGGGTGAGCCGGACGAGGAGCACGTCACGCAACTCGCCGACGCCCTCGCGGCCGCGCGGACCCTGCAAACGGCGGTGGTCCTGCCCGCCACCGCGGCGGCCCGGCGCGCGTTCCCGCACGCCGAGATCCTCGACACCACCCGCGAGCAGACCGCCCGTCTCGAACCGCTCGACCTTCCCGTCACCTTGCAGCGCATCACCGACGAGCAGTACCGCCAGTACGTCCACGCCCTGACGGTGTCCGCCGAGGAAGCCCAACCGGCGACCGGTCCGTGGGAGTTCGCCGAGAGCCACGAGCAGGCGGCCGCAAGCGGGCAGCCGCTCACCGTCCGCATCACCAGCGAGGACGCCCAAGACCCCGGGAACCCGTTCCCCGCACTCCTCGCCGGACTCCCCACCCCGACCCCCTCCCCCACCGCCGCCGCCATCCCGGCACCGGGCACGCCCGCCGACGAGCCGGCCGCTGCGGCGCTGGCACCGGACTCCGGATCGACGTCCAGCGCCGCCGCGCGGCCGCAGCCGCCTACCGTCGCGACCGGCAAGAACGTGGTGGAGGTGCGGATCGAGATGCTCGGGCCGCTCGGGATCAAGGGCGGCGTGCGATCCGCTCACGCTTCCCGCACGACCGCGCTCGCCGCATTGATCCACCTGCGCCCCGGTCGCAGCGCCGAAGCCGTCTGCCAGGCCATGGACCCGATCAACCCGTGGTCCACGCGCACCCTGCATTCCCGCCTCTCGGAGCTGCGCAACGTGATTGGGCTCACCGAGGGCGGGCACGCGCTCCTTCCCCGTCCGAAGGCCGGTGACGGATACGTCTTCCACCCCGCGGTGACCTCCGACTGGGAGGAGTTCAAGGCGTTGGCGTCCCGGGGGCTGGCCACCGGCCCGACGGCTGGCACCGAGGACCTGGAAAGCGCGATGGCGTTGGTGCGCGGGAAGCCGTTCGACGGGCGCACGCTTCCGTGGACCGATCCCGTCATTCAGGAAATGATGTCGCGGATCACAGACACCGCCCACACCCTGGCCCGCTGGCACACCGACGGCGACACCCCCGACCTTGACGCCGCCCGCCACGCCGTCCTCCAAGGCCTCGACGTCGAAGAGACCTCCGAAGTCCTCTACCGGGATTTGCTGCGAATCCATTGGACCGCCGGCAACACGACTGCGGTCCGCAAGACGGTGGCCCGGGTGCAGCAGATGGCCCGCACCTACGACATCACCCTGGACGACACAACCGAGGACACCATCACCCGCGCCTTGTCACAGGCCCCCTACCCGGCCGCACACCGCGCCGCGACGAGCTGACGACCACCGTCGAAGAACGAACGTGCGGGGCCTGCCGTGGGCGGGCCCCGCACGCGTCTGCACACGCAGCCACACTTTTACCCGGTAAAACTCCGACGGAGGGGGCCAGAGCAGCACCCGCCACGGCGCGTGCTCCGCCAGGCGGCCCACGCGGACGGGCGGCGCACGGCGGCCCGCCCCAGGCTGGGAACCATGGCCGAACTCGGGAAGCAGCACTTCCGCACCGGGCACACGTGGATCGCGAGCATCGCCTCGCTGGTGGCGCTGGTGTTCTCGGGCTACAACTTCGCCCAGGCTCAGGAGGACCCGCGCACCGTGGTCACGATGCCGCTGACGCTGAGGCTGAACCGGGACGGCGAGAAGGTTTCCGTCTTCGTCCAGCCCACCATCGCCACGCGGTACGACACCGGGGACGTGGAGATGGTCACCGGCATGGAGCTGCGGTTGCGGCCCCCGAACGCGGGCCCTGGGCCGGAGTTCTTCTGGGAAGACAGCGTGAGATGGGTGGCCACCCGCGATCCGAAGGACTACGACACGATCGGCGTCTGGTGGCAGTTCGAGTCCGACCCCGCGCCCTTCATGGTCACCCAGGAGGAACCGAAGCAGCCCGTCATGCGCTTCAGCACCCACGGCTGGAAGGACGCGCCCGGCCGCTACGACGCAACCCTGACCGTCCGGCGCGCGAGCACCCGCGAACCGATCGAGCGAGCGTTCTGCCTGGTCATGGACTCCGCCGACATCACGTCGCTGAAGAAGCCCGGCTACGACGAGTACCGGCGCGACGTCCCCGGACGGCACGGGGGCGGCTGCTACCACCGCTACGCGTGAGGCCCCGGACGCCGCGCGTGCGGCGTCCGGGGCCTCGTCGGCGGGCCGGTCGGGTCAGACCTCGGCCGGGGCCTCCTTCTCGGAGGGGCGGGTCGGGACCACCGTGAGGCGGGCCGTCCTCCTGGCCCTGCGGCGCTCCTTGCGGAGCTCGACCATCGCGTAGAGGGTCGGCACCAGCAGCAGGGTCAGCAGCGTGGAGCTGACCAGGCCGCCGATGACCACCACCGCGAGCGGCTGCGAGATGAACCCGCCCTCACCGGTGACGCCGAGCGCCATCGGGAGCAGCGCGAAGATCGTCGCGAGGGCCGTCATCAGGATGGGCCGCAGGCGGTGCCTGCCGCCCTCCACGACCGCCTCGACGAAGCCCAGGCCCTGGGCGCGGTACTGGTTGACCAGGTCGATCAGGACGATCGCGTTGGTCACCACGATGCCGATCATCGCCGGGACGCCCATCGGGGTGCCGGTGACGATGAGCAGGCCCAGCGCGCCGGTGGCGCGGCCACCCAGGCCGGACTTGCACGGGGCAAGCCGTGCTCGTCACAGGGCGCCGCCAGTCGAGGGTTCAGGCCGGCGGCGCGACCGCGTGCCGCGCGGCAGCCAGCAGCTCGGCGCGGGCCTGCGACTCCCCCACCGGCAACCGCGTCACCCACTCCGCACGCACATCCGCCACCGCGGCACATATCGCCAACACCTGCCCCGCCAAGGTCTCGTCCAGCCCGGCCAACTGCGGCCCGGTCACCACGACCGGCCCGTGGAAGCCGTACGGGATCTCAACCCCCCGCCAGTGGGAGGCGAGCACCCATGTCGCCAGGTTCATGGGGAGGTTCTCCGCCTGCCCGTTCCCGTGTACATGCAGGTGCGCCATGCGGTGATAGATCGCCGCGTCTGCCGATCCGCCCACGGCAGTACGCACCGTCTCCCGGCGCTCCGCGTACTCCTCCGGCCACGAGAGCGCGACGACCGAGCCGTCCGTATCGATCCGCAGCGCATCCATGATGTCTCCCACCTCTTGAACCTGGGACCAGGCTATGACCCCTGAAGCGCCGTCGGGCCACGGTCGGGAAACCGGTCCCTCACGCTGCCAGAGAGGCAACGGGCAACGCCTACCGCCGGACCGGCCGGCGCGCAATCGTGGTCAGCATGCAGATCACACACCTTGACGGGCTGGGCCCCGTCACCGCCGTCATCCGCTCGATCGGTGTCCGCCACGACGGCGCCCACCAGCTCGTCACCGACGGCCTGCATCTCGACCTGTCGAGTGCCTTGCGCAACCCCGCGCACGACCCCGCGATGCGCTACCTCAACGGCCTGCATCGGGAGGTGTACGCCCACGTCCTGCGCACCCCCGGCGCCAGGGAGTTGATCACCAGGACCGCCGTTCAGCTCCGCGCCCTGGCCGATGAAGTCCCCCGAGGACACCTGGTCCGCCTGACTGTGGCATGCCAAGGGGGCCGGCACCGCTCCGTGGCAGTCGCGGAGGCGGTCGCCCGGCGAGTCTGGACAGTTGGGGCGGTGAGTACGGTGTCGACGTCGAGCACCATCACATCGACCATCCAGTCCTGCCCCCTTCCAGGTGACTCACTGAACCGGCGCTCTCGGGCCGGTCACCGGGTCGGCCTTCGGTCACCGGTCACCGGTCACCGGCATCGGTCACCGGTGACCGAAGGCCGAGGCGGTGACCGGTCAGTCATCGGTCACCAGTCACCGGCCAATCGGTCAGGTCCGGGGTCGGTAACCGATCGGTCACCGGCGCCCCAGACCACCGTGCACGCGGTCAGTCACCGGTCGGCAAGCGTCAGTCGATGGCCTCCCGCATCACCGCACAAGGGACGGCGGTCACCGTCTGGCGGTCACCGGTCGCGCGGACGTCGATCACCGATTACGGCTCCGGCGGACTTCCCAACCGGCGCCGAAGGCCAGTCAGTCACCGGCTCTTCGGGGGCGGGCCGAGGCCAGTCACCAGGCCGGTCACCGGTCACCGGTCTTCAGCCACCGGGTGGAACGGTCCTGGCCAAGACCGGTGACCGATCAGTCACCGGCATCCCAGACCGCAGGTACCAGGGGGAGGCACCGATGACCGGTGTCTCCGGTCAGCCGACACCGGCCTGGTGGACCCACCGGTCACCGGTCACCGGTCACCGGTCACCGGTCACCACGTAAACGCACTCGTCCCCGGCCGGTGACCGATCAGTCACCATGCCTCGGCGGGCGCGCACTCGGTCAGTCACCGGTACAGCGGACCGGCCAACCGAAGGCGGTGACCGACCAACCGCTCCGCGGTGGTCGTCGCCCCAGACTCCATGACAGTCCTCTCGGATCGAAGGGCCCCGGGTCGCCCGTGACCCGGGCCCACAAATTTGACGCTACGAAGGGGGCGGGGGTCAGTTCGCCCGGTCGAAGGCGAGGGTGGCGTTCGGGCAGCCGGCCGCGTACGACAGGAGCGCCTCGCGTTCGGCCTGGTCCACCGCCAGACCCCACCGGTGCTTGGTGGCCACCCACTCGCCGATGTACCGGCAGCGCACGGTCGCGGCCGGCATCCAGGTGGAGGGGTCCTGGTCGGACTTCTGACGGTTCGAGCGGGCCGTGACACCGACGAGGGTGACGTCGGAGCCGAGGTCGTTGGCGTAGCGGCGCCGGCGCTCGGTCGTCCAGCCGTAGCCACCGCTGTCGTGGACCTCGGCGAGCGGGACCATGTGGTCGATGTCGACCCCGGCAGCGCCCTGGATGAGGACGTCGTCGTAGTAGGAGTGCCACACCCCGCCGGTGAGGGAGCAGCCGGCGCCGACGGTGGGGGCCTCGATGGCCTCGGCGATCAGGACGTCGTTGCGGGCGGTGCAGCCGTTCTTGTCGTCGTCCTTCCAGTGCGGGTACAACTCCCGCTTGTACCCGTCACGGATCTCCTGCGCGATCGGCAGGGACGTGATCGCCTCCGTGAGGGTGTACTCGTCGGCATGCGCGGCGGTCGGGGTGAGGACGGCGAAGGCCAGGGACGCCGCGGCAACACCGCGGCGGAAAGTGGTGATCATGGACCGGTGATACCGGGCGGAGCACCACCTGCACGAGCCTGGGGAAGGGCATCTCACCCTGCCGGCGGAGCGGGTTCACCGAAGAACCGATCATGCGCGGGAGCCCGCCCGTGACCCGGTGGCCGTCCTTCTGCGGGCGCGCGCGGGCGCCCGCGCGGGCCGGGAAGCAGCCTCTGGTGGCCGGTCCTGGCACCTGACGCCGGCGCCGCCGCTCGCGGCGACCACTCCGGCCAGGCCCGGCGGTGGACGGGCCACCGGGCGGTCGGACACGTCAGATGCCAGGACCAGGGGTCCACCCCGAGCAGGCGTGCTCGGGGCGGCGTGCGACCCAGGACCTTCAACGACCGGCCACGCCACCGGTTGCGCCGGGCTGCCGCATTCGCTCAGAGGTACCTGACGGTGAGGGTCACCGAGCCGTCGATCGCCACCTCGTTGTTCAGAGCCAGCTCGTTTGTAGGCGCGATCCCGGACTGGATCTCCAGGTTCGAGGCGAGGTCCTGGACGGGGAGCGGGGCCCAGCGGACCTGGAACCCGGGGAACCCGCCTCCGGCATCGGAGGTGGTCGGGCCGTCGGGCGCGGCGGTGTCGAGGAGTGCGGGGAGCCGGGCGGCGAGGTCGGCGGCCAGGTCGGCGGGCTCCCTCCCCAGACTCTCGGCGGCCTGGGCGAGCCGGTCCTCACCGACAACCGCGACGATCTGGCCGGCGGTGACCGGCTCGTTGGGGCCGTCACCGATCCACGACCGCACCTGCGACTCCAGGCCCGCATCGGCCAGGCTCTGCGCCGAGATCGTCAAGGACGTCGGCTCCACGGTCACACCGTCTTCGTTGGTCACAGAGTCACCCATTCGGAAGATCCCTCCCACTGGTCCACGCGATTCGAGGCTCTTGCCTTCGGTGCGCGTACCTCTGAAGCATCGCGTGCGGCAACGGTTGTTGCCTCCACAGGAGATCTTCCACACGCACGCCGCGGTTCGGCGGCTTTCGGCCGCACGCCACCATGTTCCGCCGTCGGTTGCTGCTGCGGGACGGGATGGCTGAACCCTCAGGACATTTTTCACCCTGTTAGTGGCCAATTGCCGCTATGGGGCCCTGTGGTGGGTTCGTCATGGCTAGCGTCCTGCCCGGGTCCGAGCCGCAGCGGCTCAAGATCCCCGAGCCGAGGAGGACGTCATGACGGGTGGAGAGACGAGTGAGGCCGGACAGCGGCTGGAGCGGTTGCAGGGACTGCTGACCGGGACGCGCAGCGACTCGCGGGCGGGCCGGAACCTGGCGCGTGTACCGAAGGCGAACGTGATGTTCGGCGCCCTGCTGCACGCCGCGGACCGGCTCCGGCAGGGCGAGGAACTGACCGATCTGGAAGAGGCGCTGCTGAGCTCGCTGCGTGGCGCTCTGGGGGATGCGGAGGTCAAGGAGTGGGGGCGCGTCTACCGGGAGTCGGTGACCGCGCGCGGGTCGCTGACGGGTGTGCCCATGGTGATCACGGGGCGTTCCGTCTCCCAGGGATACGCTTTCGAGGATCTGGAGGGGGATCTGCCGGCGGTGACGGCGGAGTGGCGGGCACAGTCGAACTGGTCTGCGGTCGACCACAAGGCGCTGGCCGCCGGGGAGGACTTCGACAGTCCGGAGTTCATCGAAGGCATGCGGGAGTGGGGTTGGGCCGTCACCGTGCCCGCCTGGGCGGCCGCGGGCGGCCAAACGCCCGAGGCCCAGGCGCCGCTCCAGGTGGACGGGGTGGCGGCGGCGTACCGGTTCCGGCTGGAGTACGAGAACTTCCATGTACACCGGCAGGTGGGCGACGGATGGCCGAGTACCGGTGACGAGATCCGCTGGATCTCCGCCGGCCAGAGCGACCTGGGGGCGCGTGCCATGCCGTTCCTGTCCGACGAGTTCGGCGGCCGCTCGGCGGAGGCCGGGCAGACCACGCCCTTCAGCTCCCCCGACCCCCGCAAGCGGGTGGCCTTCGACGCGGCCGCCGAGAATGGTCTGGTCCTGAACGTCGCGTGCTGGGAGTGGGACACCGGCGACGGCAACCTCGACAGCGTCGGCGAGGCCCTGATCCGGCTGAACAACGATCCCATCTTCGGCCCCATCTGGGCAGCCGCCGGCGCGGCGGCACCCACGCTCCTCGGACTGCTGATGGACCTCTCCTCGCTCGCTGTCACCATCATCAGCTACATCGTGAGCAACGATCTCTCCTCCTCCCGCTCGCTCTACCTCGACCGGCGTGCCCTGGCCGCGCTCTCCCAGAGCGGCAGTGCCCGCTGGCACTTCAACGGCGACGGCCACCACGAGCTGCGGGTGAAGTTCACCGGCGACCTCGTCCCTTTCCCCTCCGGGACGCTGGAGTACGCGGTGCGCACCGGCACGACGTGGGGCGCGCCCACCGCCCTGCCCTGGCCGAGCACGGCCGCCCCGGCCCTGGCCGTGCACGAGGGCCGGCTCTACGCCGCGTTCGTCCGCCCCGAGGACCACGGGGTGATGTGGGCGAGCATGGACGCGGGCGGTATCTGGAGCACACCCGCGCGGATCGGAGGCGACCAGAGCTACGTCGCCCCGGCCCTGACCTCGGCCCACGGCAAACTGATCTACGCCGTCACCGGCAGGAACAGGACGATCTACACCCGGACCTACACCCCCGCGGCCGGCTGGACCGAGCCCGCCGCGCTGGACGGCAGCACCCAGTACAGCCCCACCCTGGCCACCTTCGCCGGTCGAGCCTGGCTCGCCTGCACCGGCGGCAACAGCAACATCCACCACAGGATCTCCGGCAACGCCTCCGTCAACAACCAGATCCTGTGGAACCCCTGGCGTACGGACAACCTGGCCTGGAAGACCGCCACCGCGGTCGCGATGGCCCCGGGGAAGGCCGACGGCCACCCCCGCATGTGGCGGGTCATCACCGCCACCAACGACCACGTGCACTCCAGCGTCAACGGCGGCGCCGACGGGACCGGCATCTGGCAGGACCGCGGCGCCGCCCCGAACTGGCGCGTCAGCCACGCCCCCGCACTCGCCGCCAACGAGGCAACCGGCGCCCTGACCATCCTGATGCGCGGCACCAGCGGACCCCTGTGGGTGGCCGACCACAACGGCTCCTCCTGGCAGGAGGCCCGCACCGTCCCCGGAGCCAACCCCAAGGACGCACCCGCCGCCGCCTACTTCAACAACAAGCTGTACACGATGTACCTCCGCTGACACCGGCCCCGGACACGACAAGCCGGCCACCGAAGAACCGGCGGCCGGCCCCCGGACGGTGAACGAACCCCCTCATGAACAGAGCCGGGCGTTCAACCGGCAAGACAACCCCGGTGGGAACGGCTACCGCCGTTCCCACCCGGCACCACTCAGATCAGACCGCCCCGTGGCCACACCAAGGCCCCGGACACGCAGCAGTCGCGCATGCGGGCCGGACGCTCGATGCGGCTCAGGAGGTGTCAGATCGGGTTGACGCTCACATAGGTGAGTTCGAGCGTTTCTTCCACCGCCGAGGAGTCACCTGCCGACAGGTCCGGGCGGCTCCAGCTCGCAACTCGGGCGCCCTCGACCTGAAAGCGCTTCACGACCTCGTTCCGCTCGTTGACACAGGACAGAACGAGGGACTGGGAACCGGCTTCCTCTCTGGCCGGGTCCTTGGAATCCGAGATCCACTGAGTGAACAGGTCGCTGTGGTCCGGACTCCGCGTGAGGGTCAGTGTCCCGAAGAACTCCGGTGCACCCAGGCCAAAGTCGGGGACCGGCTTCTCGTCCCGCGAGCTCTGCGGCACCTTCACGTACTCCTGGTCGAGCGCGAGCCCGGAGACGCTCGTGAGCGGCTCCAATCGACGATCCCCCACCTCGAGGTACCACCGGTGCTTGACGACATCGTCTTCCATGAACACTCCGTCTCCGTAGGCCCACGCAGGGCAGTCCGACAACCCGGCGATCATTCCCAACCATGCTGGATCGACACCCACAACCAACGACCGGCACGACACGGCTCGACTCCACCTCCACGCGCTTGATCGCCCGAACACGTCCCAACCGACAATCCCCTGACCGGCTGCCCGACCACAGCCGACACGTCGGTGCAGCGGATCCCGCCACCGACATGCCACTCCAACACCAGCCCCACCCCGTCGCCGTCCTCGGCGCACCAGGAAACGGGGACCACGCCACCGCAGTCGTGCCGCGCGCAGACGCAGACCTCGCCCGGACCCGCGTAGGCCACGCCGTGGCGGACCACCCCACCCACCGGCCCCGACGCGGCGGTCCCTCGCAGGCCGGCAGGCCAGCGTCAGGCGCATGCCCCCGACCCAGACCGGAACCGGTGCGTGGCGCCCCCGGCTCCGGCCCCGGCCCCGGCCCCGGCCAGCACCAGCGTGGCGATCGTCGGCCCGGTGGGAACTTCGATCTTGTTGTGGGCGAGGAGCCAGGCCACGACCACGCGGCGGTCGAACCGCAGGCGCACGTCCGTACCGGCCGCCGGGTCGGGGAAGTCGGGGTGCCGGCGGCGCCGGCACGCCACAGCGGCCCGGCCCCACCCCGGCGGTTCGAACGCGGCGTCACCGCCACCCAGGGAAGCCGCCTGGACCTGGTCGTTCGCGTAGGCCTCCCGCCGCGCACCGTCCACGCCGACGCCCCAGTTGGCGGGGGGCGTCATTCGACGCCTGCGGTATTCGCTCTGCGGCGAATCCGGTTCGCGCCGGGTGATCGCCGAATAGGCGGACCTGGCCATTTTCAGATGGTTTTCAGCTGTGCACGCGCATTTACCCGGAGGGTGTCGGGTCGGACCATACCGTCGCCGCAGCGGTGCCGACAGCGATGTCCGCCCTGGTACCGCCCACGCGAGCGAGGGAGAAGCTGTGGCACTGGACGAGAGCACGACGGCCGGAAGTCCGGCAGGCGTCCTGGATGATCCGCGATTGGAGAGGTTGCGGCAGATCCTGACCGGTGGGCACCCGTCCCCGCTGGTGCGGCCCCAAGCCCGCGAGGGGACGCGGGCAAATCTGATGCTCGCCGTGGCGCTGCGCGCCGCTGCCCGCACGGAGCGGGGGCATCCGGCGCCGTCGTAGACGCTCCAATGGCTCACCTCCCAGCCCGAGCTGCCCGAGGCCGAGTCGAAGTAGACCGGCTTCGGGGCCGTCCCGTCATCGAGGAGCACACCCACCCGGCCCTCGTGCGACCGCCCGTACTCATCCGACGTCCACGTCTCGTCCTTCTCCACGAACACCTCCAACACCGTCCCACCGGGCCGCGGTCCACGACCCCGGGGACGACGATCCCGCACCCCGGGGTGCGCGCGGGGCCGGAACCGGCGAGTTGACTCCGAACCACGACGGAGAACCGGGCGCGCAGCGACCCGGTGCGCACCGGGCGGATCGTTGCGCACCGGGCCGCCGGATCGACACCCGGCCGCCGGCCGACCGGCTCCGATGTTCAAGGCGTATCGCCAACCGTGTCACGGAACCGGGCTCTTGGCATCGGCCGTGCCGGACAGGTGGAACGGCTGGCCGCTCGTGGCGCCCGGCGCTGGACATGAGTGTGTGTGCCGGGCGGCTGGCGGACTGCCCGGCACACGATCACTGCGGGTTCGGCTTCCGCCCGTTCACGGGCAGCCGGCCGTGGCCTGGGTTAGCGGCGGCGGCCCCAGGACTCGGTGTCCACGGTCCGGTTGCGGTCGTCGCGCAGGGTGGCGGTGTCGGCCCGGTTGTCCCAGACGTGATCGCGCTTGCCCTGGAAGAGGTCGGTGCGGGTGTCGCGGCCGGATCCGGTGTGGATCCGGATGGTCGCGCGCCCGCCGATGCGGGTGTCGTTGAAGCGGTAGCGGTTGCCGTCGGAGTCCCGCAGCGTCCAACCGCGCAGGTTGACCGGCTGGCGGGTGGTGTTGCGGATCTCGACCCACTCCCCGTTCAGGGAACGGTTGGAGCGGTCGTCACGCCCGGGAGCGTCGGCCTGAACGCGGGAGATCTCAACCCGCGGGTGCCGGTCATGACCCCGATCCGCAGCGGTGGCAGGCAGAGCGGCGGCCGAGACGATGGCGCCGGCGGCGAGGACGGTCGCAGCGACACGACGGGCAGTCGACGAAGCAGACATACGGTGACCCCTCAAGAACAGTGCCTCACCCGCCGATACGAATCACGTAGCGGTGCGGGTGCCCGGCCCGTGGTGGGCCGAGGACCCAAACTCTCGACCCGACACGGGGCCCACCACAGCCCCCGACGAGGCCGGTTACCCACCCTGGACATTCCCGTTACACACACCTGCGGCCTACACGCAGTCCGCATGAGCGTGGCCCTGACATCCACTGACCGCTACACCCACCCGGCCCGCGCACGACACAGCCGATCAATGCGCCCGGAGCGCACCACCAGGCGCACCCCTCCACCCGTCACCCAACCGGAGCAGCAAGTTCCGTAACAGCCGTTCCGCACGATTCTTCGCACGGATGCACGGAAACCGTGCCTGAGAACGAATCCGTCCGCCTGCCTTGGTGACCACCTCGGCAGTGAGCCGGCCCTATACACTCGGGAATGCGCGGCTCGACCGGTGAGTGGCCTCCGAAGCCCACAGGCCGTGCGCCACGACCGGGAGGGCGCCGGGCGACGTCGCGCCCGCGGTGGCGGTCCACAGTGAAGACGTCGGACAGTGGCCCGGCCACCCCACCACCGGGACCGGGAACGGCCGAGCGTCGAGCAGCGCGAGCGCCTGGTCGCCCTCGTCATGGACCGGGATGCGCACCTGTCGCGGGCAGGGATCGTTCTACGGAGGTGATCACACACAAGACAGCCACGGCATTCGTACTCACGGCCGGGTCGGTGGCAGCGGCACTGGCCGCGGCCACGCCCGCTTCCGCCGGAGGCATCGGTGACTTCCTGTCACCGGCGTTCAGTACCAACTGCGTCAACCACGACACCGTCCCCCACGCCGCCGGAGCCACCGCCGGCACCGGCGCCGCCGACGGCAACCTCCTCGGCCTCCCCCTCGGCAGCCCCCTCAACCAATGCGGCGGCGCCGACCTCACACCCGACACCGAGATGCAGAACGGCCTCGTGAACCTGCACGACGTTCCCATCGGCATTCTCGGCAGTGCCTCGAACAGCGAAGCCTGATTCGAGCCGTGCGCGAAACAGCGGGCTGCCCAGGCCGGCCGCCCGACGATGAACCCGTCCCTCGGTCCCCGCCTCCACGCGGCGCGCGAGGCGGCGGCGCTACAGGGCGCGTGCCGACTCGACGGTGTCGGCGGTCGGGAACAGTTCGCCGGCCCCGGTGACGTCCAGGAGCCGGCCCAACTGGGGAGGCACGGTGCCCGCCAGGACCAGGCGGCCGGTGTGCAGTAGGAGCAGCATCACGTTGAGCATGGTGGAGTCGGCGAAGCGGATGTCGGTGACGTCCAGGACGATCCGTTTGACCTGGGGGTCGTCGATGGCGCGTGTGGCGGCTGTGTTGAGGGGGCCGAGGGTCTCGGCGTCGAACTCGCCCGCGCAGACGATGACGCGGACTCCGTTGTCGTCGGGCAGTGCCCGTACCTGCTGCTCCACCAGCCGCTCCCTGTCGTCGGCGGCGCGCTGCCGCGCCCGGTTTCGGGTCAACCTACCCACGAAACGGACCACGCAAGGCAAGAGCCGCCATGATCCAAAACACAGGCACCGCCTCGGCCGGTCCTCAACCGGCCGAGGCGGACCGGCCTTCCCCGAACCGGGGGACGTCCGCCGTCGTGTGAAAGCCCACCGCAGCACCGTGGAACAGGGCCCGCGCGGGCTTCACCGCTCCGGGGTGCTCCGCCGCGCGGCCGGCTACCAGGGATGGACGCCCCGGCGCCCGATAGGCTCGCCGCACCCGCGCCGACATGGGTGCGCAGGGCAGGGCCGTGCACGGACAGGCTCACCCCTCGAAGATGCGGTACACCGGCCCGAAACAGCCCCGGCAGCCCTCACGGACCGCCGGGGCTCTCCGTTGTGGCTTTGTACGTGAGGATGGTCAGCATTTCGACACCGGTTTGGGAGGCACGAGGCCCCGAGGCAGGACACCGTTTGTTCACGGGTTTCGACAGCACGAGACTGCGGGGCTGACAGGGTCCCGTCCTCCCGTCCCTTGTTCGCGTCGTTGGCGCTGGGCAGCTCTTGTCGATCAGCACTGACCGCGGCCGAAACGCTGCGACGACTGCGTCCGGTGGTTCGGGCCGATAACGCATGGCAACCGGGCCCCAAGCGAGGCAGGGTGTGGCGTGATGAGCTATCACGACGAGACGTCCCGCACCCTGTCCTACGCCCGCCACGACACGCTGGAAGGGCTGCTGCAGCGAGGCCGGGGGCTGGGCGCGGAGCGCGCACAGTGTGACCCGGGTGCCGCCGCGCCGCTCGTGTACGACGGGATCCGTCGGGACTGGAAGTGGGACTACCAGACCGACACCCGCTACCTCTACCAGGCGCGGCTGATCCGGGACCTGAAGCTCTCGCCGGCGCCGGTCGTTGGCCAGTTGGCGGGGGACGAGGAGGCGTGCTCGCGGGCCGCCGATGTGCTGGAGCTGCTCGCCCTCGCCGGTTCGGACGAGGCCCGGGAGGGGCTTCGGACATACATCCGGGAAGGCAAGCACTGGGCCTCGGTCCTGGAGTCGGTCGCGGATGGCTGGCCGGCCGAGTGGTGGGAGGATCTGGGCGACGTCGCGCGCGCCAGGATCGGCGGGGAGGAGTATCTTCCGTGGTCTTTCAAGCCGTGGAGCCGGTTCGGGATCGAGGTGCCGGGCCGCCGATTCCCTCCGCGGCCGTCCCTTGGCGGGCTGAGCGACGAGAAGCTGTTCGCCCTGCTGGCCGCCGACGGCACGGAGTTCAACACGAAGATCGATGCGCTGCGTGCGCTGGCCGGGAGGGAGCCGGCCGAGGGGCTGATCCCACTCGTGCCCTCGCTCGGAACCCCGGACGGCCGCCGGTCCATGCCCCTGCTCCGGCGAGCGGTCGACCGTCTCGGAGCCCTCGCAGTGCCGGCGGCGCGTGGGTGGGCCGTGGACGGGCGGGAGTGGCTGACCCGGCTGGGGGCGGACGTTCTGGCAGACCACCCCGAGCCTGAGGCGCTGCCGGGGCTCGTGGCCGAACTCGCCGAACAGTGGAAGGCGCGCGCCTGGTGCGGTCCCGATACGACGGCGAGGAGACTGGCCCGCTTCGGACCCGAAGCCGCCGACGCCGTGCCCGTCCTCTGGCGGTATTGGCGGCACACCCCGCACTCGTACGAGCGCGCTGACTACCTGAAAGCGCTCAGCGCAATCGACCCGTCCGGCTTGGACGACGCATACACCGAGTCGCTCTGGGACTGCGAGGAGCGGGCACGGCTGCTGGGCATCGCCTCGGCACCCCACCACCCGCAAACCTTGCAGCGGATCAGAGTGCTCCGCGACGACCTGATGGAAACACCAGAGGTACGGGCCGCTGCCGGAGCACGGTTGGCCCCTGTAGCCAGCCCTGCGTTTGACTGACCCAACTCGGACGGCAGAGGCGGGCACCGGGTGCCTCCCGTTCTCGTGAACATCGACCCCGGACCGAGGTTCTGGCTCAACTTCTGTGGTGACGGCTCGACGATCGGTTCACCGGGCCCCGGAACGATGGGAACCAGCAGGTCAGTTCATTGGTCCGGCGCGGGCGCGGGGCCCAGCTCCACAGAAGTTGAGCCAGAACCACGACCCGTGAACAAAGCCAGGCCGTGGGCCAATCAGGGACTGGTCACCAATCCGGCACCACCTCGCTACTGTGCGAAATAGGCTTCACCACATGGAACTTCGGAGCAGGCGGCCGGGAGGAAACAGGAGGTGCTGTGCTACTTCTGCGGAGGCACCACGGCGATCCTGGCCAACCGCCGGGGCCCACCGACCGAAGAACCGAGCACTGGTCTGAAACCCCATCCGCCGGCCCCGCAGCTGCACCACCGCCTCCCCGTCGCCGACGTCCAACAAGACCGGCGACGTCGCCGATCCCGGACCGAACCGAGCCGCGAACGACCCGACCGGCGAGCGCCCCAAGCCACCCGGCCGGCAACACCGACCGGTGAACTCACCGGTGAGTGAACCGGTGAGTTCAACAACCGGTGAGTTCGCCGCGCAGGGCCTGTGACTGGGCCGGTGACCCTGTTACCCGGCCAGTTACCGAGTCGGTTACCTCCGCGCCCGCTACAGGGCCTGACCAGCGGAAAGACGCCCCGCAGGGGCACTTGCGCACTTAGGTAACCGGGGTTGCACCGGAGGATGCGCGGTCATGCCGTCGCCCGCCCGGCCGCGACGCCGGTCCGAGTACGCCGGTCGTGGTCGTCGTGCCGGGACATCGGGAGTGGTCCTGACACCCGACGCGGACACCGCCGCGCGCGGCGAACCACTCCCGCCGAACCCGGCGGTGACGCCGGCGCATCAGGCGTCAGGACCCGGGTCCGACACGGACATCGCGGTCAGGGTCTGCCCGCACCGGTGTGGATCCCGGCTCTTCAACGACCCGGCGCGCCGCCGGTTGCGGACCGGCTCCCGGCGGTCGGTGCCGGCGGTTGGAGGCCGAGCTGGACCGCCGCCAGGGCGACCGCCTCGACCACCGACAGGCCGTCCCCGCCGTCGCGGCCGGCCTCCGCGCGCAGCCGGGCCGCCCGCGCCTCCAAACGCCGCGCCAACTCGTCCTGGACGTCGGAGAGGCTCCGGCAGCCACGCCGCCGCCCCGCGTAGTGATCCATGCCCGCCACCATAGGAAGTCCCCGCCCCCGTCCGCACACGTCACGCACGCGTGTCGGGCCCCCACCATCCCCGCGGCCCGAAGCCCGTGACGGTATCGACGAACAGCCGGCGACGTGGATCTTCGGCAAGGAAGTCCTCCTGCCTGCCGGCACCGTCGTCCGCGTCGACATGAAGGAAGAGGAGATCAAGGTCAACCTGACCAAGGAGCAGATCAAGAACTCCCCCGAGTACGACAAGGACAAGCACCGCGGCAACGCGGCCTACCGCGACCAGGTCGGCCAGTACTACGGCCGCAACATCGGCATCTGAACCACCTTGTGCCGCCGCGGCCCCGCGACACGCGGAGCCGCGGTCCGCACAGAACCGGTGCGCCATCGCGGGCCGACATCGGTTCCCCGTTGGCGGCTGATTCGGTGCCCGACTTGGCCGACGGAGCGGTCCTGACACCCGACAGCTTTCCCAGCACCGCGCAGCTGGTCAATCTGACAGCGTACGAAGCCGACGGGGAGAAGGTCGGCACCGATAAAGCAGCTCCCTGCCGAGAGTCGAGAGCCGACGACCCTGGCATGCAACGCGCCGGCCGACCAACGCAGCCACATACCGGCCGGTCTGTACCGAGGTGACGGCACACACGACGCAGCCCGCCGACGAGGCCATCGCACTGCTTTCCCAGCCAGAGCCGGAAGGCGACGGGCCATGGGCTGATGGGGTGGCGTTCCATGGTTTGCCCGGCCCGGGCACGAGGTGGCTCCGAGTTCAAGGTGAGTTCCGCCCCGAGGCTGGGCGGCGTCACGAGCCGAACCTCCGTGAAGGATGAACATGCGCACTCGCAGCACTGCCCTTGTCGCCTCCGCCGTCCTCGCCGCTCTCAGCGCCATCCCGGCCGCCGCAGCCTCCGACATCGACACCCCGCCCGCCAAGACGCTCCCGGCGATGGACCACCACGACCTCCGAGCCGTGGGACTGACCGGGGACCAGCGCCTGGTGGAATTCGACGTCGACCATCCCGGAAAGACGTCCTCGATCGGCCGGGTGTCCGGCCTGGCCGGAGACACCAGGCTCGTCGGGATCGACTTCCGCGTCCAGAACGAGAAGCTCTACGGCGTCGGCGACCGCGGCGGCATCTACACCCTCAACACCGACAACGCCCGCGCCACCAAGGTCTCCCAGCTCACCGTCGGCCTCTCCGGGGCCCAGTTCGGCGTGGACTTCAACCCGGCCGCCAACCGACTGCGCGTCATCTCCAACACCGGCCAGAACCTGCGCCACAACATCGACGACCCGGCCACGCCGCTGACCACGACGGTCGACGGCACGCTGACCAACCCCACCACGCCGCCGTCGACCGCCATGGGAGTGACCGGCGCCGCGTACACGAACAACGACCTGAACGCGGCGACCGCGACCTCACTGTTCGACCTCGACACGCTGGCCAACCGGATCTCGCTCCAGTCCCCGGCCAACGCAGGCACCCTCGCCCCGACCGGGAACCTCGGCGTCAACGCCGAACCCGACGCCGGATTCGACATCTACTACAACGCCAAGACAGGGACCAACACGGGCTTCGCGGCCATCAACACCGGCAACGGCTACGGCCTCTACGCGGTCAACGTCCTGACCGGCAAGGCCACCAGCCGGGGCGCCTTCCCCGACCGTCAGCAGATCACCGACATCGCCCTGCCCCTCAACCAGAACTGACCCACCGCTCCCAACCGGGTCGGGACCGCTCGGGGGCGGCCCCGACCCGGCACGAACTCCATGGACCCGGCGGACTGCGGGGCGAAAGAGTCTGGCGACCCAGGCACCGGTGAGGCCGTCTCCTCGACCTACGCTGTGATGCCCGCGGCCGTTGCCCACCCGATGTGGGGAGCCGTCTGGGGCGCAGGGCAGGACTGAGCGGTGTGGCAGGCCCGTCGCACACGAGAGCTGGTGTGTAGTACGTGCGTGCGCTCGGGATGGCAGGTGCGGCGCGGCATCCGGCCCTGCCACCCCGGTGCGCCGCGTGCGACCGGGCAAGAACAAGTCGGACAAGAACCGGGGCGAGGTAGCGGGGACCGCTCCCGTCAGCTTGCCGATGCGCTGCCGAACCGCCCTGAACATCGCGGCACGGTCCGTGTTCGGGCAACAGACGCGGTCGTAGCGCGGTTGGAGCGGCGACGAACCGGCATCATGCGGCGCCCGGGCCGCGCCCACCCGGCGGTCGCTCCGCCTCGGTGGCGAGGACATCGATCAGACGACGCAACGAGTGCAGTGCCAGGTCGTCGGCGGGAACGTGGCGCAGGACGATGACCGCGTTGTTGTCCAAGGCCCGCAGGAGGCGGCCGGCGTTTGGTTGTCGGCCTCGCGCAGGGCGGTGCGTAGCGATTCCTCCGTCCACGGCGTCCGTGCGAGGGCGGCGACGAACTCGGCCTCGCCGTCCGACGGTGTCCAGTGGCCTTGTTCGTGTGCGGTGAGCAGGCGGGTGGCGTCGTGTTCCAGCGCTCGCCAGGCGAGGTCGGCCGGGCCGAGTTCCTCGTGTTCGCGGCTGGGTCTGCGCGAGTGGCAGCGCGAGCACAGGTCCACCCGGAGGGCCGGACCGGAGGCTGGTCGAAAGGTGACTGTGCGCGCCGGTTCGGCGGGGCTCTGGTCGCGGTGCGAGCACAGGTGACACGCGGTCGCGGCGTTCGCCGGCCGTAGCGGCCTGACGTTGCCGGTGTGGGAGGTCGGATCGGTCATTCATGCCCAACGACGGACACCGGTGGCCGTAACGCACCGGGGCGGGCCCCGAGGCGGTCGCCTGAATTCCGCCGGGGACGAAACAGGTTCGCGGTCCGTCGCTCGACACGATCAGCCCTCGTGCGTGCAGGTGGGGAACGTCGTGGAGCGCCTTGGTGCACGGGAGGCGGGGTCCGACGATCAAGCCATGTCAGAGCGGTGGGCTGTCGGAGGCCAGGATCCGGGATAGAAGGTGCGCATGATGGCACCGAAGACGCCCTCATCATCCAGCACGTCGCCGAACGCATCCTGAAGGCCCGGATCGACCTTGCCGCAGGGGATGTCCGCGATGCGGTGCAGACGGCCTACGACGAGTTCCGTTACGCGCGGGTGCGTACCTATCTGCCGGTCCTGCTGGAACGCAGGGCAGGCGACCTGCTCCACAATGACGGGGATTCCCGAAGCCGCCTCTGACCGGCCCTCTGCCCGCTGGGGCGACGTACGGGTCCGCGCCCTGCCCGGAACGCGTCAACGTCGCACGACAGAGTTCGTGACCCGCGGGTCGGGACCGCGTTACAGGGCTGCCGTCGCCGGGGGTCCCCCGCTTACCGCGCGACGGCATCCCGGCGCTGGGGCCCTGCCCGGACACCCACCGCCGGGACACCCCGGCCACCACCGCCAGACGCTCAAGCGCTCGACCTCCTCCGTGCCGAGGTACCTGCCTGGCTTCCTCCCTCCATGCGTCGCTCAGGAGTGCCCCGGTCCGCGAACTGATCCAACGGCGGTGACCGCCTCGCAGGGCGAACAACCCCTTTAGTCCACAGCGCTCCTGGCGGGACTCTGTACCTGGGCCAGGCAGGGACACGGCCGCCGCCAACCCGGAGCACTCCGATGTTGGCGCCTGTGGCGGAGACGGACCCGCCCCACCTCATACCGGGGAGCCCAACCGACCTGTCGGTATGACTTCTTCCCCGACGCGCGGCAGGGCCGGACGAACCGCCACGACGCCATGTCCTCCACAGGCTGCCCCCGCGACTGCGGCCCGGCTCCTACAGGCATCCGGCCAGCAGCCGGGAAACGGCGTCCGCGGGCGGGAGGCAGGTGGGAGGAACGGGCAGGCCACGAACAGAGCGGAGGAAGATCGACTTCCGGGCCGCAAGCCGCTCCGCAAGACTGAGGGAGAACTGTTCCCGGAGGACTGGAGTACGCGATGGCGGAGGCCGAGGATGCGCTCGTCATCCGCGATGTCGTCGAGCGGTTGATGAAGGCACACCCTCAGCTGGATACCCGCCTGGTGCGGGTATCGGTGGAGACGGCGTACGAGGAGCTCCGGTACGCGCGCGTGCGCACGTATCTGCCGATCCTGATGGAGCGCCGGGCCAGGGACCTGCTGTCCCCCGACGAGCACACCGACCGGTAGTCAGTCCTCTCTGACCACCGCGTCGCGGGAGCGCTTCGACGCGGGCCGGGAGGGCGCAGCGTCTCGGCCCTGCTTGTCGTACCGGGAACCGACGGACCGCGGCGATGACCACCCCGGGCACGACGAGCAGGGATGCCTCGGCACGTACGGCCGACTGCCTCCGGTCAGCTCTGGGCCGCCTGGCGGATCAGGTCGGCGACGGCGTCGGGCTGCGAGACGTAGACGGAGTGGCTGCCTGCGACCTCCACGGTCTGCGCGCCGATCCGCTGGGACATGGCGTGCTGGGCCGGGGGCGGAATCATGCGGTCCTCGGTGGCGATCAGGTACCAGGACGGCTTCGACTGCCAGGCCGGCTGGGAGACCGCACCACCCAGAGCGTCGACGCCCCAGGGCACCTGCGAGTCGGCCATGAACTCGGCCTGCGATCGGGGCAGGTCGCCTGCGAAGGACTCGGCGAACTTGTCCCGGTCCAGGAACAGGAAACCCTCGTTGGGCGGCAGGATCGGCGGAACGGGTGCGCCGGGAGGCGGGTCGGCGATCAGGGTGCTGACCGACTCGCCCTTGTCGGGAGCGAACGCGGCGATGTAGACGAGCTTGGTCACCTTCGGGTGGTTGCCCGCCTCCGTGATCACCACCCCGCCATAAGAGTGACCGACCAGGGTCACCGGGCCCTCCAGTGCGTCGATCACCTGCCGCGCGGCGGCCACGTCGCCTTCGAGGGAGAGGGTCGGGTTCTGCACGACGGCAACGCGGTAGCCGTCGGCTTTCAGAGCGTCGTACACGCCCTGCCAGCCCGAGCCGTCCACGAACCCCCCATGGACGAGTACGACGTTTCCGCGACCTGCTGCTTCGTCGGTCATCAAAACCTCCGGTGCTCTACGGGCCGGCACCTGCACGACCCGTGCGGTGAACATACGAATGCGGCAGATTTCGCCGCTCTGTCATCGGACCACGAACGCGTCCCCCACTCCCGAACACCCGCCGCGGCCCAGGTGCGCCACCACCACGTCGGCGGCAGCCCATCCTCCCTGCCAGGCCGCAACGCGTGGCGCCCGTGAGGCCGGCACCGGAGTGCCGGGCAGGCATCCACCGGTCAGCAGGGCCGGTAGGACGAGATCTTGTCGTTGATCCACCCGGGGATCGTGGCCCACCACTCGCCGGGGCCGATCCTGAACTCCAGACCCCCGTAGTTCCTGTGCTCGTAGAAGCACATGGAGAGGTTCGTGCTGTTGCCGATGGAGGAGGTGGTGTCCTTCGCCGACCCCGTCAGCTCCGCGACCTGCACCGGCGCACCCCCCGGATACACCGGGATCGAATAGTTGGGGTTGGCGTAGATGAAGACGCCGCTGAACGCGGCGGCGGGAGTGGCGGTCCCCACCACTGCCGCCGTCGTGACAAGGGCACCCAAGACACCGGCCACCGCCAGACGCTGCTTGCTCTCTCGCAGGAACGACATGAACTCTTCCTTCTCTTCAGGAAAGGAGCCCGACCCTGGAGCGACGCAAGCCAGGCCGGATGAAAGCCGCACCGAGACGCCACGCAAGAACTTGCTGCAAACAGCCGAAGGATTTCACGAGGATGACGGACAGACAACACCCGCGCACAGACTGACAGTTCCCCATCCGGGCGCTCACTCCCGCATGCCATCGAGGGCGCCCACGAACACCACCCGCGGACGACGCCGGAACCACACGGGGCGGACCGGCCCCCGGCCGGCCGGCTTCGTGGACAGCTACAGGACACGCGCCGCCTCGACGGTGCCGGCGGTCGGGAACAGTTCACCGGCCCCGGTGAGGTCCAGAAGCCGGGCCAGTTGGGCGGGAATGGGGCCGGCCAGGACCAGGCGGCCGGTGCGCAGCAGGAGCAGCATCACGTTGAGCGTGGAAGAGTCGGCGAAGCGAATGTCGGTGACGTCCAGGACGATCCGTTTCACTTCGGGGTCGTCGGCGGCCGCGGTGGAGGCTGCTTTAAGGGGGCCGAGGGTGTCGGCGTCGAACTCACCAACGCAGACGATGACGCGCACCCCGTTGTCGTCAGGCAATACCCGTACCTGCTGTTCCACGAGCCGCTCCCTTTCGTCGGCGGCGCGCTGCCGCGCCCGGTTTCGGGTCAACCTACCCATGAAACAGACCGCACAAGGTAAGGGTCCAGGACCTTGACGGCGATGCCGCGCTGGAAGAGGTCGTTGAGGACGATCAGCTCTTCGAGACGGTTGCGGCCGAGGCGGTCGTGCGGCGCGGGTGCCTGCTTCGTCCGGCACGCAGGGGGCGCGCGCTGGTGGGGCGTGAGGTGTGCTTCGACGGTGTGTGTCGTGCGCCGTGGCGGGGGGTGGGGCCGGTCCTACGGTGCGGGTCGTCGTCCCCGTCACCGCCCTGCCCGGCCCGGAGGCCGGCGAGCCGACCACGGAGATGTTCGCCCTGGAGGCCCTCGGGCGGGTCTTGGTGGCCACCCTCCGAACCTGGGCGCAGGCGGGGCCGGAGGCCGCGGAGGGCATCGCCTGCGCCGTCATCGACTTCGTCCTGCAGTTCCTTACCGACGACCACGAGGACGTCGCCGATGTCCTGCGCCAGCTGGAGGCAGTGGGAGTAGGCCAGGGCCTCGATGCCCACCCCGCACCGGCCAGCGCCCACCTGGTGCGCCTCTCCATCGTGTAGTTCGCGGCGGAGACGACGGCGGTGCGCACCGCGCCCATCGGGTGGCCTCCACCCAATGGGCGCGGTGCACGCACCACCGCACCGCACCGCACCGGGGCGGGGCGGGGCGGGGCGGGGCGGGGCGGGGCGGGGCGGGGCGGGGCGGGGCGGGGCGGGGCGGGGCCATAATGCGCACCACCGTGCATTGCACCGCGTGCGCTTCCGTGTTGGCGCGGCCCTATCACACACCCCCTTGACCAGGCCCTGATCGGCGGCCGCAACCGGCTACGTCAAGGAGAAACGTGCCAGTGGAGAGCCCGGTCAAGGGGTGGCGCCGAGCGTGGACAAGGGGGTCGTCCGAACCTGGACAAGGGGTGGCTTGACGAGGGTGCTGATGGTCCGCACCCGGTGCGGTGCGGTGCGGGACATCGTGGTGCGCCCGCGAGTGGAGTCCACCGTCAATCGGGTGCGCACCGCGGTGGACTCCACCGCGTGATCCACCGCGTGGGTGGAGTCCACCGAGTGGAGTCCACCGCGGGGAGTGGCGTCCACTGGGTGGAGTCCACTCAGTGGAGCCACTCGATGGGATCCACCCGGTGTCGGCATCGGGTGGTCCACTCGGTGGACGATGCTGGGGATCGTCACCACAGCCAGGCGTTCGAGTGCCGCATCCGGGACAGAGCGCGGGCATCGCGGCGGGCCCCGGCGCTGCCGATGCGGTTCTGCCGGGGCCGGGGCCGGCGCGACTGGGCACCGTAGAACCGTCGGACACCGGCCGCCTTGAGCCGCTTGCGCTGCTTGGCCAGCTCCGCCTTCTTCGCCTTGATGGACTTCGGCTTCCGGGGCCGCTTCCAGATCGGCTGCCAGACCGGCGGCGGGCCGAACGCTCCGGCGCGCTCCTGGGCGGCCTCCTTCAGCCGGGCTGCGACGGCTTCGATCCTCGGGTCCGCGGGCGGCATGTCGGTCATGCGATTCCTCCGGTGGGTGGTGTCCGGCCCTGTGCGGGCTGGACAGGCTGCTGGGAGTACGGCGGTGGGGCCGTCGCCGGGGCGGGCTGTGATGCAAGGCGGGCGGCAGCTCGTTCGCGGACGCCGGCCTGGAGGCGGGCGGCCATCTCGGCGGCGGCGGCCTCCAGCGTCCGGCTGGTCTGCTCCGCCGCGGCGACGTCCGTCATCGGCCCCAGGTCCCGGCCGGCCCTCCGCCCGGGGCGGGGGCTCAGGGTGGCTGACACGGTGACATTGCGCGGCCGGGGCCGGGAGTTCAGCCGGTCCGCGCGGCGAAGCGCGTGGACGCGGGCGGTCAGTGCGGCAGCGGCAAGACAGGCTCGCTCGTACGGGGAGGCGGACCTCTTCCGGGTCAGCGCGCGCAGCACGGCCTGGTCCCCGATGTCGTGCGGGTACAGGGCGCGCAGGTCGGCGGTCATCATCCGCCGGCTGGCCGGGCGGGTGTAGCCGTCGATGGCCGCCTGGACTATCTCCTCGTCCAGGCCGGGCCGGTGGGGTCGGCCGCGAAGGACGTAGGAGAGCTGGCGGCGGGCTTCGGCGAGGAGGTGGTGGTGCTTGAACCCGCCGCGCATCACCGACACCACGGCGGCGACGTTGACAGCCGCCAGGGCGACGTCGACGACAGGGCGTACCCGGGCCCATATCGCCGCAGCCGCTGCTCGGGCGCGCTCCGCCAGCCGGTCGACGACGTCGGCTCCGTACAACCGACTCGCCGAATCCCGCCAGACGGCGCGCAGCTCGGAGAGCGAGCGCAGCTCCTTGCGTTTGGGTGAGCGGGTCTGGTCGGCGGCCTGGCAGGCGAGTGCGTAGGCGGCCCGCTCCCCCGGCGGGTGCCCTTGCCGGGCCTCGTACTCGGCGGTGAGGACGGGGAGCGCTTCCTCGATCTGTTGGCGGCGGGTGAACTGCCAGCCGATGAATCGCTGGTCGATCCCGGCGATCTCCATGACGGGGCGGCGACCGGGCGTCACCTCGCGCGGCTCCCACGCCCACCCGAGCCGGGCCGAGACCTCCTCCATGAAGAGCAGGGTGTAGAGGGTGTCAGCCGCGACGATGTGCGTCATCAGTGCGGCGGCTGTCTGGTTGCCCCACGTGCCGTCCGGCCGGCGGGCACGGATCGACACCACGGCGTGGTCGTGAAGCAGAGGCCGCGAATCGACGGCACGGGACTCGTAGTGGCGGAAGACCACGACGATCAGACCGTCGCGGACACGGGCGCGCCTCGTGCCGGCGCTCTTCCAGCGGATCTCCGCGACCGCTTCCTCGAGCCACGCCAGCGTCTTGTCCCGTGCGATGTCCTGGCACAGCTCCAGCACCCGGCGGGTCTCGTCGTCCATGAGGGCCCACGCGATGTGCACCGTCGACGGCGCCCGGAACACCAAGTCCATGCCCAGCCAGGCCGTCCGCTCCTTGGCCTCCTCGGTCTCGGGCGACTGGTTGTGCTCGATGGGCCTGCCCAGCACGGTCGCCCGCCGGGCCTTCGCCGGGGTGTCCCCCGCCGCCAGGCGCTCGCGTTCGATCCGGTCGGCGTCCGGGTGCCGGCCCTCGCCGAGGAGGAGTTCGGCCTGCCGCTCGCTCACCACGTCCCCGGCCGTAAGGCCGACCGCGGCCAGGCCCCGGCCCTTCCACACACCGGGCGGAACACCGGCCTTCTCCTGGGCGGCGCGCGCAGCGACGTGCCCGCAGGGCGCCGACCATCACACCGCGGAACAGGTACTGCACCCCGTCTCCCGGACGGACGTTACTTTTGCTGATCACCCGGTCATGGAAACCCGCTCATGACCTGCGCAGAGGCACGGGCCGGGGGTCGTCCCGCCGGGCGGGAAGCCGTCACCAACTCCTTACCCCCAGCGCCCGCCAGGCGGGCCACCGACGGCAGACCGAGACGGTAGCCCGCGCGCGCGTGCACAGTCCGCCGCACGAATCACGAACTGCTCCACGAAGACCCCTGCCCGCTGTGCCACCGACCGCTCCGGATCGAGTACGGCCGCACCCGCCCCTCCGCCCAACAGAGCCACCCGGCCTCCACCTGGATCACAGGGCTCCCATGTGCCAGCTGCGAGGCAGTACGCGCCCAAGAGTTCTAAGACTCAATGCGCACCCGCTACGAGAACTGACGGCAGCCGTGCGAATGCTGCGCCCCACCCACGGAATCCCACTCCAACCCAATCGAGCGTCATCGAACGCACACCAGCACACGACAGCCCCCACCACCCGCAACCGCTGAACAGACCACGTCACCGACGCCCTTCACCACGCACAGCCACCCGCCCCCGGCCACCTTGCGTTCCAGTGGTCGTCGCAACACCCCAGCTCAGGGGCTGCGATGGACTTCGAGATCCGGGAGAACCGGACGCCGGGCGGCGGGAGGCTGGTGCGGGAACGCGCCGCATACTTCGAGCTCATGGAGCAGGGCTACAGCACGAGGGATGCGGCGCGGATCGTCGGGATCAACCTGCGCACCGGCAAACGGTGGCGTAACGGCTGGCACTCACCGCCGCACGGCCAGAAGCCGGTCCCTCCCATCTTCGGGACCGGGCCGGCTTCCGCGTCGCCTGAGGCCGCCGACAGCCCAGGAACATCTCGGTTCCTGACCGAGTCCGAGCGGATTCACATCGCCGACCGGCTGCGGGAGAAGGCGTCGATCCGGCGCATCGCGTGCGAGCTGGGACGCAGTCCTTCCACCATCAGCCGAGAGGTCCGGCGCAACCGCCGGCCCATGCCCAAGGGCGGTTTCGCCTGCCAGCCGTTCCACGCCCACCGGCGGGCCGAACGGCGACGCGCCCGGCCCAAGACCGGGAAGATCGGGCAGAACCCCGAGCTGCGGGACTTCATACAGGACCACCTGACCCTGCGGTGGAGCCCGGAGCAGATCTGCCGGGTCCTGCGCGCCCGCTTCCCTGACCGGCCGGAGATGCACGTGACCCACGAGACGATCTACCAGGCTCTCTACGTCCAGGACCGCGGGGATTTCCGCCGGGAACTGACGCGGGCTCTTCGCACCGGACGGGCATACCGCCGGCCGCACCGTCACGCCGCCAAGCGCATTAGCCGCCCGGTCAAGAACATGGTGATGATCAGCGAGCGTCCCGCCGAGGCGGCCGACCGGGCGGTCCCGGGCCACTGGGAAGGCGACCTCATCATCGGTAAGGACGGCCGCTCCGCCATCGGAACCCTGGTCGAGCGCGCCACCCGCTACGTCATGCTCGTCCACCTGCCCCACGGCCACAACGCGCAAGCGACCCGCAATGCTCTCGCCACCGTGGAAACGCTTCCTCGGCACCTGTGGCGGTCACTGACCTGGGACCAGGGCTCGGAAATGGCCGCCCACCGGGCATTCAGGTGGCCACCGACATCCCGGTCTACTTCTGCAACCCGGCCAGCCCATGGCAGCGCGGTTCCAACGAGAACACCAACGGCCTGCTGCGACAGTACTTTCCCAAGGGCACCGACCTGGCGGTCCACAGCCCCGAGCACCTTGCCGCCGTGGCCGCCGAGCTCAACAGCCGCCCACGCAAGACGCTCGACTGGGAAACCCCAGCTGGACGCCTGTCTACACTGCTCACGACGCACTGAGCCGCTGGAGGTGTGGTGAAAGTCCCCGCAGAGCTGGTCGGTGCCCGTGTCACCCGCAGCGCCTTCGACTACCAGGTCCGGATCAGCTTCACTGATCACGAGCCCGACGGCCGTATCCGCCTCGAAGGCGAGCTCGTCATCGAAACGCCGATCACCTTCACCGATGCCGCCGCCACCCAGGCCATCCTCTTGCCCGGGGCGGGCACGGCCCTGGCGCCGCTCCTCGGCCTGTTCACCAAGACCGTCACCAAAGCCGAGGTCACAGGGCTCGGCACCCTGTCCCTCGGCTTTGACGACGGCACTCGACTCAGCGTCGATCCAGATCCCGACTACGAGTCCTGGAGCCTCACCGGCTCAGGACTCGAACCAGTCCTGGTAGGCCCAGGCGGCGAAACCGACTGGCAGCACTGAACACTTCACCTGTGTTGCAACGATCCCTGGAATCCGCCCACCGGCCGGGGGCTTCGTGCTTCCCGGAGGAGTTCACGTGTCCACGACGAGGCTCTGCCCCGCTTCACCGCCGACCACCGGGATGTCGTGCACTCCCCTGGCCGATGTCCATCGGAGTGTGATCAGGTCAGAACCGCGTTCAAGGCTCCGGTGACCGCAGCGGCGAGAGTGAGGACTGCGGCGAACGCAGTCGCCGCCACGAGGCACGCCGCCGGGTAGGTCGCGCCGTCGAGCCGGGCGAGCTTCGCCGCTGCCGCGGCAGCGATGAAGGCGGCGATCATGATCAGGCAGACGGTGAAGAGAACCACGGTCAGAGCAGGCATGTCGAACTCCCCGAAGAGGTGGAACGGCTGATGCACCGACCCTCGCGAATCGGGTGTGCGACAGGGTTCAGGCGGACGATGATGAACACTCCTGAACAGTCACGTGCACGTGGGCCGGGGGAATCATGAGTGGCGCAGGCGAGGACCATCCCGTTCCGGATGGTCAGCAGGACGCACTGGCGCGGTTGCAGGCCCAGATCACGGATGCCCTCGCCGCCTCCGGCCAGTCGGTGACCTGGCTGGCCGGTAAGTCCGGTCTGGGGCGTACGACGGTGAGCAATGTCCTCAACCGAGCGGAGATTCCGTCCGCACGGACAGTGGCGGCCTTGGCGCGGGTCTTGAAGCTCGGCGCGGAAGGCCTGCTGGAACTGCGCCGCCAGGCGGAGAAGGGAGGCGGTTTCCGGCCCAAGTCCGCCGGGGCCGAGCCGCCTGCCGGACCACGCTGGCAGGCCTCATCTGCCGCGGCTCATACGCGCGGGCTCCGTGTCCGTAACGAAGTACTCCCGTTCGAGGAACGCTATTGCCGCTTCGTGGCCGAGCTGCACGGCAAGCTCACTGTGGTGGGCCTCGATCTGAGCCACTCGGGCCGCGCTGCCTGGCCGCTCAACGCGGCTTATCTCAGTCTTGAGTTCGCGCAGCCGAATGACAGTTGGCGGATGACGGGGCTGCATTCAGGTTCTCCACCCGTGGTACGCCGTGCGGAGCAGGCACTTGCGGGAAACCCTCGCGTCCTGCTGAAGGGGCTCGCCGGCAGCGGCAAGTCCACGCTGCTCCAGTGGCTTGCGGTCTCAGCGGCTACCGAGTCTCTGCCTGGCGAGCTCTCAGACCTGCAGGGCCGCATTCCGTTCGTTCTTCCGCTGAGAACACTGGTCCGCCGCGGCCGGCTGCCCCAGGCGGAAGAGTTCCTGTCCGCCGTCGCTCCTCCCCTGGCTGCGCTCCAGCCCGCCGGCTGGGCGGACTCAGTTCTCTCAAACCGGGCGTTGGTGCTCGTTGACGGGGTCGATGAAGTTCCCAGGGAACTCAGGCACTCGACCAGCCTCTGGCTTCGAGAACTCCTCGCGGCCTACAAGGACCTGCGTGTGGTCGTCACGACACGGCCCTCCGCCGTTCCGGAAGGCTGGCTCTCACAGTACGGATTCACCGAACTCACCGTTCAGCCCATGACCGCTGCGGATACGCGCGTGTTCATCAGCCGTTGGCACACGGCCGCGCGCCACAACGCTGCAAGCGACGAAGAGCGCACGTACCTGCACCAGCTCGAAACCGCCATGCAGACCACGGTGCGCAGTGAGCGTGATCTTTCACAGCTGTCGACCACGCCGTTGATGTGCGCACTGATCTGCGCGCTTCACAGGGAGCGGCGCGGCCATCTGCCTCACGGCCGGATGGAACTGTACGCGGCGGCGCTTTCGATGCTCTTGGTTCGCCGGGATCACGAACGTGGCATCGATGTCCCCGAGGGTCTCCAGCTGACCCAGCAGCAAAGCGTGAGACTGCTGCAGCGGCTCGCCTACTGGCTGATCCGCAACCGGCAGACCGAAATGTCCCGGGGGACCGCCTTGGTGTTGCTGGCCGATGCGCTGCCAGCGATGCCGTCGGTAGCAGGTCAGGGCGATGCCGAATCGGCCCTGGCGCATCTGATCGGCCGTACCGGACTGCTGCGGACGCCTGCTGTCGACACGGTGGAGTTCGTCCATCGCACCTTCCAGGACTATCTGGGCGCGCAGGCAGCCATCGAAGGCCATGACAAGCCGCTGCTGATCAACCACGCCCACGACGACCAGTGGGAAGACGTCATCCGCATGGCCGTGGCCCACGCCCGCCCTGCCGAGGCCGATGAGCTGTTGCTAGGGCTCATCCAGCGGGGTGATCGCGAGGAACAGAACAGGGCCCGGCTGCATCTTCTGTCAGCGGCAAGCCTGCACTATGCCACCGAGGTCGACCCGCACATTCGCGGACTCGTCGAAGAGCGGGCCAGCGGATGGTTGCCGCCCCGGAGCGAGGAGGAAGCCGACCTGCTGTCCGCACTCGGGCCCGGAATCCTGGACCTGCTCCCCCGCACCGCAGAAGGCCTGGAAGCGGACGAAGCCGCAGCTGTCCTACGCACGGCTGCCTCCATCGGAGGCGACCAGGCATACGGAGTGCTCCAGCAGTTCACCTCCACGCTTCCATCCGGCGGGCTGGACACGCAGGCGGAGTATGCACTCAGCGTCGGATGGAAACAGTTCGACGCGTTCGAGTACGCGCGTGACATCCTGCTCCCCCGGCTCGCGGCTTCTGCCTCCCACAGCGTGACGGTGACGACCCGCGAACAGCTCGACGCGCTCACCGTGCTTCCTCCACTGCGCCGCGTCACGTTCCGAGGACCGTTCACCGCCGCGGAGATCGCCCCACACCTGTCCGTCGAGCATGCTTCGCACCTACAGATCTACGAGGGCGACGCGCTCGACTCGGTCCGGTTCGTGCGTGACTTCCCCTTGCAGGAACTCGCCTTATCCGGCTGCACGCAGATCACCCACCTCAAAGACCTGGCCGGCATACAGCTGCCTCATCTGCACCTGCTGCACATGGCCGACACGTTCGCTTTCGACGCCCTTGCTGACCTTCCGGCCCTCAATCGTCTTGCCCTCTACACCCTGCTGCCATGGAGAGACCTTCGTCATCTACCGGCCCGCTGCGAACTCACCGAACTGGCACTGGGAGGGAACGTGGCAGCCTCCATCATCGGAGTCTCCCGGTACTCCCGCCTGCAGGCACTCACCGTCAACCTTGAACTTGACGAAGTCGAGTGGGAAGAGATCGCGGCCCTGGCCCACCTGACAGTCCTGGGTCTCGGCGAGAACAGTCTCGACAATGCCCTCCCCATGCTGAGCATCAAGCACCTGAGCCTTGTCGGCCGGCGCAGCGACATCGCTCTCCACCGCATACCCGACTGCTTCCCCAACCTGGAGACCATCCATCTGGGATCTTGGGGCTGGGCACCCGACATCGCTCCTCTACAGGAACTACAGGGCGTCCGCATCACGATCTCCGGCGCCCAGCGCGTGGTTGGCCTCGACGGATTCCCACCCGGCACCGTCATCCTGCACCCCCGCCCACGTCTCCCCCCACCACCAGGTACGTCATAGTCAGCGTCCCGTCAGAGTGCCGTCCCGTGATCCTGTACCCCAAGTCGATCCGGCTCGCCGTGCACTCTCCAGCTCTCCAGCCGCACCCGGATCCATCCACATGCAGAGGCCGGACTCGGATTCTCACCGAGTCCGGCCTCTGCGTTCGGGCGCTGCTTGAGCACGGGCCTCGATCTGCGCTCCGTGTCGATCAGATAGCGCCCAGGTCGGACGCCACTGCGGCCAGGATCGCGGCAAGTTGAAGGCGCCCTTCTGGCGGGAGACCACGCGCGAGGTCAGCGACCAGCGCCTCCTTGCTCCCGCTGCGCTCGACATAGCCATGGAGGAACCGGCTTCGCTCTGATGGCCCCGGCGAGGTTGGCCCTGTCGCATAACGTGCGCCTCTGGCCGCTACTCGTCGACGACCGGGCAATGATGCACGCGCCTGCATACCAGTGACCGCCGGGCCACCGGCAACCGCTGTGCAGTGTCGTTTCGTCGGTGAACCTGTCGCCTCGGCCGGGTGAACCCGGCTTCAGAGGGCTGTTCCTGATGCCGGGTCGGCCGGTACAACCAGCCTCATGATGATCATGAAGTGGGCCGCGACCGTAGCCGCCGCGGCGCTCGCCCTGTCCCTGCCCGCCACGACCGCCCACGCCGCCGAAACCGGGCCGGCCGCCGCCCCGCAGGTCGTGCCGATCGGCGTCGCGGTGTCCGCTCTCCAGCTCGCGATCGAGGACCGGACCGGATACCAGCGCACCTCCTTCAAGCACTGGAACGCGGGCGCGAACCCGTTGGACGGCTGCAACACCAGGTTGGAAGTCCTCATCTCGGAGGCGGTCGAGGCCCCTGAGATCGGCCCCGGTTGCACGCTGACGGGCGGGGTGTGGTGGTCGTACTACGACGAACGACCCGTGACCCCGGCCGGGGCGCTGGACATCGACCACTTGGTCCCGTTGGCGGAGGCCTGGGACAGCGGAGCCTCCGCCTGGACGGCAGCGCGCCGGGAGGCGTACGCCAACGACCTCGGCCAGGAAACCTCCCTGGTGGCGGTCACGGCCCGCTCGAACCGTCAGAAGTCCGATCAGGATCCGGCGGAGTGGCTGCCGCCGTCCGCGGACGCGCTGTGCCGCTACGGCTCGGAGTGGACCGCGACCAAGCTCCGCTGGGGCCTGGCCGTCGACGAACTCGAGCGCGACCGCCTGCTGGACATCGCGGCCGGATGCGGCGGCACCGAAGTGGAGTTCACCCCCGCCCCGTAAGCAGACCGGCAGGATGGAGGGCCGTCGCCCCGCACGGGCGGCGGCCCTGCGTCGTCGACCCGTGCACGGGATCCGGCGCACGAGGTACTGCCCGCGGGGAACCGGACCCGGCGGCCGGGTATCACGAAGTACTCCTGCCGGCGGGGCCACACGCTGGCCACCCCCGTCACACCCTGGGCGTCGGCGAGCCGGTGTGATCGCCGGGCAGGGCAAGACGTGAGCCGAGGCGAAAGCGCATCTCACCCGCGGCCCGGCGAACCTCCTCGGAACGGGTCTCTTCCTCCAGGGCGCCGAGCAGCATCATGACCGCCCTGGCTTCGTCGCCGGTGAGGAGCTTGAGGCGGGTGTCTGTCGCGGCGTCCAGGAGTACTCCGAGGAAGTCTTCGTCGTCCATGTCCATACCCGGGACAACGCCGCGCCGCGGCCACCGGTCACCACCGAGCCACCCCGCCTGTGGAGACGGGGACACCCGCCCGCCGGGGACTCCCTTCAGTGCCGGCCTGTTGCTTCGAAGGCACGGTGCCCGAGTGGCCAGGCCCCCTCGCCGCCCTGCCGGCATCCATCGGACGGAGCCGTGGCCGGGGGCGGGTCGGTGGCCGTCGGTCAGCCGTGGGGGTGCCAGCCTCCGAAGCGGGCCAGCAGGCCGCGGATCGCGTCGACCGACAGGCCGAGATCGGCGGCTACCGTCTGCGGGTCCTGGTCGCGGGCGTCGTGGGCCGGCCAGTGCGCGGTGCGTTGGGCGATGAGTTCCAGGGTGCGGGCGGCTTTGATGGCGGCGGTCGGTGAGTCCTGGGCCAGGTTCTCGATCGCGGCGGTGACGGTCTGGAAGAGGGCTTCCAGCTCGGTGGGGAGGGGGATCGTGGTGGTGGCGACGGTGCGGAGGTGGGTGTCCCAGTCGTCCTCGCACCGCTCGGCGGTGGGCAGTCCGCTCTCGTGGAACGGGGCCTCCCCTGCTGTCGTCCAGTCGACGGTGTGGCGGGTTCCGGTCCAGCCGCAGGAGCACTCCGCGCGCAGCAGGTGTGCCTTCGGGCGCGGCTGGTAGGTGCCGGCGCCGTCGTAGACGCTCCAATGGCTCACTTCCCAGCCTGAGCTGCCCGATGCCGAGTCGAAGTAGACCGGTTTCGGGGCCGTCCCGTCATCGAGGAGCACGCCCACCCGGCCCTCGTGGGACGTCCGTACTCATCCGACGTCCACGTCTCGTCCGTCTCCACAGACACCTCCAACACCGTCCCACCGGGCCGCGGTCCACGACCCCGGGGACGACGATCCCGCACCCCGGGGTGCACGCGGGGCCGGAATCGGCGAGTTGACTCCGGACCACGATGAAGACCCCGGCAGGAAGCGGACCGGTGAACCGCCCGCCGCCGGCCCTGCACCGGGCCGGCGATCAGCGGTGATCTTCAGGGGGACATCGCCCGCCGTGTCACGGGACCGGGCCCTCGACATCGGGCGCGCGGGGGCGTGGAGCGCCTGGCCGTGCTTGGTGACCGGGGCTGGGCATGGGTGTGTGCCGGGCGGCTGGCGGACTGCCCGGCACACGCTCATCACGGGTTCGACCGCCGCCCGTTCACGAGCGGCAACCGTGGCCCGGGTTAGCGGCGGCGGCCCCAGGACTCGGTGTCCACCGTCCGGTTGCGGTCGTCGCGCAAAGTGGCGGTGTCGGAGCGGTTGTCCCAGACGTGATCGCGCTTGCCCTGGAAGAGGTCGGTGCGGGTGTCGCGGCCGGATCCGGTGTGGATGCGAATGGTGGCGTGGCCTCCGATGCGGGTGTCGTTGAAGCGGTAGCGGTTGCCGTCGGAGTCCCGCAGCGTCCAACCGCGCAGGTTGACCGGCTGGCGGGTGGTGTTGCGGATCTCGACCCACTCCCCGTTCAGGGAACGGTTGGAGCGATCGTCACGCCCGGGAGCGTCGGCCTGAACGCGGGAGATCTCCACCCGCGGGTACCGGTCATGACCCCGATCCGCAGCGGTGGCAGGCAGAGCGGCGGCGGAGACGATGGCGCCGGCGGCGAGGACGGTCGCAGCGACACGACGGGCGGTCGACGAAGCAGACATACGGTGACCCCTCAAGAACAGTGCCTCACCCGCCGATACGAATCACGTAGCGGTGCGGGTGCCCGACCCGTGGTGGGCCGAGGACCCAAACTCTCGACCCGACACGGGGCCCACCACAGCCCCCGACGAGGCCGGTTACCCACCCCGGACAATCCCGTCACACACACCTGCGCACTACACGCAGTGCTCGTGAGCGTGGCCCTGACATTCACTGACCGCTACACCCACCCAGGACGCACACGGCACGGACGATCACCGCGCACCGCCGCACCACCGGGCACATTCGATCACCCCATCACCCGACCGGAGCAGCAAGTTCCGTAACAGCCATTCCGCACGATTCTTCGCACGGACGCACGGAAACCGTGCCTCAGAACGAATCCGTCCACCTGCTCCGGTGAGCACCTCGGTGGTGAGCCGGCCCGCTACGCGCAGGGGTGCGCGGCTCGACCGGTGAGCGAGCTCCGAAGCCGACAGACCTCGCGCCACGACCAGAACGGCACTGGACGCCATCGCGCCCGGGGTGAGGCTGCACAGTGAAGGCGTCGGGCAGTGGCCCGGCCACCCCACCGCGGGGACCGGGGACAGCCGAGCGTCGAGCAGCGCAAGCACCCGGCCGCCCTCGACATCGACTGAGCACACCAATGGGAAGTATCAGTCCCTAAAGTCCCTGACAAAACCGGATGATTGATGACCAATCACCCTGATATTCGGCAGTCAGGCGGAGAGCGTCACCGCTGGTGTCCGGCATCCACACGAGGACCGGGCGCGACCCTCGGCGAGCGCCGGCCCCGAATCAGGGGGTGTCACCGCCCCAGATCCACGGCCCGAACGGATCACCCTCGTGGGGGCCGTAGTCCGCCCGGCCACCCGGCCCGTACCTCCCCAACGGCGCGATCAACAGAGCACCCGTGAAGAGTTCCTCGGGCATCCAATCCGTGACGTCGAACAACTGGCCGTCAAGGGGCCCGCCGAGCAACTCCCGATAGGTGCGTCCCGGGCGCGGGTAGGGGTGCGGGTCGTCGTGGTCCGCGCCGTACACCCGGGGCCCGGCAGCCTGATCGTGGTCCATGACCCCAGACTGCCCCACCGGCGAGGGCCCCTGGGGGTGAATGCGCGGTATCCGGCGGGGCCGGTGCGCCTCGCGCCGCGTGTTCGGTCAGCCGGCGTTGAGAATGTTCGAGTTCAGCTTGTCCACCATCGACCCCTCGCCGAGGTCAATGCCGCCCTGGTTGCCGACACCGCGCAGCCCAGCGCGGCCGAACTCGCCACCCGCGACCAGATCAGCACCCGCACCGCCCGCCGCCGCATCATCGCCGCCCGACAGCAGCTCGGCGGCACAGGCGACAGCACCGGCTGACACAGACGCACTGCACGGGAACCGCTTCCGACAGGCGTGGAGCCGGGTGCCGTCGTGCACCAGGGCGAGGACCTCGGACGGTGGGTGCGCTCAGTCCGGCTCGGCTGGGACAACCTCACCACCGTGCAGCAGTGGATATGCGAGCAGGTCCTCGGCATCGAGCCCGCCACCGAAGACGAGAAGCCGACCCCGCGCCGTACGCAGGCCGACAAGTGGGTCATGAACTTCGAGGCCGCCCAGCAGTTCTACGAGCGCGAGGGACACCTCCGGGTGCCGCGCAAACACGTCGAACGGATCGTCGGCGAGGACCAGGAGGAGCGGGAGCTCCGGCTCGGAGCCTGGATCGGGAACCAGCGCAGCCGGGCCGCGACCCTGTCCCAGGAGCGGATGGAACTCCTGTCCGCGATCGGAATGCGGGGGGCGTAGCCGCAGGTGTGGTGGTGGGCCAGGCAGAACTGACGCCCGGCCGACTCGTTGCCGCCCCGCACTCAATTCTCGCGCGTAAGGAACTCGTGGTCCAAGGTCGTCGCGAGAGCTCTGCGGACCTTGGCTTCCAAGTCCTGGTCTCCGAGTTCACCGAAGATCGCGGCCGCCGTGTCCTGGGCTTCGGTTGCTTCCTGGAACCGCTGCACCTTGCGTAGGGCGAGGCCGAGGTTGGCCAGCGCCATCGCTTGGCCGTGACGGTCATCGAGTGCGAGGTACTGGGTGGCGGCTTGATTGTGGGCCTTGATGGATTCTTCGAACTGCCCGATCTCCTGCAGGATGATACCGAGGTCGTTGAGAGCCTGGCTTTCGAGATGAGGGTCGCCGAGTTCAGCGAAGATGGTGGCTGCCTGAAAGAGAGGGGCCACAGCCTCCTCCAATCTCCGTACTTCGCGTAGGGCGAGCCCGAGGTTGGCCAGCGCCATGGCTTCGCCGTGGCGATCGCCGAACTCGCCGCAAATGGACAGGCTTAGGGTGTGCGCCTCGATTGCTTCCTCGAACCGCCCCAGTTCCCGCAGGACGATGCCGAGGTTGCCCACCGCCGTACCCTCGGCATGGCGGTCTCCGAAATCTCGGTAGATGGTGACGGCCTGGGTGTAGGCTCCGGCGGCGGCCTCGAACCGCTGCATACGCCACAGGGCGAGTCCCGAGTTGATCAGAGCCGTGCCTTCGAGGTACCGGTCGCGGAGCTCTCGGAAGATGGTGGCGGCCTGGGCGTGTGCGTCCGCCGCCTCCTGGAACCGTCCCATGTACCAGTGGACGTTGCCGAGGTTGGTCAGGGCTTTGCCTTCACTGCGGCGCGTGCCGAGGGTCCGGTCAATGGCCAGGCTCTGGGTGTGCGCGTCAATCGCTTCCTCGAACCGCCGCGCCTCCGTCAGGGCCAGGCCGAGGTTGGCCAGCGAGATTGCCTCACCGCGGCGGTCGTGGTGGCTCCGGTCGATGGCCAGGCTCTGGGTGTGGGCGTCCATCGCTTCCTCGAACCGCCGTACCTCGCGCAAGGCGGTTCCGAGGGCGTTCAACGCATTCGCTTCGCCTTGGTGGTCTCCAAGCATCCGATGGAGGTCCAGACAGGTGGTGCTGAGCGCGATCCAGTCGTCGAAGTACCGACGGAGTGCGAAGTACTGGGCGAGGGAGGAAGTGAGGGAGATGGTGACCGAGTGGTGGCCGAGGGCAGCCGCAGCAGTGGCGGTGGCAGTCAGGTTGGCGTGCTCGGCGTCAAGCCACCGCAGTGCGTCGGATCGGTCCTGGAACCGAGGTGAGCGGGAGCCCGGCAGGGTTTCAAGGTGGGTCCCGGCGGCCGTGCCGGTGTCCTGGTAGTGGGTGAAGAGACGAGTGCGGGCGGTGTCCCGGTGGTCGGGGGCGGCGTGGGTGCCGCCCAGTTCGTCCGCGTGGAGCCGGACCAGGTCGTGCATGCGCCAGCGGCCCCAGACCCGACCGGGTTCGATCAGGTGGGCCTCGGCCAGGTGCTGCAGCAAGGTCTCTGCCTGGTCCGTACCACAGTCGGCTAGGTGTGCTGCAGTATCGGTGGAGAGGTCGGGACCGGGGTTCAGGGGCATCAGGCGAAACAGCCGCGCCTGTCCGGGCGGCAAGAGCTGGTACGACAGGTCGAAGGCAGCCCGCACCGCGCGGTCAGGGCGGGATAGGCTGTCCAGCCGGGTGTGCTCGACCTGCAACGCAGTGGCCAGGGTCGCGGCGGGCCGCGAGGGTGCAGCGGCCAGGACGGCGGCGGCGATGCGCAGCGCGAGCGGCAGGCCCGCGCACAGGCGGGCGATCAGGGCAGCCGAGTGCGGGTCGTCTGCGAAGCGGCTGTCGTGGTCGCCTCGGGCGTGGCGAAGGGCCTGGTCGAGGACGGCGACGGACGAGTCTTCCGTGAGGATGTCGAGATCGTGAAGGCGGGCATCGAGACCGTCCAGGGTGTGACGGGAAGTCACCAGGGCGGCAGTGGTTCCGTCGGTGGGCAGGAGGGGAGCGGCCTGCGCGGTAGTGGAGGCGTTGTCGATGATCACGAGGATGCGCCGGCCATTGCCGGCGTAGGCCGCCAGGACACTGCGGTAGAGGCGTTGTCGGTCTTCCAGACCGTTGGGAATGTGCTCGCCGGGTACCGCAAGGGCGCGTAGCAGTCCTTCCAGTGCTCGTTCGGGGGTGAGTCGGAGTTCGGGGTCGTAGCCGGCGAGATCGGTGAACAACACTCCGCCCGGAAACCACCCGGGCCTTTCGATGGCTCGGCCGGCGGCCTGGATCACGAGTTCGGTCTTGCCGACGCCAGCCAAGCCGGAGACCGCGCTCACCAGCACTGCGCGCCGGTTTCCTGCTGTTTCGGCTCGTGGCGCGAGGTCTACCAGCAGCCTGTCGACGTGGTCGTCGCGGCCCGTGAAGGCGGAAGCGAGAGGAGGCAGCCCAGACAGCGCCGGAGCGTTCGCCACCGGCAGTTGCACGGTGATGTCCCGGCCTTGGATCACGGTGTGGAAGAAGGTGCCGCCGCTGATCGTGTTGCTGGTGGCCCCACCCTCACGGGCCTCGCTCATGCCGTCACCTCGACGGACCGGGCTCACTGCCTCCAGGAGTTCCCGGGACAGTGGGCGGCGGCGGGGGTGTGCTGGTCACGGTCAGCCCGGTGAAGTCCCGGCCCTGCAGGATCGGCCCGTGGTGGGTGCCGCCGATGACGGAGTTCGCCACCGCTCCGTCCCCGCCGCCCACCAGAGCAGCCTGCTTCTGCCAAGCTGCGAGGGACGCACGGAAGTCCGGGTCCACCGCGGCCCGCACCGCCAGCGCCGTACTCAGCGCCTGTGCCCGGCTCTGGTCGCTCGGCTCCTCACTCAGGCTCGTCAGCTCCGGCTCCCCGGAGCTGACCTCCACGGCCTGGGCTGCGCTGCTGCCGAACGGGCTGCGCACGAGCGCGCTCAGCCCCGCCCATGCCTGCCGGCCGAGCTCACCGCCGACTCCGCCGGCCAGCGCCGCCAACAGCCCCACAGATATCGGGTCCATTCCCCACCACCCTCGCTCTGAGCAACCGGTCGTACACAAGGGATGACGCGAGCCCGCGGCGCTGGGTTGCTACGCCGGACACACAAACGCCCACTCAGCCCCTGCCGGCAGGCACAGCCTGTCGCGACCTCACACCTTCCCGCCCGCGCCTCGGTTGAACCCGGCGGAAGGTGCCAGGCCGACCACGCCCCGGAGTGGGGCAGCGCGTGGGTGCGTTCACCGGCGCCTCGCTCTGACCATCTCGCCTCGCCCGAATCAGGCCAGGTAGCTCTGCGGTACGTAGTGGTGAAGTTTCGGTGCAGACACGTCGCTCAGGGTAGGCGCCCCGCCTGCGAGCGACTACGCAGTTTCCCGGTACTCCAACGGAGCTCCCCCGCCCGTCGCGTCCCAACCGCCCAGGAAGGCGGAGAGGGAAAGGCGTTGCTCTTCCTCGCGGGCGACCTGCCGGGCGCGGTCGACGTACGGGTCGACGGCCGCGAGGACCAGGCGTTGGACTTCGTCGGGCGGGAGGGCTTCGACTTCCCACTGGACGGGGTGGTCGATGTCGAAGCCGTGACGGCGGGCGAAGGCCGGCCATCTCGGGTCGTTGCGCTTGCCCTCGGTCGCGGGCAGGGCGTACCGCTGGACCTGTTCGTGGGTGAGCTGGACACGGCTGACCCGGCTCCAGCATCCCGTGCGTTCCACCGAGTCCCGTTCGACATCCTCACCTGAGCAGTCGAAATCGCCGACCAAGGTCAGATGTGCTTCCCTCGGGCAACCGAGCCCGGCCGGGGTGGCTGCGATCGCCCGATCAGGATCTGCGTGTGCGGCGAGTACTGCGGGTCAGGTGCCGCCGGTCCACACATCGGGGCCGCCGCCCTCCCACCGGATCGGCCCGTCTTCGGACAGGTCCACGTCCTCCAGGCCGGCCCGGCGCAGGAACTCCGACACGTCCCCGGGCGTGAACGCCCTGCGGAGGTCCGCATCCAGGCCGAGGGCGTGCACGGTGGCTTTCCGCCCGTCCCGCGGCGACACGGGATGAATCACGATCTCCGTCAGATCCGCCATAGGCTCCAGCGTGCAGCCGTCCGGATTGCACGGCATCCGGAGCGCAGCCCGCTCCGCACTCTGACCCGCAATGAAGAAGTTCCGCCCGAGAGCAAGGGCTGGTGCACGACGATCAGCGCGCTCGTCACGCCTTCCCGCGTGCTCCGAGGCACAGCTGGCCTCGGCGGAGCCAGCCAGCGCCACACCGTCCGCTCCGCGACGCCCATGCCCTCCGCGACCGTACGCACGTGCGCGGCCGTCAACGCCTCATCCCCACGCAACCGGGACAGCCGTTCGACGGCCCCCCGGCGCTTCTCCGCCGATACCCTCCCCATGAACCGAAGTGTCAGTGGCGGCAGAACCACCACGCCCGAACATCCGCCCGCATCCACACGACAGGGTGGAACTTCCCCTGAACCAATGGCGAGCGGGACCGCTGAACGCTATTTGCGGATCATCACCCGGCGCCGGGGAGTGTCACCTCGCTCGGCTTCGCGTACACGGGGTACCGGTAAGAACTCTGTCACCAGCCGCAAACGGCGGCATCCCTACGATGTGCCCAGCGGTACGTGTCTGCTCCGCTCAATCGACACGGGCGCTTGCCATGGAGGCGTAGGTGCGCCGTCTGGGTCCAGGCCGTACGGCCACAGCCTGCTGAAGATTCCCGGCTTCTCTGCTCGGCGATAGTGGGCTTGGGGACTGCCGTAGTCGGCGGCCTGCCGGGCCAGTGCTTGGGCTCCGTCCCTGTCCCCGGCCCGCTCCCGCTTCTCTGCCAGGAGGTACAAGGCAGCGGTGTCGCCGCGGTCGGCGGCCTGCCGGGCCAGAGTCTCGGCTCCGTCCCGATCCCCGGCCTCGTCTCGTTTCTCGGCCAAGTGAAGCAGGGCGTAGAAGTGGCCCCGGTCGGCAGTCTGCCGGGCCAGTGCTTCGGCTCCGTCTCGGTCCCCTGCCCGCTCCCGCATCACAGCCAGGTGGGACCGGGCGTTAGTGTGTCCGTGGTCGGCGGCCTGCTGGTAGAGGGCTTCGGCTCCATCCCAGTCCCCGGCCTCCCTTCGCATCTCGGCCAGGAGGAACAGGGTGCTGGAGTGGCCCCGGCTGGAGGTCTGCCGGACCAGTGCTTCGGCTCCATCCCGATCCCCTGCCCGCTCCCGCATCACAGCCAGGCGAAGCAGGGCGCTGGAGTGGCCGCGTTCGGCGGCCTGCCGGTAGAGGGGTTCGGCTCCACCCGAGTCCCCGGCCCGCTCCCGAATCCCGGCCAGTTGGTACATGGCGTCAGTGTTGCCGTGGGCAACGGCCTGCCGGTAGAGGGGTTCGGCTCCATCCGAGTCTCCGGTCTGCTCTTTCATCATCGCCAGGATGCACAGAAGGACACTGCTCTCGCCGCGGTCGATGGCCTGCAGGGCCAGTGCTTCAGCGCCCTCTTGGTCCCCGCCCTGCTGGCGTATCAGGGCCACGGAAAGCGGGGCTCCGGTGTGGCCGTGGGCGGTGGCCTGCACGACCAGTGCTTCGGCACCCTCCCGATCCCCATCCCGCTCCCGCATCCGGGCCAGGTGGTACAAGGTGTCGGGGCTGCCTTGGTTGGCTTTTTGCCAGGCCAGTGCTTCGGCGCCTTCCCGGTCCCCGGCGCGCTCCCGCATCCCGGCCAAGAAGTGCGGGGCGTTGGTGTGGCCGCGTTCCGCGGCTTGCTGAGCCAGTGCTTCAGCGCCTTCCCGGTCCCCAGATTCCTCCCACATCACGGCTAGCCGGTACAGCGCGTCGGGGTTGCCGTGGTGGGCGGCGCGCTGGCGGAGGCAGTGGGCCCATTGCAGGCGATGCTGGCTCTCGGCCGCATCGGTGAGGTTGCCGAGGTCGTCGGGGTCGGTGAGGTGAGTGTGGGCGGCGTGCCAGAACGACGCGGGCGGACACAGGTGCCTGCGGCTGGTGAGGCCGTGCTGTTCGAGGTAGTCGGCGAGTCGGAACACGGGTCCCGCGGTCGACGGGGCCGGGCCGCGAACTGCCGGGGACGGGGCGGGAGGACGTCGCCGGGTGCGGGGGGTGGTGCGGCGCAGGGGGGCCTGTTTTCCGTGGACGAGGGCGGCGAGTTCTGCGAAGGCGTGCTCGGCCCAGTCGTCTGTGAGCTGGTCGTAGTCGGTGTCGGTGAGGTAGTCGGCGGTGGCGTCGGTGAGGAAGGCCTGGGGGAGGTGGAGGCCGACGCCGAGGCGTCGGGCGTCCATCGCCGCTTCCAGTACCGCTGCGGCTGCCGGGGTCGCGTGCCGGTAGCGGTTGAGGAGTTCGGGGGCACCGGCGAGGTCCTGGGTGACCCGCCCCTCGGCGCCCGCACGGCTGAGGGCGCCGGCCCAAAGGCGGTCCCCGCCCTCAGCAAGAGCGGCCGCGGCGGACAGCGCCGGAGCATCGAACGTCTCGGGAACGCTCAGCACGCGGCCGGCCAGCAACTCCCGCACCCGGCTGTACGGATCCTCCTCACCTGGCGCGGGCAGGGCCGTGTACCGGGCGGCGTACTCGGGCCAGAGCGTGCCCAGCACCAGGACCGGCCCGCGCTCCACGGTCACCAGCAATCGGTGCACAGCCGCCGCAATCCGCTCGCCCGCCACGCGGTCACCAAGGTAGTGCTGGGCCTCGTTCAGCCACACCACGGTACGCGGCGCGACACGAGGCAGGTCCTGAAGGGCGTCCTGGGCGCGGGTCGGGTCGAAGGGATGCCACAGCCGCCACCCCTGCGCCGCGAGCGGCTGCACGGCCTCCCAGCACGCCCGCGTCTTCCCCGTCGACGAACCCCCTACCAGCACCACAGCCCCGCTGCGGCCAACTGCGGCGTCCTCCACTACCCCGGCCAAAACCCGGTCATGTTCGCGCCGTACATACCCGGGCAGCGTCCGGGCCTGCGGCCTGCCGGGCCCGGAGCCGGCGTCACCGGGCCCGGCCGGGTGGACCTCCAGGGCGTGCGGATCCCACTCACCGATTGACTGGCCCGGACCCGACCGCACCCCACCCCCAATGTCCTCGACCGCCCTCCGCTGCAACTCCCGCAGTTCCTCCATCGGCAGCTGCAGCGCACGGGCCAGGGCCGCCACCGTCTCGGACGAGGGCGCAGGCTTCACCGGTGAGAGCGCCTCCGACACCGTCGTGCGCCCCAGCCCGGCACGCGCGGCGAGATCCGTCTGGTTCAGGCGCATCCGGGCCATGCTGCCCTTCAGCCTCTCCCGCAGCTCGGTCAGCGCCGGATCTTGGCCGTTGTGCTCGTCGTGCATGGTGCGCGCCCCCCAGGACCGTCGTGTTCGCCGGTGTTCATCTTCCTCCCGGCGAACCCCGGCGAACGCGGTCTCCGCAACCTTCGACCACGTCAACAGCCAACGCCTAAGGGGAGATTGCCGTGACCGTCGCCGTCGTCCTGCTCACCACCGCATTCGTGACTGTCGTCGCGCTGCTTGCCGCTGCCGGCGCGGGCAAGCTCGCCCGCATGGACAACGCCAGCTATCCCACGGCCGTCACCCGCGCCGCCACCACCTTCGCCGGGGTCATCACCCTCGCCGCCGTCGTAGCTGGCACCCTCACCGCCCTCCTCACCTGACGACCAGCCCTCCTCCCCGTTTGCGGCTGGTGACCGAGTTCTTACCGGCACCCCTACACCCATAGGTCGAGCTCGACCTGCTCGTCACACTCCTCGCAGCGGCGGACGTCAACGTCGCCCACCACGCGTACGTGGATCATCCACGCGTTCCGGCCGCACTTCGGGCACGTCGTCTCGCGTGCCGTTCGTATGGGCTCGCCGTATCGGTTTGTCATACCAACATCCTGCCGGACGGGCTTCAGCGACCCACGTTTCCCTCATCAAAGGGTGTCGGCTGGTTCTTGAGGGTCTGGGGTTTTTGAGGGAGTTGTTGAAGGCCCTGGAGGCTCTTCCGGCGATCGTTGGCCGATCCTCAGAAAACGTTGGTTACTTGAGGGCACACTGGCGTCCGTGACAACCCTGACCGACGTGTTCGTCGCCGACAACGACCTCCTCGGCATCTTCCCGGCCCGTCCAACCGACATCCGCATCGGCTACGCCCGGGTCTCCACCGGCGGGCAGAAGCTCGACCGGCAGATCGACGCCCTCACCCTCGCCGGGTGCCGGCGCATCTTCCCTGAGAAGAAGTCCGGGAAGAACGACCTGCGCCCCGAGCTGAAGGCGTGCCACGCCTTCCTCCAGGCCGGGGACACCCTCGTCGTCCCCTCCCTGGACCGATACGGGCGCAGCCTCCAGAACCTGGTGAACATGGTCGCCGCCCTGCGCACGCGGCAGATCGGCTTCACTTCCCTCCACGAGAGTCTAGACACCACCACCCCGGGCGGGCGGCTCATCTTCCACGTCTTCGCCGCCCTGGCGGAGTTCATCCGGGAGCTGATCGTGCAGGGCACCAACGAGGGCCTGGCCGCCGCACGGGCCCGCGGCCGCGTCGGCGGCCGGCCTTCGGTCGTCAATGACAAGCTGCTGCGCGCCGCCCGCGACATGCTGCCCAACCCGAGAACAGCATCGAGACCATCGCGGCCCTGCTCGGCGTCTCGGTCGGCACCCTCTACAACCACATCCCTGACCTGAGAGAACTTCGTGGCTCCCGCGTCCCCTCCCAGCTAGACGGGAGCGCAATGTGATCCCCTCCCCACACGGCATGAAGGCCCACGCCGTCTTCGGCGCTCATCGGCCCGAAGAGCTCAGGCGTTCCTAGCCGTACGGGTAGGAGTCACCAACAACGAGCAGGTCCAGATCCACCCACCCGAAGCAAAGGACATTAGTGACTGAGACAACATGGCAGCTGGCCGCCGACGGACTTAGTCAGCTGTGCGCAGGACCGACGACCGAGCAACGCGCCATCGCAAACGCACTGGCGTTTCCCCTTGAACCGGGCACATCCAGCCCAGTTGCTGCTGCCCTACTCCGCGCTCACATCGCGAAACCGCTTCGGCTGCGGGAGCATCCGGCAATCGACGAGCCGGAGTACGACTACCTCGCCAGCGTCGCAGCCGAGACGAGCCTGCACGTCCCGGCCCTAGAGGAGATAGATAGCCGCGACCTTCTGAACGCGTGGCTCGAAGTAGCCTGGGCACAGCGAACGGTCCGTCACCTTGAACGTCTCCGGCCAGAGGTAGGCGATGTCGTCGTCACCTTGAGGAGGAGGAAACCAGATGAGGACCGGTACGGACAGATCAGCTCGATCAGCCTTAGAGGTCAGCTGTACTTCCGCGGTGGGCTCGGCAGGAGAGCCTGGCCCCATGCCGTTAAGCACCTCGCCCGAGCCGGCGACTCCGACCATAGCGAGCTCATTGCCAAGGCACGCGAAGAAGTTGCCTCCGAGGACCGGCACCCTGAGCGGGTCACCAACCGTGAGCTGGCACAGCTCGACAACTGGAAGGTACTGCGCCGTCCCTCAACGGCGGATTGTCAGGCCCTTCAAGAGGCGCTGGACAGCGCCACCGAGGAGCGGCCGATGCAGGTTGTCCTGGAGAACCACCCAACACTCCTCGCCAACGTGATCACGGGCAGCCACGGGGTCTGGGTTCGCCCCCAAGTTCGGTTTGGCGATCAATACGTCCCGGACTTCCTCATCGCCAGCCGGACCTCGGTGGGCTTGCGCTGGCACCTCGTTGAACTCGAGAGCCCCACCGAGCGGCTCACTAACCCCGGCAACCAGCGGGAATCTCCCACCCTGCGCCATGCCATCGACCAGATTCAGGACTGGCGCGAGTGGCTGAAGCCCAACCTCCTGGCCGCCCGGCAGACGCTCCCAGGCATCACCATGGACGCACGTGGGCTCATCATCATGGGGCGGGAAGATGTGGCCGACGGTGCCCGCGAGATCCGAGATCGCCGATCCGCCAACGACCGGATTGCGATTCGGACGTACGACTGGCTCCTGCGTGCTGCCGCGCGCGCCGACTCGACGCTCCAAGGACTACTCGATGGGGAAACCGGAGACCTCAGCCAAGACTGGTAGCTAGAGCTCGGCCAGCGAGCAGTCCACCGACACCGCTGACGTTCTTGAATGGCAGAACGACTGACGTTGTCGTGGCAGACGACAGTGCCGGGCGGTAGTGGACCGTCGCCATCATCCTTCTCCTTCTCGTCATTCACCGCCCCACACCGGGGCCAGGTCAAGGGGCCAGCGGGGGGAGCCAGCGTCGAGTGGGGCGCTGGTCAAGGGGGTTCGCTAAGGCCCCTTGACTGCAGGATTCTTCCGTTTCGAAGCGGGGCCCAGCGACGCTCGGCCCGGCGGACTGGTTGAAGGGTCAGCTCCCCGGCGCGTCGTCAAGTGGCGCGCCGGAGGAAGCTTGCCACCAGTTGAAGAGAGATCCCCGGACGATGTGTCCGAAGGTGTGCAGATGCATCGGCAGGTCCTTGGCGACCCAAGCCGCGTTGCTGGCAGTGGCAGCAATTCCCGACGGACGCTCGTCCAGCGCCGACCCACTACGCATCGGTTCTTGGCACAACGGGTGCGGGAATGGGACGCCTGCATGCAGTCTCTCGGACCGGTATCCGTAAACCTTGTCGATCGCCTTCCTCAGCTTGGGCCACTCCCATTCGACCTGTGCGTACGGCTCGGGCCGGAGTGAGGGCGGACCGGGCCGGTACTGTTCCACGCATGCCCGCATCGGTGCCAGCGTGACCGCCCGGGCCAGCAGCAGCGCGGCATCCACCGACTTCGTCGTCGGCTGAAGCACAGCCGCGGCGATCGTCCTGGTCGCGATGTCGGCCAGTCCGGTCAGCTCGACGCGGTCCACCACCCCGTTCTCCAGCCGGATCAGCACGTCGAACGGCGTGGAGTCGATTTCCATCAGCTCGCCCGGCCGGCAGACCACCACGTCCTCGAAGACGCGGTCGGGCTGGGTTGGCCAGAGCGCGTCGGGTGCGGGCCGACCCGGTCGTGTGGCGCCCGGCATCCAACCTGTCGAACAGGCGATAGAACGTGGCGCGCGACGGCATCGCGACCGGCGGGCCGTCCAGCTTGGCGACCGCATGCCCGACCTTCTCGAAGTAGTAGCTGACGGTGTGCGTCGACCTGCTGGCGGCGTCGCCCATCAGCTGCCGGAGCACCCCCACCACCCGTGGATCGACCTGCCCCGCCGCCTGGCGGCGCGGAGCCGCGTCTCCGTCGACCATGCCCAACACCCCTTGCTGCTGGTAGCGGCGCCGACGCCAACGGACCGTGTGCGGACTGGCCCGGCGGCCCGTCTCCGCACTCAGTTCGACGGCCTTCGCTGCCTCACGCCGCGTGAGCGTCTGCGTCGTCGGGTCGAACTCGGCCCTCGGGACGGCCCCGGCCGGGGCCTTCGGCGGCAGGCCGGTCAGCAGCTCGGTCATGTGGTGGTGCCACCACAGGGCCTTCTCTGCTTGCTCCGGCGCCACCCCGTCCAGCAGGCCGGTGGACAGTGCTGGCGCCGGTCCGCCGGAGCCGACCACCTCGAAGCCCTCCGACGTCATCAGCGTGGGCAGGTGCATCGCGCTGATCCGGCCCAGCTGGTCCGCCAGCCGGATGAGAACGCCGGACAGGCCGACGACGGTGTGCGGCTGGCCGTCAAACCGGACCCGGTCGCCCGGCCGCACCACCGCCAGACGCCTCAGCGCGCTCACGCCAGACTCACGATCGTGTCGCGCTGGAACGGGCTGCCCAGATCGATACGCAATCGGTGCCGCCAGAGCAGGTGGTAGAGCACCGGCAGCACCGCCAGGCAATCCCCGACCAGCTCGGCCCCGGCAAACAGACCCGTCGGAGTCTCGAACACCTCCAGAAGCCGGCCAGCGACCGGTTCCCGCAGGTAGCGCGGATGCCGGTAGCCGGCCAGCCACTTCACGTTCCCGAACAGCACAGGGTCGATCGCCCCGACCCTGCTGAAACCCCAGCCGGCCAGCTCGCAGGCCCGCAGGGTCGCCGCGAACGCCTCCGCGTCGGCCGGCTCGATCCGGTCGTCCGGGCGGACATCCATTACGACGGCGCCGCCGTTCGCGAGGCGGGCGAAGAAGTCCGGGACGTGCCCGCGCCGCCCCCGTGACCCTGGCCAGAACAGTCGGAACGGTTGCGCGGCCAGCCCCGTGACCTTGGGGTCAAAGTCCAGCAGCATCGCGTGGTGCCGCTCCAGCTGCGACTCGCAGGACAGCTGACCGCCGGTGGTCGCGGACCAGTAGTCCCGGGTCACCGAACCCTGCCCCGGGTAGGACTTCACCGCCCGGACCGGACAGAGCCTCTCGAAACCCAAAGTCCAGCAGGCCGCCAGCAACTCGCGCCGCTGTACCAGGTCTTCGTCGGCGTATGCGACCTCGAAGCCAGCCGCCCCTACGGCCCCGAAATCCACCCGACCACCTCACCCTCACCGCTCGCGGCATACCTATACTCGACCGAGGAAGCCACAAGCAATGGGCGTAATCGCGGGAAACAGGCTCAAACCGCCCGAGAGAGGTACCCGAACCTGAGACAGTCCGTCGTCACGAGGACCCGGCCGCATCAGGGAAGATCGTGTGGTCCACGTGCGACGAGCGGGGAGCCGCCGTCCTCCGGCAGAACAACGATGAAGCGCCAAGGGCCATCCTCAACGCGGGCCAAGCCGATAGTCGTAGCGGCGGCGAACGCGTCAGCGGCGGGCCCAGCCCCGTCCGTCAACTCATCAAGCTTCACATAGTGCTTCGCCAGGGATGCGGATGGACCGCTGATCCACAAGGCGACCTTTGCACCTCGACGAAGCGCGGCGAGCAGGTCATCGCGGGCTTGCCCCTGTGCGGCGCCCTGGACCTTGTCGTGAAGACGTTCCTGTGCGCATGGCTCTGTCGGTGCGGCCTCAGCCTGCTGGCGGCACCGCCGACACGACTGCAGGGCACCGGGATCGAACAGGTGCAGATACCGGGTGGTGTGCCGCGCCGATATACCGCACAAGGTTCCGCGCACGCCCACCGCGTGCTCGACACCGGGAACGCCGTTCACCTCGCAGGCACCGAACTGGGCTGGCTCCCGCGCTGCTGCGAACGACCAGCCGTCGGCCGGGACATCGATCATGCGGACGAGCATGCCACAAGCATCGGACGCGGCTCAGCCGTGATCTCGGGCATCGCAAGTTCAACCTGGGTGACAACATCGCTTGAGACCGTTCACGTCCTTCACCATAGGAGCGGCAACGTCCCCCGAGACCGGGGGGCGAACCCAACAAGATCATGTGAGACACCGGCAACATCGCGAGAGACGGGGCACTGACTTCGAACGGCGTAGCCCAGCTGGGCATTCGCCGGACGTGGGGGCGGCCTTCGTCTGATCAAGTGCTCCGACCAAGGATGCGCGTGACCACGACGAAGGCCGTGAGGGTGAGTCTGCTGCCTGATGCTGTCCGGAGGGAAGCGTCACGCGTCCGGGGCGAGTTCTACGAGTGTCTGATCGCTCTGCGTGACGAGTTGTTCGAGCTGGTGGACGCGGTGCTGTGTGCGGACGGTGCGGTGAAGTCCCCGGTGGGCTTGACGCTGCTGCCCGAGCATCGTCGTGGGCACGGAGCGATGTACGGCGGCTTGAACCACGGCCGGATCGACGTCGGTCGGCTGCGGACGGTGCTGGCCGGGCTGTCCCTGCCGCGCTTCGACGGAGGGCGCCTGGTCCTGGCGGTCGATGTGTCGCCGTTGCTTCGCTCGGACGCGCCGTGCTCGGCCGATCGGCTGTTCTGCCATGTCTACGGCCGGGCGAAGACGGCGTCGCAGTTCATTCCGGGCTGACCCTACTCCTTCGTGGCCATGCTGGAGCCGGGCGCCACGTCCTGGACCGCGATCCTGGACGCGGTCCGGCTGGGACCGGCGGACGACGCGACCGCGATCACCGCCGCCCAGCTGAGGGGAGTCGTCGAGCGGCTGATCGCAGCGGGCCAGTGGCAGACCGGGGACCCCCATATCGTGATCGTCAGCGACGCCGGCTACGACGTCACCCGCCTGGCCTGGGTCCTGTGCGACCTGCCGGTCGAGCTGATCGGCCGGGTTCACTCCGACCGCGTGATGCGTCTGCCGAAACCACCGAGGATGCACGGCGTCAACGGCTGGCCGCCCAAGCACGGCCCGGAATTCCGCTTCACCAAGCCGGAGACCTGGCCCCAGCCCGCGATCACCACGGTCACCGACACCACCAACTACGGAGAGGCCGAAACCCAGGCATGGGACCGGGTCCACCCAAGGCTCACCCACCGCTCCTCCTGGCTCGACCACGACGGCGAACTGCTTCTGGTGGAGGGCACGTTAATGCGGTTGAAGGTCGAGCATCTGTCGAAGGACCGGGATGCCCCGCCGGTGTGGTTATGGTCCTCCAGGACCGGCGCCACCCCAGATGATGTGGACCGTTTCTGGCAGGCATTTCTCCGCCGCTTCGATCTGGAGCACACCTTCCGCTTCGCGAAGCAGACCCTGGGCTGGACCACCCCGAAACTCCGTACTCCCGAGGCGGCGGACCGCTGGACCTGGATCCTGATCGTCGCTCATACCCAGCTCCGGCTTGCCCGGCCGCTCGCCGCGGACCTCCACCGGCCCTGGGAGAAACCCACCACCACCGACCGGCTCACCCCCGCCCGGGCCCGCCGGGGGTTCAGGAACATCCGCGCTCACCTCGCCTGCCCGATCAGTGTTCCCAAGCCCCGAGGAGCTGGCCCCGGACGGCCACCCAGCGCCAAGAACAAACACCGGGCACCCCGCTACGACGTCGGCAAAACCGTCAAACGCCCCGAGACCCTCAAGGCCATCGGCAAACCAGGAAGATCTTGGTAGATAAAGAACAAGCTGATGTCGAGCAGCGACCCGCCGACCAGCACGGCGTACGTCTGGTGCGGCAGCGAGCCCAGGTTGGGGTCGTCGTGACCGTGGCCGTACACCCGGCCTCTCAACAGCTGTTCGTCATCGGCGTTCATCCGGCCAGCCTTCCAGCCGCCACCGACGTCGCGGGCCTGGCGCGCCGGCCGCCGATGCGAAGAAACCTCTCCCCCACGGCTATCGCGTGGGTAAGACACCTCATGCAGTTAAGCCGTCAAGTCGTGGGGGTAGGCCGTCTCCTTCGGTGCTTGCCGCAGGTTCGCCCCTGGGTGTCGGCGTACGACTCAATCTGCCCGGTCGCGTACGAGTGAACGTGCTCAGGCTGCTCTGAACCTATGGCCACATAGACACAGAAGATGTCATGATGACATCATGAGTGTCGATGAGTGTACGAGGGATGAGCCCTCGTTGGGGCCTCTGCTGTACGAAGTGATCCGCAGCCTGTGGCCGCTGCACCGCACGGTCGTGCGTGCCGTGGAGCGGGAACTGATGCACACGGGGATGACAGCTGGTCAGCATGCGGTGATGGACGAACTGTGCAGGGGCGGCCCTCGAACGGTTCCTCAACTGGCCCGCGTGCTGGGCCTGGACCGGCAGCCGGTCCAGCGTCTGGTGAACGATGCGACAGCTCTGGGGCTGGCTGAGAGCGCCCCGAACCCGGAGCACCGGCGCTCGCGCCTGATCCGGCTCACCCCGAAAGGGGAAGCCATCATCAGGGGCATCCAGGAATCCGAGGAAACCGAACTGCGGCGCCGGCTGTCCGATCTGACCGCCGGGGACGTCACGACGGCTCTGCACGTGCTCCGTCGCCTCGGCGAGGAGTTCAAGGACCTTGCACAGGATGCCCCGCCGTACCCCACGGATCGAGGAGACGACCCACGATGACGCATGCGCGGACACACGCGGTCACAGCCACCACCGTACCCGTCGAGGCGGGCGAACTCTTTTGCGAGTCGGCCGGCGAAGGACCCCCCGTCGTACTGCTCCACGGCGGCATGCCCCTACGGGAAGATCCGCTACGACAACTTGCGGGCGGCGGTCGCCCAGGTCCTGGGTCGGACCAGGCGCCGGGTGGAATCCGAGCGGTGGACCGCGTTCCGCTCGCACTATTCGATCACCAGTTTCTACTGCCACCCAGGCATCGAGGGCGCCCACGAGAAGGGCGGGGTCGAGGGACAGATCGGGTGGTTCCGTCGTAATCACCTGGCCCCCATCCCGCAGGTGGCCACCCTCGCGGACTGAATCTGCTGGTCGAGCAGTGGGACCGTCAGGACAACGACCGCCGGATCCGGCTCCGCCCGAAGACCATCGGGGAGTACTTCCAGGCCGAGCACCCGCTGCTGGTCCCACTGCCCGACGAGGTCTTCGAGACCGGGTTCGTCTCTTCAGTGCGGGTGGACCGCTACGGGCAGGTCTCCGTGCGAACCAACCACTACTCGGTGCCGGTGCGCCTGATCGGCCAGATGCTACGGATCGTGCTGCACGCCTCCGAACTGGTGGTCTACGACGGCCCCAAGGTGGTGGCCAGACATGAGCGGCTGATCGCCAAGGGCGGATCACGCCTCGACCTGGACCACTACCTGGAGGCCCTGGTCCGCAAGCCCGGCGCCACGCCCTGGAACAGGCCCGCTCGGCCGGCAAGTTCACCCCGGTCCAAGACACGTGGTGGCAGGCCGCCTGCAAAGCCCACGGCGACCCGGAAGGCGCCCGGGCCTTGATCTCGGTCCTGCTGCTGCACCGGCACATGGCCCACGAGGACGTGGTCGCCGGGATCGCGGCCGCACTCAAGGCCGGCGCACTGACCGCGGACGCCGTCGCACTGGAGGCCCGCAAAGCCGCCGACACCGACACGGCCGCGCCCACCCCGCCCCAGGAGCGGACTACGCGTCCGGTGGCGGGCGGGGCGACGGTGACTTCGCTGACCGCGCGCCGGCTGGCCGCGCTGCCGCCCGACCCCAGGCCGCTGCCGTCAGTGGCCGCCTACGACGAACTGCTGCGGCTGCGCCGCCGGCACGCCGGACCATCCGCCAAACAGGGGGAATCATGACCGCAAGACGCAACCGGGGACTTACCGAGGAAGCCGCGGACGCGGCCGTGGACCAGGCATGCCGGATGCTCCGACTGCCCACCATCCGGGCCCAGTCCCCAGAGCTCGCTTCTGCCGCCGCACAGGACCAGATGACCCACCGCGGGTTTCTGGCCGAGCTGCTGATGTCGGAATGTGACGACCGGGCCCGGCGCCGCTCCGAGCGACGTATCAAGGCGGCCGGGTTCCCGCGGGATAAGTCGCTGAGGTCGTTTGATTTCGATGCGAATCCGGCCATCGACCCGGCCGCGATCCACACCCTGGCCTCCTGCAGCTGGGTCAAGAGGAGCATGCCGCTCTGCCTGATCGGCGACTCCGGGACCGGGGAATGACGCTTGCTGATCGCTCTCGGCACCGAGGCCGCGATGCACGGGTACCGGGTCAAATACGTCCTCGCGACGAAACTCGTCAACGAACTCGTCGAAGCCGCTGATGAGAAACTCCTCGCCAAGACCATCGCCCGCTACGGCCGCGTCGACCTTCTCTGTATTGACGAGCTCGGCTATATGGAACTGGACCGGCGCGGTGCCGAACTCCTCTTCCAGGTATTGACCGAGCGTGAGGAGAAGAGCTCTGTGGCGATAGCCCCCAAAGAATCCTTTGGAGGCTGGACGAAAACCTTCACCGACCCCAGGCTCTGCGCCGCCATCGTCGACCGCCTCACCTTCGGCGGCAACATCATCGAGACCGGTACCGACTCCTACCGCCTCGCCATCACCAAGGCCCGCGCCGAAGCGGCCGCGGCGGTCACGAGCTGACGTCTGTACTGGTCACAAGGCTAGGCCCTTTCCGGCGGATCATGTAACTACTAGGCTGCGACGATGGAACGCTTAACCGACGTGCCCGAGAGTCTTGCCCAGCCTGCAGATCGGGCCCAGGCGAATGACTACGACAGCTTCGCCGAGGCCTACTCGGCGGAGAACGAGATCAACCTGGTGAACGCCTACTACGAGCGGCCCGGGATGCTGGCCCTTGCTGGAGATGTGGCTGGTCGCCGGATCCTGGACGCCGGCTGCGGCTCAGGCTCTTTGTCCGCTGCACTGCGCGAGCGCGGTGCGGTCGTCACCGGCATCGACGCCAGCGCCGGGATGCTGGCGTTGGCCAGGCGGCGACTGGGTGACGACGTGGCCCTGCACGTGGTCGACCTGAGCGACCGTCTGCCGTTCGCCGACGGTGCGTTCGACGACGTGGTCGCGTCGCTGGTGCTGCACTACCTGGAGGACTGGGTTCCGACGCTGGCCGAGTTGCGGCGAGTACTCAGGCCCGGAGGCAGGCTGATCGCGTCGGTGGACCACCCTTTCGTGGCCTACGCGTTCCAGGATCCTCGGCCCGACTATTTCGCGACCACCAGCTATACCTTCGACTGGACGTTCAACGGGCAGTCCGTCCCGATGAGGTTCTGGCGCAGGCCGTTGCACGCGATGATCGATGCCTTCACCACCGCCGGCTTCCGCCTATGCGCCATCAGCGAGCCGCAGCCCGACCCGGCCGCCCGTGAGCTGTTCCCCGACGACTTCCATGACCTTTCGACCAAACCCAACTTCTTGTTCTTCGTCGTCGAGGTACCGCCGTCGGCTACCGGCTCGAACGACTATTGAACTGCATTGGGTGATGTCGGGACCGCCGCCCGGCATGAGTCGCCCGTCTCGCGGGCCTATGGTGTTGCCCGGGCGGTCCATCGGGAGAAGATCTTCCCGTGAGCCAGCCCCTGCCGCAGTTGCCGAAGCCCGAGTTCGTCTTGATTCACATCGAGGCCCCACCCGAGGTGCCCGCCCAGATTGCTGTCGTTCTCGGTGGGACTGGCGTCCCAGGCGACTTGATCGGATACGAGTACCGGCCGCTGAGTGAGCCAGTGTTCCTCGGGGGGATCGGTGAGCGGGGGCTGGTCGCCATCGCGACGAATGGTCTGTTCGGACGCATCGCCGTCGACGTGGCCACCGGTCACGTGGTGCAGATTCCCAAGATCGATTCAGTGATGACCAGTCACGTGAACAGCGATCTTGGCTCCTTCAACCGATGCGTCGCGGCCGTGATCGCACGCTTCCCGTTCTACGCGGAGGGCGACGAGGACAGGTACGAGGAGGTTGCGGAAGAGCTTCGCGATCTCATTTCCGCCATCGACGAGACCGCTCTCGTGCGCAACGGGTTCTGGGAGACGTTCTGCGACGACGTGGCGATCGGGGACTATACGGACCGGGATGGGTGATCCAGCAGCGATCCCCGACTTCGGTCCGCCGTCCAGGCTCGGGCCGGTGGCAGCGATGCAGCCGTCGACGAGGGGCATCGCTCCACTGAAGCGGCCGCTGCCCGGAACCGCCGAATCATCGGTCTCTCACGCGTCCGAAGTGGAGTCACTTCTCACATTCCGATCTTGTCCCTGAGGCCCCTGAGCGGAGTCAAAACTGAGCGACCACTGGAGTCAGTTGTCACTGACACAGCCAGGTCGCGTCGTCCCTGGCCTGCGCGACCGCCAGCTCGGCGACGGCGAACGTGCCATCGTCCACGAGAACGTCGCCCGGGTTCGGGCGACCCTGGACTGGATCGAGACCGCGGTGGACACCGGCAAGGTGAACATCGACGGCGAGCTGGCCCGCCTGCTGGAAGGTGAGTAGGCGATGCCCCGCGCTTCCGAGCGCAGGTCACCCGCCGCCCAGCGACACGCCGACACCTTCCGGTTCGTGCTCTTCGAGGCCCGGCCAGCCGGTCTGACCTTCCCCCAACTGGTCAGATCCAGTGAGTTGTCGTCTCACCAGACCCGCTCGGGCTTGGCCTGCCTGCGGGACATCATCACCGAACACGGCTGGCCGCCGCTGATCTGGACGAGGCCGGATGGCTACAGGTTCTGCGCCGATCCCACCGAACTCCAGGCATACGAGGTCGCGGTCATCCGAGGAAGCCCACCGAGATCCGCCGGTTCATCACCGCAACCGTCGCCCCGCACGCCGCTCTCCAGCCCAAGGGCAGGATCCGACACCTCAACACCCAGCTCAGCTCGGTCGAGTCCACGCTCGACGTGATCGCCGACTTCACCGACGCCTGACCGGCGGAGCCAGCCGCTTCGCGGCTGGCTCCGCCCCGATTCTCGGGGAGGGAACGTTGCCACGCAGACGCTGCTACCCCTCCGACATCTGGGACGACGAATGGGCCCTGATCGAACCGCTGTTGCCGATCGCCGCCTGCGAGACCCCGGTCGGAGGCCGCCCGGAGAAGCGCCCCCGCAGAGAGATCGTCGACGCCATCCGCTACATCGTCGACACCGGATGCAAATGGCGGGCACTGCCCCAAGACTTTCCGCCCTGGCGCACGTGTTACGGCTTCATGGCCCGCTGGGCTGCCGCCGGTGTCATCGGACAGATCCGTGACCAGCTCCGCAAGCGGATCCGCCGCGAGATGGGCCGGGCTCCCGGAGCGGTCGCCACCGTCATCGACTCCCAGTCGATCAAGGCCGCCGACACCGTCGGCAAGGATTCCCGCGGCTACGACGCCGGCAAGAAAATCAACGGCCGCAAACGGCACCTGGTCGTCGACACCAAAGGCCTGCCACTGTTCGTCATGGTTACCCCGGCCGACATGACCGACCGCAACGCGGCCAAGGAAGTGCTGTTTCGGATGCGGCTGATGCACCCCGAAATCACCATCGTCTGGGCCGATTCCGCATACGCCGGACAACTCGTGACCTGGGCGAAGACCTATCTCAACCTGACGATCAAGACCGTCAGCCGCCCGAAGAACGTTCCCGGGTTCGTCGTTCTGCCCGGGCGTTGGGTCGTCGAGCGTTCACACGCCTGGATCATGCACGCCCGCAGGCATGCGCGGGACTTCGAACGCCTCATACAGCACTCGGAATCGCTCATTACCTGGGCCGCGATCACCTTGATGACCAGGCGCATCACCCGCCGAAGCTCTCGCAGGAGCGGACAGCCGACCTCCCGCGAGGCCCACCGCGACTGATCCGATCGGCACTGACGGTCAGCAGTGCCACGGAGAAGTCACCGGGACCTCAAGTCAGCCCAATTCTCGCACCACCACGACGACTTCATCAGCGCAACCGGCAACATCGAGACCGGTGTTCTGTTGCCCAGAAATCCCAGGTCGCGCTGCCGGACGGCATAGCCGGAGTCTTCCTGCGTCCACCAGGCCGGCACGCTCTGTTCGACGGGTCTGTAGTGTGCGGCAATGACAAGAGGCGAGCGGCTCGCGGAGCAGTTGGATTGGTACTGGCGCAAGAACCTGCGGCCACGGCTGGACGGTCTTACCGACGAGGAGTACTTCTGGGAGCCGGTGCGCGGCTGCTGGAGCATCCGCCCACGTGTCACGTCGGCCGCACCGATGTCGGCGGGTTCAGGGGGGGTGGACGATGGACTTCGCGTCCCCTGCCCCGGAGCCGGCGCCGGTGACCACGATTGCCTGGCGGCTGGCGCACGTCATCGTCTCGTGCCTGGCCTATCGGGTCGAGTGGTACTTCGACGGCCAGGACTTCGACGCCGAGGTGTTCGCCTACGCGGGGACCGCTGACGAGGCGCTAAAACAGCTCGATGAGATGTACGGGAGATGGAACGCGGGGGTCCGCGAACTCTCGGACGCCGACCTAGACAATCCGCCCGCGATGGGTCCCGAGCCGTTTCCCATGGAGAACAGGGTCCTGCACGTCAACAGGGAGCTGATCCATCACGGCGCCGAAATTTCCCTGCTGCGCGACCTCTACCGCTGGCAGGACGGAGCCGCACCGCACCGAATATGAGCCGGGTGCGGTGCCAAGCAGCAGTCGACCAGCCGCCCCCGCCACCCAGACCCCGTCGTTCGAACTCTGAGCTGGGCAAACGCCCAGACGCCGCAGATGGTCATGTCATGCTCAGCTCAGAAGCAGGCACTAACCTTGTCGTTTAACGTCCGGCCTACACATGCTCAGTACAAGTCGTCGAGTTGGTGTACGAGGTTCCGAAGCTCGCGAGCTCGGCGGCGGGACATGCCATGTATCACGGCGTCCAAGAACTCTCGGGCTTCGAGTGGACTTCCGCAGCCTTGCCAACGACCGCAGCAGTCCTGCACCCACTCGGTGTAGAGCCTGTGGTGCGGGCTGTGAACGAACTCTCGCCAGAGTCTGAGTGCGTCGGCCGTGCCGCCTAGCCAGAGGAATTTCCGGCACGTCTCGAGTCTGGCGATTTCGGCGTGAGCCGGTGAGGACAGGCCGGCAATGGGGGTGCGTGGGGTGAGCTGGTGCCGCTGCTGCTGCTTGGCGCGGACACGCCCAGGCCGTCTACGCGGCATAGGCCTTTCTACGGAACGTCATATGGTGATCCTGCCAGAGACGACGGCGTCGTGGCACCTCAGTTCGGGGTCAGGCCCATGCGCCGCGACTGTGTCGCTCGGCCCGTTGGCGCTCTGACCTGTTTCAGCTGACTCTCCGGGGTTTGGTGCCTGTCTTGTGGTGGGTGGGTCGTCGGTAGGGCTGGCCGGTGACGAGGTCGACGGTCAGGTCGAAGGTGTCGAACCCGGTCTCGGTGCGATGGGTGGGGTGCTCGAAATTGACGTACCAATTCCGCAGCCCGGCCGCGGTGAAGAAGGCGTTGATGCTGAACCACGCCGCCGGCGGCTTCCACAGCAGCAGCTCCGTCTCCTGCCACACCCCGGGTACGAGCTCCCACTCACCCGTCGCCATCGCGTCGAACGCCTCGGTGCGCACCGACCGGTCGCCGTCGACGCGGGCTTTGGCGTACAGGGCCGGCCACCGCGTCTGGGCGCCGGGCGCGCAGGCGGTCACCAGCGCCTCACCGGTGTCGGCGACAACGCGTAGCGCCTGCTCGCTCCACACCCGCCCGGAGCGGTGCACATCGCGCCGCACCACCGTCGCCCCCGCCTCGAAGGTCTCCACCGCCTGCCTCCCTCGTACGGGCCCGGCCGGAACATCCGGCAGGACGGGCACCACCCTGAGCGCACTCGGCCGGTGCGGGCAAGCCGCCGTTCGCGGCGGCTTGCCCAGGCTCCCCCTGGGCTTGCCCAGCCGCTCGGGCTTGCCCCGCAGGCGGAGGACGCTACCCCGCTGGTGTGGGCTTGCCCTGAGAACCTTTGTGCCTGCCCATCCCTTGGCTGGTCATCCGGAACGCCGTGACCGGTCCGTCACGCCAGGGAAGGCGAGCAGGGTTAGATCGCGCGCGAGAACATCTGCTCGCCGGGAAGCGGGGAGGCGCCGACATCGCGGTGCCTGGAACTGCCGGGAAGGATGACCGGCTGCCCCGGGGCATGGATGGTGAACCCGTGGCGCCGGTAGAACCTGGCCAGGTCGTCGTCTCCGGCGGTGAACTGCCCGTAGGCGAAGAACGCGCGGTGCTCACGGTGGGTTGCCAGGGCCTTGATGAGGAGAGCTGAGGCGATCCCCTGACGGCGGTGGTCGTCTGCAACGGCCAGGGCGCGGATCTTGACATAGGCCATAGCAGTGGCCCCCAGGGTTACGGGGTCTGCTCCGTCGCGCTCCATTCCGCCAAGGACGGACAGGGGCGGAATACTGGAGGAGGCGCCCACGATGCGTGCGGTGGGCGTGTGTTCGGCGACCAGGAATACAAACCGCCCGGTTCCGAACCGGCTCATGAACGGGCCGCCTTCGTCGATGAGTTCCCGCATGGCCTCGCGGTCGTCGAAGTCGCCGTGCCCTTCCATGGCAAGAGCGGCGAGGTCGGTGAATGCCTTGCCCTCTCCGGGGCGGGTCTCCCTGATCTGGATGTTGTCGGGGAGCTCGTCGAGGCGGCGGCGTCGGGGTTTGCCAGGCTTGTGTCGTCCCACGGGCGTCCTCTCGGGTTGTGGCAGACGGCTGTGACCGCGCCGAGCCGATCACCAGGGCGCCCGGTGGTCAGCGGGAGGCCCAGTTACCAGTAGGCCGAACGCCGTACTTTGATGCGGGTCAATGCGGTCATCACGCCGCCAGAGGCGCGGATGATGGCGCATTTCTTTCGTCTCCAGGCAACTCTCAGCCCTCCAGCATCCCGCCGAACCCGGGGGTCGAGGCCAGGACTTACGCCGATGTCCTGCGCACAGGACGCAAAGGGCCGCAGGTACCGGCCCCTGGGCAAGCCGCCCTCGCGGGTGGCTTGCCCAGTCGTTCAGGCTTGCCCGGCTGCCGGCTCCCACAGCGGGCGGGCACGCCCGGTGCCGTCGCAGTGGGAACACCGGCCACCCCCGGGCGTGCTGCAGACGCCGATGGTGCCGACGGCGTGGCGCAGGAGCCGGGTGAGGCCGTCGACGTGAGCCGGGTGCAGGGCGAGTTCGTGGCGCTTGCCGACCAGGACCTCCAGTGCGACCCCGGGCCCTGCGTAGCCCAGTTCGGTGGTGACGCCGTGGGTGACCGTGCGGATGAGGTCGTGGAGGTGGCCCATCGTCTCCATGCCGGACAGCTCCACCCGTGCGGTGAAGAGGAGGTCGTCCGGGTTGGTGAGGGACAGCAGCGCCTCCGGTCGCTCGAACGGGACGAGGCGGCAGACCGGGTCGTGGTGGGACGCGTGAAGGTGCGCCAGGGCAAGCCACATGTCGCCCGCGTCGCTCTGCCCGAGCACGGCCGGGTTCTCCTGCTTGTTTCGTCTCATGACTCCGGTGTACGGCCAGCACGAGGACGCCGGCCGGGTCCGGGCCGTCGCGTCCCAGACGGTGACGCCACGACCTCGGGAGCCATCCCGCCCTGCGGCCCGCACGGTGGGCAAGCCCCTCGTGCGGTGGGGCTTGCCCACCGAGACCCGTGACCGGCCCGTCTCCGGCAATCGGTCAAACGGCACGTCAGCGCCGTGACCGGCCCGTGCAACTGCCGACCGAGCCGGTGACCGGTCATCGGTCACCGTCATCGGTCATCCACGGCCTCGCCGGGCAGCGCCGGGCGGACCGTGACCGACGCCGCTCTGCCGGCGAGCCCCGGCCGGGGTGGGCAAGCCCGGTTCGGGGTGGCTTGCCCAGGCTCCCCTTGGGCTTGCCCAGCACCGTTCAGCGGCCGGCGGGCTCGGGGTAGCGGGCGCGGCGCCGGTCCGGGTCGTCGACCCCTTGACCGCTGTCTGACCGCCTCACCCGGACGGCGTCTATGCCCCAACAACGCCTTGACCAGGCCGATTCATCCGTGACCGGCACCACCTTCCCACCACGGGTTGCCGGGTCCGGTGTGACGACGCAGCCCAGTTGGCAAAGGGACTGCTCTGCAGCCCCTGGTCAAAGCGTTGTCACGCTTCGCTGGCGGGGGGGGGCTCCCGCATGCACTTCTCCACGGTGCCGCGCAGATACGCGAAGTGGCTGCGGCCCCTACGGATGCAGGGCTGTACGCACAGTTGCGGCTAAGCCGTCGACGGCATTCCAGAACGCGATGATGGAGTGATCGAGTTCGTCCGCCACAGCAGAAGTGTGGAGGGCGTCGTCCAGGAGCTTGAACGTGCTGGTTGACGTGCTTTGCACCTGCGCGGCAGCGGCCCATACCGCGTCGGGTCCTTCGAGCCTGACGGTGTGCAGGGCCGGCAGGAACTGACGGTCGGCGGCCGCTGTCTGCGCCTGGTGGAGTGCGGCACGTGAGCTTCCACGGCCGGTGACCCAGCTAGCGAGGATCGCGGTTGCCCCTGTGATCACAGCTATCCACAGCGTGTTGTCCGGGCCGTCAGCGCGTCCGGTCCGATGATCGGCAGGGGCCGGGCCGCCGACAGGCTGTTGGTCTCGCGGTACTTCTCGCTCAGCAGGGAGCACGAGGGGCAGAATCCGCCGCACGTCGTGGCGGTGGTGAACTCCTTCGGGACGGCGCCGTGCAAGCCGCGCAGGCCGCCGCCGTCCGGGATGCGTCGCAGGTAGGAGTCATCGTTCGCGCGCTCGATAATGGTGCGCAGTCCGCCGGTGAAGATGTTCCCGAAGCCGAGGGCCTCGGGGACGTCGAAGGAGGCGCACGCGTAGATGCGGCCGTCCTCCTTCACCAGGCCCGAGGTCAGGATGTGCCGCTCGACCGCCCCCGCGATGTGCGGGTCAACCCGGGAACGGAGCGCGGTCTGGCGGTGATAGCCCCCGGCGGCGTGCGGCGGACGTCCGTGTGTTTCGCCGCGTACTTCCCCAGGAACGGGCACCTCGCCGCGGCCGGCGATGAAGCCAATAGATTCGGCTCCGAAGGGGAAGTGGGTCAGTTGCCCGGCGAGGTGAGTGTCGGTGACGGGTCCCAGACGATGAGCTCACCGTCCAGGGCCAGGCCGTGCGGGCGGCGAACAGCGCCTCCAGGCGGGTAGGGATGAATGGCAGCGAGGTGTCCGGGGTCGACCTGGCGTGCGGGTGGCTCTGCGGGCCGCGATGGAGGCGGCGCGCAAGAACGGCAGCGGCTGACGAGCAGCGTGCTCGCCGGCTACCGCCGCCAGGGAGGACACGGCGTCGTTCAGTTCACGGGCCCGACGTCGCGGACGATGCGCCGGCCCCGATCGTCGCCGTCCACGCGCTGATGCCGCTGATCAAGGCGCTGCCCGGGCGGGGCATCGACATCTCCAAGCTCACCACGAACGGCGTGTGGGGCGCCCGGCGCCGCTGTGAGCGGACCTTCGACAAGCTGGAGAAGGCGGGTTGAGGCGGCGTACGCCGGTTGAAGGTTCCGATGGCGTGGGTCAGCTCATCCTGAGGACCGGACTGAGCTCGTCGACGTATGCGGCGTCGCGCATCCCCACAAGGACGTGCTGAAATCCCTGTGTGAGCGGAAATCGGCAGGCTTGCAGGGCCAGATCCTCGTCCGATGAGATCAGCCCTTCCACGGCGAGGCGGGCCCGTACGTCCGCGGAGTCATGCCACATGCGATGGCGGGCCTGCGACCTGCAGGCGGCATGCAGGCGTCGAACGGCGTTTGCCATGTCTCCGGGCACGTTCCCCTCACACAGGGCGACGACGAACGGCGACACCTGTCTTTCGAAGATCTGGTCGACCAATTCGGGGTGATGGATCTTGTCCCAGCTGTCCCGGAAGAACCTCATCAGCGGAAAGTCGTAGACCGCGTGGTCTGCATTCGACTGCTCCAGCTTCGTGGCGATGAGGAGCCTGAACGACTCGAACGCTCCGATGTCCCCCTCTGTCCCGCCGAGTGGTTCACCACTGCCGGTGAGTCTGACCGGCGCTCCGTTCGAAAAGGCGTTGAGGGGCCTGTTGGCCATCAGCGTTAGTCCGGCGGTTCGGCCGAGGTCGACAACACTGGTCGATGCAGGCGGCATAACCGCCGCAGTGTCACGCTCGAGAAGGTTGCAGGGGGTTTGAAGGATTCGGAACGCGTTGCTACCGGACGTGGCTGTCGCAATGGACAGAACGCGAGGAAGCGAGACTTCCGGACTCTCGTCCTCACCAGCGTGTGCAACAACGGAGTTCGAGCTCAGTCCGTAGCACTGGATGACGCCGCGCGCGACGCACTCCTCCAGGAACTCAAAGGCTGCACCGATCTGGCGGTAGACATCGTCCGCGGATGTGTCCACCCTCGCGTTCTCCGGGTTGTGGAGAAGGAGGGCACCGATCCGATCCACTCCCATGCGGGACAACGACAGACGCAGGCTCGCCCGGAGTACGTCCACATGCAACGAGTAGTAACTCTCGGTACTCCGCGGCGACAGGAGGCGTTCTGGGACCCCGAGGGCGGACAGTTCGCGTCTGAGTGCCGGAGCGACGTAACCCGCCTTGGTGACGGTGAAGACCGGCCCGGACCACTCCCTGAGCACGTGACCCACCAAGGTCTCCGACTGGCCGTCCATGTAGTTGCCAGCCGTGTCGATCAAGGTACAACCGACGTCGAGCGCATGCTTCATGGCTGCCGCGTGTGCCGACCGGGTGGCCGACACCCGATAGCAACCGAATCCGAGCGGGCCGGCGTCGTCCAGTGGCAGGACGGCGCCGTGTGCTGGCTCCTCGCGAAGGTTGACCTGAGACACGGGCATCATTGGGCTACCCCCGGGCGCCGATGGGATTGAGCTGAGAGAATCGCTCGTACGAGAAGTTGTAGCCTTGGCCCGCCAGGTCCACTGTGCCCAGCCGCGACGCATGCCGGATCGTCAAGTCCGTCCAGATGACGCGCAGTTGGGCCATCAACTCTCGGCCGTCAGCCGCAAAAACTCCGAGTTCGGACAGGAGTCTAAGGTCCGAGGTGAAGCGGGCGAAGATGAAATTGAATCGCCCGAGCAGCTCGTGCTGACGGCAGGCGTCCTCGAACACACGCCGCTCGAGACAGAGCGCCAGACAATGAGACATGAGGGCCTCTGTGAAGATCCCATGCAGCGCCACGTACAGGCTCCGGCGGTCACGGACCTCTCCCGTCAGCTCACCCACGGTCGTGCCGGACGGAACCCGGAAGTACGCTTCCTGATCCAGCGTGGCAGCCGCGAAGGCGACATGGCCTCCTTGGTGGGCCAGATCCTCGATGAAGAACGCTTCACTACGCCCCAGCCCGATGTTGCAGAAAACTGTCCCCTGAGCCCTGGTAGTGGCGAAGGAGTTGGATGCGGCGGACTCGAACAGAACCACTCGCCGGAGCACCGACGTCAGGATCCCATGAAGCTCCGGCCACACATTTCCGATGATGTCGAGGCTGTTCTGGACAATCACGGCGCAGAGCTCGGACGAAGCAGCGATGGTCTCGACGGCTTTCTCGTCCGATGCGTCGAAGAGCGCGGCCACGAGGGGTGATCCATGGCTCATTACCTCGATGTCACCGTTCACGAGGCGGCAGGGCCGGTACGGACGCCTTTCCACACCCGAGTCCTGCACCTGGTACCAGGCGGCTCCCTGCTTCCCGGGGACGCAGCGCAATTGCACCGCAGAACCGGTCGCCTCGACATACCCGGCCCCGGGCAGGTGGACCACACCCGTGCGATCGGCTACGGCGGGGATCCGGTCGGGCCGCCGCGAGGCCGGAAGATGGCCGGCGATGATCTGGTCCAACGACGCGCGCCGTGGCCCGTCCGGTAGGGAGAAGTACGTGAACAGGAAGGGCTCGAGCACGTACGTCTGATCACGGTGCTCGAACTGCGACACCACGTCGGGCCGGAACCGTCGCAGCAGCTCCCCCATAATGCCGGCGAACTCCTGCTGCCCAGCCTTGATCCTCGACTCAAGCTGCATGAGCATGTCCACCTGGCACCGATCCTTGAGAGCGTTCCGATTTGGGTGCTGGGCTCGGAGCCGCGGTCGTCACCGGGCGGCGGCGACCGCGGCTCCGGACACTGCTACTAGCGAGCGAACTGCGGCGAGAGGACCCTCACCTGATTCTCAGACGTGTGGGCCAGCTGGGCGTCCAGCTTCTGGAACACCGGCACCAGCTCCTCGATCCACACTCCGGTCTCCGCGAAGATGTGCGTGTGACAGCAAGCGAAGGAGCCGCCATTGAACTTCCCCACCAGTTCCTGGATCTCGGGGCTTTCCTTACGGTCCAGAAATTGTTGGATCGTCAGCTTCTGCGAATCTGCCATGGGAATACCTCCTGGTGTGTCCGGCTGCTCTCTGCAGCCAGTTCAGCGCGTGGAACCCGACGCCGACCGGAAGGGGCTGATTTCTCCGGCCAGATCGCCAACGTGTCCGCCGTCCGAACGGCCGCCGGGTGGCGACCAAGGGGTTTCGCCCGTCAGTGGTCCCTCGCAAGCATTTCGTCGTCTCGGCAACAGCCGGCGTACCCCTGCGACACATATTCATGCCCCCGGAGCAGCGTCTGGCTACAATTGGGGCATTCCGCAACGATGGAAGGGTTGATGCGCAGCAGCGCGGAATTCTTGAGTGAAAAGATGCGGCTCACGGTTTCTCTGCCGTGCTCACGGATGCCTTGCTGTAGGAACTCGAAGGCTCCATACAAATGACCGCATTCGCACGTCACACGGTTGGAATAGAAGGATCCGATGTCCTCCAGCCCGAGTTCCGAGCGGATCTTCCCGCGCTCGTCGTCGGTCACGAGCTGGAGTCCTCTCTCCTTCACCCGCTCGGGGGTCCAGTACCACGACCTGATCGCCTCAGCCTGGTCGGGAGTGACGTAGAGCGTTGCCGACCTGCCATCCCTGATCATCTGCTTGATCAGGCCGACCACCGTGCTGTTGTCGGCCGAGATCACTGCCTTCCCAGTCGCTGCGACCGCTTCGACAGCGGAAAGAACGGAACCCTCCACAGGTGACCTCCTGGCGCAAATGGGCGCTCGTCGAACTCGGGATCGGGCGATGGACTACATGTCCTGTGATAACGCACAGTCCAACGCCACACCCCGCCAACGCGCTGCCGTTGACTACTGTGGGTGACATGGGCTGCGCCGGGTGGTCCCTTCGTCTGATCATGACCGAAGGCCCGGCACACTCCTGAGGTGCTGGACGAAGGGAGGGACGGGTCGTGTGGGCACGACCTGCGAATCTTCGTGTCGAGGACGAAGACGTCGACACACAGCAGCGCACTCGCAGGTCAGGTGGCGTTCCTCCAAACTTCCAGGCGAGTGGAAGCTAGTGCTGTGACCGCATAGGTTCACCGGTTCTGGGTGGTGGTTGGATGGGGTGGTTGGGTCTGAGTCGCTGTATAGGGAGGCGTTTGGGGGGGGCGTCGGTGCGGGTCCGGAGGTTGTCGGATCAGGAGGGGCAGAAGCTGCAGCGGATCGTGCGGCGGGGCAGTACGAGCACGGTGCGCTATCGGCGGGCGATGATGCTCCTCGCGTCGGCGGGCGGGAACACCGTTCCGGTCATCGCCCGGCTCGTCCAGGCGGACGATGACACCGTCCGTGACGTGATCCACCGGTTCAACGAGATCGGGCCCGCATGCCTGGACCCTCGCTGGGCGGGAGGCCGTCCCCGCCTGCTGAACTCTGACGACGAGGACTTCGTCGCCCAGACGGCCACCACCCGCCCGAAGAGACTGGGCAAGCCCTTCACCCGCTGGTCGCTCCGGAAACTCGCCGACCACCTCCGCCACGAAGCCTCCCGCCCGATACGCATCGGGCGGGAGGCCTTACGCAGACTCCTGGCCCGCCGCGGCATCACCTTCCAGCGCACGAAGAGCTGGAAGGAATCAAGCGATCCGGACTTCGAGGCCAAACTCGATCGGATCGAGTACGCGATCAACGAACGGCCCGACTGCACCTTCGCCTTCGACGAGTTCGGCCCCCTCGGTATCCGTCCGACCGCCGGCTCCTGCTGGGCGAACACGGGCCGGCCCGACCGGTTGCCGGCCACCTACCACCGCCACCAGGGTGTCACCTATTTCCACGGCTGCTACTCGGTCGGTGACGACACCCTGTGGGGCGTCAACCGACGCCGCAAGGGAATCGCCCCCACCTGGGCCGCATTGCGAACGATCCGAGCGGCCCGTCCGGACGGGGCACCGATCTACGTGATCCTCGACAACCTCTCCGCTCACAAGAACTGGCGGATCCGCCGGTGGGCGACGAACAACAAGGTCGAGCTGTGCTTCACCCCGACCAACGCGTCCTGGGCCAACCCCATCGAAGCCCACTTCGGACCATTACGACAGTTCACCCTCGCCAACTCGAACCACCCCAACCACATCGTCCAGACCGTGAACTGCACAAATACCTCCGCTGGCGCAACCAGAACGCACGCCACCCCGACGTCCTCGCCGCCCAACGACGCGAACGCGCCCGCATCCGAAGCGAGAAGGAAATCCGCTGGGGCGGCAGACCACTCAGCACCACGGCGTGACACACCCAGAACCGGTGAACCCATGCGGTCACAGCACTAGGTCCTCTGGCTCCGCGAACCCACTGGATGATCATTTGCCAGACAGGGCCTGGCGCACTGCCCTCCGTTATCGCCAGCGCCCTCGCACATCCGCGCGTTTCCAGCGTCCTGGTGACCCGGCGCGGCCTCACCCCGCTTCACCGAGCTGAAGCCTTCAGCAGCCGCGAGGCGAAGCAGACGGGCTTCAACGTGCTGATCGCGAAACGGACTCGCCCTCGCCTTCCACCACGCCATCGCCGGGGAGCAGGACAAGGCCCGCGCGGTCATCGACAGGCTGAACGCGCTCGCGCGAACCGGCGACTACACCTACTACGCCGACATCGCCCGCTACGTGGCCGGCCTACCTCTGCCCGCGCCGTCTTCCACGATCTGGTGTGACGAACCGGATTCCGTGCGTTCCCGCTGGCACCAGGTCGTCCAGGACCGTCGAACGAGGCTCGGCACAGCCCATTAGGCCGGCAGACAGGCGGCCTGGCAGGCAGGAGCGCCGCGCTGCTGATACGTGGACGCGTTCCAAGGTGTCGGGGTCAAGCCTGCCCGCGAACAGGCTGGTCGGCGACCTGTTCAAGGAATTCTTGAAGCATCTGCCGCAGGATCTCGGGGTGTTCCAGGTGTACGTCGTGCCCCGCTCTGGGGACGCTCACGGCCACCGTCCCGGGTCGCTGTTGGAGCATGGCTTGCGTCTCGTGCGCGGGGATGATGCCGGATTGCCCCAGGATGACCAGCGTCGGGCAGGTGATGGTTGTCCAGTCGTCCCAGAAGGAACGCCGGGCATTCTCCGTCAGCGCTTCGACCATCACGTGACGGTCGAAGCGCGGCCACCAGCCGCCGGGGCGCTCTTCCAGTCCGGCCGCCCAGGCCTCGCCGACAGCACCGCCGCCGAAGAACTCGACGGCGACCTGGCGCGAGGGGAACGGCGTCGGCCACGCGTCGAGCGCTGCGTCGATCTCGGCCTGCACGTTCGGGTTGGAGCCGCCTGGTCCCGCTTCGATGAGGACGAGCGCGCGCAGCAGGTCGGGGTGGGCGGCGGCGGTGAGCATGGCGGTGTGGCCGCCCAGCGACTGCCCCACCAGGGCCGGCCGACGCAGGTCGAGTTGTCCGATGACAGCGACGACGTCGGCCACGTACGCAGCGCGGGAGACATCGCCCGGTCGGCGCTCGCTCGCGCCGTGGCCGCGCTGGTCGACGGTGACGACCCGGTAGCGGCGGCTCAGGTTCCGGGCGAGGGTGTCCCATTCGCCTGCGTGGCCGGCCAGTCCGTGCAGGAGGACGACCGGGGGGCCTGATCCGCCCCAGTCGCGGCAGGAGATGCGGACGCCCTCGCGTACCACGGTGCGGTCGGTCCAGGTCATGCCGGGTTCTCCAGGAGGTGGGCGCGGTCTGTGAGGTGGGGTGCTTCAGGCGCTTGTCGGGACAGGCGCCCCGCTTCAGGAGGGGCGCGTCGCCTTGCCGTCGAGCCAGAGAGTGTCGGAGTCGTCGCGGTGCGAGCCGGTCGTGCCGACGTGTTTCGCGTCGATGCGGGGGCCGTGCTTGATGACGTGGACCAGCGCCATGCCGTGGCCGCGTCCCAGGTCGTATTCCTCCTTGAGCCACGTGAGGATCGTTCCCGCCTTGGTGGACGGGGCGTCGAAGCCGCGCTCCTGTGCCAGTGCGATGAAGGCGCGGGGGGTCAGGCCGGTCTTGGTCTCGATGGTGTCCAGGTAGGCCTGGAACGACATGGGGTCCTTCTCTCCGATGGTTGATGGCTGGGGCCCGTGGGCAGGTCAGGCGGGCTGGTAGGTCAGGTCCAGCACGCCGGTGGAGAAAGTGGCCGAGGCGGTGAGCCGCAGGGGGGTCCGGCCGGTGCCGTCCGGGAACAGACGCTTGCCGGTGCCCAGCACGATCGGGTTCACCAGGAGCCGCAGTTCGTCGAGGAGGCCGGCTTCCAGGAGGGTTCGGGTCAAGGAGATGCTGCCGGAGACGTTGATGTTCCCGCCCGGCTGCTGCTTGAGATTCTTGAGGAAGGTGATGACGTCGCCGTCGATGACGGTGGTGTTGTTCCAGCGGGCCTCGTCCAGGGTGGTCGAGGCGACCAGCTTGCGGATGCCGTTGAGCGCGTCCGCCATCGGGCCGGTCCGCTCCGGCCAGGCCGCGGCGAACGCCTCGTAGGTCAGGCGCCCCATCAGCAGCGTGTCCGCTCCGGCCTGCATCTGGGCGAGGGCCGCGCCCATCTCCTCGTCCAGGTAAGGAAAGTGCCACTGTTCCGGCGCTTCCGCCACGCCGTCCAGCGACACGAACAGCCCCGCCACGATCTTGCGTCCTGCGGTCGTCATGACCGATCCCCCCGTTGGTGATGGCGCCAGGCTCGCCCTGGCGTTGGTACTGGACCGTACAGTACTCAAACGAGTACTGAGCAGTCCAGTACTCTTCGAGGAGCATCAAGGAGGCTGGCATGCAAGCACCCGAGGACGGCCGCTCGGCCCGCAAGCGCAAGGCGATCATGGAGGCGGCCACCGAGCTGTTCCTGCGTAAGGGATACCCGGGCACCAGCATGGACGAGATCGCCGCGACGGCCGCGGTGTCCAAGCAGACCGTGTACAAGCAGTTCACGGACAAGGAGACGCTGTTCGGTGCCATCATCACCAACGCCAGCAGCAGGGTCGGCCTGTTCGTCGAGGTCATCGACGCCTTGCGCGACACCGATGACCTCCGCGGGGACCTGACCGGGCTCGCCCGGCGCTACATCACCACCGTCATCCAGCCCGGAGGGCTGCAACTGCGCAGGCTGCTCATCGCGGAGGCCGACCGCTTCCCCGAGGTGGCCGCCGACTACTACCGGCGCGCGCCCGAGCGGACCATCGCCGCCCTGGCGGCCTGCTTCGAACACCTCTCGGCACGCGGGCTGCTGAAGTTGGACGATCCGGTGCTCGCCGCCCGTCACTTCGCCTGGCTCATTCTGGCCATCCCCATGGACCGCGCCATGTTCTTCGCCCGCGACGACATCCAGCCCCCGGCCGAACTCGAACGGCTGGCCGACGAGGGCGTTCGTGTGTTCCTCGCCGCGTATGCAGATCGATAGGCGGTCAAGCCGCGCACGTCTCACGGGGGCGGTGCCGGGGAACCCGCCGCCTATGCCTGCGGATCGCCGCCCCCTGGCCCTGGACTGACTGCCGCGTTCAGCCGCCTGATCGCACTTCCCCGACTGGCCCCTGACCCTCGGCATTCTCAGCGTCCGAGACGGGGGGCCACCTCAGCTCAGCCAAATCCGAGCGAAACAGGGAGACTAAGGGCTGTCCCGTAAGTGCTGGTCATGGGAGATGCCGCTATGTTGCTTGGGCTGGCTGCCCTGCGGGGCTCCCTGGACGGCCGTGTTGTCAGCGG
>NZ_JBIAQX010000017.1:138707-166379 GCF_042889445.1 Streptomyces sp. NPDC002602 | reverse complement strand
AGTGAGGGTTGGTTGGTGTATCCGCGGGCGAGTTGGGTGCCGGCGAGGTGGAGTTCGCCGGGTACGCCGGGGGGTACGGGTCGCAGGTGGTGGTCCAGGACGTACACCTGCGTGTTCCACACCGGAGCACCGATGGACGCCGAAGCCGAAGCCGAAGTGGAACCCGAGACCGATGCCGACGGTGAGCCCTGACCCGCCACCACGGCGGGGCAGTCCGCCGCCGTGACGTCGACGGCCGCCTCGGTCGGCCCGTACAGGTTGGCCAGTACCGCACCGGTCGAACCGGCTGAGGTGTGGAAGCGGGTGGTGAGGTCGGTGGGGAGGGCTTCGCCGCTGCAGACGACGAGTCGCAGGGTGGGGCAGGTGGCGATCTCGGTGTCGGCGAGGAACGCGGCGAGCATCGAGGGGACGAAGTGCAGCACGGTGACGCGCTGTTCGCGGATGAGGGTGGCGAGGTAGTCGGGGTCCTTGTGGCCTTCGGGTCGGGCGATGACGAGAGGGGTGGCTTCGGCGAGGGGCCAGAAGAACTCCCACACCGATACGTCGAATCCGGCGGGTGTCTTCTGCAACACGCGGTCGTCGCTGTCGAGTCGATAGGCGTCCTGCATCCATTGGAGGCGGTTGACGATGGCCTGGTGTTCGACCATGACGCCCTTGGGGCGGCCGGTGGATCCCGAGGTGAAGATGACGTAGGCGGGGTGGCGCGGCAGCAGCACCGCCGAGCGGTCCGCGTCGGTCACGGAGTCACCGCGCAGTGAAGCCAGTTCCGCCGTCACCTCGGGCGCCCCGATGACGACCACCTCCGCGTCGGCGGGCACCGGGACCGCGTCCAGCGAGGGCAGGTCGGTCACCAGGCACACCGGGGCGGCGGTTTCCATCATGTGGGTGAGGCGGTCGGTGGGGAGGGTGGTGTCGAGGGGGAGGTAGGCGCCGCCGGCGCGGATGACGGCGTGCAGGGCGATGACCAGGTCGAAGGAGCGGGGGAGGGCGACGCCGACGACCTTCTCGGGGCCGACGCCGTGGGTGATGAGGAGTCGGGCGAGGCGGTTGACGCGGTCCTCGAAGTCGGTCCGGGTGAGCTCGACACCCTCGAAGACGAGGGCCGTGCCTTCCGGGTCGCGTCGTGCTCCGGCGGCGACCAGGTCGTCCAGGGTGAGGGTGGGAACGGGCCGGGCGGTGTCGTTCCAGCGGGTGAGTATCCGCTCCCGCTCGGCCGGGTCCATCACCTCGATCGCCGAGACGGGCGCTGTCGGGTCCGCGACCACGGCCGTCAGGAGCCGCACGAGTCGATCGGCCAGGGTCCGGACCGTCCCCTCGTCGAAGAGATCGACGGCGTAGCGCACCCCGCAGGTCATGCCCGCGCCCAGCGCGTCACGGTCGGGTGTCCGTCGGAAGAGGATCTCCAGGTCGAACTTGGCGGCTCCGGCGGCCACCGGAACCTCCTCTGCGGCCAGCCCGGCGAGCGGACGCGCCACCTCGGCGCCGCCCTCGTAGGCCACCATGGTCTGAAACAGGGGGTGCCGGGCCAGCGACCGCTGCGGGTTGACGGCCTCCACGACCGAGTCGAACGGCAGGTCGGCGTGGTCGAGCGCGGCCGTGCCGACCGCGGCGGTGCGCCGCAGCACCTCCGCGAAGTCGGGCTCTCCCGACAGGTCGGCGCGCATCACCACGGTGTTGACGAAGAAGCCGACCAGCGGATCGAGGGCCTCCTCGCCGCGCCCGGCGACCGGACTGCCCAACGGGATGTCCTCTCCCGCGCCGAGCCGGTGCAGCAGCGCCGCCACCGCTGCCGTGACCACGGTGAACACGGTCGTGCCCGCCGACCTGGCCAGCGCGTCCAGGCCCGACACCAGTCCGGTGGGCAGGACCGTTTCGAGGGTGGCGCCCCGGTGCGAGGGCACGGCCGGTCGCGGCCGGTCCACCGGAAGGGACAGCTCCTGCGGCAGCCCCGCCAGCGCGGTGCGCCAGAACTCCGCCTGGCGGTGCGCCGGCGAGCCCTCGGCCGCCGGGTCGCCGAGCAGCTCCCGCTGCCACAGCGCGTAGTCCGCGTACTGCACCGGCAGCGGAGCGAACTCCGGCGCCCGGCCGTCGAGACGGGCCGTGTACGCGCGGTCCAGGTCGGCCAGCAGGGGACCGGCCGACCACTCGTCCCCGGCGATGTGGTGCACCAGCAGGACCAGCGTCCAGTCCTCGGGACCCACCTCCAACAGGGTGATCCGCAGCGGCGGTTCGGCCTCAAGGTCGAAGGCGTGGCCCGCCGCGTCCTCGGTCCGCGCGGCCAGTTCACCGGCCGGCACCCGGGCCGTCGAGAACGGCACCACGGCCTCGTCGGGGGCGAGGATCCGCTGGTACGGGCCCTCGGCGTCCTCGGCGAACACGGTGCGCAGGGCCTCGTGGCGGCCCACCACGTCGGCGACCGCCGTCCGCAGCGCCGCCGGGTCGAGCGCCCCGCGCAGGCGCAGCACGAGCGGGATGTTGTAGGTGGCGTTCGGGCCGTCCATCCGGTGCAGGAACCACAACCGGGCCTGGGCGTACGACAGTGGCAGCCGGTCCGGGCGCCCGCCCGCGACCAGGGCGGGGCGCGCGGCCCCTCCCCGGCCGTCCAGCCGCGCGGCGAGCGCGGCGACGGTGCGGGTCTCGAACACGTCCCGGATCGAGCACTCGGTGCCCGTCGCCCGGATCCAGGCGACCACCCGGGTGGCCAGCAGGGAGTGCCCGCCGAGTCGGAAGAAGTCGGCGTCCGCGCCGACGGAGGACAGCCCCAGCGCCTCCGCGAACACCTCGGCGACCCGTACCTCGGCGGCGCCCCGCGGGGCCCGGCCGGTCGGTTCGTCCGTCGACACGGGCGCCGGCAGGGCGGCCCGGTCGAGCTTTCCGCTGATCGTGGTCGGCAGTTCCGCCAGGGCCATCACGACGGCCGGGACCATGTGGTCCGGCAGCACGCGCGCCAGTTCCCCGCGCAGCGCCGCCGGATCGGCCGGGCCCGTGACGTAGCCGACCAGTCGGGGGATGCCGGGGATGTCCTCGCGGACCACGACGGCCGCCGCGTTCACGCCGTCGAGCGCGGCGAGCGCGCTCTCCACCTCGCCGAGCTCGACCCGGAACCCGCGGATCTTCACCTGGTCGTCGGCCCGGCCCAGGAACTCGATCAGGCCGTCGGCCCGCCACCGGGCCAGGTCGCCGGTCCGGTACATCCGGCTGCCGGGCGCGCCGAACGGGTCGCAGACGAAGCGCTCCGACGTCAGTGCCGGGCGCCCCAGGTACCCGCGGGCGTTCTGCTCGCCCGCCAGGTACAGCTCACCGGGCACGCCGACGGGCACCGGCCGTAGCCGGGCGTCCAGCACGTGGGCCCGGGCGTTGTCCAACGGCCGCCCCACGACCGGGGTGGCGCAGTCGCCGACCCGGGCGACCAGCGCGTCCACCGTGAACTCGGTGGGCCCGTAGTAGTTGACGACCTCCACATCGGCGACCTCGCGCAGCTCCGACCAGAGCCCCGCCGGCACGGCCTCGCCGCCCAGCAGGAACAGCGGCGGCCGCCACGATCCGGTCAGCAGTCCGGCGTCCACGAGCCGCCGACCGTACGACGGCGTCACATCGAGTGCGTCGATGTGCTCCCGGCGCACGTACGCCACGATCGCGTCCGCGTCGCGCCGACCGTACTCGTCGAGGACGTGCAGCTCGTGGCCGGCGACCAGCCACAGCAGCTGCTCCCACGAGGAGTCGAAGGAGAAGGACGCGGTGTGCAGGGCGCGCACCCGGCGTCCGAGACGGGCCGCGACCGGCAGGTACAGGTCCCGCTCGTGGTCGCGGAACAACCGGGTCAGGCCGGCGTGCCGGAGCACGACGCCCTTCGGGCGACCCGTGGAACCCGAGGTGTAGATGACGTACGCCGCGTGCTCGGGGTCCACGTCCGCGTCGGGGCCCGCCACCGCCGAGGCGAAACGTTCCACCGTCGAGGGCTCGTCCAGGACCACGGCCGGCACGCCCGCGACACGGTCCGCGACCGCGAGGGTGGTCACCACGCACACCGGGGCGGCGTCCTCCACCATGAACGCCAACCGCTCGGCGGGCAGGTCGAGGTCGAGCGGCAGGTACGCGCCGCCGGCCTTCAGCACGGCCAGGACCGCCACCACGGCGTCGGCCGAGCGCGGCACGGCGAGGGCCACCACCGCGTCGGGCCCGACGCCCTCCTCGACCAGCACCGAGGCCAGCCGGTCCGCACGGTCGCGGAGCTCGGCGAACGTCAGCCGCTCCGCACCCGCGACCAGCGCGAGCGCGTCCGGATCCAGGGCGGCCCGCTCCGCGAACACCCGTGTCACACCCTGCGGCGGCACCGGGCGGTCGGTCGCGTTCCAGCGGTCCATGCGGGCCCGCTCGGTGTCCGCGCGCAGCTCCCACGCCGACACGGGGCGGGCCGGATCGGCGACCGCCTCGGCCAGCACCCGCAACAGCCGGTCCGTGAACGTCTCCACCGTCGCGCGGTCGAACAGCCCGGTGGAGTAGAAGACCTCCAACTCCAGGTCCCCGCTGTGGGCCGCGTCGGAGAAGGTGATGTCGAGGTCGAACTTGGTGGCCCCGGGGTCCACCCGGTCCACCCGCGCCGGCAACCCGAACAGGACCCGCACGTCCTGGGTCACGGTGCTGTGGGACACCATCGTCTGGAACAACGGGTGCCGCGCCAGCGAGCGTTCGGGGTTGACGGCCTCCACGACCTGGTCGAAGGGCAGGTCGGAGTGATCCAACGCCGTGAGGTCCGCGGTCCGTACCCGCTCCAGCACCTCCCCGAAGGCCGGGTCGCCCGACAGGTCGGTGCGCAGCACCAGCGTGTTGACGAAGAAGCCGACCAGTTCGTCCAGGGCGCTGTCGGCCCGACCGGCGACGGGGCTGCCCAACACGATGTCCTCGCCGGCGCCGAGCCGGTGCAGGAGCGCCGCCACCGCCGCGTGCACGACCATGAAGACGCTGGTACCGCTCTCCCGGGCCAAGGTCCTGATGCCCGAGGCGAGTTCGGACGGCAGGGGGCGGTACACCAGCGCCCCCGCGTGATCGGCGACGGCCGGTCGCGGTCGATCGGCCGGCAGTCCCGCCTCCTCGGGCAGGGCGGCGAGGACCCGCCGCCAGTACGCGGCCTGCCCGGCAGCCACCGAACCCGGCTCGTCCACCGCGCCCAGCAGCCGGCGCTGCCACAGCGCGAAGTCGCCGTACTGGAGCTCCAGTGGGGTGAACCGGGGAGCCTCACCGGCGCACCGGGCGGCGTAGGCGTGCTCCAGGTCGCGCAGGAACGGCCCCATGGACCACTCGTCGCTCGCGATGTGGTGCAGCAACACCACCAGCGCGTCCGCGCCGGACCGGGCGTCGCGCACCAGCGTCACCCGCAAGGGCGCCTGCGCCGACAGGTCGAAGAGGTGGGTGAGCGCGAGGTCCACGGCGGCGTCGAAGTCGCCCTCCGGCACCTCGCGCAGGTGCAGCCGCACGTCCGCCTCGGCCGGACTCAGCACCCGCTGGTACGGGACGCCCTCGCGTTCGCCGTACACCGTCCGCAGCGCCTCGTGCCGGGTGACGACGTCACCCAGCGCGGCGCGCAGGGCCTCGGCGTCCAACGCGCTGTCGAAGCGCACCGCGAACGGGATGTTGTACGTGGCGCTGGGGCCCTCCACCTGGTGCAGGAACCACAGACGCCGCTGCGCGTACGACAACGGCAGCGGATCAGGACGGGCCCCGGCGGTCGGCGTGGGACGGGCCGCGGCGGTGCGGTCGGCGAGCCGGGCCGCCAACGCCGCGACCGTACGGGCCTCGAAGACGTCGCGGATCCCGCACTCGCGGTCCAGCGCGGTCCGCACCCGGGCGATCACCCGGGCGGCCAACAACGAATGCCCGCCCAGGGAGAAGAAGTCGTCGTCCGGACCCACGGCCGGCAGGGCCAGCACCTCCGCGAAGATCCCCGCGAGGATCTCCTCACGGGCGCCGCGCGGCGCACGACCGGAACCGGTCAGGCCGGACAGGTCGGGGGCCGGCAGCGAACGCCGGTCCACCTTCCCGTTCGAGGTCAGCGGGAACGCGTCCAGCACCACCACCGCCGACGGGACCATGTACTCGGGCAGCCGCCCGGCCGCCGCCCGGCGCACCGCGCCCGCCTCGGGGGCCGGGCCGTCGCCGGCCGGGGTGACGTACCCGACCAGTGCCGGGAAGCCGGGCAGGTCCTCGCGGACCAGGACCACGGCGCGACCCACGCCCTCGGCCGCCGTCAGCGCCGCCTCGATCTCGCCGAGTTCGATCCGGAAACCGCGCAGCTTGATCTGGTCGTCGGCCCGGCCGACGAACTCGATCCGCCCGTCCGCGGTCCGCCGGGCCAGGTCGCCCGTGCGGTACATGCGTTCGCCCGGCCCGCCGAACGGGTCCGCGGTGAACCGCTCGGACGTCAACGCGGGCCGCCCGAGGTAGCCCCGGGCGAGCTGCGAGCCGCTCAGGTACAGCTCGCCCTGACGGCCCGGGGCGACCGGGCGCAGGGCGCCGTCCAGGACGTACGCCCGCGTGTTCCAGAACGGCACGCCGATGTCCGGGACACCGGTGTGGTCGGGCGCCAGGTCCGCGGAGGTGGCCCACACGGTGGCCTCCGTCGGTCCGTAGACGTTGGTGACGGACAGCGCGGTACGGGCCAGCCGCTCGGCCAGCACGGCGGGCAGGGCCTCGCCGCCGACGAGGACCCGGGTGCCGTCCAGGGTGGTCGGCCGACCGTCCTCCAGCAGCGCGTGCCACAGGGAGGGGGTGGCCTGCATGACGGCCGGGCGGTGCTCGTCGACGAGGGCGGCCAGCGCCGCCGGGTCGCGCACGGTGTCCCGGTCGGCGAGGACCACCGTCGCCCCACAGATCAGCGGGGTGTGGATCTCCAACGCGGCGATGTCGAAGGAGAGGGTGGTGACGGCCACCAGCCGGTCGTTCGGGGTCAGTTCGAGAACCTCGGCCTGCATGTGCAGGAAGTTGGCCAGGGCGCCGTGCGAGATCACCACGCCCTTGGGTCGGCCGGTGGAGCCCGAGGTGTGGATGACGTACGCCGGGTGCTCCGCGGCCGGGCGGGGCGGTTCGGCGGCCTGCTCCCCGGGTCTGACGTCGGCGAGCGCGGCGAGCGTGTCCGGGGCGTCCAGGACCACGGTCTCCACCCCCTCGACCAGCGGGGCGAGGGCGGCACTGTCCAGGGTGGTCAGCACGCACACGGGGCGGGCGTCCTCGACCATGAACGTGAGCCGGTCGGCGGGGTAGTCCAGGTCCAGCGGCAGGTAGGCGCCGCCGGCCCGCCAGACGGCGAGCAGGGCGACGACCAGGTCGGCGGTGCGGGGCAGGGCGAGCCCCACGAAGCTCTCGGGTCCGACGCCCCGGTCGACCAGCACCCGGGCGAGCCGGTGCGCACGCTCGTCGAGCGTGGCGTAGTCGAGGGTGACCGGACCGCAGATCACGGCGGGCAGCAGCGGGTGCCGGCGGGCCTGCTCGGCGAAGGCCTCGACCGCGGTACCGGGAGGCAACGCCCGCACGGTGTCGTTGCCGGCGCGCAGGACGCTCTCCAGGGCATCCGGGGAGAGCAGGTCGGGACGACCGACGGGAACGAGCGGGCCGGCCGCCGCGGCCGCGCGCAGGAAGCGGGCGAACTCCCGGCAGCGCTCGGCCAGCGAGGTCGCGTCGTACGCCTGGGGATTGCCGTCGAACTCGAAGCGGATCCGTCCCTCGGCGGCGTCGTGGTAGACGCCGAGGGTCAGGTCGTCGACGGGACCGGCGGCGACGTTGTGCACCGTGCCGGGGGCGCCCGCGAAGTCCAGGGAGTTGTCGAACGCCTTCACGTTGACCATGGGACCCAGCAGCCCCCGGGCGCGGCCGGACAGGCCCAACTCGCGGCGGATGTCCTCCGCGCGGTAGCGCTGGTGGCGGCGCAGGTCGCGGATCCCGGCGGCGACCTCGGCGACCAGGTCGCCCAGCGCGACGCCGGGCCGCACGGCGATCCGCAGCGGCAGCACGTTGACGACCATGGCCGGGACCCTGAGCGCGGCCGAGCCCAGGCGCGCCATGGCGGGCATCGACAGCAGCACGTCGTGGGCGCCGGTCGCCCGGTGCAGGAACGCCGCGAACGCGGCGGTCACCACGTCGGCCCAACTGGCGCGGGCGGAGCGGGCGATGTCCAGGAGGCCGGCGGTCTCCTCGGCGGACAGGGTGGCGCCGTCGCGCAGGAAGGCGTGCGCGGCGGGCAGTGCGGTTCCGCTGAGCGGCTCGGGTTCGGGGCAGTCGGCCAGCCGTTCCAGCCAGTACGCGCGGTCGGCCTCGAAGCGGGGCGACTCGCGGTACTCCCGCTCCTCGTCGGTGACGACCTTCAGGGCGCCGAACGGGTTCGCGGGCGGCTCCTCGGCGCGGACGAGCGCGGTGTACACCTCGGCGGTGCGCCGCGAGATCAGCGAGAAGCCGAAGGCGTCGAGCGCGATGTGGTGGGCGCGCTGGTACCAGAGCGTGCGGCCCGCACCGATCCGGTGGAGCGTGAACGCGTACAGCGGGTCCGTCACGGGATCCACCGGCGTGGCCATGTCCCGGCGCATCAGGGCCAGCGCCGTGCCGAGCGGGTCGTCCTGGCCCGTGTGGTCGAGCATCGCGACGATCGGCCCGGCTGCCGGTCCGGGCCAGGTCAGCTGGTACGGATCGCCGGCCTCGTCCTCGCCGAACCGGGCCGTGAGCGCCTCGCTCTCGGCGACGGTGCGCCGCAGGGCGGTCACGAACAGGCCCGGGTCCAGGTCGCCTTCGATCTCGACGTACTGGCCCACGTTGTAGACCGGGGACTCGGGGTCGAGCCGCTGTCCGTACCAGACCCCGGTCTGGGCCCCGGTGAGGGGGAGGCGCTGGGAAGGGCGGTCACTCATGGGGATCGTGCTCCAGGGTTCGGCGGCGGCGGGGCGAGGAGGCGGTCGGGCGACGGGTGGTGCCCGCAGGTGGCGGAGGGTCAGCGTCCGGACGGGGCGGGGGAGGCCGCCAGGAGGCTGACGAGGCCGGCGGCGGCGCGGCGCAGGCGGGCGCGCAGGCGGGCCGCGGGGGTGAGGGCGTGGGTCATGGCGGTTGCCTTTCCGGGCCGCCGGCGGTGGCGGCCGAGACGAGACGGGTGGCGCGCGGCCGGCCAGGGCGGGCCGGCCGGTCGACGGCGGGGAGTCGGCCGGTCGTCGGCGGGGGAGGGGTGGAAGGAGGCCCCGGTCAGGCGTCGGAGGGGCGGGCCGCCTCGGTGACGGGCCGCGCCGCGGTGTCCTTGGTGAGGGCGTCCGGGACGGCGAGGGTGTCCGGGGCCTCGGGGGTGTCGTCGTCCTCGCGGGGCAGGGTGGCCCGGCGCAGGCCCGGTACGGCGATGGCCACGCCGACGGCGGCGACGGCGCAGACGGCACCATTGAGGATCGCCGCGCCGGCCGGGCTGAACCAACGGGCGATGGAGGCGACCTCGGCGTCACCGAGGACGCCGCCGGTGGTGCCCTGGGCGGTGATGACGCTGACGATCCGGCCGCGCAGACGGTCCGGGGTGCTGTGCTGGACCAGCGCGTATTCGAGGATCTCGTAGACCGTGCCGGCCGCGCCGCCCACGGCGAGCGTCAGGAAGGCGACGGCCACGTGACCGCTGAGGCCGAAGCCGACGGTGGCGAGCCCTCCGGTGAAGGCCGCGGCGAGCAACAGGCCGCCGGGGCGCGCGGCGCGGCCGATCCAACCGCTCGTCGCCGACGCGAGGACCGCGCCGACCGCAGGGGCCGTGTAGAGCAGGCCGAGCATGATCTCGTCGCCGTGGAACTGACGGTCGACCATCTCGGGGAAGAGCACCACGGGGACGTTGAACACGGCCACCACGCCCCCGAGCAGCACCAGTCCGCCGACGACCCGGTTGCGCAGGGCGTACCGGAAGGCGACCATCGGGGAGCCGGAGTCCTGCTCGGCGCCCTCCTCGTCCTCCTCGTCGGTGACCGGCGGCAGCGGGCGGATGCGCGAGATCAGGAAGGTGGTCACGGCGGTGGTGACGGCGGCGAAGGCGAAGACGGGTCCCGCGCCCCAGGCGGCCAACAGGACGCCGCCGAGCAGCGGCGCGCTGATGGAGCCGATCTCGCCGGTGAGGGAGATCAGGGCGCCTGCCGCCGGGAGTTGGTCGGGGCGGACCAGTGTGGGGGCCACCGCCATCAGCGCGGTCACGCTGACGCCCGTCGCGAGGCCGTCCCACGCGACGCAGACGTAGATCGCCCACAGGGAGGGGTCCGGGAGCATCGCGTTCACCGCGAGCCCCGCGAAGGCGAGGGCGGCCGCCCCGCGCGCCCAGACGATCAGCCGCTTCCGGTCGGTCCGGTCGGCCATCACACCGCCCCAGAGCGAGCCCACCAGCACGGTGACGCTCATGATCATGCTGGCCACGGCGACGTCGAAGGTCGAGCGGGTCAACCCGTACACCTGGGCGGCCAGGGCGACGGTCGCCATGCCGAGGCCGAAGAGCGAGACCACCCGGGCGATGAAGATGGCCCGGAAGTCGCGGCTGGTGCGCAGCGGTTCGATGTCGATGACGAGGTCGCGCAGGGACACAGGGGGCTCCGTTGACGGCGGGGACGGCGGGTGGGGCGTGTCAGGCGGCGGTGGACAGGAGAGCGGCCCATTCGCGCAGGGTGGGGCGCTCGGCGAGGTCCACGAAGCTGATCCGGGCGCCCTCGGCGCGCCATCTCTCGACCAGGGTCATCAGGCGTATGGAGTCCAGGCCCTGGTCGATCAGGTCCTCGTCGGGCGAGATGTCGGCCGGCTCGACGTAGAGGACCTCGGCGACGTCCTGGATCAGGCGGTCGAGGCCGAGGGGCTCGGTGGTGAAGGAATCGGACATGTCACGGCTCTCTGTTCTGTGAGGAGGAGCCCGCCCATCGATTAGGCAAGGCTTACCTAACTAAGGATGAGGTGGATGCGTCAAGTCGGAGGTGAGGCCCTTTCGACCTGCGGACGGTCAACTCGCCCGGGCCGAAGGGCGGGTGGGGCTGGAGTGGTGAATTGCAGGTCAACTTAGGCAAGGCTAACCTAAACCTGTGTCGATCATTGTCGCAGCCTCCGTCGAGGCAGACCTCCCCGCGCGTCCGGACCTCCCCGCCGCCCCGGACAGCGCCCCGACTCCGGAGCACCTCCCGACGCCGGAACCCCCCGTCCCCCACGTCCGGTCGGCCCGCCTGTGGGACGCGCCCGACCTGTACGCGCTCTCCCGCGCCTTCGTCCGCTCCGGCGCGCTGAGGGCCCGCTCGATCGGCCACTACCTCTCCCACGCGGGGGAGTTCCTGGTCGCCGAGGGCGCCGGTGGTGACCGCGTACGCGGCTGCCTCGCCCTGCGGGACGAGGCGCCCGCGTCAGCGGTGCTCTACAACTTCTGCGTGGCACCGGGCTGCCAGGGGCAGGGCGTGGGGTCGGAGCTGCTCCGCGCCGCCGTCGAGCGGGCCCGGCGGAGCGAGGTGCGGACGCTCTTCACCGCCACCACCGGCTCCGCCCGGCTCTTCCTGCGTCACGGCTTCGTCCCGGTCGAGCCCGGTGAGGCCCCGGCCGACTGGGCCGCCGCGCTCGATCCCGCCCGGGGCTCGCGGGTACTGCGCCTGACGGTGTGAGACGGGCTCGCGGAAGCCGGGCCGAAGCGTTCGCTTCGGCCCGGCTTCCGTGTGTGCGCCCCGGGGCGGGGCGGTGTGTCAGCCGCGGGCCACGAGGCTCGCGGGACGCATGTCCGTCCAGTGCTCGTCGGTGTAGGCGGCGCAACCCTGTCGGGTGTCCTCGCCGTGGGCGACCGTCCAGCCGGCGGGGACCTCGGCGAAGGCGGGCCACAGCGAGTGCTGGTTCTCGGCGTTCACCAGCACGAAGTAGCGGGCGTCGTCGTCCTCGAACGGGTTGGTGGTGGCCATGGGGATTCTCCTTGGATGTGTGGGTGGTGCGGTGGTGGGTGGGAAACGGTGGACGGGTCGGCAGGGGGAAGCGGTGCCGGCGGGCCCTCAGGGCCTTGTGACACCGTCCCCCGGCAGGAGGGCGAGGGCCCGAGCGGTACCGGTGGCCTCCTCGGCGAGGGCGAGCGCCTCGTCGGCGGTGAACAACCGGTCCGACCAGCGCCAGGCCACGGTGACGGGCATGCGTCCGTCGACCGGCGGGCCCGTGTGGACGGTCAGCTCCAGCGGTCCCGTCAGCGGCAGCGCGCTGCCGGGCACCCGCAGCGGGTGCCACTCGCCGGCCGGGGCCGGACCCCACGCGCAGGCCTCGTCCGCCGCCCGCAGCACGGCCCGGCGGTGGTAGCGGACGCCGCACCGCGGCAGGTCCGCGAGCCGGGCCGCGGTCTGCGGATTGAGGTGGCGCAACTGTTCCAGCCCCTGACCGCGGTCCGGGACCGAGGCCAGGGCGCGCTCCACCCGGCGATGGGTCCGTTCGGGCTCGGCCGTACCCTCCGGGCCGAGCGGCAGGCGCAGCAGGTACGCGGAGGTGAGACGGCCCGCCGTGCGCGGCGCCGCGTCGGACCGGGGGAGTTCCAGGTCGACCAACAGGCCGGTGCCGTCGTGCAGGCGCGGCCGGGTCGAGGCGATCCGGGCCAACGCGGTGAGCAGCAGGGCGTCGACGGGGTCGGCGCCGTCCTGAGCGGGCTCCGAGCGCGGGACGGGCAGCTCCAGCCGCGTCACCACCCTGTGGCCCCCCTCGGTGGCCGCCCACGCCCGCCCGGCGGTACCGGAGGCCAGCGCCGACCAGTGGGCCAGTTCCACGACCCGGGCGGTCGACTGGGCCTCGGCTGCCAGGGTGGACGCCCAACCGGTGAGCCCGCCGGCCGGCGGCAACGCGTCGTCCGCGGAACGCTCGCCGAAGGCGTACTCCTCGTACAGCGGGGCGATCTCGTCGGCCAGCGACTGCCAGGAGACGTCGTCCACGGACAGGTGGTGTCCGACGAGCAGCAGCCGCCCCGGCTCTCGGGGACCCGCGTCGAACCAGACCGCCCGCAACACGGCGGCGGTACGCGGGTCGAGGGCGGCGGCGGCCGTCCGGGCCGCCTCGGAGACCAACCGTTCCCGTTCGCTCTCGGAGCGGCCCGTGACGCCGATCCGGCGCAGTGTGGCCGGGTCGGTCACGGCGGGGGCCGAGGCGGCGGGCCGGATCTCCTGGCTCCAGATGCCGTCCGTGCGGTGCAGGGCCAGCCGCAGCGCCGGATGACGGCGCGCGAGGGCCGCCAGGGCCTGGCGCAGCGGAGCGGCCCGGAGCCCGGCCGGGACCCGCAGCAGGACGGACTCGTGCAGGTGCTCCACGGCGCCCCGCGCGCCGCGCAGCCGGTGGGCGGACGGCAGCAGGGCCACCGTCCCGCTCTCGTCGTCGGGTTCGGGTCCGCCGTGCCGGGCACGCGGGGGAGCCGGGTCGGCCCCGGGCGAGACCGTGCGCGAGCCCGGCGCGGCGGCCGCGAGTTCCGCGACGAGGGGAAGCGCGGCACGGCCGGGTTCCCGGGCGAGGGCCACCAGGGCGGCGGCGCACACCTCGGCCTGTCGGCGCAGCGAGGTCTCGTCGTACAGGGCGGGGTTGGCGTCGAAGTCCAGGCGCAGTCGCCCGTCCGGGTAGCCGGACGCGGAGACCGACAGGTCGTCCACCGGCCCCGACGCCAGGCTGACCACGTGACCGCGGGTGCCCGCGAAGTCGAGCTCGGTCTCGAAGGGCCGCAGGTTGACCAGCGGCCCCGGCACCCGGCTGCCCGGCAGCTCGGGCCACAGGGTCCGGGCCAGCACCTCGCCCCGGACGCGCTGGTGACGCCGGAGGAAGGCGAGTTCGTCGGCGGCCCGGCCCAGCAGGGAGCGGAACGTGTCGGACGGCGACACCGGGACGCGCACGGGGAGGATGTTGACCGCCATGCCCGGTACCCGCAGGGTGCCCGGGGCGGTGCGCGCCGTGGTGAACAGTGCCAGGGTGGCCTCCGCCGCGCCGGTCCGCGCGGCGAGGTCGACGGCGGTGGCCGCGACGACGGCCTCGCCCCAGGTGACCCCGGCCGAGCGGGCCGCGTCGGCCACGGCGGCGCTGTCGGCCCGGTCGACGACCACGGTGTGGCGCAGCGCGGTGTCACCCGCCGGGGCGGGGCGACCGGCCGGCCAGGCCGGGGCCGGGGGTTCGGCGTAGCGACTCGTCCACGCGGCCAACTCGGCGTCGTACGCCGCGGAGGCGGTGTAGACCCGGTCGGCGTCGGCGAGCACGGAGACGGGCGCGAACGGGGACGGGGTGGGCGCCGTGCCCCGGACCAGGGACGTGTAGTGCTCGGCGATCCGCCGGCTGAGCAGGGCCACGCCGTACCCGTCGACGACGAGCTGGTGGAAGTACTGGACCAGCAGGTGGTGTCGGGGGCCGGTGGTCACCAGCACGGCGCCCGCGAGATCGGGCACCAGGTCCGGCAGCGGAGGATCGATCAGCAGCTCCAGCCGGGGCGGGCAGGCGAGTTGACCGCGTACCAGTTCCACGGCCGCGGCCACCGGGTCGGCGGCGCCGGACGTGTCCAGACGGGCCAGACTCCGGGCCGGCGGGCCGACCGGTACGGGCGCCTGACGGAACCGGCCGCCGTCGCTGGTGACGCTGAAGCGGAGCCAGGGAGCCTCGTCGAGGGTGCGCCCGACGGCGTCGTCCAGGGCCTCGGTGTCCAGCGGGCCGACGAGCTCGATGTACTGCCCGACGTTGTAGCCGGCGTAGGACGGCGCCGCGGTCTGCGCCGCGAGCACATGGGCCTGGGCCGCCGTGAGGTCCACGGCGGGCGGGGCGGTGGGAGCCGTGGGGGCGGTGATGGTGGGCACGGGCGGTCAGCCCCGGTTCGCGGGGGCGGTGGGCAGCGGGGCGCCGGCCCGCAGGTCCCGTTCGGCGGCGTTCAACAGCAGGGAGTCGCGGATCTCGCCGGAGCGTACGGCCAGGGTGGACAGCAGGGAGGAGGTGATGCCGTGGCTGTGCTCGGTGGAGGCGCCCTGGAGGTAGATGCCGGCGCGCAGCCGGGGCGTGGTCTCCACCCGGTGGTCGCGGCCGATCCGCAGGCGCCCCTGACCGTCGGTCAGGCACTCGTCGGCCAGGTCGCCCAGCAGGTCGAGCGGGTCGCCGGCGCGGTAACCCGTCGCCAGGACCAGCGCGTCGCAATCCAGGGCGAGGGTCTCGCCGCCGGTGAGGGAACGTACGGTGACCCGGACCCCGTCCGACGTCGGGGCCGCCGCGGCGAACTCGCTCGCGCCCATGATCCGCAGCCGTTCGGTTCCGGCCACCTTCTCCTGGTAGACCGTCCGGTACAACCGCTCGATCAGATCCCCGTCCACCACCGAGTAGTTGGTGTTCGCGTGGTAGCCGAGCAACTGCTGCTTCACGCCCTGCGGAGCGCGGTAGAACTCGTCGACCGCGGCCGGGTCGAAGATGCGGTTCGCGAACGGGCTGTCGTCCGCGGGGCTGTAGCCGTAGCGCCTGAAGACCGCGCACACCTCGGCGTCGGGGAAGGTCCGGTGCAGGTGGTCGGCCGTCTCCGCGGCCGACTGGCCGGCTCCGACGACCACGAACCGGCGGTGCGTCCGCTCGGTCAACAGCGGTGCGCGGTGCAGCAGGTCGCGGTTGTGCCAGATCCGTTCGCCGGTCTCCACGCCCGCCGGCAGCCGCGGGACCAGGCCCGTGCCGATCGCGATGTTGCGCGCGCGCGGGCCGGCGGAGCGGGCCGCCTCGGGGGCGCCGGCCGGGCGGGTGAGGACGTCGAGCTCGTCCACCACGCCCGCCGTGTCCGAGCCCGGTGCGGGGGCGACGCCGGTGACGGTGGTCGCGTAGCGGACCTGTTCCCGGAATCGGGCCGCGCACCAGCGGAAGTAGTCGTGGAATTCGATCCGGGTCGGGAAGAAGGTCTTGTGGTTGACGAAGTCGACCAGCCGCCCGCGGTCCTGGAGGTAGTGCACGAAGCTGAACGCGCTTCCGGGGTTGCGCAGCGTCACGAGGTCCTTGAGGAAGGACACCTGCATGGTGGCGCCTTCGAGGAGCATGCCCCGGTGCCAGTCGAAGTCGTCCTGCCGCTCGACGAACGACGCCCGGATCGCGTCACCCGGTGCGCGCTGGTCGTTGTGCTCCTTGACGGCTATCGCCAGGGCCAGGTTGGCGGGGCCGAAGCCGATGCCCACCAGGTCCCGGGTGTCCGGGAGTCGCTCCCCTGGAGTGGTGTTCGCGTGTGGTGCGGACATTCCCATCCTTCCTCTGTCTCACCCAGATACTTAGGTAAGGCTGGCCTAACATCACCGATTGCGGGGGTCGTGTCAAGTTGGCGGAAAGTATCCGGATGTCGAATCGCCGGATCGTCAACTGCCCTGGTGCGCAATCGATGTGGGGGCGCGACGCGGACACGACGCCGACCCCGGCGGCCGAAGCCCGCCGGGGTCGTGTCGTCGAGAAGGGTCGAGAATCAGCCGGCGGTAAAGGAGTCCACCGGGTCCGCGCCGGCCGCGCGGGTGCTCGCCGGGCAGGCGTCCGCCGGGTCGTCGGGCACCACGGCCGTCCCCGTGTGCTCGTCCGCGAACACCTCCAGGAGCAGCGCGTGGGGGACGCGGCCGTCCAGGACGTGCGCCATTCGCACCCCGGAGCGCACCGCGCGCAGACAGCCCTCCATCTTGGGCACCATGCCGCCGGCCAGGCTCGGCAGCAGTCGCTCCAACTCCCCGACGGTGAGACGGTCGACGACCTCGTCGCTGTGGGGCCAGTCCGCATACAATCCGGCCACGTCCGTCAGCATGATCAACTTCTCCGCGTCCAGCGCCTCGGCGAGGGCCGCCGCCGCCAGATCGGCGTTGATGTTGTAGATCGCGTCGTCCCGCTCGCCCCGGGCGATCGGGGACACCACGGGGATCCGTCCGCGGTCCAACAGGCCGCGCAGGGTGTCCGGTTCGACGCGGACGATGTCGCCGACGAGGCCGATGTCCACCTCGCGGCCGTCCACCACGGCGGGCCGCCGCACCGCGGTCAGCGTGCGCGCGTCCTCGCCCGTCATGCCGACCGCGAACGGACCGTGCGCGTTGATCAGGTGGACCAGATCGCGCTGCACCTGACCTGCCAGGACCATCCGCACCACCTCCATCACCTCGGGAGTGGTGACGCGCAGCCCGGCCGTGAACTCCACCTCCAGGTCCAACTGCCGCAGGAGCGCGCTGATCTGCGGCCCTCCGCCGTGCACCACGACCGGACGCAGCCCGGCGTAGTGCAGCGACACGACGTCCTCGGCGAACGCCCGCTTCAGCTCCTCGTCCACCATGGCGTGCCCGCCGAACTTCACCACCACCGTGCGGCCCTGGTACCGCTCCAGCCACGGCAGGGCCTCGATGACCGTCCGCGCCCTGACCGGCGCCCGCCCCGTGACGGTCACGGCGCCACTCCGTCGAACGGCAGCCCCGACGTCTCCGGCAGACCCAGCGCGATGTTCATGCTCTGCACCGCTCCGCCGGCCGTGCCCTTGGTGAGGTTGTCGATGGCGCACACGGCGACGAGGCGCCCCGCCGCGGGATCCACGGCGATCTGCACCAGCGCGGTGTTGGAACCCGCCACCGCGCCCGTCGTGGGCCACCGCCCCGGCGGCAGCAGGCGTACGAACGGCTCCTCGGCGAAGGCCGACACGTACGCCGCGCGCACCTCCTCCTCCGTCGTGCCGGGCAGCAGACGGGCCGAGCAGGTCGCCAGGATCCCGCGGGCCATGGGGGCCAACGTCGGGGTGAAGGAGACACCGACCGGCGTGCCCGCCACCAGGGAGAGGTTCTGTACCAGCTCGGGAGTGTGCCGATGGCCGCCCCCGACACCGTAGGGGCTCATCGACCCCATCACCTCGGAACCCAGCAGGTGGGGGCGGACCGCCCGCCCGGCACCCGAGGTGCCACTGGCCGCGACGACCACGGCCTCCGCCTCCAGCAGCCCGGCGCCGTAACCGGGCCACAGGGCCAGGGTGACGGCCGTCGGGTAACAGCCCGGCACCGCGACGCGGACGGCGCGGGCGAGGGCCTCCCGCGCGCCGGGCAGCTCCGGCAGGCCGTACGGCCAACTCCCCGCGTGCTCAACGCCGTAGAACCGCTTCCAGGCGTCCGGGTCCCGGAGCCGGAAGTCGGCACCGAGGTCGATCACCAGCGTCGTTTCGGGCAGGCGCGCGGCGAGCGCGGCCGACTCCCCGTGCGGCAGGGCCAGGAAGACGACGTCGTGTTCCGCGAGCCGGTCGGGGGAGGTCTCCTCCAGCACCCGGTCGGCGAACCGGTGCAGGTGGGGCTGGACGGCGCCGAGCGCGCGCCCCGCACTGGTGTGCGCCGTCAGCGCGCCCACCTCGATTCCCGGGTGTGCGCCGAGAAGTCGCAACAGCTCACCACCGGCGTATCCGCTCGCTCCCGCGACGGCTGCCCGCACGTTCATCTCCGTCTGCCTTCGGCCGTGTTCGGTGCAGTGGTCATCAGAGTTCCAGTTCGTCGATCAAGGTGGTGGTGGTGCGTACGACGGCTCCGCGCGCGGCCGACCAGCGCAGCGCGAGGGCGTGTTCCTCGGCGGACACGTCGGCCACCGCGTCGGCGACCACGAACGGCTGGATGTCGTTCATGTACGCGTCGGCGGCGGTCAACAGGACCCCGGAGTGCGCGAAGAGACCGCAGACGATCAGCTGGTCACGCCCCGAGGTCCGCAGGATCCGTTCGAGATGGCTCCGCAGGAACGCGTTGTCGCGGGTGTTCGTGATCACGTGTTCGCCCAGGGAGGGGGCCGGTGAGGCGGCGATGCGCCCGTCCGGAGGCGTCGCGTCCCCGTCCTCGTCCGGGTGGAGGGCGGCCGGGCGGGGGGCGGGGCCCCGCCGGTCGGGGTCGACCGGGGGTTCCGCGCTGAACACGACCGGGAGGCCGAGACGGTGGGCGGCGGCCCGCAGCCGGGCGACGTTGGCGACCAGGTCGACCAACGGCGAGACCCCGGGCGGGAAGACCTGGAGCAGATGGTGCTGCATGTCGTGGATCAGTAGTGCGGCCCGTCCCGGATCGACCTTCCACGGTGCGACGGACCGTGGCAGCGCGTCCTCGTCGGGCATGGCGTAGCGCTCGGCTGTCTGAAGTCCCACGGCCGCATTCCCCCTAGGCGAAGGCCGGTACTCGCCCCGTCAACGGGACTTAGCTTAGCCTAACCTAAGTGACGTGATCTTGGACGTGTCGCCGGTGTGTCGATTCATCCGGAGCCCCCGGTCGCGCCGCGACCGGGGGACGCCTCCCCGGGAGCGGCTCAGCCGGACAGGGCCGCCGAGACCACGTTCCGGGCCTCCTCCTGGACCGTCGCCAGGTGGTCGGGACCGAGGAACGACTCGGCGTAGATCTTGTAGACGTCCTCGGTGCCCGACGGGCGCGCGGCGAACCAGGCGTTCTCCGTGGTCACCTTGATGCCGCCGATGGCCGCCCCGTTGCCAGGCGCCTGCGTCAGCACCCCCGTCACCGGTTCGCCCGCGAGCGTGTCCGCGGTGATCTGGTCCGGGGACAACCGGCCGAGCACCGCCTTCTCCTCGCGGGTCGCGGGGGCGTCGATGCGCGCGTACGCCGGTTCCCCGAACCGCGCGGTGAGTTCCGCGTACCGCTCGCTGGGCGTCTGCCCCGTCACCGCCAGGATCTCGGAGGCGAGCAGCGCCAACAGGATGCCGTCCTTGTCGGTGGTCCACGGTGAACCGTCGTGCCGCAGGAACGAGGCTCCCGCCGACTCCTCCCCGCCGAACCCGAGGGCGCCCGAGGCCAGTCCGTCCACGAACCACTTGAAGCCGACGGGCACCTCCACCAGTTGGCGCCCCAGGTCACCGGCGACCCGGTCGATCATCGCCGACGACACCAGCGTCTTGCCGATGCCCGCGGTCGCCGGCCAGTCCGGGCGGTGCGCGAACAGGTAGGCGATGGCGGTGGCGAGGTAGTGGTTGGGGTTCATCAGGCCGGCGTCGGCGGTCACGATGCCGTGCCGATCGGCGTCCGCGTCGTTGCCCGTGGCGATCTGGTACCGGCCCGCGCCCTCGATCAACGAGGCCATGGCGTAGGGAGAGGAACAGTCCATCCGGATCTTGCCGTCCCAGTCCAGCGTCATGAACCGCCAGGTGGGATCGGTGTACGGGTTCACCACCGTCAGATCGAGACGGTGCTCCTCGGCGATCCGGCCCCAGTACGCCACGGACGCGCCGCCGAGCGGGTCGGCCCCGATCCGCACGCCCGCCGCGCGCACCGCGTCCAGGTCGAGCACGGACGGCAGGTCCGCCACGTACGCGCCGAGGAAGTCGTGGCGCCCCGTCGTCCGCGCGGCCAGTGCCCGCGCGTACGGGATCCGCCGCACCTCCTTCAGGCCGCCCGCGATGATCTCGTTGGCGCGCGTCTCGATCCAACCGGTGGCATCCGAACCCGCCGGGCCGCCGTGGGGCGGGTTGTACTTGAAGCCGCCGTCCGCCGGCGGATTGTGCGAGGGGGTGACCACCACGCCGTCGGCCAGGCCGGAGGAGCGCCCGCGGTTGTACGTCAGGATCGCGTGGGAGACCGCGGGCGTCGGCGTGTACCCGTCGGCCGAGTCGATCAGCACCGTCACGTCGTTGGCGGCGAACACCTCCAGGGCGGTCACCCGGGCCGGCTCCGACAGCGCGTGCGTGTCGGCGCCCAGGAACAGCGGCCCGTCGGTGCCCTCCCTCGACCGGTACTCGCTGATCGCCTGGCTCGTCGCCGCGATGTGGTCCTCGTTGAAGGACGTCGACAGCGACGACCCGCGGTGCCCGGACGTGCCGAAAGCGACCCGCTGGACGGGATCCGAAGGGTCGGGGCGCAAGCTGTAGTACGCGGTCACGAGCCGGGCGACATCGATCAGATCGCCCTGCTCCGCCGGTCGGCCCGCTCGCTCGTTCGGCATCCGCCGGTTCCTCCACACTCGTCGGGGTGATCGACCCGGTTCGGGTCGCGCGGAACACCGGACCGCCCGGGCCTCGGCCCGCGCCGCCCGCCGCGTCATCGTCCGCCCAGCCTTCCCCGTACACCCACCCGTCACGCCTTCGGCCGCGGCCCGACCCGGCCGGTGAAACGGCACGGGGGAGCGCGATCGGGGGCGGCCGGGGGCGACGGCCGGATCCGGCCCGCCACGGATTCGACCGTACGCCGGACACCCACCTGGCCCACCCGGGTACCGGACACCGACCGACGGTCCCGCGGACCGGCGCATGTCAGGCGCATGCCAGGCGCAGGACCGACGCGGGACCGACGCCGGACCGACGCAGGACAGGCGCGGGCCAGGCGCCGCGCTCAGTCGCGCGCGGCGCCCAGTGCGGCCACCGCCGCCACCATCCGGTCCCAGAAGAGGTCCGTTCGCAGGCCCACGGCCACCCGGGCGTTCGCCGGCAGCCCCAGGCGCCCGTGCAGGTCCACCACGGTCGCCCCGCGCGTGTGCCGGCCGTGCAGCTCCACGGCGACGTGCGCGTCGACGCAGTCGACGATCCGGGGATCGATGACACGGGCCACCGCCACCGGATCGTGCACCGGGGGAGCCGAGAACCCGAACAGCCGGCGGTAGGTTCCGGCGAAGTACCGCAACAACTCGACGCAGATCCAACCGAGTTCCGAGTCCAGCGCCTCGAACCGGGCCAGTACCCCGGGGGTGGCGAGCGCCTGATGGGTGACGTTCAACCCGCACATGGTCACCGGGACACCACTGCGGAAGACGATGTCCGCGGCCTCCGGGTCCACATGGATGTTGAACTCGGCGGCCGGGGTCCGGTTCCCCCGCTCCGTCGAACCGCCCATCAGCACGATCTCCTTGATCCGCCCGGCCACTTCGGGGTACCGGGTCAGCAGGAGCGCGATGTTCGTCAGCGGAGCCGTCGGCACGAGCGTCACCGGCTCGGGGTGTCCGATCAGGACCCGCCGCAGCAACTCCACCGCGTGTTCGGGGACCGCCGTCACGGTCGGCGCGGGGAACCGGGGGCCGTCGATCCCCGACACCCCGTGCACGTCCTCGGCCACCTCCAGCGGCTCCACCAGGGGTTGCGCGCACCCCGCCGCCACCGGCACGCCGGTGATACCCGCGACCGTGCACACCCGGAGCGCGTTCAGCGTGGTCTTGTCCAGGGTCTGATTGCCCGCCACCGTGGTGACGGCCAGCAGGTCGATTCCCGGATCCCCCGCCGCCAGCATGATGGCCAGGGCGTCGTCGTGCCCGGGGTCGCAGTCGATGACGATCGGAACGGCCAACGCGGGCCACCTCTCCTCGGCCCGCCCGGCAGGCGGGTCCCGTCCTGCTCCCAGTGTGACCCCGGTTCCCGCGCGCGGGCCCACTCGAACCGGCCGTCCGCGCGCCCCGTCACCCGCCGCACCTCGGCCGGATGGAGCAGGCCGCAAGCGGCGGGCCGACCGCGAACCGATGCTGGGCCGAGACATCGCCCGGGCCCCGCCGGGGCCCGAAACCGAGGAGGTACCCGCGTGCGTCCGCTGCACACCCCGAGCCGATCCGCCGCCCGTCCCCGTCCACGCGGCCTGCGGCGGGCGGCCGTCGCCGCCCTCGCCGCGACCGCCCTCGCCGGCAGCCTCACCCCGGCGGCCGCGGGGACCGGCCCGGGGGAGCCTCCCCGGGACCGGTCCCTCCAGCGGCAACTGCGGGAACTCGTCGAGGCTCCGGGCGGCCCGCCCGGAGCCATCGCCGTGCTCCGACGCGACGGCCGCCAGGAGGTCTACCGGGCCGGCGTGGCCGAGATCGGCCGCCGTGAGGCACCCGGCCTCGACGACCACATGCGGATCGCCAGCGTCGCGAAGGCCTTCAGCGGAGCGGTCGCCCTCAGCCTGGTCGACGACCACCGGCTCGGCCTCGACGACACGATCGGCCGACGCCTGCCCCGCCTGCCCCGGGACTGGCACGCGGTGACGCTCCGCCAACTGCTGAACCACACCAGCGGTCTCCCCGACTACACCGAGGACCCCGAGTTCCTGGAGATCCTCACCGCCGACCCCCGACACCGCTTCGACTCCCGCCGACTCCTCGACTACGTCGCCGACGAAGACCTCCGCTTCGCACCCGGCTCGCGCTACCGGTACTCCAACTCTGACAACATCGCCGTCGCGCTGATGGCCGAACAGGCCACCGGCCGCCGCTACGAGGAACTGCTGAAGGAGCGGGTGTACCGGCCGCTCGGCCTGCGCGACACCAGCCTCCCGCAGGGCTACCGGCTGCCCGAGCCCTTCATGCACGGCTACGCCGTCGACCCGCCGGCCCCACCGGAGGACGTCAGCGAAGCGCTCGGAGCGTCGGGCGTCTGGGCGTCGGGCGGCATCGTCTCCACCCCGCGCGAACTCTCCGCGTTCATCCGCGGCTACGCGGGGCCCGAACTGCTGTCGCCGCCGACCCGCCGCCAACAGCAACGCTTCGTGCGGGGCGGCGCCTCGGAGCCCGCCGGGCCGGGCGCGAACGCAGCCGGGCTGGGCATCTTCCGCTACACCACGCGCTGCGGGGCCGTCCTCGGCCACACCGGCAACTTCCCCGGCTACACGCAGTTCGCCGCGGCCACCCCGGACGGCAAGCGGTCGGTGACCGTGTCCGTCACGAGCCAGGTGCCGCTCGACCCGCAGCTCCTCGACCGGCTCCGCACCACCGAGGAGAACTTCGTCTGCCGCCTCCTCGGAGATCGCTGACGGCGATCCGCGCCCCGGGCCCGGCACGATCCGAACGGGACGACCGAGGCTCCCGATCGACCGACGGGGCGTCAACCGACGCCCCGTCACCCCATCGGTGCGCCCGCCTCGCGCGTCTCCCCTCCATCGCACAGGGTGATGATCATCGGCTGCCCGGCACACCCTCCCCGGCGTCGCCCGGCCGCGCCCCCCTTCCCCGCCCGGAGGACACGTTGCAGAGCCCGCCCTCCCCGCACCACCCCACCCGCCGCACCGTCGTACGGGCGGGCGCCTGCGCCGCCGCCCTCGCCGTCGGGATCCCCGGCGCCGCGGCCGGCGCCGCGCCCCGTGTCGGAGCCCCCGGTACACCCGTCGCACCCCCGGCGTCCCGGGCCGCAGCGCAGGCCCTGCCCCTGCGGGCCGACACCACCACCCAGGGCGACATCCTCGCGGGCTTCCGCAAGGACCACGTCTGTCTGCTCCTCGTCCACTTCCACCACGCGGGCAAGGCCCGCCGATGGCTCGCGGGCCTGCTGCCCGACCTCTCCACGACCGATCAGGTCACCCGTTTCAACGCCGAGTTCAGCAGGGCGCGCACCCTGCGGGGCGGCGTGGACCCGGCCGGCATGTCCACCCTGTGGACCGGCCTGAGCCTCACCCACCCCGGCCTGAGCCTGCTCGCCGGCAAGGACCCCTTCCCCGCCGTCCCGGCCGGGGGCACCGCCGAGGCCTTCCGCGACGGGGCCGCCGCCCGCGCCGAGGCACTGGGCGACACGGGACCCAGCGCCCCCGACTCCTGGTTGTTCGGCGCGTCCGAGGACGACGTGCACGCCGTCCTCACCCTGGCCGCCGACGACGCCGGGCGACTGGCCGAGGCCGTCGACCGCCACCGCCGCTCGCTGGACGGCGCCGCCGCCGCGGTGCTCTTCGGCCAGGACGGCGCCACCCTCCCCGGCGCGCTGCGAGGCCACGAACACTTCGGCTTCCTCGACGCCATCAGCCAACCCGGCGTACGCGGCTTCGACGCGTCCGACGCCGCCGACCCCGCGACCGTCCAGGGCAAGCCCGGCACCCGGCTGGTGCCCGCCGGCGAGTTCCTGATCGGGCACGAACGCGTCGGGGCGCGTCCCGCCGGGCTGCCCGCATGGGCCACCGGCGGCTCGTTCCACGTCGTACGACGGCTCGCGCAGGACGTGCCCGGGTGGTGGGACCAGGCCGCCGAATGCCTCGCCGAACTGAAGAGGTCCGGTGCCGCGCCGGCCGACGCGGACCCGAAGTGGCTCGCCGCCCGCATGATCGGTCGCTGGCCCGGTGGCGCACCGGTCGCCACCTGCCCCGTCGCCGAACGCGTCCCCCGTCCCGGCGAGGACATCGACGGCGCGCTCGACTTCCACGACGACCCGCAGGGCTGGACCACACCGCTGTTCGCGCACATCCGCAAGAGCAACCCGCGCGGTGGCCTCACCCCGGCCCCCGGACGTCCGCCGCTGCCCATCGCCCAACTCGACTCCCGCCGCATCATCCGACGCGGCATCCCCTTCGGCCCGCCGCACCGCCCTGAGACCCGATCCCGCGCGGACGGCGGCGACGACACCACGCGCGGCCTCCTCTTCGTCAGCCATCAGGCCGACCTCGTCGAGCAGTTCGAGTTCATCGCCAAACGCTGGGTCAACGACGTGGACTTCCCGCCGGCCCGCCACCCCGTCCCGGGCGCCGACCCGGTCATCGGCCCCGGCTCCCAGGCCGCGTTCGAATGCCCCTCCGAGAGCGGCAGCCGCGCCACCACGCTCTCCTTCCAGCGGTTCATCCGCACCGAGGGCGCCGTCTACGCCTTCACCCCCTCGCTCCCCACCCTGCGCGCCCTGGCGGCCGGGAAGCTCGACGATTCGATCGAGGTGCACGCCGGTACCGTGCTGCGCCCCGGCGACACCCTGGACGCCGGCGCCGTCCGCCTGAGCATGGAGAGCACCGGTGACCTGGTCCTGTACGACGGCGACGGCCGTTCGGTGTGGAGCGCGGGCACCTCGGGCACCGGGGCCGAGGCGCGCTTCACCGCCGACGGTGAACTCGCCGTCCTCACGGCGACCGGCCGGTCCCTCTGGTCCTCCGGGACCACCGGCCACCGGGGCGCCCGCCTGCTGATCCGCCCCTCCGGCGACGCGGTCATCGTCCAGGGCGACAAGACCCTGTGGCACGCCGGATGACCACGGCCGGTCCGGGGGGCGCGTCCGGACGAGCCGCCCCGGGTCCGAGACGGCGCCCCGGGACGCCCGGCCACGTCGCGGGCACCGGCCGGTCGGGGACGCCTCCCGGGTGGGTGTCGGACCGTACGGAGGTACAGCCCGGCGCGGGCGAACCTCCGGCCGGCCGGAGTTCGTCGGGACGGGTGTGAACCGCATTGACGAGCGGTACGTCGCGGAACCCGCCGCGCCCCGGCGGTGCGCGGTGGCCGTGACGCTCCCCGGCGGGCGGCGCGCGTACCCGTCGGCCCGCCGCCCCGCGGAAAGTCGGGGTCGAAGGTTCCCGGCGAGGAGATCGCCCGGTCGCTAGCCTGGGCGGCATGACCGCCTCCGCCGGGAACGATCCCGCCTCCGCTCCCCGTCGCTACACCGTCGTGCTGCGCCCGGGACCCCGCCCCGAGGGCGGGACCGGGCGCGAGGGCATCCTGCGCACGGCCGCCGTGGACTTCACCGGTGAACTGGGCACGTCCGGTTACCCGCGCTACGAGGGCGAGGGCGTACAGGCCGACATCGACCCGGAGACCCGCACGGTCGAGGCGGTCACCCTCGACGGCTCGGAGCTCCCCTACGGGTGGGTGGCCCAGATCGCCGAGAACTGAGCCCGGTGCGGGGAGGCGTGGTCACGCCGGCCCGTCTCCCGGTTCGGCCATGCCCGCCTCGAACGTGACCACCGGACGCCAACCCAGCTCCCGGCGCAGCCTCGCCGAGTCGGCGGTGATGTGCCGGACGTCGCCCAGCCGGTACTCGCCGGTGACGACGGGATCGGGGCCCGCGCAGGCGGCCGACAGCGCCTTGGCCATGTCGCCGACGGTACGGGGATCGCCGCTGCCCACGTTGTAGGCGACGAAGCCGGGGGTCTCCCGCACCGCCTCCAAGGCCACCACGTTGGCCGCCGCGACGTCCCGTACGTGCACGAAGTCCCGCCGCTGCCCGCCGTCCTCGAAGACGCGCGGGGCCTCCCCCCGCGCGAGTGCGGAACGGAAGAGCGCGGCGACACCCGCGTACGGGGTGTCGCGCGGCATTCCCGGCCCGTAGACGTTGTGGTAGCGCAGCGAGACCACCCGCCCGCCGGTGGCCCGCGCCCAGGACGCCGCGAGGTGTTCCTGGGCCAGTTTGGTGGTGGCGTAGACGTTGCGGGGATCCATCGGGGCGTCCTCGGCCACCAGCCCGGGGGCGAGGTCGGCGCCACAGGTGGGGCAGCGCGGCTCGAACCGGCCCGCCCGCAGGTCCCCCTCGGCACGCGGACCCGGGCGGACCACCCCGTGGGCCGGGCACTCGTACCGCCCCTCGCCGTACACGACCATCGACCCGGCGAGCAGCAGCCGCCGCACCCCGCACTCCGCCATCCGGGCCAACAGGACGGCCGTACCGAGGTCGTTGGCCGACACATAGGCGGGGGCGTCGCCGAAGTCCTTGCCCAACCCCACCTTGGCGGCCTGGTGACAGACCGCGTCCACCCCGGCGAGGGCCTCGCGCACCTGCGCCGAGTCCCGTACGTCCCGCCCGTTCTCCTCCGTCAGGTCGAAGACCACCGGGTCGTGCCCGCGGTCGGCGAGTGCGGAAACCACGTGCGAGCCGATGAAGCCCGCTCCTCCAGTCACAAGTACGCGCATGCCCCGACGCTATGCCGGGTGCGGCCCGCCGGGGCGCCCGGCGGGCCGCACGTCACGGATCCGTAAGGACCGGGCACGGCGGCGTCACCCCACCGGGGGGGGGGGGGCGCCGGGCGGGGGGGGGGGGCCCGCGGGGTTGATGTGTTTTTGGGGGTATTTTTTGGGGGGTGGGGTGGGGGAGGAAAACCACAGCAACATGTT
>NZ_JBIAQX010000017.1:0-138697 GCF_042889445.1 Streptomyces sp. NPDC002602 | reverse complement strand
GGGGGGGCCGCGGGGGGGGGGGGCGCGGCCGCCCCCGTCCCTGTCGCGCCCGCGGGCCGCGGGGCCCCCCCCCCCCCCGCCCCCCCCCCCCCCCCCCCCCCCCCCCCCCCCCCCCGGCGGTATGAATGGTTTCGTCGCATATGTGATCGGAGTGACTCGTGGACGACTACCCACTGCTCAATCTGTTCTGGACCATGCTCTGGATCTTCATCTGGGTCATGTGGTTCTTCCTGCTCTTCAAGGTGATCACGGACATCTTCCGCGACCACGAACTGCACGGCTGGGGCAAGGCGGGCTGGCTCATCCTGGTCCTCCTGCTGCCGTACATCGGCGTCTTCATCTACCTCATCGTCCGAGGTCGGGGCATGGGCAAACGGGACGTGAAGCAGGCCGAGGAGCAGGAGCAGGCCTTCCGGCAGTACGTCCAGAAGGCGGCCGGCACGACCGGCTCCCCGGGCGGTGCGGCGGACGAGCTCCACAAGCTCTCCACGCTCAAGGACAAGGGCGACATCACCCAGGAGGAGTTCGAGCGGGCGAAGGCGAAACTGCTGGCGTGACCCGACCCCAACCGCCCGCCGGCGGGGCCCCGGTACGGACGCCGGAGCCGACCTCGCCGCCACGATGCCACCTCGCGACCGAACCGCGAGGTGGCATCGTGGCGTGCGCCCGGGCCCGTCCGTCACCGGTCCGAGGCCCGCGCGACCCACGGCCGCGTGCGCCCGACCGTCAGCCGCCGCCTCCCGGGCGGCGGCCGGCTCCGCGTGGGGCACCGACACCGTCCGGCAGGGGCCAGGGCATCGGGACCGGCCCGGTGAAGAGGCCCTCGGGGAGTTCGCGCGCCCCGAGCAACCCCAGCGCGGCGGCGACGGTGGCCTCGTGCCAGCGCGCCGACTGACGGAGCATCGCGTGCCCGCCCTCGGGCATGACGACGCCCGCGGCCCGCGCCCCGCCGGCGCGACCCCGCCGCACGTGGTCCCAGCTCGCCCGGGCATCGGTGACCCGGTCCGCCTCGTCGTGCAGGAGCACCACCGACTTGCCCGCGAGCTGTGTCACCGGCTCACCGGGCGGGCACCACGGGGCGAGCCCGATCACCGCCCGTACCGAAGGGTCGACGGCCGCGCGCAACGCCGCCCGACCGCCCATGGAGTGGCCCACCAGGACCACGGGAACGGGTCCGGCGGTGCCGCGCAGTTCGGTCAGGGCGCGCACGGTGTCCCGCACCGGATCCTCCCGGGCGCCGTTCCAGCCCCGGTGGCGGTAGCGCACCTCCGCGACGACCACCCGGTCCGGCCCGGTGGCGCGCACGAGCGCCCGGGTGAACGCCCTCATGCGCACCAGGGGAAGGTTCAGGGCGGGCGGCGCGGTCAGCCCGTCGGCGCGGCCCCCGTGCAGCACGAGGATCGCCGCCGTCGGATGCGCCGGATTCCGTCGCAGGGACAGCGCCGACGGCAGCTCCCGGCCGGGCGCGGCGGGAACGTGGAGCGACTCGGGGCCCATCGGGGACCTCCTTGCGGCGCTCACGACCGTCCTTGCGATTCGTACCAGCTCACCGGCGTGGCCGGCATGTCGCTGCGCCCCTCCCGGGACGGCCGGACGGCGAGGATCTGGTCGACGCCCATGCGGCGCTCGGTGAACGCGAGCGAACTTCCGGCGAGGTACAGACGCCACACACGGGCCGTGGTCTGGCCGACCAGCGCCTCGAAGTCCACCCACCGTTCCTCCAGGGTGCGACGCCACGCGTCGATGGTCCAGGCGTAGTGCTCGCGCAGGGCCTCGACGGAACGCACCTCGAACCCCGCGTCCTCGATGAGATCGACGGTGCGACCGACGGGCCGCATGTGCATGTCGGGCGCGATGTAGGTCTCGATGAAGGCGCCGCCGCCGGGAGCGTTCAGACCCCGGGACATCTGCTGGATCAGCAGCCGTCCACCGGGTCGCAGCACTCCGTGGAGCAGCGACGTGAACTCGGGGTACTCCACGTCCCCCACGTGCTCGCCCATCTCGACGGCGCTGACCGCGTCATAGCCCCCGCCGTCGATGTGACGCCAGTGCCGCAACTGCACCTCGACCAGATCGGACAGGCCCTCCCGCGCGACCCGGTCGGTCACGAAGTCGCGCTGCGCCCGGGACAGGGTCACGGCGGTGACCTGGGCCTTGTGGGCGCGCGCGGCGTGGACGGCGAGCGAACCCCAACCGCAACCGACGTCCAGGAGACGGGAGCCCGCCCGCAGGCCGACCTTGCGGCAGATCAGTTCCAACTTGTCGTACTGGGCGTCGGCGGGTGTGTAGTCGGGGTCGTCGGGACGGGACCAGTAGCCGCAGGAGTAGGCCATGGACGGGTCCAACAGCAGGGCGTAGAACTCGTTGGACAGGTCGTAGTGGTGGCTGATGGCTGCCCGGTCACGGGTGGAACTGTGCAGCCGGCCGCTGAGGCGGGCCCGGGGGGCGTCCGGGGCGTGCGGCGGTATGCCGGCCACGCCCAGTCCCACGGCGAGCGCGCCGGCCCGGGCCCATCCCGTCGGGCCCGGCGTCACGGTGCCGTGCTCGCGCACGGACTGCCAGGCGCGACCGAGACCGTCGGCCAGGTCACCCTCGATGTCCAGGTCGCCGACGATGTAGGCCTCGGCCAGGCCGAGCTCGCCCGGCTGCCACAACAGGCGACGAAGGGCGTCGGGGGAACGGAGCACGACCAGGGGGGCGTCCTCGGGGCCGGATTCGCTGCCGTCCCACGCGCGCAGGCGCACCGGTGGGGGCCCGGCGAGGAAATGCCCGAGGAGTTCGGCCAGTCGGTCTGCCACGGGCCTCATCGAGGCTCCTTCCGCCAGAGGGACCCTCGTGCACGGTTCGGGCACGAGGACACGGCCGCGCCGCCGAAGCGGGCGTACACAGGCACTTCGCAGCCGGGGCCGGGTCGGATTGGTCGCGGTCCGGGGACGCGCGCCCCGGAGCACCCGGCCCCGGTCGGCGTGGGAACGCACGGCCCGTCCGGATCGCGTTCCGCCGCCTCGGCGCCGCGTTCGACGACCGCCGGCCGTGCCCGTACGTGCCCGCCGCACTCCGGGGGCGTTCACTCGAATGGCCCTGCTCGGGTGGTGGCGGCGGTCGCGGCGGCGGATCGTCGGCTGCACGTCGCAATCGCCGGCGTGTCCAACTACTCGGGAGTGTTCGGCCAAGGAGGCTGTCATGGCCCAGACCGCGACCCCGTCCGGGGCGCCGACACCGGAACCTTCCCGCTGGAGCGAGCGGGGCGGCGCCGGCTACACGGGCTCGGGCGTCATGTTCGCCGGTGTCCTGCTCTTCGTCGACGGGGTGCTCGCCGTCCTGAACGGCATCGGGGCCCTCGCCAACGACGAGGTCTTCGCACGGGTGGGCAGCTACATCTACCGCTTCGACCTCACGGCGTGGGGCTGGATCCACCTGATCCTCGGCGTGATCCTGCTCATCGCCGGTGTGGGGATCCTCAAGGGCGCGGCATGGGCGCGCATCCTCGGTGTGGGGCTCGCGGCCCTCAGCATCGTGATGAACTTCCTGTGGCTGCCGTACCAGCCCCTGTGGGCGATCATCATCATCGCCATCGACATCTTCATCATCTGGGCCCTGCTGAAGGAGCGGACCCCCCACGCCCCGGCGTGACCTTGATCGGCCGCGCCCGCGGCTCCGATCCGCGGTGGTGGCTGCCGCCCCCGGCCCTCGCGCCGGGGGCGGCAGCCCCGCGTTCGGGACCGACGCGAGGGGCGTCGGCGGGGGTGACGGGGGTCACGTCGGGGCGAGGGAACGTGGCCGACTGGTTGAGCGTTCATATAGATGTGACCGCACAGGGGGCGTAGCCCCCCGGTCGCACCCCCGAGCCGCCCCGGCCGGTCACCCCCCAGACCGGCCGGGGCTTCCCCCTGCCGCGGGCCCGAACCCCGTGCGAACGTCGAACCGCCCCCTCCCGGGGGGAGGGGGCGGCGGAATGCCGCGGTCGCGGGTGCGGACGCGCCGGGTGAGCGGGCGTCACCGGCGGGAGCGGGGTCAGTGCTTGACCGGCTCCAGGCAGAGGACGAACTTCTCCTGCTCCCACTGCTGTGCCAGGGCCGCCTCGCCCACGGTGCACGCCGCGGTGTCGAAGGTGTTCTCCACGACCTTCAGCACCTTGTAGTTGGCGTCCTTGTCGTCGCAGCCCTTCGTCTCCACCTCCGGGCTGTTCTCGCTGCCCGTCACCTTGACGCAGTCGCCCGCCTCGGCGCGCACCGGCGAGTTGAAGAAGTACGAGATGCCGAACTTCACCACGAGGGCGACGACGACGAGGGCGACGAACCTCAGGGCCTTCTTCGCTTTGGAACCCTTGGGCTTCGCGGCCTCGGGAGCGGGCGTGCCAGGGGCCGGGGGAGCGGTGTGCTCGCCCTGAGGCGACGGCGGAGTCGACATGGTGGGTCCTTCCAAGGGAACTTCTTCGAACGCGTGAACGTTACAGGCCGCGAAAACGGCAATTCAGGCGTCGAGGCGACCCTGGAGATCGGATGCCGAGTTGTGATGCGTCCATGGCGAAAACGTGATTGCCGCAGGTCGTCCCAGAGTCGGCGCGGGCGCCCGAACGGCCCGCCGGGCGGAGCACTTCACCGACCCGCGCCCCGGGCGCCGCCGAGGTCCGCTCGCTCGGCGACGGATGCGCGGCTACCCGTCCTCGGGGTCCGGCAGCGGCTGTTCGGACCAGAGGACCTTGCCATCGGGCGTGTACCGGGCTCCCCATCGCCGACTGATCTGGGCCACGAGGAAGAGTCCGCGGCCACCCTCGTCCGTGGTGGTGGCGTAGTGCAGACGGGGTGAACTGCTGCTGCCGTCGAAGACCTCGCAGGTCAGCATCCGGTCGAACAGGAGACGGACGCGCACCGGCGCGGAGCCGTGGCGGATCGCGTTCGTGACGAGTTCACTGAGGACCAGCTCGGTGCCGAACGCGAGCTCGGACAGCCCCCATTCCTCCAGCTTCCGTACGGCCTCCGCCCGGATGGCTCCCACCGAACTCGGTTCGAAGGGCACCTCCCACTCGGCGATCCGGTCCGCCGGCAACGCCGACGTCCGCGCGACCAACAGCGCCACGTCGTCGCGGGAACGCACGGGCAGGAGTTGCGCGAGAACGGCCCGGCAGGTGTCCTCGGGCTTGCGGTCCGCGTGGGCGAGGGCCGCCCGCAGCAGGTCGAGACCCTCGTCGATGTCGCGGGCGCGGTCCTCGATCAGCCCGTCGGTGTACAGCACCAGCTGGGAGCCTTCCGGCAGCTCCAACTCCGTCGACTCGAACGGGAAGCCACCCAGTCCCAGGGGCGCGCCGGCGGGGAGCTCGGGGATCTCCACGCTGCCGTCGGGCCGCACGATCGCCGGGGGCACGTGCCCGGCGCGTGCCACCGTGCAGCGCTGCGTCACCGCGTCGTAGACGGCGTACAGACAGGTCGCCCCGAGCAGGCCGCCGTCGGCTCCGCCGTCCCCGCCCTGGTCGATGTACTGGACGAGGTCGTCGAGCCGGGTCAGGAGCTCGTCGGGGGGCAGGTCCAGCGAGGAGAAGTTGAGGACGGCCGTACGCAGCCGACCCATGGCCGCCGCCGCGTGCAACCCGTGGCCGACGACGTCGCCGACGACGAGCGCGACCCTGCTGCCGGGCAGCGCGATCACGTCGAACCAGTCGCCGCCCACCCCGGACTGCGCCGGCAGGTAGAAATGGGCCACCTCGACGCCGCTCTGCTCGGGCAGGTCGCGCGGCAGCAGACTGCGCTGGAGGGTCACGGCCAGGGCGTGCTCGCGGGTGTAGCGCCGGGCGTTGTCGATGGTGACACCGGCCCGGGCCACGAGTTCCTCGGCGAGCGACAGGTCCTCCTCGTCGAAGGGCTCGTCCTTGCGCGACCGCCAGAAGTTGACCAGGCCCAGCACCGCGCCCCGCGCCTTGAGCGGGGCCGTGATCAGGGAGTGCACGCCGTAGTCGAGGATGGCCTGCGCCCGCTCCGGGTCCTGCGCGTACCAGCCCGGCGCGTCGGCGAGATCGGGGATCAGTTCGGCCCGGCCGGTGGTGAGGCCGCGGGCCTGGGGCGTGGACGGCCGGAAGTCGATCAGCCTGCCGCGCGGGTACAGCGGCACGTCGTCGGCGATGCCGCTGAAACCGGTGCGGAGCAGGTCGGGCGCCGTGCTGCTCGGCTCGTCCCCGTGCAGGACGGCCTCCGCCAGCTCGACGGTCGCGAAGTCCGCGAACCGCGGAACGGCCACGTCGGCCAGTTCCTGGGCCGTCCGCCCCACGTCGAGGGTGGTGCCGACCCCGACCCCGGCGTCGTACAGCAGCCTCAGCCGCCGCCGGGCCGCGTCGGCGCGGGTGCTGAGGACGCGCATCTCGGTGGAGTCACGGATGGTGACCGCGGCCCCCTCGGGCCCGCCACCGGGACGCGTCGGCCGTTGGTTGATCACCAGGAGCCGTTCCCCGGCCTCGTGCACCTCGTCGGTGGCGACCCGGCCGGACAGCAGCAGGTCGCACACGGTCCGGTCGAGTCCGGTGAGGTTCCCGATGTACTGGCCCTCGGCGTCGGCCGGCAGTTTCAGCAGCCGTTTCGCCTCGTCGTTCGCGAGGAGCAACCGTCCGCCACCGTCGGTGATGACCACCCCCTCGCGGACCGAGTGGAGCACCGCGTCGTGGTGCTCGTACATGCGGGTCATTTCCTCGGGGCCGAGCCCGTGGGTCTGGCGGCGCAGCCGCCTGCTGATGAGCCACGCGCCGACGGTGGCCAGGGCGAGTCCGGCCGCGCTGGCCCCGAGGATGACGGGGAGCTGGCGGTCGACCACGCCGGACACGTTCTTCACGGTGAGCCCGGCCGACACCAGTCCCGTGACCTTGCCGTCGCAGTGGACCGGCACGATGGCCTGGATCTCCTTGCCGAGCGGTCCCTGCACGCTCTCGGTGTGCACCTGGCCGGCGAGGGAGGGTTCGATGGTGCCCACGAACCGCTTGCCGATGCGGTCGGGCAGCGGATGGCTGTAGCGGATCCCCTCGGTGTCCATCACGACGATGAAGTCCACACCGGCGTCCTTGCGCGTGGACTCGGCGAGCGGCTGGAGGGTCTTCGCGGGGTCGGGCGAGCGCAGGGCCTCGCACATCCCGGCCGAATGGGCGACCGTCTGCGCGACCGACACCGAGCGGGTGCGGGCCTCCCGGTCGACGTCGTGACGGGACTGGAGGACCAGCGCCAGGACCGCTCCGGCCGCGAGCAGCACCACGATCGCCACCTGAAGGACGAATACCTGTCGGGCGACGCTTCGCGGGCGATTCCGGCTCAGTGACCGCACCGACGTCCCCGGCACGGGTTGCAAGGATGGGTCACAGACTATTTGTAGCACCGCATGGCCGTCGGGGTCGTGATTCGCGCTGTTCTCTCGGCCGACGGGGCGGTTCGAGGGGTCGGGACCGGGTCGGTGGAGAGCGGGGCAGGGGCCCGTCGGGAAGGCGCCGGAGACGGTCGCCCGGCGCCCCGTCGGGCATCGCGCGACACTCTGTCCCGACCCGGGCACATCGAGTCACCGCGCCCGTCTCGAACGGTCACGAACCCCCGAACGGGCCGATCGGTGGGGCCGGACGTGCCCGGGGAGGACGGCGACAGATGACGCCCGTGCCACCCGGCGCCGGCTTCCGGTCCTCTGATGCGCGACCGTCCCCGAACCGTCCCCGAGCCGTCCCGACCCGACCCGCCCCCGTCAGACCCCGGAGGCGACTGAGGCCAGCTCCCCGTCGAGCTTGTCGCCCTCCGCGCCGGCGCCCTTGTAGAGGACCTCGCCGTCCTCGTCGAGCAGCACGTAGGTGTTGATGCCCTCGGCGTGGAAGCGGCCCCGCAGAGCGTGGCCCACGTCGGAGAGGTGCGGGAGCCGGCCCGCTCCGGCCGGGGCGGCGAAGCCCTGCAGGCCGTTGCCCGCGCCAGGTTCCGCGACGGCCACCACGTGCACGCGCCCGACGTAGCGGTCGGCCCGGGCCGCGGTCTCGAAGGCCTGGGCAGGGCACTCGGCGCACGCGGCCCCGTAGAACCAGAACAACACGGGCTTGCCCGCGAGCGCCGCGCCGTCGAACACCGCGCCGTCCAGGGTCTTGGCGGTGAAGCGCAGGTGGGAGGGGGCGCTCTGGCGGCCGGCGGCCGGCGCGCCGGCGGCACCCCGGGTGGCGGGGTCCGCCCCGTCGGACGAGCAGCCCGTCAGCGGCAGGCCCAGCGCGAGGACCAGGACGGCGGCGGCGACACGAGAACGCATGGCACTCTCCCGGGCGGGACCGGACCGTACGCCGACGGTCGCAGCGAAGGAGACCGGTCTGACGGCCGGTGCTCCCGGACGCAAGGAATCTACGGCCAGTCGGATAATCGGATGGGAGGCGGCGCGGTGCGGGCGACGGCTTCACCCCGACGGCCCATCCCGGCCCCGACCACGCCCATCCCGGGCCCCGACCACGCCCATCCCGGGCCCCGGCCGCGCCCGCCCGGCCGCCAAGTGACTCGTGCGTACTGCACACCCGATCGGTGACAGCGGTGACTGTCGGGGCCAACGCCCCGCGTGACACCTTCGTTCCTGTCACCGACCGAGGGAGCAGGAGTGAACAAGGGGTACGCCGCGTTCTGCGACGCCGACCGTTGGTTCTACGACGCCCCGTACCGACGGGCCGACGAGAACTACGGCCCGGCCCTCGCTCCCGTACCGACCGGGTGGCGTTCGCACCGCACCGGCGACTGGTACGCGCTGCGCCCCGTCGGTGTCGAACTCCCCGCCCAGGGCTGGAAGATCCACGTCTCCGCCTGTCTGGACAACGCCGAGTCGATCCTCGACCACGTCCACGCCTACTGCGTGCCCCGGCGCATCGCCTTCAAGTTCGTGCCGAGCCGCCACCTGCTGCACATACGCAACGCCAAGTACGCCGACCGCGCGGCGGGCGGCAAGTTCATCACCGTCTACCCGGCCGACCAGGAGCAGTGCCGGCGCATCGCCGAGGACCTCGACGCCCTGCTGACCGGCGAGCCCGGACCGTACATCCTGAGCGATCTGCGCTGGGCCGCCGGACCGGTCCACCTGCGCTACGGCAGCTTCACCCTGCGGCACTGCTACGACGCACGGGGCGAACTCGTGCCGGCGATCGAGACCCCCGACGGCACCCTCGTCCCGGACCCCCGCGGGCCGGTGTTCCAACCGCCCGAGTGGGTCGACCTCCCGGCCTTCCTGAAGCCGCACCTCGACGCCCGCTCGGCTGTGACGCTCACCGACGTGCCCTACACGATCGAGCGCGCGCTCCACTTCTCCAACGGAGGCGGCGTCTACGCCGGCACGGACAGCCGCACCGGCGAACCGGTGGTGCTGAAGGAGGCCCGCCCCCATGCGGGACTCGCCGCCGACGGAGCCGACGCCGTGGCCCGGCTGCACCGCGAGCGGACCGCCCTGGAACGACTGGAGGGCCTGGACTGCGTCCCCTCCGTCCGCGGCACCTTCACCGTCGGCGACCACCACTTCCTCGTCCTTCAGTACCTGGAGGGCAAACCGCTCAACACGTACTTCGCCCGCCGCCACCCCCTGATCGAGGCGGAACCCGACCCGGAGGAACTCGCCTCCTACACCCGGTGGGCGCTGACGATCCACCGGCGGGTGACGGAGGCCGTGGAGGCCGTGCACGCCCGCGGGGTCGTCTTCAACGACCTGCACCTGTTCAACATCATGGTGACGGAGGACGAGGACGGCGAACCCTCCGTTGCGCTCCTGGACTTCGAGGCCGCCGCCCACGTCGACGAAGGGCTGCGGCAGACCGTCGCCAACCCGGCGTTCGTCGCCCCCGCCGGACGACGCGGATTCTCCGTCGACCGCTACGCCCTCGCCTGCCTCAGACTCGCCCTGTTCCTGCCACTGACCAGCCTGTTCGTACTGGACCGGGCGAAGGCCGCGCACCTGGCCGACATCGCCGCCGAACAGTTCCCCGTACCGAGGGCCTTCCTCGACGAGGCGGTGGAGGAGATCCTCTACGACCCGCCGCCCGGCGAGCCCGGCCATCGCCCGACCGTGCCCACCGGCCCGTACCTGCCCGTCGAACCCGGGGACTGGTTCCGCGCCCGCGCGTCCATGACGGCCGCACTGCGTGCCTCGGCCACCCTGGACCGCGACGACAGGCTCTTCCCCGGCGACATCGCCCAATTCGCCACGGCCGGCGGCGGAATCGGCTTCGGACACGGCGCCGCAGGCGTCCTCTACGCCCTCGCCGAGACCGGCGCCGAACCCTGGCCCGAGGCCGAGAAGTGGCTGCTCAAACGCACCGAGGAGCCGGCATCCGGCACACCCCTCGGCTTCTACGACGGCCTCGCCGGCACCGCCTGGACGCTCGACCGGCTCGGGCACCGTGAACGCGCCCTCGCCCTCGCCGAGCAACTGCTGCGCCAGCCGTGGCAGACCGTCGGCCCCGACCTGCACGGCGGCCTCGCCGGAATCGGCCTCGCACTGGACGCCCTGGCCGCCACGACCGGGGAGAACGCCCTGCACGACGCCGCCCTGCGCTGCGCCGAGCTGGTCGCCCGCTCCGCCCCCGACCTCACCCGGGCGGGACTCCTGTACGGCAACGCCGGCCCCGCGCTGCTCTTCCTGCGCCTGTACGAACGCACCGGCGACGCGGAACTCCTGGCACGAGCCGGACAAGCCCTGCACCGCGACCTCGACCACTGCGTGACCAGCGCGTTCGGCACCCTCCAGGTCAACGAGGGCTGGCGGACCATGCCCTACCTGGGTGAGGGCAGCGCCGGCATCGGCATGGTGCTCGACGACTGGCTGGAGCACGGGGCCGACCCGCGCTTCGAGGAAGCCCGGCGCGGCATCGTGGCGGCCGCCCAGGCCACCTTCTACGCCCAGCCCGGACTCTTCCGCGGCGCGGCCGGCATGATCCTGCACCTCGCCCGGACCACGACCCCCGGCCCCGGGACGCGGCCCGACGACATCGCGCGGCAGATCGACGCCCTCGCCCGGCACGCCGTCCCCTACCAAGGCCAACTGGCCTTCCCCGGCGAGCAGATGATGCGCCTGTCCATGGACCTCTCCACGGGCACGGCCGGCGCTCTCCTCGCCCTCGGCAGCGCCGCGCCCGGCGGTCGCGCGCACCTGCCGTTCCTCCCGCCGCTGCGCGACGCCGCAGCGGCCCCCAAGCCGGTCCCGCAAGGGGCCGTGACCCATCGGTACATTCCCGGAGAAGAAGAGGAAACGACATGACGCTTCTTGACCTGCAGTCGATGGAGACCCCCAAGGAAGAGATCACCGAGGCCGCGATGACGGGCGGCGGAAGCCGCGCGAGCCTGCTGCTCTGCGGAGACAGCAGCCTGAGCATCACGACCTGTAACTAACCAGGTCGTCAGGCCTGTACGGGGCCCGGACGGTTCGCCGTCCGGGCCCCGACCCACCTCTCAGGAGCCGCCGCGGATGACCCCGCACGACGACCCGCCGGAACCGGCCGTCCTCGCCCACGAACGCTCCCGGGGCACCGCGAGCCCCACCGGCCCGGAGGACCTCCGCTCCGCCGATCGCGCGCTCCGCGACGCCGCCCGACACAGCACCGGACGAGCCACCGCCGTGCTCGGATGCGCGACCGCCGCCTCCGTCGCCGCCCTCGCCGAACCCGCGCTGCTCGGCCTCACCCTCGACCTCCTGCTCCGCCGCGATCAGGCCGCCCCGTACTGGACCCTGCTGTGCGCCGCCGTCATCGTGGCCGAGGTGCTCCTGGACGCCGCCACGACCCGGCTCACCGGCGCGGTGGACGCCCGTTCCACGGCCTGGCTGCGCCGGCTGGGGCTCTCCCGGCTGCTGCGCACCGCGCCCCACCACGCGGCCCGGCTCGCCCCCGGCGAGATCGCCGCGCGACTGACCGCGCACGCCACCGAGGCCGGAACCGTGCCGGCCACCCTCGCGACCGGGATCGCCGCGCTGCTGCCCCCGATCGGGGGACTCGTCGCGCTGTTCGTCATCGATCCCTGGACCGCACTGGCCTTCGTCGCCGGCCTGCCCCCGCTCGTCCTCCTGCTGAGGGCCTTCGCCCGCGACTCCTCGGCCATCGTCTCCCGCTACCAGCGGGCGCAACTCGCGACCGCCGGCCGACTCGTCGAGGCCCTGGCCGGCGCGCGCACCATCGCCGCCGCCGGCACCGCCGCCGGGGAACGCGCCCGGATCCTCGCCCGCCTGCCCGACCTCGACACCGAGGGCCGCCGGATGTGGCAGGTGTACGGCGCGACGATGGCCCGCACCACCGCCCTGATGCCGCTCCTGCTGTACGTCGTCCTCGGCGTGGGCGGCATCCGACTGTCCTCCGGCGCGCTCGACGTCGGGGAACTCCTCGCAGCCGTGCGCTACGCCGGCCTCGCCGCCGGCATCGGGGCCGTCACCGGCAAGCTCAGCGCCGCCGTGCGCGGCCGGGCCGCCGCCCGCCGCACCGCCGAACTGTTCGACCTGCCCGCCCTGGAACACGGCGACCGGCGGCTGCCCGACAACGGCCCCGGCACCCTGGAACTGCGCGGCGTTCGCGTGACCCGCGACGGAACCGCGGTGCTGCGCGACATCGACCTGCTCGTGCCCGGCGGGACCACGGTGGCCGTCGTGGGCGGCTCGGGCTCCGGCAAGACGCTCCTCGCCGCCGTCGCCGGACGCCTCACGGACCCCGACAGCGGGCAGGTGCTGCTGGACGGTGTCCCCTTGCGGGACCTGACCGCCGAAGCCCTGCGCCGCGACGTCGGGCACGCCTTCCACCGGCCCGCCCTGCTCGGTGACAGCGTCGGCGATGCCATCGCGTTCGGCTCGGGCCCACCGCCGGACCCCGAAGCGGTGCGCGGGGCCGCCCGGGCGGCCGGCGCGGACCGGTTCGTACGCCGCCTGCCCCGGGGATACGACACACCGGTGGCCGACGCCCCCATGTCCGGGGGGGAAGTGCAACGCCTCGGCCTGGCCCGGGCGTTCTGCCGCGCGGGCCGACTGCTGATCCTCGACGACGCCACCTCCAGCCTCGACACGGTCACCGCCCGCGAGGTCGAGCGGGCCGTCGCGGAGCAGGTCCGGGCCGGCACCCGGATCGTCGTCGCGCACCGGATCTCCTCGGCCGCCCGGGCCGACCTCGTCGTGTGGCTGGAAGAGGGACGAGTTCGGGCCACCGGCACGCACGTCGAGCTGTGGCGCGATCCGCACTACCGGGCCGTGTTCGCCGCGGGGGCGCGACCGGAACCCGCGCCGGAGCCCGGTCCGGGATCCGCGCCGGCGCCCGGACCCGACACCGGGCGGGCCCGCACGGCCGACCCGATCGGCCCGAGCGGTCAGGGGGCGGCCCGGTGAACGAGCACGGCACCTGGCGGCGGGTGAGCCCCGACGCGCGCCGTTTCCTGCGCGGCCGCACCCCCGCCCTCGCACGACTCGGGGGCTGGTCTCTCCTGGAGTCCGCGCACACCTTCCTCACCGGCTACGGCGTGGCCCGCGCCCTCGACGACGGCTTCCTCGCCGGCCGCACCGCGGTCGGCCTGGGCTGGCTCGCGGTCGCCGGGCTCGGCGCCCTGCTCGGCGCCTTCGCGCTGCGCGGGGTCTTCGCCGCCCTCGCCGACCTGGTGGAACCGCTGCGTGACGGACTCGTGCGCAGGGCCGTGCGGCACGCCCTCGACCGGGCCGTCGCCGACCCGTCCCGCGCCGCGGACGCAGGCGCCGTCTCCCGGCTCACCCAGCAGACGGAGATGGCCCGCGACTCCTTCGCGGGCATCGTCCTCACGGCCCGTTCGTTCGTCTTCACGGCCGTCGGCGCACTGGTCGGCATGGCGGCCCTCGCCCCCGTGCTGCTGCTCGTCGTACTGCCCCCGCTGCTGCTGGGACTCGGCCTCTTCCTCGCCACGCTGCGCCCCATGGCCGGCGTGCAACGCGACTCCCTCGACACCGACGAGGCGCTGTCGAGCCGGGTGGGCGCGGTCGGGGAGGGACTGCGCGACATCGTGGCCTGCGGTGGCGGAGCGAGCGCGAGCTCCGGGGTGGAGACCCTGATCGGGGCGCAGGAGCGGCTGACCCGCCGCCTCGCCCGGTGGGCGGCCGTGCGGACCGTCGCCCTGGGGGCGGCGGGCCGGCTGCCGGTGATCGCCCTGCTGGTGGCGGCCCCGTGGCTGCTGGACCGGGGGGTCACCGCCGGGACCCTGGTGGGCGCCCTCACCTACCTCGTACAGGCGCTGTTGCCCGCCCTGCACTCCCTGATGACGGCCCTCGGATCCGCCGGCACCCGGCTGCTGGTGGTACTGGAGCGTTTCTGCGAGCCCGAGGTCGAGCCCGAGCCCGCCCCGAAGCCGCCACATTCCTCCTCGCCGCGGGCGCCTGCACAGGCGCCAGCCGCGCCGCCCGTCCCGGCGTCCGCCGCGGAGCTGCGCGGCGTGACCTTCGCCTACGGCCCCCGGGCGGCCCCCGTACTGGTGGACCTCGACCTGGTCGTCCGCCCGGGCGAGCACCTCGCCGTCGTCGGCCCGAGCGGCATCGGCAAGTCGACGCTCACCGCGCTGCTCGCCGGGCTGCTCAGCCCCGACCGGGGCACGGTCCTGGTCGCCGGAGCGGCCGCACGCCCCGAGCGGGACGCCTCGGGGCCGGATCCACGACGCACGCTGCTGCCCCAGCAGGCCTACGTCTTCACCGGCACCGTCCGGGAGAACCTGACCCACCTGTGCCCCGGAGCGCGGCCACCCGACGACGCCCGGGTGCGCGAGGCGGTCGCCGCCCTGGGCGCGGGCGGCCTCGTCGAGCGGCTCGGCGGCCTGGACGGGGCCGTCGTGCCACGGCGGCTGTCCCAGGGCGAGTGCCAGCACCTCGCCCTGGCCGCGGCCCACCTCTCACCCGCTCCGCTGCTGCTGCTCGACGAGGCCACCTGTCATCTGGACCCGCGCACCGAGGCGCGCGCCGAAGAGGCCCTCGCCGCCCGTCCGGGCACCCTGGTCGTGGTGGCCCACCGGATCTCGTCGGCGGCCCGGGCCGACCGGGTCCTCGTGCTGGACGGGACCCGGGCGGTGTGCGGCACGCACGAGGAACTCCCGGGCAGATCGCCCCTGTACCGGGACCTGGTGGGGCTCTGGAACGCCACCGGGGAGGACTGAGACGGGTCCCGCCCCCGGGCGGGGCGCTCTCGGCCCCGGCCTCGGCCCGCGGGCGGCCGCGGTCTCAGACCCAGCCTTCCCTGCGTGATATGCGGATGGCGTCGATGCGGTTGCGCGCGCCGGCCTTGCGCGTGGCGGCGGCCATGTAGTTGCGTACGGTGCCGCTGGCCAGGTGCAGGGCGCTGGCTATCTCGGCTATCGAATCGCCCTCCGCCGCGCGGGCCAGCACACTGAGTTCGCGCGGACTCAGCGGTACCGGGTCCGCCTCCATGCAGGCGGACGCGAGCGAGGCGTCGACGAAACGCTCACCGGCCGCGACCCGTCGCACGGCCCGTACCAGGCGGCCCGGCGAGCCGTCCTTGTCCACACACCCCAGCACGGGTGCACGGAACGCCCTCCGCAGCGATCCGGGCGTACCCGCCGAGGCCAGCACCAATATCGGTGAGGACGTGGGGGAGGAGGGGGAGTGCCGGTCCCTGCGGCCCATCCCCGCGAGGAGCGGAGCGGCACCCGGACAGTCGAGGTCGACGACCGTGACGTCGGGGCGTAAGGACTCCGTCTCGCGCACCGCGGCCCGCCAGCCCACGGCGGTGACTTCGAAGGGGCCCTCGGATCTCAACAGGGCTGCGAGGGCGGAGCGGACCAGGCGAACGCTGTGCACGACCAGGACCTTCGTCATGGCGGAACTGCTCCTTCGGTAAGCGGCAACGGCATGAAGCGGCTGCCCCCGCACCGGACTGCTGGAACGTCACTGTGGGGGCGCTCTGGGTTGTTCGAGAACGTTGGCCGAGATCCCTCGGGGATGGCCTTCCGCCTTTGGCGGGGAACGTACTTGAGTGTGGCGCCGCACCGCGTTCGCGCCCCCGCGCCCTCGTACAAACGTCCTCCCGAATCGAACGGGTTCGATCGGGTCGGCGTGCCGGCAGCCACACACCGGCGCATGCTGGTGGTGGCGGTTGGCGGGGGCTGCGGACAGGACGTGCTGATGGGCGTGGACGAGGTGGCCACCGGATCGCGCGGGCGCCGGCTGTTCTCCGGCCGGGACCGCGCCGTCATCGCGGCGGCCTCGCTGTCGATGCTCCTGGTCCAGATGGACTGGTTCGCCCTCAACCTGATGCTGCCGGTGATCGCCCGGGACTTCTCCACTCCCACCACCGACCTCCAGTGGCTGGTCAGCGGCTACATGCTGACCCTGGGAGCCCTGATGATCACCGGCGGTCGGGCCGCCGACGTCCACGGCCGCCGCACCGTCATCGTGTGGGGGCTGACCGGCTTCGCCCTGGTGTCCGTGGTGTGCGCCGCCGCGCAGAACGAGCTCTGGTTGGTCGTCGGACGAGTCGTGCAGGGCGCCACGGCGGCACTGATCTTCCCCGTGGCCGTCGCGGTCGTCACCGCCCACTTCCGCGACGACCGACAAGGCCGCGCCGTGGGCACCGTATTGGCCTTCAGCGCGATCGGCACCGCGCTCGGACCCTTCGTGGGCGGAGCCTTCGCCGAGCACGTCAGTTGGCGGGCCGTCTTCCTGCTGAACGTGCCCTTCTGCGCCGTCGCCGCCTTCCTCATGCTGCGCTTCGTCACCGACACCCGCGACGAGGAGGCCGGACACGGACTGGACCTGCCCGGCGCCGTCACCGTGGCCGCCGGCCTCACCGCCATCATGATCGCCGTCGACCAGGGCGGTCGCTGGGGCTGGGCCTCCCCGGCCACCCTCGGCTGTCTGGTCGCGGGAGCCCTGTTGCTCGTCCTGTTCGTGGTGATCGAACGGCGGACCGCCGAGCCTCTGCTCGACCTGTCCCTGCTGCGGAACGGGCCCTTCGTGACCGTCACGCTGGCCGGCTCCGTGTCGAACATCGTGTACTGCCTGGTGGCGGTCCTGTCCGCGCTGTACCTCCAGCAGGCCCGCGGGCTCTCCCCGCTGGACGCCGGGCTGATCTTCCTCGCGCTGTCCGTCGGCGCGGGCGCCGCCAGCTACTGGTCCGGGCACCTCGCCCACCGGTGGCGGCCCGAGACGCTGATGGCCGGCGGCCTCGTACTGAGCGGACTCGGCCTGCTGGTGCTGACGTGGACGAACCCGTTGGCCCTGTACACCGCGGTCTTCGCGGTCGTGGGCGTCGGACTCGGGTTCGGCTGGGCCCTGACCAACGTGGCCACCCAGTCGTACGTTCCCGAGAACCGCCTGGCCGCCGCCTCCGGGCTGGTCCTCACCTCGCTGGTCCTGCTCGGCGCCGTGGCCGTGGCCGTCGCGGCGACCGTCCTGGAGGCCCTCAGCGGATCGGCGGAGCGGGCCGCCTCCGACGGACCGGCCATCGAGGCGGTGCTGCGGGTCGCGGCGCTCCTGTCGCTCGTGGGCGCCGCCGCGCTCCTCCCGCTGATCCGGGCGGGACGCCGGTCGCCCCCGAGGACGACCGGAACCCTTCCGACGCCGTGACCGTCACCCCGCCGCCCCGTCAGAGGCGGCAGGGCGGGAACACGGTGCCCGTCGAGCGGTCAGGCGTTGACGCAGGTGTTGCCGAACGCCGGGTTGAGCAGGCCGATGACGCTGACGGAGTTGCCGCAGGCGTTGATCGGGATGTGGATGGGCACCTGAACGACGTTGCCGGACAGGACACCGGGGGAACCGATCGCCGCACCCTGCGCACCGGCGTCGGCGGAGGCCATGGAGGCTCCACCGATCACGACGGCTCCGGTGGCGAGGGCGAGGGCGGCGGTCTTCAGAACACGCGACATGGGAACTCCTTCAAAGGCGGTGACGGACCCGCCCCGTGAAGGGGCGTGCCCCGGGGCCCCGTCGGGACCCACGCAAGTGTTTCGTTCCGTACCGCCGATCCGGCTTGGCCCTGCCCCGGTCATTCCCTCGCACGAGTGACTCCCTGGGCCAAGTGCGCGACCCACCTGGGGAATTCCCGGGCGGTCGGGCCGGCTCAGCGCACCTGGACCCCGACCAGGCAGGTGTCGTCGTCCGTGTCGGACCTGCTGTGGGTCAGCAGGCGATCGAGCCGGCTCTCCAGCGACGGGGACTCCCGTTGTGCGAGGCCCAGGAGTTGGGTCAGGGAATCCATCATGGAGGTGTCCCGGCGCTCCACGAGCCCGTCGGTGTACATCAGCACGGTGTCCTCCGCTTCGAGCTGCACCTCTTCCTCCTCGTACTCCGCGTTCGGCACCGCGCCCAGCAGCAGGCCCTTGGCCAGCGGGAAAGCCGTGGCCCGATCGCCCCGCACGAGGATGGGCGGCAGATGTCCCGCACGCGCCCAACGCAACACCCGGCGGTCCGGATCGAAGATCCCGCACACGGCGGTCGCGGTCAGGTCGCTGGTCAGGTGGTGGGCGACCGCGTTCAGCCAGGTGAGCAACTGGGCGGGCCCGGCCCCGGTCACCGCGAGGCCGCGCAGGGCGTTGCGCAGGACCACCATGCCCGTGGCCGCCTCGATGCCGTGACCGGCGACGTCCCCGACGCACAGGAGTACCTGCCGGTTCGGCAGGACGACCGAGTCGTACCAGTCCCCGCCGATCAGGGCCTGCGACTCGGCGGGCCGGTACCGCACCCCGATGCGGATCCCCGGCGCGTCGAGCGGCGCGGGCGCGGGCGGCATGATCGCGTGCTGCAACTGCAACGCGAGACGGCTGCGCTCCGCCGACTCCGCCTCGGTGTAGGCCAGTTGGTCCCGGGTGGCGGCCAGAGCCACCTCGGTCCAATGCTGGGCGGAGATGTCCTGGTAGGCGCCCCGTACGGCGAACAGCGACCCGTCCGCGTCCTGGACGGGCTCCGCGACGATGCGGATGTGCCGGGTGACGCCGTCCGGACGCTGGAGGCGGAAGGCCACGGAGGCCTCGCGCCGGTAGTGCATCAGCGTGCGCAGGAACCGACTGATCGACGTGATGTCATCGGGGTGCGCGTGGGCGGGGAGCGCCTCCAAGGGCACCGGCGAGGCTCCCGCCGGCAGCCCGTACAGCGAGAAGAGCTGCCCGTTCCAGGTGATCTCGCCCGTGGTGAAGTTCTCCTCGAAGCCGCCGATCCGGCCGAGCCGCTGCGCGTGTTGCAGCAGACTGGCCAGCCGAGCGGTCTCGTCCTCGATCCGCCAGATCAACAGGAGCGCGGCGCCGTGCCGCGTGATGCTGGCGTCGGCCACGGCGGTGAGCGGCACGTCGTCGATGAAGGCGGTCAGCGTCATCCGCCGGGTCTGGAACGACTCCCCGGTGGCGTAGACGCGGTCCAGCTTCTCGAAGAGCCCGTTGTCCTCGGCCGCCAGGGGGTACGCCTCCAGGAACGTGGAGCCGCTCACGGCGCTGCGGGGCCGACCGGCGGGGTCGGTGAAATGGTCGTTGGCGTGGTGGACCCGGAAGTCCGTCAGGCCGCCGGCGGGACCGAGGATCGGCGTGAGGACGAGCGCCGGATCGTGCAAGTGGTCCGCGAGCGCCGTCAGTTCGGACACCGCCACCTGCGGCGGCCGGCCCGGCACCGAGGGCGTGCCCGCGCCCGTCGGATCCTCCAACGTGTGGGCGCACAGCTCCGCCAACGCCTCGATCTGGCGGATGATCCGCGGCGGCTGCGGGGCCAGCGGCTGCGGCCAGCACACCTCCAGCACGCCGTGGATGCGGCCGCCCGTCCCGGCGGGTACCGCTATGCGCCCCCCGTGCGGGTGCCGACGGCGCCCGATCGAGGGCATGCCGGAGTCGGAGAGCCGGGAGACGAAGGCGGGCCCCCGCTCGACGAGCGCGAGCCGCGCGCAGGTGGCCACCTCGGGCGGGACGTACCGCCAGCGCAGCGCCTCGTCCTCGGTGAACCCGGCCTGGCCGGCGAGCGTCAGCGAGGAGTCGGCCCCCGCGAGCCAGATGGCCACCCCGTGCGCCCCGAGCGGGGCCAACGCGTTCTCCAACAGGGCGGTCGCCACGGCCTGGGCGTCCGAGGCGGACAACAGACCGCTCTCGGCCGCCCGCAGCCGCACCGCGGCCGAGCCGTCCGAGTCGTCGCCGTCGGCCGCGGCGCGGTCCAGGAACTCGGCCGCGAGCTCACTGACCCGGTCGCGGGACGCCTCGTTGATGATCTCCACCGAGAGTCCGAGCACGCTCGTGCCCGACTGCTCGGCCAGGATCGCCAACTGCCGCGCCGCCTCGGCGGGACCACAGCCCAGTTTGCCGACGAGGACACCCTTGGCCATCTCGATCAGGGCCCGCCCGTCCGAGGCCGACTGTGCCTCGCGCACCTCCCGGCGCAGACGTTCCACGGTGGCGGCCAGCGGACCCACGTCGCCGCCGGGATCCGGCCGCTCGGCCGGACCGGGCCCACCCGACCGGGAGCCGCGGGCGGCGGGAACGGTGACGTCGTCCGCCTCCGGGGCCGACAGCTCACCCCGCGGTCCGTCTTGGTGTCGAGGGCTGTTCACGATGAGTCCGGGCTCCTGGGCGAGGGCGTGGGGGGCGGCGGGGAATCAGACACGTGCGGCCCCCGGGACGTCCCGCGGCAGCAGCCAGTGCCGGACGCGGGCCATGAGGTCGTCGGCGTCCACCGGCTTGGTGACGTAGTCGCTGGCTCCCGAAGCGAGGCTCTTCTCCCGGTCACCGGGCATCGCCTTCGCGGTGACCGCGATGATCGGCAGGTCGGCGTACGCCGGCATGCGACGGATCTCGGTGGTCGCCGCGTACCCGTCCATCTCGGGCATCATCACGTCCATCAGGATGAGATGGATCCCGGGATGACCGGTCAGGGCATCGATGGCGGTACGGCCGTTCTCCGCGTGCACGACCTGGATGCCGTGCAGTTCGAGGATGCCGCTGATCGCGTACAGGTTCCGCGCGTCGTCGTCGACCACCAGGACGGAACGGCCGGCCAGACCGTCGTCGAGGAACGCGGGAACGGCGGCGGGGGAGTCCTGCGAACGGACCAGGGAGGGGACGTCACCGGGTTCCTGGGCGGAGAGGTGCAGCGAGATCCGCTCCCGCAGCTCGTCCAGGCTGGACAGCACCTCCAACGGCTGCGACGCCGTGTGCTCGTGCAGCTCACGCTGTTGCGCCGCGTCGAGACGACGGTTGTCGTGGGCGAGCACGGGCAGGGAGGCCAGCGCCGAGTCCCCGGCCAGGGCCCGCAGGAAGCGCAGCGCCTCCCCGTCCTGGCCGAGTTCGAGGACCACGCAGTGGAACGGCGCGGCGGCGAGCACCTCCGCCGCCTCCTGGGCGCTCACGGCGGTCACCACCTCGACGGGCTCGTCCGCCGCGAACGGCGAGCGGCCCAGCGCGAGATCGTGGGTGGCGCTCTCGGCGACCAGCGTCAGCAGCCCGTTGCTGCGCTCCTCGATCACCAGGAGCCGGCGCGGGCGTCGCTCGGGACCGGGACCCGGTGTCCGGCCCCGCTGCTCACCGACGGTGCTTCCGGTCGGTTCGGTACGGGGACCCACCAGGGCGCGGTCGGCGAACTCCGTCCGGGCCACCGGCAGGTAGAGGGTGAAGACGGAGCCCTCGCCCGGGTCGCTGAGGGCGGTGACGGCGCCCCCGAGGAGCTGGGCGATCTCCCGGGTGATGGAGAGCCCGAGTCCGGTGCCCCCGTACTTGCGGCTGGTCGTGCCGTCGGCCTGCTGGAACGCGGCGAAGATCGATTCGAGTTGGTGCTCCGCGATGCCGATGCCGGTGTCCTTCACGCGGAAGGCGACCATCGGCCCGCCGTGGCTCAGCCCGGCCGGCACGTCGGCGGCGGCCACGGGCTCGATCCGCAGTTCCACCCGGCCGTGCTCGGTGAACTTCACCGCGTTGGAGAGCAGGTTGCGCAGGATCTGGCGCAGCCGCGAGTCGTCGGTGAGCAGGTCCACCGGTACCCCGGTGGCGGTCGTGATCTCGAACTCCAGGCTCTTCTGGCTGGTCAACGGCCGGAAGGTGGCGTCTACGTAGTCGAGGAGCCGCCTGAGCGGGACCCGCTCGGGGTTGATGTCCATCTTCCCCGCCTCGACCTTCGACAGGTCGAGGATGTCGTCGATCAGTTGGAGGAGGTCGGAACCGGCCGAGTGGATGATGCCCGCGTACTCGACCTGCTTGGGGGAGAGGTTGCGGCTGGGGTTCTGCGCGAGCAGTTGGGCCAGGATCAGCAGGCTGTTGAGCGGGGTGCGCAGCTCGTGGCTCATGTTGGCCAGGAACTCCGACTTGTACTTCGAGGCCAGCGAAAGCTGCTGGGCGCGGTCCTCCAGCTCCTGACGGGCCTGCTCGATCTCCAGGTTCTTGGTCTCGATGTCGCGGTTCTGGCTGGCGAGGAGAGCCGCCTTCTCCTCCAGTTCGGCATTGGAGCGCTGGAGTTCGTCCTGCTGTACCTGGAGTTCCTCGGAGCGGGCCTGGAGTTCGCCGGTCAGCCGCTGGGACTCGCCGAGGAGCTCGTCGGTGCGCGCGTTGGCCACGATCGTGCTGACGTTGACGCCCACGGTCTCCATCAGCCGGCCCAGGAAGTCGCGGTGGACGGCGGTGAACTCCTTGAACGAGGCGAGCTCGATCACGCCGAGCACCTGGTCCTCCACCACGATGGGCAGCACGATCAGGCACGCGGGCGCGGAGCGGCCGAGGCCGGAGGAGATCAGGTAACCGGCGGGCACGTCCTCGGCGACGATGATGCGGCGGCTTCGTGCGGCCTGGCCGACCAGCGTCTCGCCCGGGGTGAGGCGGTCGCTCTCGGATTGGCCCGCGGGGCGTCCGTACGAGCCGATGAGGGTGAGCCAGGACTGCCCGTCGGTCTCGTCGGCCAGGTAGAACGCCCCGTAGCTGGCGGCCACCAGCGGGGTCAGTTCGTCCATGACCAGCTCCGCGACGACCGAGAGGTCGCGGTGGCCCTGCATCAGGCCGGAGATCCGGGCCAGATTGGACTTGAGCCAGTCCTGTTCGAGATTGGCGCGGGTCGTCTCGCGCAGCGATCCGACCATCGAGTTGATGTTGTCCTTGAGCTCGGCCACCTCGCCGGAGGCGTCGACCGTGATCGAGCGGGTCAGGTCCCCCTCGGCGACGGCGCTGGCGACCTCCGCGATGGCGCGCACCTGCCGGGTCAGGTTGCCCGCCAGCTCGTTGACGTTCTCCGTCAGCCGCTTCCAGGTGCCCGACACGCCCTCCACCTCGGCCTGGCCGCCGAGCCTGCCCTCGCTGCCGACCTCGCGGGCGACACGGGTGACCTCGGCCGCGAAGGAGGACAACTGGTCCACCATCGTGTTGATGGTGGTCTTGAGCTCGAGGATCTCGCCCCGCGCGTCCACGTCGATCTTCTTCGACAGATCGCCGTTGGCCACGGCGGTGGTGACGAGGGCGATGTTGCGGACCTGGCCGGTGAGGTTGTTGGCCATCGAGTTGACGTTGTCGGTGAGGTCCTTCCAGGTGCCCGCCACGTTGGGGACGCGGGCCTGCCCGCCGAGCCTGCCCTCCGTGCCGACCTCGCGGGCCACGCGGGTGACCTCGTCGGCGAAGGCCGACAGCGTGTCCACCATCGTGTTGATCACTCCGGCGAGCGCCGCGACCTCGCCCTTGGCCTCGACGGTGATCTTCTGCGAGAGGTCACCGCGGGCGACCGCGGTGGCCACCTGGGCGATCGAGCGGACCTGCCCGGTGAGGTTGGACGCCATGACGTTGACGTTGTCGGTGAGGTCCTTCCAGGTGCCCGAGACGCCCCGGACCGTGGCCTGACCGCCCAGGTTGCCCTCGGTGCCGACCTCTCGGGCGACGCGGGTGACCTCGTCGGCGAAGGCGGAGAGCTGGTCGACCATCGTGTTGATGGTCTCCTTCAGTTCCAGGATCTCGCCGCGCGCGTCGACCCGGATCTTCTGCGTCATGTCGCCCCGGGCCACCGCCGTGGTGACCTCGGCGATCGACCTGACCTGCGCGGTGAGGTTGTCGGCCATGAAGTTGACCGAGTCGGTGAGGTCGCGCCAGGTACCGGAGACGCCCTTGACGTCCGCCTGTCCGCCGAGCCGACCCTCGGTGCCGACCTCCCGGGCGACGCGGGTGACCTCGTCGGCGAAGGCCGAGAGCTGGTCGACCATCGTGTTGATCGTCGTCTTCAGTTCCAGGATCTCGCCGCGCGCGTCGACCCGGATCTTCTGCGACAGATCGCCCTTCGCCACGGCGGTGGCCACCTGGGCGATGGACCGCACCTGCGCCGTCAGGTTGCCGGCCATGAAGTTGACCGAGTCGGTGAGGTCGCGCCAGGTACCGGAGACGCCCTTGACGTCCGCCTGTCCGCCCAGGATCCCCTCGGTGCCCACCTCGCGGGCCATTCTGGTGACCTCGTCGGCGAAGGCGGAGAGCTGGTCGACCATGGTGTTGATGGTGTTCTTGAGTTCCAGGATCTCGCCGCGGGCGTCGACGGCGATCTTCTGGGACAGGTCGCCCTTGGCGACGGCGGTGGTCACCTGGGCGATGTTGCGCACCTGGTCGGTGAGGTTGCCGGCCATGAAGTTGACCGAGTCGGTGAGGTCCCGCCACACGCCCGCGACGCCCGGCACCTCGGCCTGTCCGCCGAGCCGGCCCTCGCTGCCGACCTCTCGGGCGACGCGGGTGACCTCGTCGGCGAAGGAGGAGAGCTGGTCCACCATCGTGTTGACGGTGTCCTTGAGTTCCAGGATCTCGCCGCGCGCCGCCACGTCGATCTTCTGGGACAGGTCTCCGCGGGCCACGGCCGTGGCGACCTGCGCGATGTCGCGCACCTGGGTGGTGAGGTTGCCGGCCATCGCGTTCACGGAGTCGGTCAGGTCCGCCCAGGTCCCCGACACGCCGGGCACCTCGGCCTGCCCGCCCAGCGTTCCCTCGGTGCCGACCTCGCGCGCGACGCGGGTCACCTCCGAGGTGAAGAGCGAGAGCTGGTCGACCATGCCGTTGAACACGGTCGCGATCTCGCCGAGGAGACCGTCCGCCTCGTCGGGGAGCCGCGTGCCGAAGTCGCCGTCACGGACGGCCGTCAAGCCGGCCAGGAGCTGACGCAGCTCCGGTTCTCCGACCACTCCCGGCGCGGTCCTCTCGACATTCGAGCGCACGCCTGCCTGCCTGGCCATCTGTCCCCCGCTCAGTTCCCGGATTCCCGCGGTGCCGTTGACGGGCGGTGCGGCACTGCATCGTCCGGCCGCCGAAGCCCCACGGGTCCGGTCGGTCGGCGAACAAGGTGAAGACTATCCGGCGAGGTCCCCGGTCCCGCTTCGTTCCCCGGACGCCGGCGCGGGGCCCGCGACCGCGACATCGAGGGACCCCCGCTCCGACATGCGGACACCGGCCGGACATGAACCCATTGGATCGAGCCAAGACTGACCGAAAATAATCGATGATTGACCGTGTAGAGCCCGAAAGCGGGGGCAAGAGCGGCAACGAAGCCATCCGCACCAGGGAGGGAACGTCGCCATGCCTCGCTCTGTCGCAGTCGTCAGCCCCGTACGTGAGACAGCCGCCGAGGTCGTTCCCCCGACCGGATTCCCGGCGGTGGAGTCCTTCACGGAACTGCCCCCCGTGGGGAACGCCCGCGAGGTCGCACCCGGCGACGCGCGCGAACTCTCCCGCCTGTTCCTGACCCGCCTGCGGTCCCTGGAGGAGGGCACGCGCGAGTACCAGTACGCGCGCAACACCCTCATCGAGATGAACATCTCCCTCGTCCACTTCGCCGCCCGGCGCTTCCGCGGTCGGGCGAGCGGCGGCGGTGTGGAGATGGAGGACATCGTCCAGGTGGGCACCATCGGCCTCATCAAGGCGATCGACCGTTTCGACCCGGAGCGGGAGGTCGAGTTCTCCACCCTCGCCCTCCCCTACATCACGGGCGAGATCAAGCGCTACTTCCGTGACACGACGTGGGCCGTTCACGTCCCCCGCCGGCTCCAGGAACTGCGCACGGAACTCGCCAAGAGCCAGGAAGAGCTGACGGACGTGCTCGGCCGGGCGCCGACGGTCAAGGAGATCGCCGAACACCTGGAACTCGGCGAGGAAGAGGTCATCGAGGGTCTGGTGGCCGCCAACGGCTACACCAGCGGCTCCCTTGACGCCTCCGCCGACTCCGACGAGCAGGCGACGAGCGGACGCAGGACCCGACCGCTGGCCGAGAGCATGGGCGAGGCGGACCCGGCCGTGGAGCTCTTCGAGGAGATGCACACGTTGGCACCGCTGCTCGGCCGGCTGCAGGAGCGCGACCGTCTGATCCTGCGGATGCGCTTCGGCCAGGAGAAGACCCAGGCCGAGATCGGCGCCGAACTCGGCATCTCCCAGATGCAGGTCTCCCGCCTCCTGTCGCGGATCCTCACCCAACTGCGGAGCGGCATGCTCGCCGCCTGAACCCGTCCCGCGGGCGGCACCACCGGACCCTTCCGGCGGTGCCGCCCTTCCGCGTGTCCGGCCGGCCCGGCCGTGTCCGACGGACCCACGTCCAGGAGTCCACGGCGCCGGTAGGATCCTTGCGTCAGTCGATGTCGATTTCGCCCCGCCTACGAGGGAAGAGCGTGCCTTCACCCCACCACCGCCGGCTCTGCTCACCCGGCGCCGCCGGCGAGCACGCGCTCCTCCCGTACGAGGACGACGCGGCGTGGGCCGAGGCAGTGGCGCGCTTCGTAAGGCATCCGCGACCGACGGACACGCCGCCGGGCGTCGTACCCCCGCGCGCCCGACCGGGCATACGACCCGCCCGCAGCGCGGACCGCGACACCCGCGAGGTCACCTCGTGATCGACACGACCTCCCCGGCGACCGCCCCCGGAGCGTTCGTCCACCCGGCCCTCTTCTACCGGGACCCCGAGGAATACACGGCCGGCGCGGGCGACTTCGTCCGCACGGCACTCGCCGCCGACGAGCCGGTCCTCGTCGCCGTCCCGGGCGCGAGCCTGGACGCGCTGCGCCGGTACCTGGGCTCCGACGCCGATCACATCGACGGCGTGGACATGACGGAGCTGGGGCGCAACCCCGGCCGCATCCTTGCCGCCCTGCAGGGCTTCGCCGACCGACACCCGGGTCGCACCGCGCGGATCGTGGGCGAGCCGATCTGGCGGGGCCGTTCCCGGGCCGAGGTCCTGGAGGCCACCCGCCACGAGGCGCTCATCAACACCGCCTTCGCACACCGGTCCGCGACCATCCTCTGCCCGTACGACACGAGCGCCCTCGCCCCCGAGGTGGTCGCCGACGCCCGGCGCACCCACCCCACCGTGATCGAGGCCGGCCGGGAACTCGCCAGCCCCGCCTACACCGACGCCGCCGTCGTCTGCGCCGACTGCGACCTCCCGCTGCCCGAACCCTCCGCGGAGGCCGTCCTCGTCGACTACGCGGCGGGCCGGCTCGCCCACGTACGCGAACACGCGCAGACCTGGGCCCGGCGGACGGCGCTCGACCCCGGGCGGCGCGACGACCTGGTCCTCGCCATCAGCGAGGCGGCCGCCAACTCGGTCGCCCACGGTGGCGGGAAGGGGCGGCTACGACTGTGGACCACACCCGCGGGCGACGTGGTCGCGGAGGTCAGTGACGGCGGCCGCCTCGGCGACCCGCTCGCCGGACGATCGCGCCCCGCCCTGGCCTCCGGCAACGGGGGTCGCGGCCTGTGGATGATCCATCAACTGTGCGACCTCGTCGAGGTCAGGGCCCTCGACACCGGACTCACCCTGCGCCTGCACATGACGATCAACCGGCAGTCATGAGCACGACCAAGAGTGACGAACCCGCTGTAGAGTGCAGACGCGAACACGCGCAACGGAAAAGACAGTGCATCGGAAGGCTGACGTGGGAACTCGCGACCTAGGGGACAGTGACGTGCCGCCCCGCGCCGACAACGAGACGGTCGAGCCGCGGCGGGCCGAACTCCGGCACAGCGAGCCGGACGCCGTGGTGTGCGCGCTCTCCGGAGACCTCGACCTCGACAGCCTGGGATCCGTCCAGCCCGTCCTGGACGAGGCGATCGGGTCGGGCCCGTCCCGGCTGGTGATCGACCTCTCGGGAGTCGGATTCTGCGACTCCTCGGGCCTCAACCTGCTGCTGAGCCTGCGGCTGGACACCGAACGGGAGGGCATCGCGCTGCGACTGGCGGCGCCCACCGACCAGTTGTCGAGGCTGCTCCAGCTCACCGGCGCGGACGGCGTCTTCACCATCAGCCGCACCGTGCCGGAAGCCCTCGCCACGGGATGAACCCCGTCACCGCCTCGCACCTGCCGTGACTCCTCCCAGGAGGGGGACCGGCACCCGCATCCGAGGTGTTCAAGAGGACAGGGCGGGTATGCGCGGGGTCTGGGACACCGAAACGGTCGATCCGGACTTTTACCGGGCCAGGACGGCAGGAGTACGACATCAACGACAAGACGAGTGCCCCAGGGGGTGAGACCACAGTGACGCCCATCGGACCGGAGACCGGCGATCCGCTGCGCGCGGACACCAAGGCCGTGACCCAGCGCCGGCGCCTCGCGCTGAGCGGGACCCGCGGCCAGGTCGCCAAGGGACGAGATTTCACCCGGGAAGCCCTGCGTGACTGGGGATGGGACGGTCACGAGACCGCCGAGGACGTCCTGCTCATCGTGTCCGAGCTGCTGACCAACGCCGTCATGCACGCCGGCGGTTGCCAGGAGTTCGTGATCGCGGCCGCGGGCGACGTCCTGCGCATCGAGGTCTTCGACGGGGAGACCGAACTGCCGCGCCCCCGTCCCAGGCAGCAGGGGGCGACGCCGGGAGGCCACGGCCTCTACATAGTGCGGCGCCTCTCGGACCGTTGGGACGCCCAGGCCCACGCCCACGGCAAGGTGGTCTGGGCGGAGGTCGACGTGGTGCGCCTGACGACCGGCCTGCCCGCCCCCGCTCCGGCGCCGAGCACGCTGCCGACCACGTCGGCCCCCGCAGCCCCCCTCCTCGACGGCGTCCCCCTCCAGGCGGACACACACGGCTGAACCGCGATCGCGCGCCGGACACGGCGGGGCCCGACGGGTCACGTGTTCCGGCGGGCGCACCGGACACGGCGGCCCGACGGGTCACGTGTCCCGGTCGCGCGGTGTGTGGCGGGCCCAGGGATGGCGCAGCCGGATCCAGATGTCCCGGGCCTGCCGGCCGGCCGCCGTGCGGCTGCGGGCCACCAGGGCGTCCGCCTCGTCGGGAGTCTCGACCATGGGACCGGACCCGCGCAGCGGCTTTCCCGCGGTCTCGTGGAGGAACAGGGTCGACACGAAACCGATGACGCCCGCCACCATCAGGTAGTACGCCGGAACCATGTCGTTGCCGGTGGCCTCCACGAGCGCCGAGGTGAACAGCGGCGTCGTACCGCCGAACAGCGACACCGAGATGTTGAAGGCGATGGACAGCGCCGCGTAGCGCAGGCGGGTGGGGAACAACGCCGGCAGTGTGGACGCGGCCGTCCCCGCGAAGCAGACGAGCAGCAACCCGAGGATCGCGCAGCCCACGGCCGGCCACAGGATCCCGCCCTCCCGGATCAGCAGGAACGCCGGAATGGCCAGGGCCACGAGAGCGACGCTGCCCGCGAGGAACACCGGTCTGCGGCCCCAGCGGTCCGAGGTGTGGCCCACGGTCGTGATCGTCAGGACCACGAGCAGCATCGTCCCGAGGACCAGCAATTGGGCCGTGGTGTCGTTCTCGCCCAGGGTGACGGTCATGTACGTGGGCAGGTACGACGTCACCATGTAGTTCGTGACGTTGTAGAGCAGGACCAGCCCCATGCAGATGAGCACCGCGTGCCAGTGACGCGTGAAGATCTCCTTGAGGTTTCCCCTGCCGGTCGCGGCGGCCTCCGCGTCCGCCTCCCCTTCGGCCGCCGCGTAGGCCGCCTCCTTCTTGAAGGCCGGGGTCTCCTCCAGCTTCAGACGCATGTACAGGCCGATCAGACCCAGGGGGCCCGCGATGAAGAAGGGGATGCGCCAGCCCCAGTCCTCCAGGCCGTCCGAGCCCATGACGAGGGTGAGGATCGTGACCAGGCCGGAGCCCATGGCGTAGCCGACGAACGTACCGAAGTCGAGCCAGCTGCCCAGGAATCCCCGGCGCCTGTCCGGCGCGTACTCGGCGATGTAGGTGGTCGCGCCGGCGTACTCGCCGCCCGTGGAGAAGCCCTGGACCAGCCGGCAGACCAGGAGCAGCAGGGGGGCGACGAATCCGACGGACGCGTACGTCGGGAGGAATCCGACGGCGAACGTACTGGCCGCCATCATGATCATCGTCGCCGCGAGCACCTTCTGCCGGCCGATCCGGTCGCCGAGCGGGCCGAACACCAGGCCGCCGAGGGGGCGGACCAGGAAGGCGGCGGCGAAGGTCGCGAACGTCGAGACGACCTGGGCGCCCGGGGAACTCGACGGGAAGAAGACCTTGCCCATGGTTCCGGCCAGGTAGGCGTAGACGCCGAAGTCGAACCACTCCATGGTGTTGCCCAGGGCGGCCGCGGTGACGGCCCGACGCACCTGCGGCTGGTCCGCGACCGATACGTCCTCGCTGGTCAAGGACTTCTTACGGCGCCGGAGCAGGGTACGGAGCAGCCGATCGGTCGACGCGTGACCGCTGCGTGAGGGCTGCGGGCGACGGGACGGTCCTGCCATCGTGTCGACCTCTCTGCCCGGGTGCGCCGTGCCGAACCACTGCGGCCTCTGATTCTTCGGGCAGGCGCGCCACTCGGCATGTCGGCAGGTCCGACCGTGTGACGGGACGACGGTGTGGCGGGACGACGGTGTGGCGGGACGACGGTGACGGGACGGCCGTGTGGCGGGACGGCCGCGGGTCGGGACCACGACGGCGGGGCGGCCGTCGGGACCGGACGTGTGGTCGGTCCCGACGGCCGCCCCGCGGGGTCGGGCCGTCCGGTCTCGGGGGAGGGGAGTGGCTCAGGCGTCCTGGAACCGGTCCTCGTCGTGCGACACCGGGGTGGTCTTCACGGCGTGCGGCGTCAGCCGCTGGATGCGCGTCTCGTGGTTCGACGCCGTGCCGCTCGCGTCGTCGGTCCCGGTCGGGTCCGCGTCCGTCAGCTCCCAGGCGGTGACCACGGTGTGCGGGGGCCGGTCATCGGGCCTCACCGTGGGCGTGCAGGACGGCCCGTACGTTCTCGATGCTGCCGCAGTCCGCCGCCAGCTGCTTCTCCCGCTCGCGCAGGAACGCGACGCCCAGCTCGGCCCGGCGTTCGTCCGGGACGTTTTCCCTGGCACCGTTGAGGATCGTCCGTTCCTCCTCGTCGATGTGGTGCGTCACCGCCTTCGACAGGTCTTCGAGGCGTTCGTCCCACTCCTCGGATCCGACCTCGGCGACTTCCAGGAGGGCCAGCAGCGCCTCGTTGCCCTCGGTGTGCTCCTCCTCCCCGTGTTCCACTTCCTCGTCGTCCACGTTCTTGAACCGCTTCAGCGCGCCGTACACCTCGGATTCCTCGGCTTCGGCGTGCGCGATGAGCAGCGCGGAGAACTTCTTCAGCGCCTCCGCGCGGTCGGCCTCCACGCTCCGCATGCGGCGAAACAGTTCCTCCATGGTGCGGTGGTCCTTCAGGATCACCGCGACTACATCGTGATTCGCCGTCATGGCGTGCTCCTGCCTGTTCTGTCGTGCCCGGCGTGGTTCACGCGGCCCTGGTGGACCGCAGGTCAGCGTCGTCGGCTGCCGCCCGTGACGAGGCGGTAGACGAGCAGCAGGATCATCGAGCCGACGACGGCCGCGATCCAGGTCGAGAGGTCGAAGAAGCCGTCGATCGAGTCGACCCCGAACAGCACCTTCCCCAGCCAGCCGCCGAGGAGACCGCCGGCGATGCCGATCAGGATGGTGACGAGGAAACCGCCGGGATCCCTGCCGGGCATGAGCGCCTTCGCGATCATTCCCGCAAGCAGTCCGATGATGATCCAGGCGATGATTCCCATGGTGTTGCCTCTCCGGGCTCCGATGAATTTCCTACGTTCGCCGAATGCTCCCTTCGGGGGAATTCAAACCCGGGCGAAATGCCCTGCCAAAGGCGAGGCCCGGGGGCCCGCCCGGGACGCGTGCCTTCCGGGGAAGTGGGCAGACGTCGGACGAGGAACCAGCGAAGGGGCCCGTATGCGCAGTGTCGGCGTCGAGGAAGAACTGCTGCTCGTCGATCCGCGGACCGGTGAACCCGCCGCATCGGCCGGCGCGGTGCTGGCCTCCGCGATCCGAACGGGGGGCCGCGCGGCGGGAGCCGACGGCGAGATCCCGCTGGAGAAGGAACTCCACGAACAGCAGGTCGAATTCGCCACCAAACCGGTGACGCTGATGGGCGAGCTCCGCGAGGAGATCCTGCGCTGGCGCGCCGAGGCCGCCCGGCACGCCGAGGCCGCCGGTGTCGTCGTCGCCGCTCTCGCCACCTGCCCGACACGGGTGGAACCCTCGCTGAGCCTGGGGGAGCGGTACCAGTGGATCGGCCGGCAGTTCGGCCTGACGGCGCAGGAGCAGCTGACCTGCGGCTGCCACGTGCACGTGTCGGTGGATTCCGACGAGGAGGGCGTGGCGGTCCTCGACCGGATCCGCCCCTGGCTGTCCGTACTGACCGCCCTGAGCGCGAACTCACCCTTCTGGCAGGGAGAGGAGACCGGCTACGGGAGCTATCGCAGCAGGGTCTGGAACCGGTGGCCCTCGGCGGGCCCCGTGAGCGTCTTCGGCTCGGCCGACCGCTACCACGAGCGGGTGCGGGCCATGCTGGCGACCGGCGCACTCCGCGACGAGGGCATGATCTACTTCGATGCCCGGCTGGCCGCCTCCTACCCCACGGTGGAGATCCGGGTGGCGGACGTCTGCCTGGACGCGGGGACGCCCGTACTGCTCGCCGCACTGACCCGCGGGCTGGTGGACACCGCCGCCCGGGCCTGGCAGGCCGGAGAGCCCCCGTCCCAGGTCGACACCGCCCTGCTCCGACTGGCCGCGTGGCGCGCGGCCAGATCCGGGCTCGACGGACCCCTGATCCACCCGGTCACACTGTCGCAGACCCCTCCCGAGGACGTCGTGTGGGCCTTGTACGAGCACGTACGGGACGCCCTGGAGGAGAACGGGGACGCCGACCTCGTCAGAGGCGGCCTGGTGGAACTTCTCGGCCGGGGCACCGGGGCCCGCGTGCAGCGCGCCCTCCTGCGCGACGAGGGGGACCTCGCCGCCGTGGTCACCCGGTGCGCCCGCCTCACTCTCGGCGGTTGACCCGCCGCCGGCCCCGGGGGGCGGTGCGCCGCCGTCGGCGCAGCGCCGCGTCGAGGGACAGGGTCGGTGCGCCCGCGAGGACCAGCGGGGTCCAGGCCATCAGGTAGGCCAGGTCGTTTCCGTAGTAGTACGGGGTGGCCTGCCAACTGACGGTCAGCCACAGGGAGAGCGAGATCAGGGCGCCCCCGAGCGCCGCGATCCGGGTCAGCAGCCCGACCAGGACCCCCAGCCCGACGGCCGTCTCGCCGAGGGCCATCGCGAGGCCGAAGCCACCCGGGTCGTTCAGGGCGACCGCCACCAGTGCCGGAATCGCGGCCGACCCCTTCACCCCTTCGAGCTGTTGGCCGATCGAGCCGTCGCCGGTGGCGGAGAGGAACGCCGGGTCGAGGAGCTTGTCGACGCCGGCGTACACGAACGTGATGCCGAGGAAGAGGCGCAGTGGCAGGAGCGCGTGCCGCGTGGCGGCGGCGCGGGGCCCGGAGGATGTCGTGTTCACACGCAGCACACGTCGCGATCGGGCCCGTGGTTCGGACCGCCTCGGGCCCGGTCGACCCCGCGGAGGAGTCCCGCGACCCGCTGCTCCGGCCCGCGATGCGGCGCCAGGAGCGGGCCGGTCGCTCGGCGCGGGGACGTCACGCCGCGCAACCCGCCGAGCAGTCCGTCAAGGAGACGTGGTGCCACCGATTCGAGTGTCCTCGGTCGTCGGGACGGCCAATCCGATGGACTCGGCCGCCACGGCGATGGCGAAGTCGAAGTAGGCGGACTCGTCCCGAACGCTGTCGTGGGTCCGGCTGAAGACCTGGAACACCAGGAGCCCGATCAGGTTGCTCCACAGCACGATGCCGCGCTCGATCAGGTCCGAGAAGGGGGCCTCGGGTACACCCCCGAAGAGCGCCACGGCCTCCGGTCGCAGCAGCGGCGGCCCGGGCACCACCCGCCGTGGCGGGGTGAGTTCACCGGCCTCCAACGCGGACCGCACGATGCCGGCCAGTACCGCGGGGGTGCGGGACGCGTGCGGGACGGTCTCCTGCGGGGCGTGGTAGCCCGGCACGGGTGAGCCGTAGATCAGCGTGAACTCGGCGGAGTTGTCGAAGGACCAGCCCCGCAGCGCACGCGTCACCGCGAGGAGCCGCGCTCCCGCCGACGCCCCGGCCGACAGGGCGGCCCGGTCGGCCTCCTCCATCGCCGCGGCGGACCCGTCGTACGCGTCGACGATCAGCGCGGTCAACAGGTCGTCCCGGTGCGGGAAGACGGCCTCCACGTCGGGGACGGCCAGACCGCCGGCGCGGGCCACGACCTCCGGGGCAAGCCCTCCGGCCCCCAGCTTCACCAGGAGTTCGCGTGCGGTGGCCTTGACGGCCGTCCGCCGCCCGGTGTCCTCGTCGTTGCCCTGGGTTCCGGAAGTATCCATGGCCAAACCGTACCTTCGGGTGACCGTGACCCGGGGTGATTTTCGGTCCGTCCCGCCATCCCGCCGTCCGGCCCGACGCCCCTGGCGCCCGCGGTTCAGTCGGCAAGTCCGGCGAGCCAGTCCGTCAGGATCCGGTTGACCTCGGCGGGGCGCTCCTGCTGGACCCAATGACCACATCCGTCGAGGACGTGGGAGGAGACCAGGCCGGGCAGCGTGGTGGGGTACCGCCTGATCGCGTCGGCCAACCAGCCGGTCGCGGTGTCCAGGGCACCGGTGACGAACAGGGACGGCTGTGTGACGGGGGCGCCGTCGAAGTCCGCGAGGTCCTCCCAGTCCCGCTCCATGGCGCGGTAGCGATTCAGCGGGCCGGTGAGGCCGCCGCGCTCGAACTCCGCCGCGTAGTGGTCCAGTTCCGCCTCGCCGAGCCAGGAGGGCCGGCGGCCGCGGGGGAATCGGTCGCGCAACGTTCCGCCCGGCGCGACGAAGTGGAGGGGAGGGTCCTCGGGTCCGGGCATCGTGTCGCCGGACAAGGCGGTGTAGAGGCCCGCGATCCAGCCGCGCACATCGGGTTCGATCTCCGCCTCGGCACGGCCGGGTTGCTGGAAGTAGGCGACGTAGAACTCCTCGCCGCCGGGCATGCCCGCGAAGACCTCGCTGGGCCTGGGACCTCCACGCGGGGCGTAGGGAACGCTCAACAGGCCCACCGCGCGGAAGACATCGGGCCTCAGCAGCCCGGAGTACGCGGCGATGGGCGACCCCCAGTCGTGGCCGACGACGACGGCGGTCTCCTCCCCGAGCGCCCGCACGACCGCGACGTTGTCCTCGATCAGCTCGGTCAATCGGTACGCGTCGATGCCGGCCGGCTTGGAGGATCGGCCGTAGCCGCGGACATCGACGGCGACGGCGCGGTACCCGGCCCGGGCCAGTGCGGGGAGTTGGTGACGCCAGGAGTACCAGGACTCCGGGAAGCCGTGGACGAGGAGCACCAGCGGGCCGGTGCCCTGCTCGACCAGGTGGGTCCGGCCGGCCGGCGAGGGAACCAGCCGGTGAGTGGGGTTCGTGCCCTGCCCCGCCACATGTCCTCCTGGGGTCTCGATCCCGCGCGCGTCCGGACCGGGCCGCCTGCCGCGCGTCGGGAGTCAAACGATCATGTGGCGCCCGCGCGGCCGGGGTCAACCCGCTGCGACGCGGTCCGGCCGAAAACGCTCGGTCCGCCTCGCACGTCTCCCTGGGGTCGGCCGGGCAGCACCGAGTCCCGGGACCTGGGCCCCGGGACTCGGTGTGGTCCACTTCGCTGACCGTTCTTCTCAACGACCGTCCGGCCGCGGAGACACCGCCTGCCGGGACGGTGTTCCCGGACGCCGGCCGGCCGCGGGCCATCGGCGCACTCCGCAAAAGGGTGCGCAACCACCTGAACCGTTGCATCCGTCGCACTACGCAGCGTGATCGTCGTGACGCCGGGTGGCGAGGGACCCGTACGGGAGGATGCGGGTCCGTGCCGCGAGGGCCCGGGACCGCGATCACCGCACCCCCGAACGTCCTGCCGGCGCCTCACGCGGGGGCGGCGGCCACGCAGAACTCGTTGCCCTCCGGGGCCGCCATCACCACGTGGTGTCCCTCGAACTCCTCCACGACCCGTCCGCCCGCCGCCACCAGGCGCCGGGATTCCGTCCGGATCCGTTCCCGTCGCCGGCCCGGACCACCGTGCCCCGGCACCCGGATGTCCCTGTGAAGGCGGTTCTTCGCCCGTCTGGGCTCCGGAACCCTCAGGATCGAGAGGCGGGGGCCGACGCCGTCGGGATCGCAGAGCCACGCCCCGCCGCCCGCGGGGTCGACCGCCTCCTGCTCGGGCGCGTCCGCGCCGTCCCGCGGGGGATCGAAGCGGGCGATCCACTCCTCGCGCGTGGCGAAGGGGGCGGGTGGCGGCTGGGCGCGGCTCGGGTCGCGGGCGGGTGGTCCGTGCGTCGCACACCACGGCCACCCGCCCGCGCCCCGTCGGCGTCAGGACAGCTTGCCGCCGTAGTCGGGCAGCTTGACGGTGCGTTCGGCGTGGCCTCCGACGAGGTCGCTCGTGTTGTTCCCGATGTTGGCGATGATCGTGTAGCCGCGGGCCTCGATCTCGGCGCGCTTGCCCGTCTTGTACGCGCTGACCTCCTGGAACAGGTCCGGCAGGTCACGGACGTACAGGCCCGAGACCGGGTAGCCGACGGCCTTCAGATTGCGTTCGGTGAGGGAGTATACGATCCCCGGGCGCGCGGTCACGAAGAAGACGGCGACCCCACGTTCGTTCGCGTACCGGGTCAGCTCACGGACCTTGCCGATCGCGGGGGTGGGGAAGGTCCAGAACCAGTGGAAGTCCGTCTCCAGCGAGCTGTTGTCGATGTCGAGGACGAGCGCGGGCTTCTCCCCGGCGGGCGAGGCGGCGATGCGCTGCTCGATGGCGGGCCGGGCCGCGTCGATGACGGCGGCGACGTCCCGCTGCCAGGTGGCGTAGTCGATGCCGAGGATCGCGGCGTTGCCGCCGGGCGCGGACGCGGCGGGGGCCGAGGCCGCGGGCGTGGGCGCGGATCGATCGGCCGCATCCGCGGCGGTGGCCGGAAGCAGGGTGAGGACGGTGGCCGCGACGGCCACCGCGGCGGCGGTGGCGGTGCGGGTGGCGCGGGGGCGGGTGCTGCGCATGGGGGACGCTCCTCGTCACACGTTGGCATGTACGCGCCCATGCTTGGGGAGCGTCGTCGCAATGTCTACTGGCCGGTAAGAAACATTTGGTGGCCGACGGATGAATGCCTGGTCGCGAGGACCGGGGCCGGACGGCCCGGGTCCCGGCGGGGCGGCGAGGGCGCGCGGGGAGGTGCCGCGGCGACAGCGCCCGGCACGGTTTCCGGCCGGGCGGCGAGAGTGCGCGGGCCCGGCTCGCGTCCCCGCGCCCCGACCGAGTCGCCTCCGCCGGCGGCGGGCCAATCCCCTCGCCGGGCGGCTCCGAATGACTGACGAGGCCGGGCCGGCTTCCCCTCCGCGGGTGACCGACCGAGAGAGCGGACGCGGCAGCCGCCCGGCCCTCGCGACCCGTCATCCAGGGGAATGCCCGGGCCCCGCAAGGGGGCGGCCTGATCAGGGCCGTCCCGCCGGGCGGCCCGAGCCGGGCGTCCGTGGCGCGGGGCCTCACGGGTGGGAGGGCGGAACGCAAGCCTCCTCCGTGGGATCCCCGGGGATCCTCGGTCCTGCCCGAGCCAACACCCCGGGACGCGGGACCGGAACGTCCTCCAAGACGAGCCGGCTGACCCGCCGCGGATGGTCCTGCGCGAGCAAGTAGCCCACCACACCACCCATGGAGTGCCCGATCAGGTCCCCTTGTCCGAGCCGCCGCGCGTCCGGGAACCGGAGCGCCCGTGCCCTGCCGCCCGCGGCGCCGGAGGCCGGCGCCGCACGCCGGGGTGAACCGGCCCACCGCGTCCGGCTGTTCGCGTGCCCGCGTCGGCGAGCGCCTCGATGTCGTGGTCGACTCGACGCGACCGGGACGGCGTCGACGCGACCCGAACGGGCACGCGTACCGGATCGCGCGCGAACGCTCGACCCCACGGCCCCCGGGTCGCGGGCGCGCCGGCCGGGCACACGCCGACGGTGTCGGTCGGGGAGTTGCCGGAGCGCCGGCGGGCGGCGGGCCTGCCCGTGTGACCCGCCGAGTGCCCCGTTCACGGAGGGTGTTCGCCCGCGACCGGACCGGCGTACGGCTGGTGGCCGGCGGTACCACTGTCGGTGTTCCGTCGTAGGGTGCCCGTCAGTCGACCGTCTCGTTCCGGAGGAACCCTGTGCCCTCTTTCGCGCGCCTCCTGACCACCATCGCCCCCGCGTTGTCCCCGGCCGAGGCGGACGCTCCCCACGTGGAGTCCTGGTCCCCGTCGAGCCGGCTCCTGGTCCAGCGAGGCGACACCGAGCTGCTCGTTCAAGGGCTGGAGGGCCCCCTCGGAGACCGCCGACCGGCGCGGCCCGTCCGCATCCCGGCGCCCTGGCCCCGCGGGTTCGGGCAGTACGCGGTGGCGCCGTCGGCGGACTTGGCCGTCTTCTCCGGGGCGCACGCCCTGACCGCCGTGGACCGGGCGGGAGCGGTGCGCTGGGAGGTACGGCACCGCTGCTGGGCGGGGTGCGCGTCCCACGACACGTACGAGGAGTACGTGCACGACCGCGATCACCGGTACGCGAGCAGCGGTTCGGCCGCCTTCTCGGCGGACGGGGCCCTCGTGTGGGCCCACGTACGAGGACCGCTGGAGCAGGACGGACGCGAGGGGGCCCCGGGGGTGGAGGAATGGCTGGTCCTCGACGCGGCGAACGGAAGGGTCCTCGCCCGCGCGGCCACGGGGTCGGTGGCGGCGGGGTCGGTCCACGTCCCGCCCGCCGACCCGGGACGGATGGGCCTGTCGATCGGCGAGGGGCAGGACGGCGCCCCGCTGAGATGGGGGAGATGGGACGGTGCGACGCTCTCCGTCGAGTGCTTCGCCGGCGAGGACCTCGTGCTGTCGGCGGCGAGTCCGGCCGGCACGCGCCTGCTGACCGTCGGGCACGGACAGGAGGCACTCGCCGTGCACCGGCTCGTGGACGGATCCGCGGAACCCGGCCCGGAGGCGGAACTGCACGCCGACGCGGTGATCCCCCGGCATCCGGAAGCGGACCCGGACGACCGGGACCTCGAGGTCTTCTGGGACTACGAGGCCGGCTTCCTCGACGAGGACACCGTCATCGCCGCGACGGTCGAGAGCGACGAGGAGTCCGGTGCGGGCCGGCATTGGATCGTCGACCTGGCCCGGAAGGGGGAGGTCGATCAGCTCCTCCATCCGTACCCCGTCACCGGAACGGCTCGCGCCCTCGGCGACGGCACCTGGTACACCGTCTCCCCGGCCGACCACGTCGTGCGGATCTGGGGCCTGCGCTGACGTCGGGCCGGAGGCGGGTACGCGGTCGCCGTCCGCCTCACCGCCGTAGGCGAGGGCGACCTGTGGCCCGGTGCGCGAGACACCACGAGGTCCCGGATGCGGGGGCTCCGGGACCTCGTGGTGTTCACTTCGCCGAGCGCCGGGTTCAACGAGCGATCGACGAAGTGGTCACCGGGTTCGACGGGAAGTGGTCAGCGGGGTTGACGGGGGTCGACGGGCGGTGTTCACCCCCGGCCGGTCACGATGCCCCGGCCTCGCCGGCCGGCCCCGTCCGGGCGTCGAGGCCCGAAGCCCCGTCGGCGGGTGCGGCGTCGGCCTGGCGGGGCAGCCATCGGGTGCTCCAGTCGTCCTCGCCCGCCAGATCGGCGGGGGAGGACAGCAGCGCCGCCTCGACGCGGCCCCAGGTGCCGTCACCGACCCAGATCCGGTACCGCTCGGCCATGCTGTGCCAGGGGCCGTACCGGGCGGGTAGATCCCGCCAGGCGGCGCCCGTCGAAAGTTTCCACACGATGGCCTCTACGGCCGTGCGCTCCACACGGGCCGCGGGCCTGCCGAGCCGCGTCTCGATCGCGGTCCAGGCCTCGTCACTCAACTGAAATCGGCGCTCCACGGGAGCATCAACGACCGGCCGCACCCGACCGGCACGCCCCGAGAGCCACCGGTTCCCACACACTGCCTTTCCGGAGGGTTTCCGGGCAATGAACGCGGCCCGGTATGAAGAGCGCATAAACGGGCAGAAGCCGGATTGAAGGCTGCCCCGTGCGCCCCTCCGGCGCACGAATCCGTTGGGAGGGCGCCATGCTGATCATCCTCGGGCTGATCGTTCTGATCGCCGCGGTCGTCGTGGCGGTCGCCGGTGTTCTCGGCAACGCCGGGGTCGGCCACGGGATCGGACAGGGATTCGACGTCTTCGGCTACCACGTCACCGGTTCCACCGGCACGCTGTTCCTGTACGGCATGGTGCTCGGCGCGGTCGTGCTGTTCGGTCTCCTCCTGTTGCTGGCGGGTGCCCGCCGCGCCTTCAGGCAGGGGCGGACCGCGCGTGCCGAACTCGGCGAGTCACGTCGACACGAGGCGGCCGCCAGAGCGGAACGCGATCAACTGATCAGCGCCCGCGAGGCGGCGGCCGCGGACACCGGGGCCGCACCGGCCCGGGACCCCGCGAACGGGGTCGCGCCCACGCCGGCACCGACCGATCAGACCTCGACCGATCAGACCTCGACCGGTCAGACCTCGACCGATCAGACATCGACCACTGCCGCCACCAACCAAGCCCCGCCCACCGACGAGTCCCGCCCCGCGGGAGGAGTCCCTCGAAGGCGGCACCTCTTCGGACACTGAACCGTCCCCCACCCCCGGAGCCATGTGGCCGCCGGGTCCACAGTGAAGAATCATCACGCGAAGATCGGAGGGCACCGTGATCATCCTCGGAGTAATCCTGCTCATCGTCGCGATCGTGGCCCACATCAGCATCCTGTACACCATCGGGATCATCCTCATCGTCGTAGGCCTGATCCTGTGGATCCTGGGCGCCATGGGGCACGCGCTGGGCGGACGCAAGCATTACTACTAGGCGGCGCCGGTAGGCGGTGTCCTTCACGGCCGTCCCGCACCGGCCCGGTACGTGGCAACCACACGCACCGGGCCGGTGGTTCGTTCCCCGCGCGGATGTGGGGCGGACACCGATCACGGTGTCCGCCCCACTCGCCTGTGTGGCGATCCCGACGTCCCCCACGCGGGCGCCGCGCGCGGGAGCCGACGGGTGTGAGACGTGTTCGCCCGGGCATGCGTTCGATGATTTCGGGAGCCATCCTCCCCACCGCGCCCCGCGGACCCACGCCGCGCGGCCGGAAGGCCGCCAGAAGGGATCATCATCATGGCGGACCACGCACAGGCCGCGTCCGACGACGGGGGCAAGACCCCCGCGGCCGGCCAGGGACATTCGCACGACGGCAGAGGCGAGAGCCCGGAGGAGCGTGCCGACCGCCAATGGCAGGAGCTCGTACAAGAGATACGCGTGGCTCAGACCGGAGTGCAGATCCTCTTCGGCTTCCTCCTGACGGTGGTCTTCACCCCGCTCTTCCACGGGCTTCCGTCGACCGACAAGACGATCTACATCATCACCGTGGTCCTGGGATCGTTCGCCACCGGCGCCCTGATCGCCCCGGTCGCCTTCCACCGGATCGTCTCGGGCCGCCGCATCAAGCCGCAGGCCGTGGCCTGGGCCTCGCGGCTCACCTTCGTGGGACTCGTCCTGTTGCTGGCCACCCTCGTGACCGCCCTGCTGCTCGTCCTGCGGGTCGCCACCCACAACATGCTCGCGCCCTGGATCGTGGCCGGCGTGTTCCTCTGGTTCCTCGTCTGCTGGTTCCTTCTGCCCCTGTGGGCCCGCCTCCGCTACACCTCCGAGGACTGAGAACCGGCCAGGCATGAGGGGGCGTTCCGAGGGCAGGCGGATGAATCCACCGCCCGCGTTCCGGAGGCCCATGTGAAGACCTGTGTGTCGGAAACGATTTCGATGCGCCTGGAAGAGGAAGCGGGACTCCCGCTCGTCGTCGAGGCCCGGATGACTTACGAAGGCGGCGACCCGCATGCGGTCCGGGCACAGTTCATGTACGGCGAGACCTTCCTGGCCCAGTGGTACCTGGACCGGCAGATGCTGGCCGACGGGCTGCGCCGGCCCGTGGGGGAGGGAGACGTCACCCTGCGACCGCAGCGGGACGGGGCGAACGCCGCCGTCCGCTTCGAGCTGCGGGGTGACTCCTCGGCGGGTCAGGGACGAGCGGTGCTGCTCGCGGACGCCGGCGCCGTGTCGCGGTTCCTGGAACAGACCTACGCCATGGTGGCCGCGGGGGCGGAGAACCAGGACGTGGACGGCTTCCTCGCCGAGGTGTTCGCCGCGGAATGACGGCGCTCGCCGGCGTGCGGGCCGCCCCATGGGCATGTCGGACACGGCGACGGGCACAAGAGCGCCGGGTACACGAACGCCGGGTACACGCTCGCCGGCACACGAGAGACAGCCACACGAGAGACAGCCGCACGTTCGATGTGTACACGACGTCGAACGGTCCGGAAGACACAGGCGGGAGGCGGAGTCAGTGGTCATGAAAGCGGTCGGATGGGCACGCTCGTTCCCCATCGCCGAAGGAGTCCGCGCGGCACGCCGCTGGACGGACGAACACCTCGACACCCTTCCGTGGGCACGGGAAGCGCCGGACACCGTGCACTCCGTCCTGCTCACCGTGTCCGAGCTGGTCACCAACGCACACCTGCACACCGAGGGCGCCGCACACCTGGTGCTGACCTGGGACGGCAGCTGTCTGCACGTCAGCGTCGCCGATGGCGATCCCCATCTGCCCGAGCCGCGCGAGGCCGGCGACGAGGCGACCTCCGGGCGCGGCCTGGGCATCGTGGCGACGCTCGCCGACACCTGGGACGTGCACGCCTGCCACGGCGGCAAGGCGATCACCGCCTGTTTCCACCCCGCCGGCCCACCCCACCCGCACACGAACTGACACGCGCCGCGCGACCCTCCGGGGGTGGACACGCCACTCCCGGAGGGCGGCGCGCGCACCGGTGGCCCCTGCCACCCCACCCACCGACACCCACTCATCTCGACTCCACCCGGGCGGGTTTGTGCCCAGGGGTTGCGGGCAGCCGCCTCAGCAACCGAAGAGACGAGGCCGCGGCCTGGAGGCCAACATGTCCACAAGCACACTCATCGCGATCATCATTCCCGCCGCGCTGGTGCTCGTCGCCCTCGCCGCGGGGGTGTGGTTGTTCACGCGCCGCAGGAACCTCCAGCGGCAGTTCGGCCCCGAGTACGACCGGACGGCCGAGGCCGCCGGCAGCCGGATGGCGGCCGACCGCGAACTGCGGGCGCGCCAACAGCGCCACGACACGTTCGAGATCAAGGACCTCCCCGCCGAACGCCGGACGGAGTACGCCGAGGAGTGGCGCGGCGTGCAGGAAGCCTTCGTGGACCGCCCGGAAGGGTCGGTCGCCCGGGCCGACGAACTGGTGTCCCGGCTGATGCGGGAGCGCGGCTACCCGGCGGACGGGTTCCACGGCCAACTGCGTGACCTGTCCGTCGAACACGGACGGACCCTCGAGCACTACCGCGCCGCCCACGAGGTCAACGTGCGCAGCGGCGAGGGCGAGACGACGACCGAGGAACTCCGCGGAGCGATGGTGCACTACCGCGCTCTGTTCGACGACCTGCTGACGAACACGAACCAAGGGAGCCGATGACATGCGGGAGAACGAAGACACGACCGGCCGACCCGTCGAGGGCCGTCTGACCACGGAGAACCTCGCCCACCCGGGTACCGGGCGCGACTCCGCGGTGTATCCCGGTGGCGCCGATGCCACCGTCGGGACCGAGGGCGACGTCATACGCGAGGACCCGCGCGGGTTCGGCCGGGACGGCCTGCCGGTCGACCCCCTGGACGGCGTACGGGACGACCCGCGTGAGGTCTCGGCGGACGACCCGAGGGCGTTCGGCCGGGACGGCCTGCGGGACGAGCCGGCGCGTGCCGGCGTGCACACCGACGAGGTCGGCGCCGGCGAATCGGACGAGCCCCTGCTCGGAGGAGCCGACGCGGACGGCCTGCGCAAGCAGTGGAGCGAGATCCAGGGGCGCTTCGTGGACGACCCGCAGGAAGCGGTGCGGTCCGCCGACACCCTGGTGGCCGAGGTGATGCAGGAACTCGCCCGGACCTTCTCCGCGCACAAGCAGGACCTGGAGGGCCAGTGGGACCGCGGTGAACAGGTCGCCACGGAAGACCTGCGCCTGGCGCTGCAGCGCTACCGTTCCTTCTTCAACCGCCTCCTCAACACCTGAGGCACGCACCGGGTCGGGGCCGCGCATCGAGGCCCCGACCCCCACGCGCCCGGCCCGGTCGCCGCGACACGAGCGGATGCCGGAGCGGGCCGGATGAACCACGCTGGACCTCCGGGGCGAGTCGCCCCTCACCGGACAGCGGAGGGAAACCGTCGTGGACCGCGGAACCGCATCACCCAGGGCCCGGCGTCGGACACACGACGCCGGGCCCCCTGCCGTGTGAACCGACTCCCGAACCGACTCGAACCGACCGGGCCGCGCCCGGCTGGCGGAGCGGATCGAGGGCAGAAGGGCAACGACACGGAGGGAGGTTCCGAATGCCCGGAATCCACAGATGGCTCGACCGCGTGAAAGAAGGCGCGACCGCGCTCGGCGAGCGCCGCGCGCAGGCCCAGGCGCGCCGCGACGCGGAGTACGGGGAGAACGCGGAGGAGGAGCGCGCGGCGGAGGCCCGACGGGCCCGCCCCCGTACGCCCGACCCGGCCGTTGCGGTGCCCTGGAGCATTCGGGTGGCGGCCGAGGCGGGCTGGCGGTTCCTGGTGCTCGCGGCCACGCTGTGGGTGCTGATGCGGGTCATCGGCGCCGTCCGACTGGTCGTCCTCGCCTTCGTCGTCGCCCTCCTGGTCACCGCGCTGCTCCAGCCGACGGTCGCCCGCCTGCACCGCAGCGGTCTGTCCCAGGGACTGGCCACCGCCGTGACCGCGATCTGCGGGTTCCTCGTGCTGGGCCTGGTCGGCTGGTTCGTGGTCTGGCAGGTGCTCGACAACCTCGACACCCTCTCGGGACGCCTCCAGGAAGGCATCGAGGAACTGAAACAATGGCTCCTCGACAGCCCGTTCCACGTGACCGAGCAGCAGATCAACGACGTCGCGAACAATCTGAGCGACGCGATCGGCACCAGCACCAGCGAGATCACCTCCAAGGGCCTCCAGGGCGTGACCGTGCTCGTGGAGATCCTCACCGGCATGCTGCTGGCGATGTTCTCCACGCTCTTCCTGCTCTACGACGGCAAGCGCATCTGGCAGTGGACGCTCAAGCTGGTCCCGGCCGTGGCCCGGCCGGGCGTGGCCGGAGCCGGCCCGCGGGCCTGGCGCACGCTCACCGCGTACGTGCGCGGCACGATGATCGTCGCCCTGATCGACGCGCTCTTCATCGGCATCGGCATCTACCTCCTGGGCGTCCCGCTCGCCGTGCCCATCGGCGTGGTGATCTTCCTGGCGTCGTTCGTGCCGCTGGTCGGCGCGGTGGTGTCCGGGGCCCTCGCGGTGGTCGTCGCACTCGTCACCCAGGGCGTGTTCACCGCGCTCATGGCCCTGCTGGTGGTGCTCGCGGTCCAGCAGATCGAAGGGCACATCCTCCAGCCCTTCATCCTGGGACGGGCCGTTCGGGTCCATCCCCTGGCCGTGGTCCTGGCCGTCGCGACCGGTGGACTGGTCGCGGGGATCGGCGGCGCGGTCGTCGCCGTACCGCTGGTCGCCGTAGCCAACACGGTGATCGGTCACCTGCGCGCCTACGCGGGGGACGAGGGCGACGAGCCCCCGGCCGAGGACGGGACGCGGACCGGGGCGCAGCCCGGTTCGGAGACCGGGACGCAGCCCCCGGCCGACCCGGGGCCGACCGCCCCCGCCGCCGACGGCCCCGCCTGAGCCGTCCATCGGGCCGAGCCGGGACTGCCGCGCGCGCTTCAGTAGCGCAGGGCGGTCCCGGTCTCGGCCTTCACCTCGCCGGAGAGGCTCCGGGTGCTGCGGGCCGTGCCCTTGCCGGTCGCGCCGGCCGCCACGTCCGCGAGGGTCACCACGACGGTGTCGAGCAGGTTGCCCCCGCTGTCGCGGAAGTTGACCTGGACGGCGAAGGACTTCTTGCCCTCGGCCGTGTTGGACGCCGTCACGGGCACGGTGGTGCGCCCGTCGGCGTCCTGCGCGACGGTGCCGAGGGTCACGTCGTTCTTCGCGTTCACCCCGTCCTTCACCCCGTCGAGCTTCTTCTTGGCCTCGGCGGCCGCGGAGTCCAGACCCGCCCCGACCGACTGCACGGCGGACGCCGCCTTCGAGGCGACACCGGACGGAGTGCTGCCGTCGGAACACCCCGTCGCGCCGGCGGCGAGACCCGCCAGGACGACCAGCGAGAGGGCGCGCATCCACACACGGTTCATTCGGCTCTCCATTGAGCTCGGGCCGGCCGCCGCGGCCGGGTGCGCGAGCGGAACGGCGGACGATCGATCGATGGCGGTTCGGCAACGCCATGATGGATCCCGAAGCCGTGAGCGGGCGGCCCCGCGTGCGGGTGTCGCCGTGAACGCCCCTGATGGCGCCTACGGGGCGCCTCGTGCCAGGTCGCGGGCGACCGCCGGTCAGGGGCGGGTCGCCCCCAGCACCACGGCCAGCCCGAGGAGCACGCCGGCGTGCGCGCTCACCAGGGTGAACCACTGCCCGGCGCGCATCCGGAAGCGGGCCTTGACCAGCAGTGTCCACTCATAGGACACGGCGAGGAGCGCGAGGGCGAGCAGGGGCAGCCACAGAGCAGTCCACCAGCCGTCCGTGCCACCGAGCCGCACCGACGCGAGGAAGCCGCCGCCGAGCAGCATCGCCACATCCCAACCCGGCTTCTCCGCAGGCGGCTTGACGTCGTTCCTCGGCTCTTCGGCAGTCGTGTCCATGGAGGCCAAAGGTACACGGAGCGTCGCGGAGGGCCTCGGGGCGTCACCACCTCACCCCGGGCGGGCGGCGGAGTGGGGGAGTGAGGTGTCGTGCCACGCGCGCGGGGAGGGAGCCGGCGCGGTGGCCGATTCCCTCCCCGCGCAACAACGGTGGGGCCGGTGGGGTCAGCTCAGCGGCTTGTCCAGGACCGCCTTGAGGTGGCTGAACGTGGCCAGGGACCAGTGACCGTGGTAGTTGCCCATGCCGCTCTCGCCGACCCCGCCGAACGGGAGGTCGGAGACGGTCAGATGGGCCACGGGGAGGCCGAAGGCGAGACCGCCCGAGGAGGTCTCGTGGGTGAGGCGTTCCCGGGTGGTCTCCGACTCGGTGAAGGCGTACAGGGCCAACGGCTTGTCCCTGCCGCCGATGAAGGCGATGGCCTCGTCCAACCCTGCCACCTCGACCACCGGCAGGATCGGCCCGAAGATCTCCTCGCCCATCACGGGGGAGTCCGGGGACACGTCGGTCAGGACCGTGGGGGCGATGTAGCGTGCCGCCCGGTCGTGTTCGCCGCCGACCACCGTGCGGCCCGACGCCAACAGGCCCGTGAGGCGGTCGAAGTGACGGTCGTTGACGATGCGGCCGTACGCGGGGGAGGCGGCCGGGTCGTCCCCGTACAGCGAGTGCACGGCGTCGGCGAGGGCCTTCTCCAGCTCCCGGGCCGTCTCGGGGTCGGTGAGCACGTAGTCGGGGGCGACGCACGTCTGTCCCGCGTTCATGAACTTGGTCGACGCCAGCCGGGCGGCCACCACGGCCAGGTCCGTGCCACGATCGACGAACGCCGGTGACTTGCCGCCGAGTTCCAGTGTCACCGGCGTGAGGTGCTCGGCCGCGGCACGCATCACGATCCGGCCGACCGTCCCGTTGCCGGTGTAGAAGATGTGGTCGAAGCGCTGCGCCAACAGCTCCGTGGTCTCGGGGACGCCGCCCTCCACCACCGCGACCGCGTCGGTGTCCACGTACAGCGGCAGCAACTCGGCCACGGCCCTCGACGTGGCCGGGGCCAGCTCGCTGGGCTTGGCGAGGACGCAGTTGCCCGCCGCGAGCGCGCCGATGACCGGGGCCAGCAGCAGTTGCAGCGGGTAGTTCCACGGGGCGATGACCAGGACCACGCCCAGCGGATCCAGCACGGTGTGGGCGGTGGCCGGGCTCAGCCGCTCGGGCACCTCCACCGGCCGGGGGCGGAGCCACTCGGCGAGGTGGTCCAGCGTGTGGTCGATCTCCCGCACGACGAAGTCGATCTCGGTGCGGTAGGCCTCCTCGCGCCCCTTCCCGAGGTCCGCGTGGAGCGCGGTGGCCAGCTCGTCCCCGCGTTCCTTCAGCAGGGCGCGTACCGCCCGGAGCTGCGTCGTTCGCCAGGAGAGCGACTTGGTGCGACCGGAGGCGAAGCCGGCGCGCAGCCGCTCGACGGTGTCTGCGGGCTGCTCCGGGAGGTGGTTCGACATGCGGTGACTCCTGAGGGGAAGGCCAGGCCGGGCGTTGCCGTCGCCGGACATGAGGATCTGCGGCGGTCGTCGAGCGGGGTCGTCCCGCCCCGGGGGAGGGGCGGCACACCGCGTCGATCGATGTATATAGCAACTAGTGTGGCCGGATTATTCCGCTCCAAACGCGGACTTCCTCCCGTCCTCCGCTACGGCTTGCGGGCGTCGGATTCCAGGGCTGCCTTGAGATTGCGCAGGGTGACGCGGATGTTCCGGCGCTGGAAATCGGCGAAGGTGTGCCCGCCCGTCGCGATCTTGTCGAAGGCGTTCGCGACGAGATCGGGCCACGAGCGGCGGTCGTCGGTCCACGTCTCCGTCACCCTCGTCCCCCCGGGGACCGCCTCGAACCGGTACTCCCAGGTGGCGATCGGGCCGCGCAGTCGCGGCCGCTTCAGCCCGATGGAGTGGACCCGGAAACGGAACAGCTCGTCCTGGTCCGCCGCGATCACGGTGCAGCGCGTGGTCCAGCGGAAGGCGCCACGCTTGTTGTGGCCGTCGAAGACCGTCCCGACCGGTACGGGACCCGGCTCGCGGGTGAGGGTCGCACCCAGGTTCTCGGGGCTCCAGCGGCCCATGAGCGAGGGGTCGCACACGTGCCGGTACACCGTTGACGGGCTGGCCTCGACGATGACGCTGTCGGAAACGCTGAGCAGGCGGGTCATGGAACTCCAATCCTCGGAGGCCGACGTTACCGCCTGGTAGCCGGGGCGGACGAGGTGACCCCGGCCCGGAGGTTCGGCCGGCCGGGCGGAGGGGCGGTCCCGGCCGTGCGGCGGGTGGCCGGCAAGCTGCCGATTCTCATGAAACCGCTCTTCGTCGGTGACGGGACCGCCGGCCTGAACTCGCCCTCCATCAGCCTTGTTTACGCGCTCACAGCGGGATTCGTACGGCCTTAACCTGTCGCGCATGCCCTTGTTCCGCAGAGCGAAGAAGGCCGCCGTCCCCGCCGATACCGGGCTGCCCGTCCCACCGTGGTGCCCCTGGTTCGGGCCCGCCGAATGGCAGTCGTTCCTGGCCCTCCTCAACGACCTCTTCCTCGACGGCGAGGGCTCCGACCAACCCATGCGGTTCGGCGCCGAGCAGCACCTGCAGCTCGGCATCGGCAGCGGCCTCCCGCTGGACCTGGCGGAGATCGCCCTCCTGGTCCGGCCCCTGCCCCGGGAACAGTGGCGCGAAGCCGCCGTACGGCACCTCAACGGGCTGCTGGAGCTCGGTGACCGCCGCAGGGCCCTGCACGAGGCGGGATACGAGGAGGTCCGTCCGCTGCTGCTGCCCCGGGTCGTGCCCGCCCGTACCGTCGCCGAGGACTTCGCCCTGGTCAGACCCCTGACCGAGGACCTGGCCGTGGTCCTGGTGGTCCGGGTGGACGGCGACCGTTCCTCCCCCGTGCCGGCCTCGCAGTTCCGTGCCTGGAACGTCGACGGGGACGAGGTGTGGGCGCTGGCCGAACGGAACCTCGCCGCCGAACCCGTCGTACGGGACGACAGCGGCGCGGCCAACCCCATGGTCTCCGTGACCTGCGAGACGGGCTTCACCTGTACCCACCTGCTGCGAGCCGGCGACCTCCTGGGCCGTCCCGCCCCCCTGGGCATCCTCGCGATGGTGCCGCACGAGGGGTTCCTGTACTTCCAGGCCGTGGACGGACCCGATCTGCACTCCCAGCTCGTCGGCTACTCCACCGTCACCCTCGACAACTGGGAGCAGGCCCCGCCCGAACAGCGGCTGACCCCGAAGGTGCTGTGGATCCACGAAGGCGACATCGAGGCCGTGGGTGTGGAGCCCGCCCCGGCCGGCAGCGGACGCCCCGGGGTGATCACCGGGTCCGCGTCCTTCATCGCCATGCTGTCGTCGTTCCGCCCGCCGGATCCCGAACACTGACCGCTCCCGGCCCGGCGAATCCCGAACACTGACCGCTCCCGGCCCGGCGACGGGCTGGGACACTGGGCCCGTGCCGTTCTCCCGTGAACCGATCCGCAGCGAGCCGCCCTTCTCCCTGCCCCGTGCCCTGCTGACCCAGTCCTGGCTCGACCTCGCCTTCCTGCACTGGCCGGTCGACCCGGCGGACGTGGCTCCACTGCTGCCGCCCGGGACCGTCCCCGACACCCTCGACGGCGTCACGTACGTCGGTCTCATCGCCTTCCGGATGGACCGCGTCGGCTGGCTGGGGCTGCCGGGCGTCCCCTACCTCGGCTCCTTCCCGGAGACGAACGTGCGGCTGTACTCGGTGGACGCCCGGGGCCGACGCGGGGTCGTCTTCCGCTCCCTGGACGCCTCGCGCCTGGTGTCCGTGGCGGTCGCCCGGACCGTGTTCCGGCTGCCCTACCAGTGGTCGCGGATGTCCCTCGACCGCACCGGTGACGTCGTCACGTACACGGGTGTGCGCAGATGGCCCGGCCCTCGGGGCGCGCACTCGCGGATCGCCGTCCGCGTCGGGGATCCCATCGACGAGCCCACGGAGTTGGAACACTTCCTCACGGCCCGCTGGTGTCTGCACAACGACTTCCCCGGTGGTCCGCTGCACCTGCCGAACACCCACCCCCGCTGGCCCCTGCACCGAGCGGAACTCCTCGAATGCCGGGAGGACCTGATCTCCGCGGCCGGTCTGCCCGCCCCGACCGGGGACCCGGTCAGCGTCCTGTACTCGCCCGGGGTGCCGGTCCGCTTCGGGCGCCCCAGCCGTTTCGCGGCGGACTCGCCCCCTCCCCGGTGATCGACCGGCGCGGAGCCCGCTCCGCGCCGGGACTCAGGACGCCGACGGCGAGGGCGCCGTCGGGGGGTGCCGCAGGAGGTACAGGCCCGTCGCGGCGGCCAGCACCGTCGCGCACACGGTGAACGTCAACCCGGCACCCACCAGCCCGAGCCACAGCGTCAACGCGCCCACGCCCACCACCGGCAGCGAGATGCCCGTGTACGCCACCACGAAGAACGAGGAGATCGTGCCACCCCGGTGCGCGGGCGGCGCCGCGTCGCTCACGGCCGTGAGCCCGGCGCGGAAGGCCATCCCCTGCCCCAGCCCCCCGCACACCGCTCCCGCCACCAGCAACGGCATCGACTCGGTCCACAGCGAGGCGCCGACCAGCAGGAGACCGACCATCAGGACGAGGCAGCCCAGCGGCAGCGCCCGCCGTACGGGCATGCGCCCCACCAGGACCTGACCGATCGTCGAGCCGAGGAACACGGTGAAGACCACCAGGCCGGCCGTGGCGTGGTTGGTCACGCCCAGGGTCTCGGACACGAAACTCGGCGCGATCGAGGTGAACAGCCCGAGCAGCGCGAACCCGGCGAACGCCGCGAGAGCGCACGGCACGAAGACGCCGCGGATGTCCGGTGGAACGGACAGCCCCTGCGGCTTCAGAGGGGGCAGGCGTCGGGGGTGCTCCACCGTCTCGGGCAGCAGCAGCACGATGGCGCACGCGAAGCACAGGAGCACGAGGTGGGCCAGGAACGGCAGGACCAGCGGCAGCGGCGCGTACTCGGCCAACAACCCGGCCAGCAGGGGACCGCAGCCCAGGCCGCCCATGTTGGCCGCGGTCGCGGCCAGTCCGGCGCGCCTCTTGCGCTCGGGGGGCGCCAGTTCCAGGACGGTGACCGTACCCACGCCGCTGAGCAGCCCGGCCGAGAACCCGGACAACACGCGGCCCGCGAACAGCATCGGCAGGCCGCCCTCCAGCAGGAAGCAGACCGCGCTCAGCGCCGACAGCCCCAACGCGTACAGCAGCACGGGCCGGCGGCCGGCTTCGTCGGAATAGTTGCCGGCGACCAGCAGCGTGACGATGACCCCGATGGCGTAGGCGGCGAAGACGAGCGTCACCGTCAGCTCGGAGAAGCCGAGTTCCTCCCTGTACAGCCCGTACAGCGGAGTGGGGAGCGTCGTGCCGGCCATGCCGATGGCGAACACCGCCGCGGCGCTCAGGTATCCGAGCCGTCGCCGGTCGTGTCCACGGTCCGGGCTGATCTTCGCTGCCATGGAGCACACAGTAGAGCGCGGGGCCCGAAAGCCCGGAGGGCCCCGTGTGCGCATGTCGGCGGGCGGCGGGGGCAAGCGGTGGAACACAGCCTTTTCGGAGCCGCATGGCGGAGGTGTTGAGGGTGACGGGTGCGAGGGTTCTCGAATTTTTCCCCGCCGGTGGTCCGCGCGGAAGCTGGCCCGCAGAGGAATCCGCGGCGCGGCGCCGTGCCCGCGGCGAGGCGGTGCGCGTCGTGATGGACCTGGACCAGGACGCCTTCCTCGTGGTGGCCCAGGACCAGGACGCGGGCGCCCTGACGGGCTGATTGCCCGGGCGGGGCGGGCGGTTCGCGCGCACGGCGGGCACGGAAGCGGGAAATCGACCGCGGTGTGAACCCACCACCGCCCACCGCAGGGCCGGTTCCCGGTCACGCCACCCCCTCCACCTCGGCCGGGGCACGGCTTCGACCCTCGGGCAGCGCGTGCCCCGACAGGGCGCCCGCGTCCCCGGCCACCGGCTCCGGTGCCAAAACGATCACCGAGTCCTCCAGGCCCAGGCACACCCGCTCTCGCTTGTCCGGGTTGATCCGGACACCGTACGAGGGGCCCCGCGCGCCGCCCTCGTGGAGTCGGAACCCGATGACACAGTGCCCCTGCCTGAGGCCGGACTCCACCACCGTCGCGAAGGTGACCGAACGGTCGGGCAGCACGTACCCCGTCGCGGGCTTCAGATGGAGGGCGTCCCCTCCGACCGTGAACAGGCTGTCGAAGACGTCGGCGAGGTACGGGTTCTGCGCGATCTGCGTCATCAACAGGCTGATCAGCCGGCCGCCGACGATGAAGTCGGCTCCCTCCCGCGCGGGAGCGAGCAACCGGTTGCGGTCGTCGGTCATCTCGGTCACGACGGCCAGTTCACGCCCGGACGCCTCTTCCAGCGCGCGCAGGTGGAGCAGGGTCACCAAGGTCCTGTCGTCACCGCCGAGAGCCCCGGGCGCCGTGGACACGTCGTCGTACCCCAGGACGATGACCCTGTCGAAAGAGAGCACGTCCAGCTCGTCGAGGATCCGCGGGTCGGTGACGTCGCCGCTGTGGACGGTGACGCGCATGCGGCGTCCCGTGGACCGCGCGCAACGACCGGCGTCCTCCAACGGCCCCTCGCCCTCCGCCACGACCACGAGGACCGAACCGTCGGGCACACACCGGTCGAGTTGCGCGACGACGAGCGGGGCACGGTGGTTCCACCCGAGCAGCAGGAACCGCTCCGGGGGCAACGGCGTCGTGCGCGGCACCACGATCGCCTCCTCGTCCACGGTGGGCGGCCGGTCCGCCCTGGCCGCGGTGTCGTCGTCCTCGGTGATCAGCACGACCCGGTCGTCCGCCCCGAGCACCCTGTCGGAGGCCGGATTGAGTTCGACGCCTCCCGTCCCGCGCAGGACGCCGATGACGCTGGAAGTGTCGTAGGCGAGCAGCAGGTCACCGAAGGCGTGCCCGACCAGGGCGGGTTCCTCGACCATGTAGATCTCGTCGCCGCCGAAGTCCAGCAGCTCCTGGTAGACGAGGGACAGCCCGGGCCGGCACGAGGTCTGGGCGATGAGGCGGGCGGTGATGTCCTCGATGTTCAGCACTCGGCCGTGGGCTCCCGCGGCCAGGTCCGCCGCCCGTTGGTGGCGCCCGTCGCGCACCGCGGCGACGACGGAGGGACGGCCCCGCCCCCGCACCGCCGCCTCCAGCGCCAGCAGCGTCTTCACCACGTGGGCGTCCCCGTCCTCGCCCTCGTGGGTCAGGACGAGGACGGCGCGCGCGGTCTCGGGGCTGACCAGGGAGACGACAGCGGGATCGGTGGTCACGCCGCTGCGACAGATCAGCCGGGTGTGACCCGGGCGGCCGAGCGCGGTGTGGATCTCGTCCTCCATCTCCGCCTTGTCCCTCGGCCCCAGGACGGCGATGACGCCCCTGCGCTGATTGGAGTTGGCGACGGTCAGTTCGGAGACGATCGGGAAGACCTGGTCCGACCAGCCGAGCAGCACGGTGTGCCCCGACTCCAGGACGGTGGACCGGCCGCGTCGCAGGGCCAGCACCTTGTCGTTGAGGCCGGTGGTGATCAGGCTGACGAGGGTGGAGACGAACAACAACGCCACCAGGGCCAGCAGGACCGAGATGACGACGTACAGGGGGCTGCCGACGGCGCCCCCGATCTTCAGGGTCTGACCCACGCTCACCCAGACGGCGACGAGCTGCCCCGACCAGGTGGTCGGTGCGTCCTGGTCGGCCCAGACCAGCGCGATGCTGGCCGGGACCACGATGGCCAGACACATCAGGGTGAGCCAGCCGATGAGCAGCGCGCTCCCGCGCGCCACGATGGTGTCGAACCAATAGCGGGTACGCGGCCAGGTGGGGTCGGCGCGTTGTTCCGTCGTCCTGCGACCTGTCAACCGGGGTTCCTCGGTCAGCTGTCGGTGCCGGGTGCGCGTCGCGTTCACGACTGCCCGGCATCGGTGGTTTTGTACGGGACGCAGGCTAGTGCGCCCGCGCGACGCGAACGGAGCGCCGGCGCGGAATCCGCCCATCGCATGACGTGTCGATCTTGAGTTCGGGCCCGGTGCGCAGCCGGGTCCGGGGGCGCGTAGGAACGGCCACGACGGGCATGAGCGCCCCGTGGCATCGAACACTTCCCCCACCGCTCCCCGCACCACCCCCGCGATCCCGGGGAACGGCGCCGTCGCGCTCGCCGTGCGCACCCGCTCCGCCCTGCGCGACACCGCGGTGCGCGTGTGGGACGACAACGTCGCCGACTACGCCGCCGCCCTCACCTACTACGCGGTGCTGGCACTCGTACCCGCGCTGCTCGTCTCGGTCTCCCTGGTGGGGCTGGCCGGCCCCGGCACCCGCGAGCGCCTCATCCTCGACCTCACCTCCTACGCCCCGCCCCAGTCCGCGGCCACGCTCCGCGAGGTCCTCGACTCCCTGACCGCGAACCCGTCCTCCATGTGGCTGCTGCTCGCCAGTGGGATCGTCAGCGCCCTGTGGTCGGCCTCCAGTTACCTCGCGGTCTTCCGCCGCGCGCTGCACGCGATGTACCGACTCCCCGACACGCGACCGCCCCTGCGCGCCGCCCACATCCTCGTCCTCACCGCGGCCCTGCTGCTGGGCCTGCTGGTGACCGGCGCGGCCAGTCTGGTCGCCTCGGGCCCCTTCGCCCGCCGCGTCGCGGCCGCCGCGGGCTACGAGGGGGTGGACACCATGGCCCTGTTGCGCTGGCCGACCCTGCTCGTCATCGCCGTCTCGCTGATCCTGATCCTCTTCCGCACCGGCCCGGCGCGCGCCCGGGGAACCCGCCGAGGTCTTCCGGGCGGCGCGCTGGCGGCCGTCCTGTGGCTCGCCGCCTCGGCGCTCTTCACGCTCTACACCGAGTTCGGCACCTACAGCCGGCTCTACGGTTCGCTCGCCGGGATCGTGGTCTTCCTGATCTGGCTGTGGTTCACGAACCTGGCGCTGCTCACCGGTGCCCAGTTCAACGCGGTCCTGGCCCGGGACACGCCGCGGTCGGAACCCGAGGTGCCCTGACCGTCCGGGACGCGCCGCGCCCGGCGGGGTCGTGTCCGCGCGGGTGGCGGGTCGTTTGGGTGGACATGGCTCCGAAGCACTCCACGACCACCGGCACGGCTCGGCACCGCGGCGCGGACGACGGCGTCCTGGCCACCCTCGTCCCCCGACACACGAGCCGTGCCGGCGCCGAGGGGGCGCCCCTGTTCGAGGAACTCGCCCGGGAGTGGACCGCGCGCGGCGCCACCGTACCGGGCGAACCCGATCCCCTCTGGCAACGGCTCGTCTCCTGGGACCACCACCAGCGCGAGATCGCCGCCACGATCCGGGACCTCCACCTCCGTGGAGCCGATCCCTCACCCGCACCCCTGCCCCCCGGCGGCGGGGCGCGGCGACAACCGGTCTGACGGCCCGCGAGGGGCCGCGCGGGGCCAGGGGCCGCCTTCGGCGTGCGCCGCGGACCAACGGGCGTGAGGGACCCTCGATCCGTACGAGAGCCTCCCGCGCGGCCCGGCCCGGTTCCTCGTCCGTGCGGATGTCCGCCTGGAAGCGGCGCGGGGAGGCCCCCACCCGGCGCAGCGCGGGCGAGGCGTGTCCGGGGGACTGAACGGTGCCCCGCACGTCGCCCCGGCAGGGGCGGCGGGGGCTTCCGGCGCGGATTTCACGAGTGTCGGGGTGCGGCCCCCGTCGCGACCCTGATGGCCAAGGCCGCACCCCGTACCAACGAACGTACCCCGAATCGACGGACGTGTGCGTTCGCGGTGCGTTCACCCACGTCGGACGGGACCCGGGCGCCCCGCGTCCGGCGGACCGGAACCGTTGGACGCAAGCCTTCGCTAGCGTGGCGGCCGGAACCCTCTGGAGGACGCATGAGCGCACGGTCCGAGTACGCGCCCGCCCTGCCGCCGGCACCGGCCCCCGCGGCGGCGGCCGAACTGCTCGTCCGCATCCGAGCCGACCGCAACGCGGAGCGCTGGGCGCCCGCCTTCGAACGTGACTGGGCGCAGGCCCTGGAGTACGCCCGCCACAGCTACAGCCTCGCCCCGCTGCACGACGTGGTCCGCACGTGGCAGGTCCGCCTCACCGCCGCCCCGGCCGTCGATGCCTTCCTGGCCGCGGACAGGGACGACACCGACGGCACCGCCCTCGACGAGCTCTTCGGACCCCGCCGGTGAGCGGTTGGCCGGTCCGACTCTCCCCGCACGCGGCGAAGGCGCTCGCGGGACTTCCCGAGTACGCGGTGGAGATCGTCCGCGACGTCCTCGACATCGCCTCCCGGGACCCCTGGTCGTTCCCGGCCTTCGACAACCGGGACCCCGAGGGGGAGGACGTGCGCTCCGCGACGATCGGGCAGCTCGCCGCCGTGTACTTCGTCAATCGGTCCGCCGGCCGTCTCTACGTCATCGACGTCGTCTGGCTCGGTTGACCGCCCCGGCTCACGTGCCGACGCCATCTCCCGCGCACCCGTTCCGGTGCCCGTCTTGCCCAGCCCTCGGAGGCCGAAACGGTCGCAGGTTTGCGGGATTGTAACGATCACCCACGTGATTCGCAGGCGAAATTCAGAAGTTACATTCTCGTTATAAACCGTCGGGCTGGTATGACATGTCATGATTCGGCACGATATGAAGATCGCCGGTGAGGTGCATCCGGGGGCCTCTCCGCGCCCGCATCAATAACATGCCGACCCTCCATCCGGAAGCTTGTGGACCCATGCATTTTTTTCTCGTGCTGGGTAACTTGCGTCGGCATGACCACTGCACATGCAGACCTGGACCGCAGCCGAAGCGGCTACCTGGAACTTCCCGGGAAGTTGCGCCTCGACAGCCCGGACGTGGAAGACGGAGCTTCCCTCTGGCGTATCGCTCGTGACTCGAAGGCCTTGGACCTGAACTCCTCGTACAGCTACCTCCTGTGGTGCCGTGACTTCGCCGGCTCCTCGGTGGTCGCCCGTGACGAGAGCGGACGGCCCGTCGGGTTCGTCAGCGGATACCGCCGTCCCGAGGCCCCCGACACCCTGTTCGTGTGGCAGGTGGCCGTCGACGAGTCCCTGCGGGGACAGGGCGTGGCCGGGGCGCTGCTCGACGGCCTGTCCGTCCGCGAGGCGAGCAAGCAGCCCCTGCGCTGCGTCGAGACGACCATCACGCCCGACAACGCCGCCTCGGAGCGACTGTTCGCCGCGTACGCCGCGCGCCACGGCGCACCGCTCACCCGCGAGGTGCTCTTCGCGCCCGGCGACTTCCCCGAGGCCGACGCGCACGCTCCCGAGGTCCTGCACCGCATCGGGCCGCTGGCCTTCTGACCCTTCTCGGGCCGGTTCTTCCCACCCGTTCCACGGCACCCCCACGTGGCCGGCCACGTCGCCGATCCGTTGCCGCGCCGTACCGCGCCACGTCGCACCGCCGCACGTCGCACATTCACAAGGAGATTTCGTTGACCATCACCGAGCCGCTTCTGAGTGTTTTCGAGACCGTCGAGTCCGAGGTCCGCAGCTACTGCCGTGCCTGGCCGACCGTGTTCGAGAAGGCGAGCGGCAGCCGACTGTACGACGAGCGGGGGCGCGACTACCTCGACTTCTTCGCCGGAGCCGGATCGCTGAACTACGGACACAACAATCCCGTGCTGAAGCGTGCCCTGCTCGACTACATCGAGCGGGACGGCATCACGCACGCCCTGGACATGTCGACCACCGCCAAACGAGCCTTCTTGGAAACCTTCCAATCCAAGATCCTGGCCCCGCGCTCCCTCCCGTACAAGGTCATGTTTCCCGGACCGACGGGGACCAACGCCGTCGAGGCCGCGCTGAAGCTCGCCCGGAAGGCCAAGGGGCGCGAAGCGGTCGTCTCCTTCACCAACGCCTTCCACGGGATGTCCCTCGGCTCGCTCGCCGTCACCGGCAACGCCTTCAAGCGCGCCGGCGCCGGTGTCCCCCTGGTCCACACCACGCCCATGCCCTTCGACAACTACCTGGGCGGCCAGACGCCGGACTTCATCTGGTTCGAGCGGCTGCTGGAGGACCAGGGGTCCGGGCTGAACCAGCCCGCCGCCGTGATCGTGGAGACCATCCAGGGCGAGGGCGGCGTGAACGTCGCGCGCCCCGAGTGGCTGCGACAGTTGGCGGACCTGTGCCGGCGCCGCGACATGCTGCTCATCGTCGACGACGTCCAGATGGGCTGCGGCCGCACCGGCGAGTTCTTCTCCTTCGAGGAGGCGGGCATCACCCCGGACATCGTGACGCTGTCCAAGTCCATCAGCGGCTACGGACTGCCCATGTCGCTGTGCCTGTTCAAGCCGGAACTGGACATCTGGGAGCCCGGCGAACACAACGGCACCTTCCGCGGCAACAACCCCGCCTTCGTCACGGCCGCCGCCGCCCTGGACACGTTCTGGCACGACGGCGGGCTGCGGGACCGCACCCTGCTCCAGGGCGCGCGCATCGAGCAGACGCTGAGTGAGATCTGCGCCGAGGACGGGCGTCCGGGAACCACCCACCGGGGCAGGGGCATGGTGTGGGGCCTGGAGTTCGAGGACAACACCCGGGCGACCGCCGTCTGCCGGCAGGCCTACGAGCACGGCCTCCTCGTCGAGACCTCCGGTCCCGAGAGCGAGGTGGTCAAGCTCCTGCCGCCGCTCACGCTGACCCCCGCCGAACTGGAAGAGGGTCTGGAAATCCTGACGCGCTCCGTCCGCGAGACGGCCTGACCACCCCGCGCGTCGCATGTGAAGAGAGGTGAACGAAGAATGATCGTCCGTTCTTTCAAGGACATCGAGGGGACCGACCGGCACGTGAAGGCCGCGTCCGGGACCTGGGAGAGCAAGCGCATCGTGCTCGCGCGCGAGCGCGTCGGCTTCTCCCTGCACGAGACCGTGCTCTACGCCGGCACCGAGACGTCCATGTGGTACGCGAACCACGTCGAGGCCGTCGTGTGCACCGAAGGTGAGGCCGAACTCACCGACGAGGAGACGGGCGAGAAGTACCTGATCACGCCCGGAACCATGTACCTGCTGGACGGCCACGAACGCCACACCCTGCGGGTCGCACGGGACTTCCGCTGTCTGTGCGTCTTCAACCCGCCCGTCACCGGGCGCGAGGACCACGACGAGAACGGCGTCTACCCGCTGCTCACCGAGCCGCACAGCGCCTGAGGACGCCCGAGAAGACGAGAGGAGAGGCAGGCAACATCATGATCACCACAACCGCGCGCACCACGGACACGTATCCGACCCGAGGTTCCGAGGAGGTGCTGATCGGCCGTCAGGACCCCGTCGTCTGGTCGGCGTCCGGGACGCCGGGGCCGCTGTGGGGGCATGAGCTGGAAAGCTTCGAGCGGCAGGGCTTCCACCCGGTGGACCAGCTGATCACCCCCGAGGAAGTCGACGTCTACCGGACCGAACTGGACCGTCTCGTCGCGGACCCGGCGATACGGGCGGACGAGCGGTCGATCATCGAGCCGGCCTCGGACGAGGTCCGCTCGGTGTTCGAGGTCCACCGGATCAGCAAGGCCTTCGCGCAACTCGCCGCCGATCCACGGGTGGTGGGCGTGGCCCGACAGATCCTCGGGTCGGACGTGTACGTGCACCAGTCGAGGATCAACGTGAAGCCCGGCTTCGGCGCGCGCGGCTTCTACTGGCACTCCGACTTCGAGACCTGGCACGCGGAGGACGGACTCCCGCGCATGCGGACGGTCTCGGTGTCGATCGCGCTGACGCCGAACTACCCCACCAACGGCGGCCTCATGATCATGCCGGGCTCCCATCGGACCTTCCTCGGCTGCGCCGGAGAGACACCCAAGGACAACTACAAGAGGTCCTTGCAGATGCAGGACGCCGGCATCCCCTCGCAGGAAGCGCTCTCGAAGTTCTCGGAGGCCTGCGGCATCAGGCTCTTCACCGGCCAGGCCGGTTCGGCCACCTGGTTCGACTGCAACGCGATGCACGGTTCCGGTGACAACATCACCCCCTACCCGCGCAGCAACGTCTTCTTCGTGTTCAACAGCGTGGAAAACGCGCCGGAGGAGCCCTTCGCGGCGCCCGTCCGCCGACCCGAGTTCATCGCCGCACAGGACGTCGTCCCGGTGCGCTGACCCCTCGGCGGGCCCGCCCGCACGTGTGACCTCACGGGGAACACCGTCGCCATTGGGCGTGGTGTTCCCCGCACTCGTGCGGGTCCATCACCCTCCCGCCCTCTTGCGCGACCGCCGGCGAGCGGCCTTGGTGGCACGGGTTGCCGCGGAAGGCCGACGGGAAGGCCGGGTCCCATGGCGGACATCACGCGCATCGAAACCCGGCACGGCGAGGACCGTCCGCCACGCAGGGCGAGTTGGCGCCCCACACCGACCACCGCCGGATCGGCGGTGGTCGTTCTCAGGAGTGCGTCGCGTGGTCGTAGGCGCCGATGATCCGTTCCAGGAAGGACGCCACGGTGACCTGCTCCTCGGGCGTGAGGTTGGTGGCCGCGGCGGTGACTCCCTGGATGAGCGGGGAGACGTACGCGTAGGAGCGGGCCTCCCAGTCGTCGGCGGGGGCGACGATCACCTTGCGGCGGTCCGTGGGATGGGGGCGGCGGGTGGCGTGGCCGGCCGCCACGAGCCGGTCGATGACCAGCGTCATCGCCGCGGTGGAGGTGCCGAGCGCCCGGGCGAGCTCGGTGGGCGAGGTCGGGCCGACGCTGACGAGATGGCCCATGACCGTCAGCCCCGCCGAGTCCGTGTGCAGCTCACGCCCCAGGTACCTCTCGAAACGCTGCTGGCGCAAGGTCATGTTCCGCAGTTGCTCGCGGAGCGTGTTCGCGTCCACGTCCGGCTCGGCGGCTGAATCGACATTGACATCCATGCGGCCAACGATACTCTGAATATTGCTAAGAACATTGGTAATCAAGGATCCGAGGTAAATATGGATACCACTCGACCCACGGGCGGGGCCGCCGAGCCCTACCGGTGGAGGTGGATGATCCTGGCCGTGATGCTCGTCGCCGAGGTCATGGACCTGCTGGACGCGTCGATCGTGAACGTGGCCGGGCCCGCACTGGAGGACTCCCTCGGCGCCACCTCCACGGGCCTGCAATGGGTGATCGGGGGATACGCGCTCACCCTGGGCGCCGGACTCGTCCTGGGCGGACGCCTCGGCGACCGGTACGGTCGGCGCCGGATGTTCCTCATCGGCCTCGGAGCCTTCACCGCGACCTCCCTGCTCTGCGCCCTGGCACCGAACATCGAGCTGCTGATCTGCTTCCGGCTGCTCCAGGGCACGGCCGGCGCCATGCTCCTGCCCCAGGGGCTCGGACTCCTGCGGGAGAACTTCTCGGGCGCCGAACTCGCCAAGGTCTTCGGCATCTTCGGACCCGTGCTGGGACTGGGCGGCATCATCGGCCCGGTCCTCGGCGGCGCACTCGTCTCGGCCGACCTCTTCGGCCTCGGCTGGCGGCTGATCTTCCTGGTCAACCTGCCCATCGGCATCGCGGCGCTCGTCGTCGCCGTCAAGGTGGTCCCGAGGAAGCCGGGCGACCGCGCCGTCACCGTCGACGGAGTGGGCGCGGCACTGATCGTGACGGCCTGCGCCCTCCTCGTGCTCCCGCTCAACCAGGGGCAGGAGGCCGGCTGGCCGCTGTGGACCTGGATCTCGATGGCCGGCTCCGCGCTCTGCTTCACCCTGTTCGCCGACCGGCAGCGGCGCGCGGCCGACGGCGGCCGCGAACCACTGGTGACCCCCGGGCTGCTGCGCAAGCCCGCCTTCACGGTGGGGCTCGGCGGCATCGCCCTCTTCTTCGCCGGACTGGTCGGCACCCAGCTCGTACTGACCCTCTACCTCCAGATCGGCCGACAGTTCACGGCGGGCGAGGCGGGTCTGGGCAACCTTCCCCTGGCGGTCGGCACCGCCATCGGCGGCGCGCTCAGCGGCGCCTTCCTCGCGGACCGGATCGGCAGGGCCGTCCTACAGGTCGGCCCGCTCGTCCAGCTCGGGGGAGCGGCCCTGCTCTGGTACGAGTTGGGGCGGGTGGGGGCCACCTTCTCGCTCGGGGACATCGCCCCGGGCGTGGCGGTGGCGGGCATCGGCTCCGGCATGGTGATCGCGGCCCTGTTCAGCTTCATCCTGGCCGCGGTGGACGACGACGAGATCGGCTCCGCGTCCGGCGTCCTGTCGGCCGTCCAGTCCATCGGCGGCTCCATCGGGGTGGCCGTCTTCGGATCGCTCTTCTTCGACAGGGCCGGTACCGGTGACTTCACCACCGGCTTCCGGCACGCGCTCGTGGCCCAGGCCTGCCTGTTGGTGGCGTTCCTGGCCGTCACGTTCCTGCTTCCGAAGAAGGGGCGCCCGGAGATCGAGGAGCACGAGGAACCCGCCGTCGCGGTCCCCGCGCCCTGACGGACGCCACGCGTGGCCCGGGGAAGCCGCCACAGGTGCCGCAGCGCCGTTCGCCCCGGTGGACGAGCGCGCCTCGGTGCGGAGGCCGGAGACGGCCGAGGGCGCTCGGGTGCTGGACGCGGCGGGCATCTGCCCGGCCCGGGCCGTCACGGTGCACGAGGTCGGAGCGGTGATCGCCCCGCGACCGTGGGACGTGTCACGACCACACGGTGGTCGGTCCGCGTCGGGCGGGGTGTTCAGTGGCCGGCGGCGACCTTGACCAGGGCCACCGCGGTTCCGATGATCGCGTCCACGACCCCGGCCAGTACGGCGAGGACGGTACCGGACCCCATGCGGATGCCCCCGTAACACCCCCAGGTGAACAGGCCGGCGACGTTCACCCCGGCCGCGATCAACAGGGCGGTGTCCACGTCGATCGCGGTGAGTGCCGCCACGGCGAGCAGAGTGAGGGGCCCCGCCGCGGACAGCAGCAGGGGGCTGCTGACGGACAGCATGTGGCGCAGCTCGCGGCCGGTGGCGAAGCGGGTGTGGACGACACGGTGGGCCTGTTGGTCCGCGACCAGGGCGGCCAGCCACAGTCCGACGGCGGTCGTGAGGATCGTGGCCGCCGCTTCGGCCGTGTCGGTGTGGCCGAAGCCGGCGAGCCCGACCACCACCGAGATCATGGTGATCGTCGCGTACAGGCGTTCCTTGAGGCGCGCGGCGGCGAACAACGGTTCGTCGTCGAGGGCCTTGTCGGGTGCGGGACCGTGAGCGGGGGACCCGGCCGCGGGGGTCTCGTCGTGGGCCATGGTGCACACCGTAGGGGCGGTGAGGCGTCACGACCGGCAGGTGGTGGCGGGGATCGGCGCCGTGTCCGCCCGTCCCCGCGTGCGCGTCGCGCGGTGGGGCCTCGATGTCGTATTTCTGTGTCGGCGGACACAGAAATAGAGGAAAGACGCGGGGAGGGTTTCTTTCCTCCCGGGAGGGCCGGGATTCTCCGCCGATTTTGTCGAGTCCGAGCGTGCTACTGTGATTTCAGTTGCAGTTGTGGTTCCCAAACTTCGAGTGTGCTCATCGGCCGTTCCGGTCGGTGGGGGTGCTTTTGTGTTTCCGGCATTTTCCGGACGGGAAGATCATGCGGCGACTCGAAATCCACATGGTGTGGATTTCTGGGCTGTGCCCCGAAGGAGATTGACATGGCAAATGGCACCGTGAAGTGGTTCAACGCGGAAAAGGGCTTCGGCTTCATCGAGCAGGAGGGTGGCGGACCGGACGTGTTCGCCCACTACTCGAACATCGCCTCCCAGGGCTTCCGTGAGCTCCAGGAAGGCCAGAAGGTGAGCTTCGACATCGCGCAGGGCCAGAAGGGCCCGACGGCCGAGAACATCGTCACGGCCTGACGTTCGCGATCACGCGTGGCCGGGGCCCGCACCCTTTGGGTGCGGGCCCCGGCTCGTTGCGTTCTCGCATGTCCTTCGTGCGCTCCGCGCAGCCAGGGCAAACGCCTGTGGGCGGCCCCGACCGAGTCGGGGCCGCCCACAGGCGTTCTCGGATTCCGAGGAGGTCAGTGCTTGAAGGTGTCCTTGACCTTCTCCTTGGCCTCGCGGGCATCGCCCTTGGCCTGGTCCGCACGGCCTTCGGCGGTGAGGCGCTCGTTGCCGACCGTGCGGCCCGCGGCTTCCTTGACCTTGCCCTTGGCCTGCTCGGTCTTGGCCTGGGTCTTCTCTTCAGCCGACACAACCATCACTCCCAAACATTGAGAAAGTCTCTTGCCTCGGTTCGTATGACCCGTTCTCGGGCCCGCAAACAGGGTGGGTGTGAACGGTGGCCGCGGGAGCCGGTCGGCGGGGCGACATCGACTTCCCGCCTGGGGCGATAAAAAACAAATAAGTTTTGTGCGCATGGTCGGGCCGGGCGCGGGCAGTCGGCGTTTCGGAGGTTGATGACAATGGTTCCCTTGCTTCTCGTTCTTCTGCTCGCTCTGATTCTCTTCGGTGCCGGTTTCGCGGTGAAGATCCTCTGGTGGGTCGCCATCGCGGTACTGGTGCTCTGGCTCGTGGGCTTCGTCGCCCGCCCGAAGGGTGGGAGTGGCCGCTGGTACCGCTGGTAGTCACGCTCGTCCACGCATGACGGTGGGGCCCGCTCCTCGACAAGGAGCGGGCCCCACCGTCATGTTCGGCGGACACAGTGAGCCGGGAGCGGCGGGTGCCGGCGGATGGTGTTGAATTCTCTCGGGGCCCCGGTGCCACATGGCAGCGGGGCCTTGACGCGTTCCCGTCCGATGAGGTGGAAGTGACAGCAGAGAACCCGCTCGATCGTCTCGACGACGACGACTACCCCGCCTACACCATGGGCAGGGCCGCCGAGATGCTCGGAACCACGGCCGGCTTCCTCCGCGCGATCGGTGAGGCCCGTCTGATCACCCCGTTGCGCTCGGAGGGCGGCCACCGCCGGTACTCCCGCTACCAACTGCGAATCGCCGCCCGCGCCCGGGAACTCGTCGACGGCGGAATGGCCATCGACGCCGCCTGCCGCATCGTCATCCTCGAAGACCAGCTCGAAGAGGCCCAGCGCCTCAACGCGGAGTACAGAAAGGCCGCGGCGCAGTCGCCCGCCGACCCCGGCCGCGATCCCGATCCGAATCCCGGTCGCGACCGCGATCCCGATCCCGGACGCTGAACCGCCCGGCGAGTTCGAGGCCCGATCAGATCCTCTTCGCGAGTTGACGGCCCCGGGCCCCGACGTCCCCGCTCGGCCGAGGGGTCCGTGGCACCATCGGCCCATGCGCTACCGATACGCCACCGAGGCCGACGCGCCCGCCATGGCCGCGCTCTTCTCCGCCAACCATCACGACGCCCTGACCGCGGAGCAACGCCGCGCCCAGGGGTTCGTACAGGGGGCCTTCGACGAGGCGGCGCTGCGCGCCATGGCCGGCGACGGGGAGCTGCTGGTCGCGGACGAGGAGGGCCGGCTCGCCGGTCTCCTCGCACTCTCCGTGGCGGCGGACCTGCCGGCACCGCCGCCTCCGGTCCTGGGACTGCTCGCTGCGCAGGGCGTGCTGGAGTGGCGGGGACGCCCCCTGAGCGACGTGCGCTGGTTGCTCTACGGGCCCGTCGTGGTCGATGCGGCGTTCCGCGGGCGAGGGGTGGCACGGGCGCTCTTCGCGAACGCCGTCGCCGAGGCCTCCGGACGAGCCGAGGCGGTGGTCGCCTTCATCGAGGAGGGGAACGTACCGTCCTGGCGGGTGCACGTCGACGGCTTCGGGATGACCCCGCTCGGCACCTACGAGGCGGGCGGACGCACCTACCACGCCATCGCGGCTCCGGCGGACGGGCCTTCCTGATTGCTGCGGCGGCCGTTTCGACCCCCTTCCCGCAAGCCTCCCGGACGCCACGCCGAGTGAACGTGGCGGATCGATTCGCCTCACCGGGCGCTCCTAGGGTCGGTTACCGAATCCCCCCACGGAAGGTACTGATCCGCCCATGAAGCTTCGTCGCACCGCCACCGCGGCCCTCGCCTCTCTCGCTCTCGTCCTGTCGATGCCCGGTTCGGCCTCGGCCGCCGTGGGCGAATTCCACTACAAGTTCGTCGATGAGTTCGGACAGGAACAGTCCGTCGTCCTGCAGAACCCGCACAGCGGCAAGTGCGTCAACCTGTACGCGGTGGGCGAGGACGACGAACTGCCCGGCTACGGCCCTCAGAACTCGACCGACTCCACGGTGACCGTCTACGTCGGCGCGGGTTGCACCGGATCGCAATGGCGGCTGCGGCCCCACGGCAAGCCCGCGACCGACGAACTCGAAGTGCGCTCGGTGCGGTTCGACGTCAGGGCCTAGCCCTTGGCGCCGCCACGGGGCGTTCCCGCCGCCGACACCTTCGGCGTCCGCGGCGGGAACGCCCCGCCCTTCAGGGGCACGGGCCGGCCGATCAGCGGGTGGTCATCACCACCTGGCTCGAACCGTCGGGCAGGCCCGCGATGGCGACCTGGTCTCCCGCGAAGGCGCCGGCGCGGCCGGGCCAGGGCACGGTCCGGAAGGGGGTCCACTCACCTGAGCGCTCGCGCGTCGTGTGGTGGACGTTCCCGTCGAGTCCCACGGCGAGGACCTGGCTGTCCCCGTTGGACATGCCGGTGATCGCGACGGATTCGGCGCCCATCATCGCGGTGGACACCCCGGGCGGACCGTTCCAGCCCTGCCAACCCCCCTCGGCGCGGCGGACGGTGTGCCAGATGTTGCCGTCGTCGCCGATGGCCACGATCTGGCTGTCGCCGCCGGGCAGTGCGGCGATGGCGAGGGCGCGACCTCGGAAGTCGGGAGCGTTGACGCCCGCCACGACCGACCAACCGGTCCAGGAGCCGTCGGCCCGACGGGCCCCCAGGCGCATCCTGCCGTCCTCGCCGAAGATCAGGAACTGCGCGGAGCCGTCCGGCATCCCCGCCGCCGACACCTTCGTGGCCCGCAGGAGAGCCGTGCCGCCCTCACCCGCCATGACGGACCATCCCTGCCACGAGCCGTCGGGGCGACGGATGTCGTGGTGGACGTTCCCGTCCCTGCCGACGGCCACCACCTGGGCCGAGCCGTCCGGCAACCCGGTGATCGCGGCATCCGACGCCTGGAAGCCCGGGTCCCTGCCGACCCCCGCCATCGCCGCCCAGCTCTGCCAGGTGCCGTTCGCGAAACGGATGGTGTGGTAGAGGTTCCCGTCGACGCCGCGGCCGATCAACTGTGTGCTGCCGTCGGGCATGGCCGCCACCGACACACGGGAGCCGACGAACCGGAACGAGCCGCCGTTGCCGGACAGCGGGCCCGCGCCGCTCCACGTACCGTCGGCGTTCCGGGACACGTGGTGGAAGGTGTGTGGGGTGACGCGCGGAGTGTTCTTCGCGATGATCTCCCGCTGGAGTTTCCCCGCCCCGAGCCCGGAACCGTTCTGGTTCACGTCGTCGGTCATGACGACGTTCATGTTCTCCGCGATGTTGGAGCCGCTCCAGTCCCCCTTCAGCTTGGCCAGCAGCCGGGGGTTGAGCTGGTGCTCCAGGTACAGCAGGTACTGGGACGCCACGGACGACGGGACGACCCCGATCTTTTCCAGGCCCTGGGCAAGGACCAGGTCCGGGATCGACAGCGACGGGTCGATGATGCCCTGCAGGACGAAGAACCTGTCCGCGTCGCGGCCCGGGTCCTTGTCGAGCACCTGATCCCCCCGACGCAGGACGGCGTCGAAGTTCTTCCGCAGCGTGTTCGGGTCGAACAGCGCCTTCACGTAGTCGGTCCAGTGGGTGTCCGCCTGGACGTAACTGCCGCGGTAGCTCTGCGCGGAGGGACCCCAGGCCCACGGATGGGAGGTGGTGTCCTTGTCGTCGATGAGGACGACGTGCTTGCCCGCCGCCATGTACTGGTCGTAGGTGGAGGTCGGGTTCAACGAGTCGTCGGCGAGCGCCGGATTGCCGGCCCCGCCGCCGAGCGCCTGGCCCAGGGCGGTCACGGCCTCGGTGTTGTCGGCCCGCTCGGTCTGCGGGGACGCCGCGGTCGACAGCCTGATGATGACGATTTCCCTCGGGTGTTTCCTGATCCACTCCGCGACCTGGTTCACCTCGCCGCGCACCACGCCACCGCGGCCGTCGGGCGCGTCGAGGAACTGGTTGCCCATCGGGCCGCCGTGATAGGTGAACCACCTGCCACCCTGCTTGCACAGGCGCAGATCGAAGTACCGGGCACCACCTTGGAGTTGGTCCACCAAGGTGCCGCTCTGCGTGCGCGACATGCTCGCCGCGATGGAGGGGAACCGGTGGGCCAGGTCGGCCTGGTCCCCGAAATCGCACACGCCGCTGTTCTTGGTGATGCTCCAGGAACCCGAGTCGTGGCTGCCCGGCATCACGATCCGGTTCAGCGGACGATCACCGATGGTGTTCCGGAGGTCGCCCATCCAGGCACCCAGGTCGACGGCGGGAGCCGCGACGGCAGCGGCGACCGACGTCGGCCGCACGGCCGCCGTGGCAGCCCTGACCGTGTCGGTCGCCGTGACCGGCGTCGCTCCGGAGACGCCGGGGGCCAGGCCCAGACTCAGTCCCAGTCCCACGACCAGGGATCCGGTGGCCAACCGGAGACGAAAGCCCATGTGAGTTCCCTTTCGGTTCGATGGTGCCGGTGTTCGGTGCACGGCCCCGGTGTTCCGTACGCACGCGCCGGTGTTCCGTACGCGCGCCGGTGTTCCGTACGCGCGCGCCGGTGGCCGGCGCACGACCTCGCGGCGGACCGTGCGGGATCACATCTCCCGGACCGGCGCAGCCAGGTGGGAGCGGACCAGGGCCAGGTAGTCCGCCGCCAGGCGGTGACAGTCGCCGGGCCAGCGGGCGGAGAGGTAGTTCCCGTCGCGGACGGTGAAGCCGCGCCCGGGCTTCGCGGCGGTGTCACGCACGGGCAGCGGCGGCCCGGCCAGGAAGTGGCCCGGGTCGGCGAGGGCCGCGGTCACCTCGGCCTGAACGGTGGTCGGATAGGTGCGGTAGTACTGCCCCAGCCACAGCCGGGTCAGGTTGAAGGCGGTGAGTTCCAGCAGCGAGGTCAGTGCCGTCGTCCGCCGCCCGTACAGGACCGACCGTCCCGTCGAGGGGTCCTCGGCGCGGGCTCCCAACAACACGCCGTGACACACGGCGCCCACCGGCAGCCCGACGGTCAGGACCCGGGCGAACAACCGCTGGGCGGTGGTGTTCTCCAGCAAGGTACGCATCCCCGCGGCGTGCCCACCGGGGACGAAGAGCCCCGTCAGCGCCGCCGGATCGACCCGCGCGTAGGACAGGGGCGACTGGAACCACGGGTCGTCGGTGAGCCGCCGGTACGCGTCGAGTTCGGCGCGGCGGGTCATCAGCCACGGGGAGAGCCAGGAGAAGCCGACATCGGTGAGCCGGTGGTCGGCCAGGGCGACCTTCCCGTCGGGCGTTGCGAACCGTACGTCGAGACCGGCATCGCGCAACGCGGCCCACGGCACCGCCGCCTCGGTCGGGTCGTAGCCGGAGGCGGGCAACAGGAAGACGATCACGGAGTACTCCTCGGACCGGCGCTGTGCCGGCGGGTGCGGGCCAACTCGGCGGCGACGCGCGGTCCCTCGTCTCGCAGGGGCCGCGGGGCGAGCCGGCCGGCGGTGATGAACCGGTGCGTCGACCCCGACGCCGCAGCGCGCGAAGGGACGACGGTGAACCCCGGACCGGGGCCGGTCGGCAGGGACAGGGTGCCACGGTCGTGGCCGAAGGGACCGGTCAGGATGGCGTCCCGCAGCCGGGGCGTCCACGACGGAACGGCGTAGGCAGCGGTACCGCGACGTGGTAGGGCTCGATGCGTGACAGGACGGGCACGATGATCCTCTCGGTGTGTGCGGCCCGACCCTAGGAGCGCCCGTGGGCCCCGGTCATTGACCCCGGCGGCCACCTCGTTGACTTCCCGGACCGCCACCGGGCGGAGTCCGGCCCGCCACGGCCGGTTGACGGGAGGCGCGCCCCCGCATTGACTGACCGCCATGTCCGGCATCGAGCCCTCCACCGTCGCCGCGTGCTACGCCCGCGCGGTGCTGAGCGCCACCACGAAGGGCGCCGACGAGCCCGGTGTCTGGAACTCGCCCATGGACCGGCTGGGGTTCACCGAGATGCGCGCGTTGTGGGAGACGGTGATCGACACCGAGGGCGCCGATCCCCACACCGGCCTGCTCGTCGGGGACCGGATCCGACCGGGGAGCCTGCACGTCCTCGGCCACGTGGTCCTGACCTGCGCGAGCCTCGCCGACGCCGCCGACGCCGCGGCGCGCTACCACCCGCTGGTCAGCCAGGCCGGCACCGTCACCCTTCACCGCGGCGACGACCGGACCCGCATCCGCTACCGGCCGACCGTGGATCCCGCGACCATGCATCCCCAGCAGGTGGAGGCGATCCTCACCGGCATGGTGAGAGCGGCCCGCTGGGTCGCCGGCGACGACTGGGCACCCCTGTCCGTGTCGTTCACCCACCCGCGCGCCGGCTCCGCGGAGCCGTACACCCGTGTCCTCGGTTGCCCGGTCACCTTCGACGCGCCCGAGAACGCGATCACGGTGGGCAACGAGGACCTCGACCGGCGCCGCGCCCCCTGCGACCCGGAACTGGGCGCCCTGCACCGGGCCTACGCCGACCGGCTCCTGCACGAACTGTCGAAGGCGGTGACCATCGGGGAGCGGGTGCGTCAATGGTTGGAACACGCCCCGCTCGACGGCACGGGCCCCGCCGACCCGGGCAGGGAACTGAACCTCAGCGCCCGCACCCTGCGCCGCGCCCTGCAGGAGGAGGGCACCTCGTGGAGGGCCCTCCTCGACGCCGCCCGCCACACCCGGGCCCGGCGCCTGCTGGAGACCACGGACCTGCCGTTGGACAGGATCGCCCCCCTGGTCGGCCTGAGCGGTGCGACGGCCCTGGTCCGGGCCTTCACCCGCTGGGAGGGCATCACCCCGGGCACCTACCGCGGCCGGCACGCGGGAGCGACCCGTTGAAACGCGAACGTGTCCGGCCGCCCGCCGTGCGTCGGCGGACGCGGCGGGCAGCCGGACACGGGGGAGTGGGCCCTGGCGTTCGTGCCGGCCCTCGGTCTGGGCCGTCTCTTTCGGATCTCGCCGGGGCCGCGGCGCCCGGCACCGCGGCCCTGACCGACAAGGCCCGAAAGAGACGGCCTAGCGGAGCGCGCCGAAGGCCTTCGTGAAGGCCAGCGGCTGCTGGAGGATCGAACTGCACGTCGGGTCGGCGTGGTTCACGGCGCCCTGCGCACACTGGCGGTCACGCGTCGCGGACCACATCGCCAACCGGCCGATGCCCTTCGACTTCGCGAAGTCCACGAGTTGTGTCGCGTCCGCGACGGTGAAGACCTCGTTGGCGACGTCGTTGACGCCGATCATGGGTGTGACGGCGACCGTCTTCCAGGCGGCCGCGTCGGTGAGCCCGAGCACTCCCTTGATCTGAGCCTGGGTGGCCGTCGCGGCCTGGACGGCGTACTCACCCATGTCGCCGCCGTACGCGGGCCCGTAGTCCATGGCCATGATGTTGACGCCGTCGATCCGTACACCGGCCCGCTTCGCGTCGGCCAGCAGGGCGACGCCGGGCTGGGTCAGCCCCTCCGGCATCACCGGCAGGGTGAAGGCGACGTCCAACCCCGGGTGCGACTTCTGGAGCGCGGCGATGGCCTGCCCGCGGCGTGCGTTGGCCGCGGTGTCGGGCAGCGCGGCGCCCTCGATGTCGAAGTCCACCTTGGTCAGGCGGTACTGGTCGATGACCTTGCCGTACGCGTCGGCCAACGCGTCGGCCGTCGCGCAGTTCAGGGCCAGCTCGTGCCCGGCGGCGCCGCCGAAGGAGACCCGGACGTCACCGCCCTTGCCCCGCAGTGCGCCGATCTGCGCGGCGACCTTGTCGCTAGCGAGGTCCGTGACACCGCCCCACAGCGGCGCGCAGCCGCCACCGGAGGTGATGAAGGCGAGGTGGAACTCGTTCACTCCGGTCTTGGCCGCGGTGTCGACCAGGTCGTAGGCCGGGTACAGCGAGGTGTCCACGTAGGGGGCGAAGCGCGCCCCTGCGGCCGGGGCGCCGGTGACCGGCGGGGGAGTGGAGACGGTGGGGGTCGCGGTCGGTGACGCGGTCCGGGTGGGCCGGGTGGAGGGCGGCGGGGTAACGGGGGCGGTCGTACTCGCGCTCGCCGAGGGTGTGGGTGTCGGACGTCCCCCGGGCGGGGGCGTCGCACCCTGGTCCACGGAGCACTTCACGCCGTTGATCAGGCAGGCCGTCGGGTTGCCGGGGGTACCGGTCCCGCTCGTCACGAAGCCCACCGTGACGGAGGCACCGGCCGCGAGCTGCTTGTTCCAGCCCGCCGGCTTGACGGTGACGTGCCGGCCGTCCACCGTATGGGTGCCGTTCCACAGGGAGTCGATCCTCGTGCCGGCGGGCAGGTCGAACCGGAGGGTCCAATCGTCCTGCGCCTGCGCGGTGTTGTTGGTGATCACGTACTGGCCGGTGTAACCACCCGTCCAGGAACTGGACTTGGTGTAAACGGCTCCGACGGCGGCGGCCTGCGCGGTCCCGGTGAACGCGAACGCGGCGCCACCGATCACCGCCGCGGCCGCGATCACGCCTGTTGCCTTCGCCGTCTTGCTCGTCCTGCGCCGGTGGCCGGTCGTGCTGCCCATCGCGTGCCCTGCCTCTGAGTTGCTGGAAATCCGAGTTGCCGGAAATCGGGGGTGCGGCAGCACGCTAGCCGCCCCGAAACGGACATCGGTTCGATTCGGGGTGGCGGGTGTGACTCTTAGGTTCCGCTTAAGGCGGCGGTAAGAGGGGGCTGAGGAAAGGGGCTTGCGGGGGCGGCCGACACGTCGCGGGCGGGCCGGCGGCGGGTCAGAGGTCGAGGTCGCGGAGGGCGTTCTCGACGACCTCGGTGAGAGCCGGGTGGATCCAGTACGGCTCCTCGGCGAGCGAGAGCGCGTCGATCCCCCGCGTCATCGCCAGCACGAGGGGCTGGATCAGGATGGCGGCCTGCGGCCCCATGATGTGCGCGCCGAGCAGGCGTCCGGTGCCGGGCTCGGCGAGCACCTTGCAGAAGCCGGTGGTGTCCTCCATGGCCCAGCCGTACGCCACGTCCGCGTAGGAAGCCGTGCCGACGAGGAAGTCGCCCCCGCGGTCGCGGCACTCCTCCTCGGTCGCGCCGATCGAGGCGATCTCGGGGCGGGTGAAGACGGCGGACGGCACGAGGTCGTGGTCGGCGCCGATGAGGTCGTCGGGATGGCGGAGGTTGTGCGAGACGACCTCGGCCTCGCGGTTGGCCACGTGCTTGAGCGGCACCGGCGTGCAGACGTCTCCGAGCGCGAACACCCCTTCGGCGGTGGTGCGTTGATGGTCGTCCACCACGATGCGTCCGTCGTCGTGGGTGCGGATGCCGGCCGCCCCGAGTTCCAGCCGGTCGCCGTTGGGGATGCGTCCGGCGGCCACCAGCAACATGTCCGTCTCGATGGTCGACCCGTCGTCGAGTGTCAGGGTCAACGCGCCCGCCTCCCCGCTCACGGCCGTGAGTTCGCGCTCGAGCCGCAGGTCGTACCGGGTTCGGGCCAGGTCGGTGAAACGCTCGGCGACCGTCTCGTCCTGCGGGCCCAGCAGGTACGGCTCCGTCTCCACCACGGTGATCTCGGTCCCCGTCGCGTGGAAGACCTCGGCGAGCTCGGCGGCGATGTACCCGCCGCCCAACACGGCCAGCCGGCGGGGCGGCGCGTCGATCCGCATGACGGTGTCCGAGGTCTCGTACGGCACTCCGGACTCGACCACCGCGGGCGGCACCGCGGGACGGCTGCCGGCCGCGACGACGATCTGCCCGGCGGAGACGTCCACGGCGCCGCCGTCCAGGTCGACGCGCAGTCGGCGGGGACCGGTGAAGCGGGCCGTGCCCTCGTACACCGTGACGTTCGAAGCGTCGAGGCGGCCCTGCCGGCCCCGCGCGCGTTCCGCGTCCAGTCGCCCGAACACCCGGTCGCGGACCTCCCGCCAGCGCACGGCACGCAGCCGCGCGTCCACGTCGTAGGTGTCGGCGCCGAGCACGGTCCGGGCCACATGGGCGGTGTAGGCCAGCATCTTGCTCGGAATGCATCCGGCGTTCAGGCAGGTCCCGCCGAACCACCTCTCCTCGACGATGGCCACGTCGAGATCGGCGAACGACTCGTCGATGACCGCGTTGCCGGATCCCGCACCGATGACGATCAGATCGTGATGACGCATCACTCCAGCGTACGAGGGGCACATGCCGTGTGGAGGACGCCCCGCTCCGCGGGGTGCGGCCGGATCCTCGGAGGCGTCGCCCTCACGTGTGCGCCGTGGGGGATGGGCCCATTCGGACCCCCCAAGTGGACCGTTTTGATGCGTGTGGGTGGGGTAGGCGGCATTTCATCCGGTAATCAAACTCATCGGTGGAAGAATCCCCGGATGTCACCCGAGACGTCAATCGAGGCGTCAATCGAGGCGTCAGCCGAGTCGACTCGGGACGACCACCGACCGCATTGCGAATGGAGAACCCCGTGTCCGTCGTGAAGAGTGCCCTCCCGGCTGCCGACCTGAAGATCGTCGGTGAAGCCCTGCAAGGCGCGCTGGTGGATCTGGTCGACCTGTCCCTGGTCGCCAAGCAGGTGCACTGGAACGTGGTGGGCCCCCGCTTCCGCTCCGTTCACCTGCAGCTCGACGACGTGGTCGTCTCGGCCCGCACCCACTCCGACGTGGTGGCCGAGCGTGCCTCCGCCCTCGGCGTGACCCCGGACGGACGGGCGTCGACCGTGTCGTCAAGCAGCGGCATCGCCGACGTGAAGGCCGGGTGGATCAAGGACGTCGAGGCGGTGAAGATCCTCGTGGACGGACTGGCCGCGGTGGTCACCCGGATGCGCGAGCGCATCCAGGCCACGGGTGACGCCGATCCGATCACCCAGGACATTCTCATCGGCCTGACCGGCGACCTGGAGAAGCACCACTGGATGTTCCAGGCCGAAAGCGCCTGACCAGGGTCAGGGCCATATCGGCTCGTTGACCTGCCAGTTGATGCATTTCACGCTGTTTCGTGAGGGGTCGACGCGTTCCGTGAACGTACGGAATCTCACCGGAATCCGGGGCCCGAGCGGAAGGATTCCGGAACGCCGCACCGCTGCGCCTGGTGACTCGTGAGGTGATGTTCCAGTGCAACCCCGGCCGCCGTTCGTGTGGCCGGGGTGCCGGTGCGTCAGAAGCGACCGTTCGGGTACTGACGCATGATCATTTCCGTCTCAGCGTCAACGCGTGCCGGCCCCGTCGTACGCCCCTACCTGATTGGGGCATCGCCCGCAGACAGGAGCTGGGCGAACGTATCGCTCAGGGCCGTAGAGATCTGCACCTATCCCAGGATCAGCTCGCCGATCGGATCGGCCTCGAACGCCGCAGTGTCCAGCGCTACGAAAGCGGCGAGCGGGACCCGAGGTGCGCCGATCTCCTTCTGATCGGCCACGCCCTGGAGGTCCCGGTCGAACAACTCGTCGAGAGAAAACAGTGACCCCGGCCGGGGCCGGCCGGCCGGGGGCGAGGGCTCGCGACACCCGAGAGCGTGCCAGCCCGAGGGTGTCGCGAGCGCGATCATGGGGTCCTGTCAGGACCACGGCCGTTTCGGGCCACTGACGCAATGGGCTCTGGACATCTACTTGGCGAGTGCACCGGATCGTTAGATGTACCCAGTCAGGTGCAGACAAATGACCAAGATCATTATCGTGTTGGTCGAGTGTCTACCGATCCGCCGCCCGCTTGGGCAGTCGCCCGCCGCCGGATCATCGGAGCACGTCTACGAGATGCCCGCATCGCTGCCGGCCATTCGCAAGAACGGCTCGCCGAGTTGGCCGGAATCGACCGGAAATCTGTAGTGCGCCCTGAGGGTGGCTCTAGCGACGCTCGGCTGACGGTCTGGCTACGTCTCGCCCGTGCCGTGGGCGTTCCGCTGGCCGACCTCGTCAGGGAGTAGCAGGCCTAGCCCGGGTCTCCATGTCGTGTGCATGTACACACCATAGGGACCAAGTCGTGAGACGGAAGCCAGAGTTCCGCAACGACTCTGCACAACCCCCTTGCGGGTTAGGGCCTGTTGCGAAAGTGGCGCGGTCGCCCGAAGGGCGGCCACGCGGCAGGCGCCGCTTCGTATCAGGTTCCCAAGGACCGCTGTCCCTGGGAGCCGTGGGCTGCGAGCGGAAGACTGCGCAGCGACAGTGCGCTCGGCGCTGGCAGCGCTCCGTGGGCCGCCTCGGCGCGGAACGACTGGAGCAAGTACGCCACCAGACGCCGGGACGCCGCACGGTCACCCGGCAATGCGGTGACCAGACCGCAGTGGGACAACAAGGCCACGGCAAAGTCGGAGGGGTGGAAGTCGGCCCGCAGCACTCCCGCCGCCTGAGCCCTGCGGACCAGGGTCATGAAGTCCTGCTCGGCCTGTTCCCGTACCCGCGCGTGTTCTCGCGTGCTGTCCGGAAAGGCCGCGACGAACGCGGCCGGGAAGCCCCGTTCCTCCCGTTGCAGTTCGCAGACCGTCTCGACCAGTCGCTGGAAGCCCTGCCACGGATCGGGGTCGGCCAGCGCCTCGGTGAGCGCCCGGGCGCAGGTGTCCATCTGGTGCGCGAACGCGGCCCGCACCAGGGCGTCCCGTGTCGGGAAACGCCGGTACAGCGTCGCCACGCCGACCCCCGCCCGCCGGGCCACGGTCGCCATGGGCGCGTCGATGCCGTGCTCGGCGAAGACCAGGCGGGCAGCCGAGAGGATGCGCTGCCGGTTGCGCCGGGCGTCCGCCCGCAGACTGTCCTGCCCCGCGATCCGAGAGGATTCCCCCACCGCTGTCTCTCACCTCCGGTCAAATGGACGATCTCGTCCACTTGCCAGCCTACGCTCGGCGCCACGATCCCCCGCACGGCCCCTGGTGGCGAAGGTGAGAACGCAACGATGGACGACCACACGATGAAAGCCGTACTGTTCGACCGCTTTGGCGGCCCCGAGGTGCTGTATGTGGGCCGGGTGCCACGTCCCGGACCGGCACCCGGCGAGGTCCTCGTGCGCGTGCGCGCGTTCAGCGTGAACGGCGGCGAACTCGCGGCCCGTTCCGGTCGGGTCCGCCTCATCACCGGCCGGAAGTTCCCGCAGCGCATCGGGCTGGACTTCACTGGCGAGATCGCCGCACTCGGCGCCGGCGCGACCGGCGTAGCGGTCGGCGACCGGGTGTGGGGCGTCCTGGGCCGCGGCTCCGGATTCGGCAGCGCCGCCGAGTACGTGACGGTACGGCCCGAGCGGCTCGGCCGGGTCCCGGACGGCCTGGACCTCGTGGCCGCTGCCGCGCTGCCGGTAGCCACCACGGCCATCACGGCCCTCCACGACAAGGCCGCACTGCGCCCCGGCGAACGGCTGCTTGTACGGGGGGCGGCGGGCGGCGTCGGCAACGCCGCCGTCCAGCTGGGACAGGCGTACGGTGCCGAGGTCACGGCCCTGGCCCGCGCTGCCAACCTCGACTTCGTCCGTACGCTCGGTGCCCACCACGCCGTCGACCACCGGACCGTGTCCCCTGCGGAACTGGGACTGTTCGACGTGGTCCTCGACACGGCGGGCACCGACCTGCGTACCGTACGGCGGATGCTGAAGCCGGGCGGACGCATGGTCACCATCGCCTTCGACCTGACGCGGCCCGCCGCCTGGCTGGGCTACATCGCGGCCAGCGCCGTCCACGGACGCGGCCGGGTGCGCTTCTTCAGCGGCAACCCCGAACGTGCGCTCTTCGACGACCTCGCCCGCCAGGTGACAGAGGGGAAGCTGCGGCCGGCGGTGGACACGGTCTTCCCGCTGAAAGAGACAGCGGCCGCACACCGGGCGCTGGAGGCGGGCGGTGTGCGGGGCAAGTACGTGGTCAGGGTCGACTAGGGTTTGTTGGGAAGGTGCTGGTCACAGCCACTCGTTGAGGACTGCAACCAACACGGTCGCCTCGTAGCGGACGGCGAGCTTGTCGTATCTCGTGGCCACGGCCCGGTGGCGCTTGAGGCGGTTGATCCCGCACTCGACGGCATGCCGCTCGCGGTAGTCGGTTTTGTCGAACTTCGGCGGCCGACCGCCTCGGGCACCGAGCTTCTGGCGGTTGCGGACGCGGTCGGCGGGGACCGGGATGGTCGCCTTGATCCCGCGTCTGCGCAGGTAGGCCCGGTTGCGGCGGGAGTCGTACGCTTTGTCGGCCCGCACCCGGTCCGGCCGCCTGCGGGGCCTGCCCGGACCAAGGCGAGGTACCCGGATGGCTTCCAGGACCGGCTCGAATTGCGGCGAGTCACCCCGCTGGCCGGCTGTGATCACGACGCTCAGCGGCTTCTGCCCCTGCTCGACGGCAAGGTGGATCTTGGTGGTCAGGCCGCCTCGGGAACGTCCGAGACCATGGTCGGCCGGCTCAACGGCAATGCCGCCGGGCGGTTCCATTTGCAGATCCCCTTTTTCGAGGCCCCGGCGGCGTGCTGGTGGGCCCGGCAGACGGTGGAGTCGATATTCACGTCCCAGGCGATCAGGCCCTTCGCGTCCGCCTGAGCTTGGAGCTGAGTGACGAACCTGGCCCAGGTGCCATCGCGCCGCCAGCGCCGGAACAGGTCGTAGACCCGCTCCCAGGGCCCGTAGCGTTCCGGCACATCACGCCAGGGAGCGCCGGTACGGGTCCGCCACCGAATGCCGTCTATCAGCTGCCGTCGCGTCCACACCGGCGGACGGCCCGGCTTGATGCCCTGCGGCAACAACGGCTCAAGCCGGGCCCACTGTCCATTCGTCAGATCACCACGCCCCACAGGGCGTGATCATCCACGACCAAGATCCACTTTCGCAACAGACCCTAGCCCCGACCGGCAGCGGGGGGACTGCTGCCAGCCGGGGCGGTCATTGCGGGCTACGCCTCGCCGTCGTCGTCCGGCACGATGAACCCCCGCACAGGCTGCTGGGGTCCTCGTCGGTCCGGCTCGCCCTGCCGCTCACGCAGCTCGGCGACGACATCGGCGTACCTGGGATCGATCCACTCAGTCATGTGCGGCAGCCTACTCAGACACCTTCGGCTTCGGCCTCGGGATGATGACGATCGGGCCCTCCGGCCCCGAGTGCTGGCAGGACGCAGCCACCGTGATCAACGAGTCCTCCGGGCCGCGCCACAGGTCCGCGTCCACCGAGTAGCCGGCCGCCTCGATCGCCGCGACCGTGCGCTCGACGTCGCCGTGCGACCGGGCTCCCGGGTTCGGACGCTCCGGCACGTGGTGGATGAACCCGCCCCCGAGCCGCATGCACAGCGACTGGTACAGCGGAGTGTTGAGGACGAGCGCGTGCCACCCCTCGTCAACGACCCGAGACGGCACCAGGCCCTCCGGGGTACGGGCTGCGGTGGCGAGGAACGCGAGCGCGTCGGTCACGATCCGGGAGGCCAGCCCGGGTTCCATGCCCGCGTTGTTGTCGAGGACGGTGTGCATCACCCCGTTGAACTCGGCGTCGCTCAGGAGTGCTCGCGGTGTCACCGGTTCGAGCAGCGTGGTGCCGGTCACGGCTGGCTTCGGGTCGCCCTGCTTGCTGGTGCACGGCGGAGGGACCGGGTGCGGCTGCGGAGTGGACATGACTTCTCCCTGAGGGTGTGAAGGAAGGTGCAAGGTCAGTGCGGACGTGCAGGGCCTGGCGGTTGCACGGTCACCGGATGCCGGTCCGGCCGCCGCGAGGGCAGCCCTTCGCGTGGATGATCGCGCCGCCCTCCGAGCCCCCGCCCGGAACAGGCGTCGCACCACACTTGGGGCACTCACGCCCCGGAGGACGGCCCGGGCTCGCGGTCATCGGACGGCCGCCGGAGCAGGGCAGGACCAGACCTCCGTGTCCAGGACGCAGGCGCCCTGCCGGCCGGCGACGACGCCACGTGGCACCGCGCCGCCGGTGAGCGGGCGGCCGCAGGACACGCAGGCCCGCCCCATGTACTGGTCCTGCGACAGATCGGACACCGACGCGGGCAGCGGCAGCGTGTCACAGTGCTGGCTCACTACGACGTCCCGGACGCCGTAGTGCAACGGTCAGCGCATCGGACGATCGGCCACGCCTGCTCGAAGCCGCGGACGGTGACCTCACCCGCGGGGACCAGAGCGGTGTTGACGGCACCGCAGTCCCAGCAGGCGTGACCGTGGAGACGGGCGATGCTCACATCGCCGGTGGATACGACTGGATGGATACTCACGGAAGCCGTCCCATCTGCTCGGTTGGTGCGGGCAGAGAGAGAATGACCTCCAGGAAGGGGTGCAAGTACCACAAGTGGTGGTAGCCGTGTTGCTTGACTCAGACGGCGCCGATCCACTCGGCGAAGGCGCTGAGCGACTCGGCGTCAGCCCGCTTGATCCGGCGGATCTTCTCGACGTCCTCGCGAGCCCACGGGTGCTCGCGCACATGCTGCGGCGCCAACCTGCGGGCCACCTTGAGCGACTCGAACGCGGCATCAGGCTGGCCCGCCCACAGTTGCGCGCGGCCCACCTCGACGTAGAACCCCGACTGCCGCTCGGCCGGAACCTCGGCGCCAGGCTTCCAGGTGCGGGCGACGTCGAGAGCCCGACCGATGTGGTCCTGACCCAGGCTCACCGCGACGGCCACCTCGTGGATACGGACGCTCGACGGGCCGAACGCCGTACCCAGGTACACGCCTTCGGCGAGACCGGCCGCCAGTCCGCTGGCCTGTTCCAGGTGCTCGTACGCGGTGACTGCCGCGCCCGCTCGGGCAGCCACAACGGCGGTCCTCATGAACAGTGCACCGCGCGCTGCCGCCGCAATGGCAGTCACCGGCGCCGGGGACGCGTCGAGAGCCTGCTCCAGCGCCGCCTGCCCAACACGGTAGGCGCGCGCCGCCAGGTACGTTTCCGCGCTGGTGTACGCCACCGCCGTCTCCAACACGGGGTCACCGGTCTGCGCGACGGCCCACCGCATCACGTCGATCAACCGGGCTGACAGATCGTGGGCGCCGACCTTGTAGGCCACCGCGTCCGCGCAGCGGGCCGCCGCGACCACCAGCGCGGCCACATCCTCGCGCTGCTCCCCGGCCGAGTGGTGGAGCAGCGCGAGCGTGTCGGCGAGCAGGGACGGGGCGGCGACCGCGATTAGCCCGTACTGCGCGGCCAGGCGTTGGGCCACGGCCGCCGCGACCTCGCGCCGCAGTTCTTCCCGGCGCCTGGCCGGCGGGTCGAGGCGGATGTGGTAGCCCGCGATGGCGGCGGAGATCGACGGCAGTGCCGAGTGCACCCGGCGCGAGGTACCTGCGAATGCGGGGTCGAGACGTGCTGGGTCGACCCCGAGCGCTGCCGCGATCGACTCCAGCGCGGACGGGCTCGGCGCGCGCGTGCCTTGCTCGATGTGCCGGATCATGCTGAGGGACAAGTGGGCGGCCCGGGCGAGGTCGAGCTGGGTCATGCGTCGGGACTGGCGACGCGCGGCGATGCGCTGGCCGATGTGGTCTGCCATGCCCGCACCGTACCGCGCGCGCAAGGGGCCTTCTGCCGCTACGCGTTGACGATGCCCACGATGCCCACGAGGTCGTGCAGGGAGTCGATCGAGTGGTCGGCCGCGCCAGTCGCCCGGACCTCGTCCGCCCACCAGTGCCCCCAGGGGCCGCGACGCAGATGCGCGGTCGCGAGCCCGGCCGCGCGGGCAGGAGCCACGTCGTTGGCCGGGTGGTCGCCGACGTACAGAGTCTCCGCAGCCGGGGCGCCGGACACTTCCAGGACCCGTTCGAAGAACCCCCTCGACGGCTTGGCCACGCCCCAGTCACCGGACACCGCGACCACATCGGCTGGGAGGTCCAGCGCACGCAGCATCCGCCCCGCCTTCGGGGACTGGTTACCGGAGATGACGACCCGGACTCCTGCGGCCCGCACGGCGGCGAGGGCCGGGCGTACGTCGTCGTACAGGTCAGTCTCGTCGAGCTGCTCTCCGCGGCCCGCGGCCTCCCGAGCGGCGTACTCGGCGGGGACGTCGATGCCCGGGCGGACGAGGCGGAGCGCGTCCGCGTTGTCGCGGCCGTCGACCACCATGGCGCCGACGAGCGCCGACAGCGTGTGCCGAGGGACACCCAGCCAGTCGGCCCATGCCGCCCAGTACCGGTCGTCCCGGGTCAGCGTCTCTCCGATGTCCAGTACTACGGTCCGAATCATGGAGTCAGCGTACGGACGGGCCCGGACGCACGAAAGCGCCCCCTCCCGCCCGAAGGCGAGAGGGGGCGTTGTGTTTGTTCGTCAGGAGACCCCGTACCACTGGGAGGACCACCCGGTGTTGATGATCGTGGTCGTCTGCTGCGTCAGATCAAGCGTGGACGGCAGCGACGTCTGGCTGGTCAGCATGTTCGTAGAGATCGCTCGGGCAGCAGCAGAGATGGCAGCCGAGACCCGGTCCGCGCGGATGCTCCGCGAACTGCGAACTCTGGAGCGTGCCATGCGGCCATGGCACGATGCCCCCGTAGGCCGGGACCTCGCCGAGATCCTGGCACCGGTGACCGAGGGGGTATGACATGGGCGTGCCGCAGCCGATGACGCACGAGCAGATCGCCGAGCACCTGGCGGACCTGCCGGGCTGGACGCAGGACGGCGACGCGATCACCCGCACGTACCCGATCCGCTACCACGCGGCGGTGGCCGCGATCGTCACGATCGCCGACCGGTCCAGGCGCATCCAGCATCACGCGGACCTCGACCTGCGCATCGATCACCTGCGTGCGTCGATCACCACGCACGACGCCGGGAACCGGCTGACGCGAGCGGACTTCGACCTCGCGCACCGCATCGACACCATCGTCGCAGCACACCAGGCCCTCCCGCTGGACTGACCCCGGACGCACGACGGCGCTCCGCCTCCCAGCCCGAAGGCTGAGAGGGGGAGACCGGGGCTCGTCTCGCATCAGACGCATCAGCCGGATCAGACGCATCAGCCGCCCCCCGGGGCGGGACCAGCCGGTCACGCCGATACGGCCGAGACGCGGCCCGCGGCGATCGCTTCCGTGAGATGGGCGTAGTCCCGCTCGTTCAGGTCGGCATAGCTCTCCGCGAAGCGCAGCACCGCACGGTCGAAGACGTCGCGCCGGCCCAGGTAGGCGGCGATGGCGATCCGGTCGCCGGAGCGGGCGTGTGCCCGCGCGAGGGTGGCGCCGCAGAGCTCGGCGAAGACCCTCATGCCGCGCGGCACCATCTGCGACGGGTCCACGATCCCCTTCCAGTCCAGCAACTGGCGTACGTAGAAGTCCCGTCGCCGGCCGTCGATGCCGTGGACCTGCTGCCAGCCGAGGAAGATGTCCCCGGCGGCCTGCATCAGCCGCTGCCCGGCGACCACGCGTTCCCCCTGTGAGGCGAACTCGCTCCCACCGGCGTGCGCGGCGAGCACCGATTCGCCCGCCTCCTTGGCCTGGAGGATGAGCGGGTCCTCGTCGTCCCGGCCCAACAGCAGCACGACCCAACACCTCATGCCGACGCTGCCGACACCGACCACCTTGCGCGCCATGTCCACGACGCGGAACTGCTCCAGGAGGTGCCGCCGGTCGGGCGTGAGGCTGTCGCCGTACTCCCTGACCAGGCCGCGGATCTCGTCTTCGAGCGCGGCGCGTTCCTTGTCCTGGATCAGCTCGGAGATCGGTGTGATCAGTCGTGGAGCGGCGGCGAACCGGCGCTCGCCCCCGACGACCTCGGTGAGCTTCTCGAAGGCCCGCATGCTGTCGCGTCCCCGTGCCTTCGTCAGTTCCGCGGAGACGCGCTTGCGACCGCGCGTGTGCAGCGCGCCGGCCGCCACCGCCTGGAGCTGCGCCTCGTCGACCCGCGCGTACCAGACGTCGAGGGTGCGCATGGCGGCGAAGCGGCGCATCTGCTCGCGGTAGGACCGCACCCCGGCCCGTACGATCTCGGCGCACTCGTCGCCGGTGAAGGAGTTCTCCCGCGCGGCGATGACCAGGCTGACGGCCAACCGCTTGACGTCCCACTCCCACGGACCGGGCAGCGTCTCGTCGAAGTCGTTGATGTCGAAGAGCAGGTTCCGCTCCGGGGAGCCCAGCAGGCGGAAGTTCAACAGGTGCGCGTCCCCGCAGAGTTGGACGCGGATCCCGGAATCGGGAGTGCGGGCCAGGTCGCCCGCCATGATGGCCGCCGCACCGCGGTAGAAGCGGAACGGCGACTGTGACATCCGCCCGTAGCGCAGCGGTACGAGTTCCTGCACCCGGGTGGCGGACTGCCGCTCGATCACGTCGATCGGGTCCGTCCGGTCCGCGGACACGTCGAACTCGCCGTGTGCGGACCGGGGCGTGCGCCGCCGTGCGGCCCGTCCGAGGGCGACGCGTTCGTCGGCGGAGAGGGGCGGCCCGGCTCCGGCCGTCTTCGAGGTCGCCTTACGCTTCGTCATCGCTGTGAACCTCCAGGCCGCCTCTGGGTCGCCTTCTCCCGGTACGGGCGCGGCGCTCCGACGTCGGCTCCGCGCCCGTGTGTCTCCGGTGTCCGCGAGCGGTCCGTCGGCTCCGCGCCCGTACGGCCTTCGCCTTCGTGCTCACGCCCGGACCCGCTCAGTAGAAGAGCTTGTACGTGACGTCCTTGGGGATGGGGGAGGGCACGGTGTCGGTGTAGAGGAGCCGGACCGTGGTGAACCGCTGGACCTCGGGGTGCGCGGGCCACGGCTTCGGATTGCTGAAGGTCACGGTCACCGGGTGGGGGTGGAACCGACCGGCCGCACAGTAGGGGCGGCAGTCGTTCACCATGTTCGTACCGGTCGCCGTGGCGGTCTTCGGACCCCAGTCCTCCCAGTCCAGTCGTACGAGGCGGCTGTTGCCGTCGCCGCACGCCAGCAGGTAGTCCTCGGGTCGCACCTGGGCCTCGTTGGAGCAGTCGAGCACCACGAGGGGTTCCGGTGCGGCGCGCGTCTGTGCGGAAGCGGGCACGGCGCCCGCCACGAGGGCGGCGGCCGCGCACAGCAGGGTGGCCGTCCTGACCCCGGCCCGGGGTGTCGCGGGAGTGAGCCCGCCGTCTCCTGAAGTGACCACAAGACCCTCCTTGACCGGGCCGTCCCGACATCGGTACTGCCGTAGCCCTGATCAGCTTCCCCCATCCGGGCGTACCGCGCACCCGCTGCGTACCCGGACCCGCCCGGACGTGGGCCCACCGGGCGAGAGCGCTCGCCGTCGGCGGGCGGCGCGTGCTACGCCTGCGGCAGCGACTCGCCCTGTACCGCCTGGATGTCCAGCTCCACCCTCAGCGTCGTCCCGATGGCGGCGATGCCCGCCCGCACCACCTGGTTGTAGTTCATCGCGAAGTCCTCGCGGTGGAGGTCCGCGGTGGCGCGGAACGCGGCGCGCGTGCCGCCCCACGGGTCGGCGCCGGTGCCCAGGTAGGCGAGGTCCAGGTCCACGGGCCGTACGACGCCGCGCATGGTCAGCTCGCCGTGCACGGTCCAACGGTCGGACCCGGCGGGCGTCAGACCCGTCGAGCGGTACGAGAGCTCCGGATACGTCTCCACGTCCAGGAAGTCGGGCGACTTCAGGTGCCCGTCGCGCAGGTCGTTGCCCGTGTCGATGGACGCGGCGCCGATCCTCGCCTCCACACGGGACGCGGACACCGCGTCCGGGGAGATCTCGATCCGGCCGGTGAACTCGGTGAACCGCCCGTGCACGCTGGAGATGCCCAGGTGCTGTGCGACGGCGCCCACGGAGGAGTGCGCCGGGTCGATCGTCCACGGCCCGGGCGGCGGCAGCTCCGTACCTCCCTGACGGGCGAGGACGACCTTGCCGACCTCGGCGCGTCCACCGGCCGTGACGATCGCGCTCGACGCGCTGGGCGCGTAGCCGACCGCCGTGACGATGACGGTGTACGCCCCCGGCGCGAGCGCGGTCGTGTCGCGTACGGCTCCCTCGGCATCGGCCTCGGCGCGGACCACCTGCGTGCCCGTCATGTCGGTCACCGTGACGACCGCGTGCGACACGGCCCATCCGTCGCGCGTGAGGATCCGTGCGGTCAGTCCCATCCCGTTTTCTCCCTGCCAAGCATGTCGAGATCGTTCGAAAATGGCCGGCCCGCGGGGCGCGCCTCCGTTCGGGGCGCGCCCCGCGGGCCGGGGTACGGCTACTCGCCCGGGTGGGCCAGTTCGATGTCGTGGTCGTCGACACCGCGCACGCCCACGCTCAGGGCCGTGGCCACCGGCGGGTAGCTGGTCGCGATGACGGTGTACTCGCCGCTGTCCAGGTCGGTGAAGGCGTACGCGCCGTCCGCGCCGGTCCTCGCCGTGTCGACGACGTTGCCCGCCGTGTCGATCAGCGTGACCCGCGCGTCGCCGAGCGGGCCGTGCGGCGCCCGTACGACGCCCTGGACCCGTGCGCCGGGGCTGAGCTCGACCTCGACCCGGGTGACGCCGGCCCCGCCGACCTCGACGGGCAGGGCCGCGGGGCGGTGCCCGAGAGCGTTGACCGCGATGGTCACCGAGCCCGGCACCATCTCGGCGAAGGAGAACTCGCCCTGCTCGCCGGTGGTCGCGGACGCCAACACGTCACCGCGGACGTCGGTCACGATGACCATGGCGTCCTTGACCGGGTCACCGCTCCCGGCGGCCCGGACGAGTCCGCTCAGCCCGCTCGTACCGCTCAGCAGGATGTCGTACGCGACCGGCTCGCCGTTGACCACGATCGTCGACGCCTGCGGCTGGAAGCCGTCGGCCGAGGCGATCAGGACGTACGAGCCCGAGCCCGGCGCGTCCACGGCGTACGAGCCGTCGGCCCGCGAGACCGACCGGCCCAGTTGACGTCCCGCGAGGGAGATCAGCGTCACGGCCGCCTGGGGTACGGGCGCGCTCTCGGAGCCGCGCACGTAACCGCCCACCGGAGTACCACCGTTCACGGGACCGGTCCCTTCGTTCGCCACCGCGGTGACGACGGTCGACTGCCGCGTTGTCCCGGGCTCGGCATCGTCCGTGCCGGGTCCGGCTTCGATAGCGGTCTCGGACCGCGCCATGCTCTCCGCGCCGGTGGCCTCGGCGAGCTGCGGAGCCGGGACCGTCACGGACGCGGGGACCGCGAGGTCATCGCTTCGTCCGGGGCCCGCCTCGACGGGCGAGGCGACCTGCTCCAGACCGCCCGACGTCCGCAGCGGAACCTCCTTGATGAAGATCGTGACGAGGAAGGCGATCAGTGCGAGCGGCGCGGCGATCAGGAAGACGTCCGCGATGCCGTGGCCGTACGCGCTCTCCATGACGGTGCGCAGCGGGCCCGGCAGGCTGTCCATGTCCGGGATGCTGCCGCCGGAGCCGGCACCGGCGGCGGCCGCCGCGTACTTCGGGTCGAGGGTGGCGAGCCCGTCCTGGGCGTAGTGGGTGATCCGGTTGGCCATCACCGCGCCGAGCGCGGAGACGCCGATCGCGCCACCGAGGGAACGGAAGAAGGTCACCGTGGAGCTGGCCGAACCGAGGTCGGACGGCGCCACCTGGTTCTGCGTGCACAGCACCAGGTTCTGCATCATCATGCCGATGCCGAGGCCCAGCAGCGCCATGAAGATCGCGATGTGCCAGTACTCGGTGTCGTAGCGGATCGTGCCGAGCAGGCCCAGACCCGCGGTCACCAGCACGCCACCGCAGAGCAGCCACGCCTTCCACTTTCCGGTCTTGGTGATCACCTGGCCGGAGACGGTGGAGGAGACGAACAGACCGGCGATCATCGGAATCGTCATCACGCCCGACATGGTCGGGGACTTGTCGCGGGCCAGTTGGAAGTACTGACTGAAGAACACCGTGCCGGTGAACATCGCGACACCGACGAACAGCGAGGCGATCGACGACAGCGCGATGGTGCGGTTGCGGAACAGGCGCAGCGGGATGATCGGTTCGGCGGCCTTGGACTCGACGAGCACGAACAGCAGCCCGAGCACGATCGATCCGCCGACCATGGCGAACGTCTGCCAGGAGACCCAGTCGTACTTGTCGCCGGCGAACGTGACCCACACCAGCAGCAGCGACACGGCGGCCGAGATGAAGAACGCGCCGCCCCAGTCGACCTTGACCTCGCGCTTGACGACGGGCAGGTGCAGGGTCTTCTGGAGCACGATCAGCGCGATGATCGCGAAGGGCACGCCGACATAGAAGCACCAGCGCCAGCCGAGCCAGTCGGTGTCGGTGATGACGCCGCCGAGGAGCGGGCCGCCGACGGTGGCGACGGCGAAGGTCGCGCCGAGGTAGCCGCTGTAACGGCCGCGCTCGCGCGGGGAGATCATCGCGGCCATCACGATCTGCGCGAGGGCGGACAGGCCGCCGACGCCGATGCCCTGGACCACGCGGCACGCGATGAGCATTCCCGCGTTCTGGGACAGGCCGGCGGCGGCCGAGCCCAGCACGTAGATGACCAGGGCGATCTGGACGAGTGCCTTCTTGCTGTACAGGTCGGAGAGCTTGCCCCACAGGGGAGTGGCCGCCGTCATGGAGAGCAGTGCGGCGGTGACGACCCAGGTGTAGGCGGACTGGCCGCCGCCCAGGTCGCCGATGATCTCGGGCAGGGCGTTGGAGACGATCGTCGACGACAGGATCGCGACGAACATGCCGAGCAACAGCCCGGAGAGCGCCTCCATGATCTGCCGGTGCGTCATCGGTGCGCCGTCGTGGCCGCCTCCGTGCTTGGCGTGAGAGCCCCGCACACCGGCTGGTGTGGTCGTTGCCATGGGCTTCCTAACGTTCTTCGTGCGGGTGTACGGGTGATCAGTTCAGTCGTGTGCGGTGCACGCCGGCGGAGCGGCAGTCACCGAAGCTTTCGCGCAGCCGGGACATGAGCCGGACGAGCCGGCCCACCTCCTCGTCGGACCAGTCGCTCAACCGGTCGGCGAGCAACTGCGAGGAGCGTCGGGAGAGCTCGTCGAGCTGTTCCCCTCCGGCGGCGGTGAGGTGGAGGATGCGTGAGCGTTTGTCGGCCGGGTCGGGGCGCCGTTCGATCCAGCCCCGGTCCGTGACGTGCGCGACGTGACGGCTGGTGACGGACATGTCCACGGAGAGCAGCTCGGCGAGCCTGCTCATGCGCATGTCCCCGTGCCGACCGAGGAGGTGCAGCACGGCGGCGGATCCGGCCGGGCAGTCCTGGGGCAGGATCCGCCCCAGGTCCCTCTTGACGGCGCCGATGGCACTGAGCTCGCGAGCCAATTCCTCGTACTGCGCCCGCTCGGCCATCGCACCTCCCGCATCGTTGCTTCAGGCAACCGTAAAAGTGGTTGGTTGTTCCACGCAAACCGGGAGGGGTGTATTGAGCTAAAAAGTTGACAAAGGCAAGCATTGGCGAACGTAAACTCGCAGGTGGGCGGCCTGCCTGCCGGAGTCGGCGAGGGATGGGCCTCACTCATCGGCAATCAGGGGATCACGCTGCGCGGTCGTCAGGTTCCCGAGCCGGGATGGTGCGATGCCGACGGTCGCCGTGTTGCCTCCGCAAAGGGGATGACGCTCGACCGGGGGCGCGTGCGGCGCCTCGGTCGAGCGTCGTCCCCGGGTGGAGCCGTCGTCCCCGGGTGGAGCCGTCGTCCCCGGGTGGGGCTGTCGTCCCCGGGTGGGGCTGTCGCCCCCGGGTGGGCCCGGGTTGGCCGGGTGGAGCCGGGGTGGCCGGGTGGGGCCGGCCGTCGGTCAGTGGCCCTGGATCGCCTTGAGGTCCCGACCGGCGGTCAATGGGTCTGGACCAAGTCCCCTGTGGGTGTCGGGGTGTTCAGGAAGGGCGGGAACAGGACAATCCGATCGCCGTGCCCGCAACTTCGCTCAAAACCGGTTAAGTTGACCTCCCGTCCGGAGCGTCATCGACGCGCGACACACCGTGCGCACGTACGCCCGACGGGAGCGACCCCGTCCCGGGGAGGGCGGGTCGCGAGCGGAGACCCGAGAGACAGAAACAGGCATGTACGCGAAGAACGAGCACGGGCAGGTACGGCCGGCGGCCGGCGGGGGCGGGGAGCCGGCACGAGGAGGGGAGTCCGCGCGGGCCGGGGAACCGGCGCGGGGCGCGGGCGGCGACCGGGACCTTCCCGAGGCGGCGCGGTGGTTCGAGGCCCTCGCCGCGTACGCCCCCGCGCCCGCCTTCATCCGCGACGGACACGGCCGGTACCTGTGGGTGAACGCGGCCTACGCCCACCTCTACCGCATGGAGTCGCACGCCGTGGTCGGCCGGACCGTGGAGGAGATCGACGCACCCGACGACGCCGCCGTGTTCCGGGCCCTGGACCGCGAGGTGCTGTCGTCCCGCCGGCCGGTCCGCCACACCCTCGTCTTCCGGCACCCCGACGGGACACCCCGCCAGGTCACCGGGCACCGCTTCGTCCTGGACCACGGCCGGGGCCTGCGCGTGGGCGGGATCTACACCGACGTCACGGACCAGGCCAGGGCACTGGAGGACAAGGCCGTCGCCGCCGAGGAACTCCACGCCCTGTGGGAGCGCTCGGGGCTGGCCATCGTGACCCTGGACCTGCGCGGCCGGATCCAGCGGGTCAGCGGAGGAGTCGCCGAACTGCTCGGGGGCGACCGCGCCTCCCTGGAGGGCACCCGCGCCCTCGGACACCTGCGCGGTGACGCCCGGACGGTGCGTGGCGCCTGGGTGGACCTGGTCACCGGAAAGGCGTCCCGGCGCACGTGCTCCGTGGTCTGCGCCACGGCCTCGGGGGAGAGCAAGGTCCTGCGGGCCGATCTCGCGGTGGTCAGGCGCCAGGGCGCTCCCGACCGGGTCTCTGCCGTACTGACCTCGCTGAGCGTCGGGTTCGACGCCCCCGCCCGGGTGAGCCCCGTGCAACTGCGGGTCCTCTCCCTGATGGCGGCCGGCCGCTCCAACGGGGCCATCGCCACCGACCTGGGCCTCTCGCGCCAGGCGCTGGACTACCACCTGCGCCGGCTCCGCGGAGCACTCGACGCGGAATCACGCCCCGCCCTCGTGGCCCGCGCCTACACCCTCGGCATCCTCGACACGGGGGTGTGGCCCCCGCGCGCCGCCGTCGCGCCCTGTCAGGGCTGACCGACGGCCTGCCGCACCCCGTCACGACGCAGCCGCCACAGGACGACGCCCACGACGAGCAGCAGCAGGCACGTGCCCACCGCCGCGTGCACGAGGAGCGCGTCCAGGCGGTCCGCCGCCAGGTAGGCACCGACGGCCAGCGCCACCAGCGCACACACACCGCGGTCGATGATGGACTCCACCGACAGCAGGGTCGCCCGGTACGGGGTCGGCGGGATGGCCGCGTTGATCAGGTTGCGTTGCACCGGGTACGCCAGACCCGCCGCGGCGGCGAACACGCACAGCCACACGATCGTGGCCGGCGCCCCCGACAGGGTGGTGGCCGCGAGAGTGAGCGCCATGACCACGCTCAGCACGGTCACCACCGAGGTGTCGGAAAGTCTGCCGCGCAACCAGCCGGTCCGGGCCGATCCCACGGCCTCCGCGATCGTCATCGCCGACAGCACCGCACCGTGATCGGCGACGGGGAGGTCCTTCTCCAGCAGCAACGGTTGGAAGAGGTTGACCTGGCAGATGCGCCCGAGCGTGAAGATGGCCACGCCCTGCACCATCAGCGGTCCGAGCGACCGCGAGGTCCCGAGCACCTTCAGGGCCTGGCGGGCCGAGTCGAGGAGCCCGACGCGTTCCGCGGGCGGCCGCGTTCCGCCGTGCCGCTCCGCGATGGCGGGGAGGGCCGCGGCGCAGGCCAGCGAGCCGAGCGTGGAGAGCGCGGTCAGCACGTACGGGGCCTGGTGCCAGACGTGCATCAGGACGCCGACCAGTGGCCAGCAGGCGATCTTCGCCCACAGGCCGATCGCCCGGGCGGTCCCCTCGGCCTGGACGTAGTGCTCTCCCGCACCGTGCTCGTGCAGGTACTCGTACAGGTACGCGCTGGACGCTCCGGAGACCAGCGAGCGGGCGGCGGCGATGGCCAGGAAGTGCGCCATGAAGCCCACGAAGGAGGGCCAGGCGACCGGGACGAGGTTCGCCGCCGTCATCACGGCCGCCCCGAGCTGCATGCAACGGCGCTGTCCGATGCGGTCGGCGATGAAGCCGGTGGGTATCTCCAACAGGCAGAACGCCACGTAGTAGACGCTCTGGATGCCGAAGATCTGGCTGTCCGAAAGACCCGCCTGCTTCTGGTACTGGTAGAAGACCGGCATCCACCACAGCAGGTTGAACAGGAGCTGGAAGCCGTTGTTCAGGCGGATCACACGGAGCACCGCGGCGGGCGGGCGGACGCGGCGTTTCACGCGCGCACGCAGGGAGAGGGGCATGGGAGTGACCTTCGGAAGGGGCGGAACGCGGGGGAGCGCGGGCGGGATCAGGCGCTGTAGGGCCTGAGTTGGAGGATGTGGAGCGCGCCTCCCGGCCCGAGCAGCCATTCGACGTCGAGCGGCCCGGCGAAGGTGTAGTCCGCGGCGAAATGGGACTGGAGCAGGCGGCCCGCAAGCGCCAGCCGGCCCAGATGGGCCTGCGTCTCCAGGTCCAGGTCCTGCTCGGCCGCCCCGAGCGAGAGCGTGCGACCGCCGCCCTCGACGGTGTTGTACAGGTACTGCAGGGGCATCGTCCGGCCGTCGACCACGTCGGCCGTGGAACCGTGCGCACAGTTGAGGTACACGTTCCGGAAGTCGGCCCGGTTGGTCGGATTGCAGGTCACCATGACGCCTCCGAGCGGGGACGGCTCGTAGCGCTGGACGATCACCCCCATGTACGTGTCGTCCAGCGAGATGCCGGCCTGATGGCGCAGCCGCACGCTGCGCGGGGACAACAGCGAGGCCCACACCTGACGGATCGCGTCCAACAGCCCCGGCAGATCGGTGACCTTGGTGTGGGACTCGTAGATGCCGGCCGCGGAGAAGCCCGGCAGGTCCTCGGCATTCGACGAGGACCGCACGGCGAAGCGACTCGTGCCCGCCAGGTGCTCGACCAACTGGGTGTCCAGGGCCCGCACCAGGTCCTCGGGCACCGGGAGGGTGCGCACCAGGTGCTGCAACTGGACGCAGACCGTGTCCACGGCGTCCATGGCGTTCAGCTCCAGGGCCATCTTCAGCTTGCCGATGCTCTGCTGCACGGCGGGCGAGGAGTCCAGGAAGCGTTGTTGGACGGAGAACGGCACGGCGATGCCCGCCGGCGCCTGGACGTGCCGGGCCAGGAACTCCCCGGCGTACTGGGCGAGATCACCGTCGGCGGGCATCCGCAGCCGGGCGGCCAGGTGACCGAGCAGATCGGCCCGGGGCGGGCGCGGCACGGAGTAGTAGCCGGTCAGCCGGCCGGAGCCGTGGCGCAGTACGTGGTGCAGCTCGCCCAGGTTGGCCGCCTTGGTGCCGTAGCGGTTGCGGTCGCGGGCACGCAACGCGGACAGCGGCACGAGCGGTACGTCCGTCACGTGCGGGGCGTCGAGCCGGACCCGCTGCGTGTGCCAGGTCGGTTCCGTGAGGTCCGCCGGCTCCTCGGCGCGTTCGACGACGAAGTTCTCGGCGGTGACCTCGTAACGGACCCAGGCACCGTCCAGCTTCTCGTCGGCGATCGTGTCGAGGATGCCCCGGACGATGGCGTTGGGGATGCCCCAGCCGGCCGCCAACATGTTGGTGTGCGACAGCGGGGTGGTGGGCAGGGCGTTGAGCAGCCCCGCGAGGCGCGGAATGTCATCGGGGACGACCGGCATGGCAACGATGTCGTACCAGGTCAGGTCCGCGCGCGCGGCCCGGTACTCCTCGCCGGAGGCGAACGCGCGCAGCCGGCCGGTCGCCGAGGCGAGCGTCAACGGCACGAAGGGCGCGGTCGCGGACAACGCGTGACCCCGGGCACGGGGCACCACGGTCTCGGGCACCGCCGCGAGGGCGTTCTCCTGCCCGTGGTTGGCCGGCTTGACCAGCAGTTCCAGCGCGGGGTCGAGGTGGGCCCGTACGAAGGCGTGGAACTCGATCAGCAGGTCCGCGCCCATCGTGTCGGCCTCGGTGGTCTCCAGGACCATGAACGGCTCGTCCTGCTCCGGGCCTCCCCGGGAGTGCAGGGACAGCACGCCGAGCAGGAACCGTCGCTCGGGATCCTGGTACACGTCGTGGTTGAACCGGTCGAGCCGGGCGTCGAGCTCTTCCAGGGTCAGTCCCACGACCTCGGTGGCTATGTAGTTGACGTGGAAGGAGTGCACGGCGCTGTCCAGGACGTGCCAGAGGCCCTGCTCCCGGTCGACGACGACCTTCACGTACGGGTGCCCGCCCAGCACCCCGGCCAACTGCTCGAACAGGGGCAGCGTGAGCAGGGTGTCCACGGCGGCGCCCCGGGGGGACGGTACGGGTGTGGTGGTGCCGGCGTTCGTCATGCGGCGCTCCCGGGCGTCGAGCGGTCGGCGGACGTGGCACCGAGGGCGTGCGGCAGCGCCGCGAGGATCCGGCCGCAGTCGGCCAGCAGCTCCGACCCGGACTCGGCGGTGAGGAAGCACAGCGCCGCCATGGAGTTCGCTCCTCCCGCCTCCTCGTACACCGGCACCCGACTGCCCGGCGGGAGGCTGTGCTCCCGTACCAACTCGACGCGGGAACCGGGCGCGAGCAGGGCGGGCCAGTCGACCGCCTCGAAGTCCCAGGTCGGGAGTTCGCTCCAGGGCCGCCCCTCGGGATCCACGGCGAGGACGACGAGCGACCCGGCCGCACCCTCGCCCTCCGTCAGCATCCGCCGCGGGTAGTCGACGTCCCGGCCGAGCAACTCGCGGACCAGCATGCCGATCATGTCGAGGCCGAAGACGGTCTCCACCTGCCGTGTGGTCATCACCCCGCCGAACCGGGCCGCCGTCTCGATCAGCCACATGGCACCGTCCGCACCGAGTTTGATCTCGGTGTGAGTGGCACAGGTGTCGAGCCCGAGCGCGTCGACGGCGGCGCGCGACACCTCCTCGATCCGGCGCTGAAGGGCGTCCGGGAGAGCCGCCGGAGCCAGGCTCGCGCGCTCGGTGAAGGGCGCGATGGTGGGCATCCGGCCGGTGATGCACAGCGGGTGGTACCGGCCGTCGGCGACGATCCCCTCCACGCTCGCGTAGTCGCCCCAACCGGCCTCGTCGAACCAGTCGGAGGCCTCGCCGGTCACGATCTCCTCCAGCAGGAAGTCGCTCACGCCCTCGTCCGCGGCGTGCAGTTCCGCGTATCCCTGGGCGGACGAGGCCTCCATGACGGAACGGCCGGTCTTCCACGCCTCCTCGGCCTGCTGCTCGTTCCACACGGTGAGGTGGGCCGTGGAGCCCGCGCTCCAGGCGGCCTTCAGCAGCAGTGGCGGCGTCAGTTCCTCGAAGGCGGTCGCGATGTCCTCCGGCGCGTGGACCTCCGTGAACCCCGGTACCGGCACCCCCGCGTCACGCCAGATCCGGCGCATCAGGCGCTTGTCCCGGGCCCCGGCCACCCGCTCGCCGGCGCCGCGCAGCCCGAGCCGCAGACTGGCGTGGGCCACGGCCACCACCGCGTACTCCGACAGCGTCAGCACCGCTGCGGCGCCGACGCGGCGCGCGTGGGAACAGATCAGATCGACCAGTTCCACCCCCTCGCGGGGCCGCACGGAAGTGATCGACGCGCATGCGGGCAGCCAGACGGACTCGGTGGTTCGAGGCAGTGGTGCGAGCGCCAGGACATGGACGTCGGCATGGGCCGCGATTCTCGGTATCGCGTACTCCAGCGGAGGGCCGCCCTTGGCATAGACGAAGAGGATCGGGGACATGGTGCTCCCGGGGTCGAGGGGGACGCCGCGTGGTGCCGCGGCGGCGTCGGGGGACGATCCGTACGGGGTGACACGGTGTACGGACCAGGGGCAACTAGAGCACGACAGGGAACGGCGGACGCACGTCTGTACCCCTACTCGGTTAGGCGTTCGCCAAACAACCGCACGCGCCAAGTGGGCGTGCAATGAGGGTGTTTCAGCCACCTGTACGGAGCCCGAGACGATCACGGGCCCTCGATGTCGACCGGGTGGTCCAGGGCCCGCGAGCGGGGTCCGCGGCGCACGGGTCCGTGCCGGGAGGGCCGGCAAAAGGAGGCCGGTAAGTGGGGGTGGGGGGTGAGGGGTGGGCGTGATACTCGACCGGTGGACTCGATCCATCGCAGTGCGGCGGGCAGGGAACTCATCCGGCGCTGGTGCCTCGACCAACTCGACGTCTGGCCAGTGCCGCACGAACGGAGCACGGTGACAGCCCAGGGAGCGTCAACCCATGTGGTGCTCGCCGGGTCCGGCGCGCCGCCGTGGAGGCGGGTGACCCGAAGTCGCGCGTCAGACGATGGCACACGCCAGGCGCCTGCTGGACACCATCGGCAAGGAGTCGGCGAAGGCGCTCAGCCGGCTGTCCACTCGGGCGAAATGGGCGGTGGCGGGTCTGGAACGTCCCCGCACACGAACTCCCTGAACATTCCTGGACCCGTTGCCACCCCTTGACCTCCACCAAAGTCGAGGTTTTGAGGAACTGGAACGCAGGCTCACCGAGGCGTGAGGCGTGAGGCGTGAGGCGTGTCGTGTGGTGTGAGGGGGGTGGGGGGTGCGCGGGCGGGTGCGTCGTCGGGTCCCGGGTGGTCGGCGCGCGCACCCGGGAGCGTTCAGTCGCGGTGGCGCAGGACGTGTTCCGCGTGAGGGAGGTCGTGGACGTCGGCGGCGGATCCGGTCAGCGGGAACATGGGGGTGTACGCGCACCGGCCGGGATAGGCGTGGTCGACTTCCCACTGCGCGGCCGTCGTTCCCTCGCCGGACTCCCGCGTGCAGACCGTGTACAAGGGGTGCGAGCAGCCCTGGCAGGCGGGCGGGCCGTTCACGCCCGGGCCCGAGGGGCGTCGCCGCGGCCTCGCGCGGGCGGGTGGGGTCGCAAGGGGCGGGACGGCGGAGCGCCGGGGGCGGAGGTCGCCGGGTCGGGCGTGGTGATCATGACGGAAGAACGATTCTGCGAGGGCGGGGGACACGCCTCGTCGCTGCGGAATGTGACCGTCCGCCACGCGCGGGTGGCCCGTTCCTCCCGCGCGGACCCCGTCGCGCGGGTCCGTGTTCCCTCCCCGGTGTCGTCCCGGGGCCGTGCTAGCTTCCGTTCATGGAACAGCGTGTCAGTCTCATCACCTTGGGCGTCACGGACCTCGGTCGCGCCCGGGCGTTCTACGAGAGCCTGGGGTGGCGTGGGCAAGAGGTCGAGGAGACCGTCTTCTTCCAGGCCGGCGGCCTCGGATTCGTGCTCTGGGGTCGCGAGGAACTCGCGCGTGACAGCGGCCTCGCCGACGGCCGGGGAACCGGATTCGGCGGTATCACCCTGGCTCACAACGTGCGTTCCCCGCAGGAGGTGGACGCGCTGATCTCGGTGGCGCGAGAGGCGGGCGCCACTGTCACCAAACCGGCCGCGGCGACGTTCTACGGGGGTTACGCGGGATACTTCACGGATCCCGACGGGCATCCGTGGGAGATCGCCCACAACCCGGGCTTCCCCTTGGCCGAGGACGGCTCGCTGACCGTTCCCGACTTCGGTTCCCTGTAGCGCCGCCGGCTGTATCACCGGCCGCTGTGGTGCCGGTGCCCGTGGCGCCGATCGGGCCGGGCTCGCCCATGGCCATCCCCACCGGCCCGGCCCGCCCGCTCAGTTGGTGGTGACGGTGACGATGGCGGCGATGACCGTGAGCGTGGAGAGGGCGAGCATGCCGTGACGGGCCAGCCCCGTCGCCCTGTTGTCGACGGCTGACCGGCCCGTGGTGGGGGCGGGAGGCGTCGATGCCGCGGGTTGGGGTTGGTGCCGGCACGCACAGGTGTCCTGGTGGGTCAACACGTCGCGCCAGAGTTCGCCGTCGAGGGGTGCCCGCGAGAACGCGGCCGGTTCGGACTTCATACGCGTTTCAACCGTCAGGCGTCCGGGGTGGTCACGTGCGTCGGTCAATCCGCCACTGGCCGCCACCTTCCGCCAGGGGCGGGGGCGCGATGCGAAGCCGCGCGCGCCGGGGGCGCGGAGGGTGAGGGGGTGTCCTGGCGTGGCCGAACGGGAGAGTGGGGCGGGTGTGATCCGGTACGGATGCGGGCGCCGCCGATGCCCTTGACGGGAGGTCCCATGACAAGGACGTCGTCCGACCGGGCGGGAGCCACTGGGTGGCGGGGGTGAAGTGGAGCGGATGGCAGGGATCGCACACTGCGTTTTCCCCCTGGAAGGGGGACGTTCTACTACTGAACTACATCCGCACGCATGAGGAGGTTCGGTCCGTGGCCGATCCCCTTCAAGGTGATCACCATCCTAGACGACAATCAGGGTGGGTTGGCAACTCGGCGCGCGGTGAGGGGCGGTCGATGACCCGCGAGGCCTCCGAGGTGGAGCCGCAGGGTTTCTGGTGGGGCGTCGGAGGACCACGGTCGCTACGCCTGCCCCCTGCCCCCGGCCCCCTGCCTCCGGAGCCCGAAGGCCCCGGCCGGTGTCCCTGCCGGTGTCCCGGCGAGAACGCTACGTGGCGGAGCCCTTGTTGCGGTTGGCGAAGGGGCGGGCGGCGTGGACCGCGAGGAACTCGGCGATCAGGGACGCCTCGGCGCTGCCCGGATTCTCATCGGGTGTGGACCGCCACGCGACGAGCAGGCCGGCCGAGTCGCGCAGTTGCCAGAGGTGGCGTCCGCCCCAATGGCCCACCGGTAAGCCCGCGCCGTGTCGCCGGTACTCGTCGAGCCTCTTGCGGAGCCCGCGCCGGCCGTCCTTGCCCGCCGAGGCCTTGCCCACGTAGAGGACCGTGGCGCCGTCGACCCAGGCATCGGCCAGTACGCCGACGTCCTTCGTTGCTTCCGGAGCGGGCGGACGCCGGCCCGGCCCGCGCTCCGGTCCGCTACTCCTCGGTGGGCAACCAGGCCCCGTGGAGACCGAGCGGCACGCGGACCGGGATCCGGATCCGTGCGCAGGGGCCCTGCGCGGGGTCGTGGGCGGGGATGACGAGAAGCAGGCTGGTGCCGTCGGTGCGGTCGGTGGCGAAGGTCAGCCAGTAACCGTGTCCGGTGTCGCGGGTGCCGGGCGTCGGCGCGTAGACGGGCTCGCCGACCGACAGGTCTCCCGCGTCCCAGTCCAGTGCGCCGAGGCCCGCGCCGTCGCCGGTGTACCACCGCAGGGCGTCGTACTCCCCGGGAAGCAGTCCGTCGGTGCGTCCGCTGACGGACGCGACGGCGATCGTGTCGTGGGGTCGGGTGAGCAGACGGTCGTCGACGCGGGGGAACTCCACGCAGGCGTCGTCGAGCTGTGTGCGTCGTACGGTTCCCGCCACGGGGTCGATGACGGCCCGGGTCAGACCGCGATGCGCGGTGGAGCCCCGAACGGGGTCCTGGCCGAGCGACAGCTCGGGCCACTGGACGTAGTCGAGGACGATGCCGCCGTCGCTCGTGTCCTCGTACGCGTTCACGGTGTGCCAGACCCAGAACGCCTCGTCGCTCGCCCAGCGCACCGGGCCCCCGTCGCGCGGGACGAGCGCGATGCGGGTGCCCCGCTCGGGACGCCAGGCCAGGAACGAGCCGCCCCGCATGGCGCCCGCGATGTCGAAGAACGCCGGCGCCAGGACGAGGACGAGATGGCGGGAGGTGAGGGCCATGTCGTGGATCATCAGCGGCTCGTCCACCCCGTCGATCGGGGTCGGGCCGCGCCCCACCGTCCCGTCGGGGTTGACGACGGACCAGGTCAGGTAGGGAGGTTCGAGGGCGTAGCAGAAGACGACCATTTCCCCCGTGGCCGGGTCGATCTTGGGGTGGGCGGTGATGCCGGCCGGGAGTCGCCCGTCGAACGTCTCCTTGCCGAGCGTCTCCAGGTCGGGGCCCATGCGGAAGGGGCAGTCGGACTCGGCCAGGGCGAGCAGGCGCCCCGCGTGCCGGACGACATTGATGTCGGGGAGGTTCTTGAAGGTGTGGGCGAGGTCGGGGCCGACGACGTCCGGACCGGGCGTGATCATGGATTCCAGCCCGCCCCACAGGGCGTGGCCCACCTTCTCCTCCGCGAGGATCGCGGGGGTGCGCACGAAGCGGTTGCCGTAGCGGGCGCGGCCCCCGGAGAGCCACACGCCGTGCAGCATCCCGTCGCCGTCGATGGGGTACAGGTAGGACCCGATCGGGGTGAAGCGCGGGTTGGGGCCATTGCGCAGGTAGAGGCCGTCGAGATCGTGGGGCAGCTCCCCTACGACGTCGAGGTCGACGACGTCCACCTCCTCGGTGACGGGGGCGAACCGTCCGTTGAGGTGGGCCGTACGGGTGGGGTCGAAGGCCGTGGCGTGGGTGGTCATGGGGACCTCCAGGGGGCGGAAGGCGTGCGGCTGCCCTCGAAGCCAGTCAACCGCCGCGAGCGGTGCACTGCCACTTCCGGGGCGCCCGGCCGGCGGGGCAGGGGTGCGCGTCGCGGAGGCGGGGTAGGTCAAGGCCACAACGCACGGGGGCCGTTGGGCGGGGTGGGGGCACGGATGGTGAGGAAGGCGCTGTCGGCCGGCGGTCGGATCCTGTTGCTGGTCGTTCCGGCCGCGGCGGCGTACGGGTCCGCGTGGGCCGTGTGGGCGGGAAGCGGCGGCCGGTCCGCGGTTTTGATCTTCGTCTGCGCGGTGGTCGCCCAGTGGGCGGGCGTGGCCTGGTTGGCCAAGCGCGACGCCATGATCGCGGTGGCGGCCCTGCTGGTCATGAACGTGGCGTGGCTGGCGCTGACCTGGATCCGGACCGACATGCGCGAGGAAGAGACGATGCACGACCGGGGCGTGACCGCGCGGGCCGTGGTGACCGGGTGGATCCGTACGTCCGACCCTCTCGGCGGCGTCTACGACAAGGTCACGTCCATCGATGTGCGACTCCCGGACGAGGCCGGGGTGCGGCGCCTGCAACTGATGGGGGCCGGGGCGCCGGACGTGGGCGAGTCGGTGGAGGTGACCCGCGATCCGGGCGGTCGGGTACCGATCCGTCTCGGCCCCCGCCCGGACGCGCCCGGCGGCGTCCTGGCCACGATCGCGCTGATCGTCATGATCGGCAGCGGCCTGGTCTGTTCCGTCGCGGCCTTCGCCGCCCTCTCGTGAGGTCGCCGCTCTCGTGGAGAGGGAGAGGGGGACGACGGAGCGACTTCGAGCGTCAGGCGTCGAAGCGGTGTCTGGACGCCTCGATGTGACCGAGGTACTGGTGGGTCCAGTCGCACATGCCGTGGACCGTCTGCCGCAGGGCGCGACCCGGCTCGGTGAGGGTGTACTCGACCCGGGGCGGCACGGTGGGGTGCACGCACCGGTCGACGAGGCCGTAGCGCTCCATCATGCGCAGGTTCTGGGTGAGCATCTTGTGGCTGATGCCCTGGATCTCACCCCGCAGCTCACTGAAGCGCAGGGTCCGTTCCGCCAACACGTCGATGATCAACAAGGCCCACTTGTTGGCGATGTCCGAGAAGATCTCGCGCGCGAGGGAGTCCGCGCGCGTCAGGTCCGCTTCGTCGGGCGAGCCGCTGAACTGCTGGGTCACCATGAGGTTCCTCAGTCACTGAAAAGTGCGTTCTTCCATGTCAGCGCACACTCTCCTACGGTTCCCGAGTAACCACAAGAGATCGAGTGCGCGGGAGTTTGTGAGCCCGCGCGACGAGAGGCGGGCAACATGGCCATCACCCTGGTGAACCCCGACGGACTTCCGAAGATCGACGTCTACCGGCAGGTCTCGATCGCGACCGGTTCGAGGCTGGTCTTCATCGCCGGGCAGGTCTCCTGGGACGCCGACGGGGTCACGATCGGAGCAGGGGACCTCGCCGCCCAGGTCGAGCAGTGCTACCTCAACGTCGCCACCGCCCTGGCCGAGGTCGGCGGCTCCTTCGACGACGTGGCGAAGCTGAACGTCCACGTCGTCGACTGGACGCCCGACAAGATGCCCTCGTTCCTGGAGGGCGTGGCCCGGGCGGCGGCGAAACTGGGCGTCACCCCGGTGGCACCGGGCACGCTGGTGGGGGTCGCGGCGCTGGACGTGCCCGACCACCTCGTCGAGGTGGAGGCCATCGCCGTCCTCGACTGAGGTGGCGTCGACCGGGCGGGCGTCGACCGGGGGCGGCGACCTGGCGGGCGGCGTGGGCGCCCGCGTCGGTCACGGGGGTATGGGTGCCCGTCTCGGCGGGCCGGCTAATCTTGCGCACATGACGATGCACCAGAGCGCGGGCGTGAGTGTCGACGCGATGATCGAGGACCTCAGGAAGCTCGTCGAGGTCGAGTCCCCGTCGCGCGACGTCGACGCCCTGACGGCATCGGCCCATGCCGTCGCCGCTCTCGTCGAAAGCCGTCTCGGCGGGCGGGCCGTCCTCGTGGAGAGCGAGGCCGGACCGCACGTCCACTGGTCGGGCGGCGGCAAACCCCGCGTGCTGATCCTCGGCCACCACGACACCGTGTTTCCCCTCGGTACGCTCGACCGCCGCCCGTTCGCGGTCGAGGACGGGCACGCGACCGGCCCCGGGGTCTTCGACATGCTGGGTGGACTGGTGCAGGCCGTTCACGGCCTCGCGACGCTCGACGACCGGTCGGGCGTAGAGATCCTGGTGACCGCCGACGAGGAGGTCGGCTCCGGCTCCTCGCGCACGCTCATCGAGGAAAGAGCCCTCGCGTGCGGCGCCGTGCTCGTCTTCGAGGGCGCGGCCGACGGCGGAGGGCTGAAGACCGGCCGCAAGGGCTGCGGCACCTTCCGGGTCTCCATCACGGGCCGGGCCTCCCACGCGGGCCTCGAACCCGCGGCCGGGGTGAACGCGCTCATCGAAGCCTCACACCAGGTGTTGCGCATCGCGGAGTTGAGCCGACCCGACATCGGAACCACGGTCACCCCGACGGTCGCGTCGGCGGGCACCCTGGACAACGTCGTCCCCGCCGAGGCGACCGTCGTCGTAGACGTACGGGTCGAGTCGACCGCCGAGAAGGAGCGCGTCGAGGCCGCGTTCGCGGCGCTCGCCCCGCACCTGGACGAGGCGGAGATCAGGGTCGAGGGGGCGGTCGGCCGGCCCCCGATGCCCGTGTCGGCGTCAGCCGAACTCTTCGCGGTGGCACAGCGGTTGCTCCCGGGTATCGAAGGCAGGTCGGTCGGCGGCGGAAGCGACGGCAACTTCACCGCCGCGCTGGGGGTGCCCACGCTCGACGGCCTCGGAGCGGTCGGCGGTGGTGCCCACGCGGACCACGAGTACCTGGTGATCGGCGCCATGGCCGAGCGCGCGAACCTCGTGGCCGCACTGGTGCACGCGATTCGCAACCCACTGGACAACGGCCGGGGTTCGGCGGCCGACGCCGCGTGATCCGCGCCGCGTGATCCGCGCCGCGTGATCCGCGCCGATGATCGTCTCGCGCCGTTGGGTGTTGGTCGAGGGTCGAGGGTCGAGGGCCGTGCTCCGCCGTACGCCCCACAGGCCGCGGGGCGATGAGTGGCGCCCTCCCGGTCGTCGCGTTCCGGAGCGGCCATTAGGGTGAGTCGCCTCCCTCCCTGACGAGAAGGCACCCATCTCACAGTGACCGGCACCCGCGCCCACACCCTGTTCTCCTTCGGCACGCTGATGGACGAGCGGGTCCAGACCGCTCTCTTCGGTCGAGCCGTGCCCACCACCCCGGCGTCCCTGGCCGGCCACACGACCCGGCCCCTGCCGATCACCGACCAGGCCGTGATCGCCGCGAGCGGCCTGGACGTACACCTCACCCTGGAACGCGGATTCGGCGCCACCGTCGAGGGCGCCGTGCTGCACCTCACCGACCGGGAACTCGCAGCGGCCGACGCCTACGAGGTCGACGACTACACCCGCCGACGCGTCCGGCTCTCCTCGGGGGAGACCGTATGGGCCTACCTCGACGCGAAGCCGTTGCGTGCCGCGGAGCGCATCGTGATCGTGGGCGACAGCATCGCCTACGGACGCTGTGACCCTCGGGGAGGTTGGGCGGCCCGCCTGGCGGCCACCCACATCGCACGGAACGAGACCGCCCACCGGGTCTTCAACCTGGCCGTCCCCGGCAGCACCCTGACCGACGTCGCCGAGCAGAGCCCGGGGCTCCTGGACGCACGCCTGCCCGACACTCTCCTCGTCGCCGCCGGCATCAACGACTCGGCCCGGCCCCTCGCCCCCTCACGGCCCGGACCCGACGCCGGGCCGCCACACCTCACGGAGAGCCTCGGGGCACTGGCCGCCGCCGCCCTCGACCGCAACGCGCGTCTGGTCCTCGCGGGACCGGCGTGGATCGACGAGGAACGCGTCCGCGACCACGAGGGTCTTCGCTTCACCAGGGAACGAGCCCTGGGCCTGCGCGAGTCCCTGAGGGCCTGGTCCGAGGACAACCACGTCGACTTCCTCGACATGTGGGAGCCGCTGCGGGACAGCCCCGAACTCCTCGCCGACGGGCTCCACCCCACGCCCGAGGGCCATGCGGCGCTCCACCGACACCTCGAGGCGATCGGTCACTGACCCGACACGCGGGCCGCGTTCACCTGACCCGCCGCGGAGTCGGCGGGTCACGGCGATGCGCGTCGGGCGCGCCGGCCGCTCACTCGGACGCACCGATGAGGCGTCCATGCCGGAACCCGGCAACGTGCGGACCCCGTTGACACACGGATGCGACGGGCCCGGGCACGTACGCGACGGGTCCCCAGCACGTACGGGACGGGCCCCGGGCACGTACGGGACGGGTCCCGGGCACGTACGGGACGGGCCCCGGGCACGTACGGGACGGGTCCCGGGCACGTACGGGACGGGCCCCGGGCACGTACGCGACGGGTCCCGGTGCCGGAGGACAGGGGCCTGCGGGCCCGCTGTCCGCCGGCGAGGGAAGGTCAGCGGCCGGGGGCGACCTTGTCGCCCGTGCCTCTTTCGCTCGTGCCCCTTTCGCCCGTGACCGTGTTGCCGGTGACCGTGCCGTCCGTGCCGGACAGGGTGACGGCGTGCCGGACACCATCGGGCCCGATGACGACGGCCAGCCACGCGCTGCCACCGCCCTGTTGCCCGACGACGCGCAGGCTCTCCACCGAGCCGCCGCTCACCGCGCCGGTCGCCTTCTCGACCGCGTCCTTCGCGGCCAGCGAGGGCAGCGGCGCCGGCGCCGCCCTCGGGGTGGTCACCCGCCCGCCGGTGTCCTCGTCGCCGCCGGGCAGGGCCGGGACAGCGCGTTCCCTCCCCGACTGCCGCTCGCCGGCCCGCCGCTCCCCGGGGCGGCCCGGGAAGGCGTGCTCCTCGCCGTCCCCGTCGTGGATCCACGGCCCGAGGATCCCCACGGGGCGCCGGTCCTGGTGGTGTTCGGACACGGCGACGGCCGTGACCGCCGCCGCGCCGCCGACCAGCACCACGGCCGCGCCGGCCACGGCCCAACGGGCTCCCCTGCCCCGCGGGACGACCCGGGCGAGCCCCTTGCGGTCCCGGGGAGCGGTCTCCGCGGCGTTCCCGAGGACCTGAGAGCGGTCGGTCGATACGGTGGGTGCCGCCTGGGCGCCGCTGTCGGGCCGGACGGTCGGGTCGGGCTGGGGCGAGGGTGGGACGGACTGGGACATGCCTGCGACTCCTCAAGACGAACGGCCACCGCGGCCGGTGCGTCCAGAGCTTGCGCGACCCCACCTGAAGCCCACCTGAAGCCGCCTGAAGACCCCTTCAGCAAGCCGGCCGCCGGGCCTGAGACCCTGTTCGGCATGCGCGTACTGGTGGTGGAGGACGAACGACGGCTGGCCGTGGCCCTGCAACGGGGGCTCCAGTCCGAGGGCTTCTCCGTCGACGTGGCCTTCGACGGGCCGCAGGGACTGTGGATGGCCACCGAGCACGACTACGACCTGATCGTGCTCGACATCATGCTGCCCGGCCTGAACGGCTACCGGGTCTGCTCCCGCCTGCGGGCGGCCGGCAACGAGGCCGGGATCCTGATGCTCACCGCGAAGGACGGCGAGTACGACGAGGCGGAGGCGCTGGACACGGGCGCGGACGACTTCCTCTCCAAGCCGTTCTCCTACCTCGTGCTCGTCGCCCGACTCCGCGCGCTGGGCCGACGTACCGGCCGACGCACCCCCCAGACCCTCGAATTCGGAGACCTTCTCGTCGATCCGGCGCGACACGTGTGCTCCCGGGCCGGTACGGAGATCCGTTTGACGGCACGGGAGTTCGCGGTCCTGGAGTGTCTCGCCCGGCGCCCGGGCGAGGTGGTGCCGAAACGGGAGATCCTGGAACAGGTCTGGGACAGCGCCTTCGAGGGCGACCCCAACGTAGTGGAGGTCCACGTGAGCGCGGTCCGGCGCAAGATCGACGCGCCGTTCGGACGGGCCGCGCTGGAGACCGTGCGGGGCGCGGGCTACCGCCTGGCGGTGGACGGTGGCTGAACCGCAGCCCTCCCCGGGCCCACTCCTGAAGCCGATCGTCCCGCCGAGACCGCGCCACCTCCCGAGCCCGTTCCACCCTCCGAGGTCGCGACGGTTCCCGGCGGTGCGCCGCCCGGTGCGGTGGGTGGGGCGGTGGGTCGTGTCGCGGCGCTGGTGGCCGACCACGGTACGGGCCCGGGCCACCGTCGCCGCGAGCCTGGTGGTCGCCGCCGCCCTGACGGCGGCCTCGTTCGCCCTGATCGGTCTGCTGGAGAACAACCTGCTGCGCAACGCGGAGAACGACGCCCGGCAACAGGCCGAGTCGGTGGCCGCGCTCGCCGCCACCGGCAACCTGGGACGGGTCCGGCCCCTCGCCCCCGGCGTCGAGTTTCTCCAAGTGGTCGCCGCGAACGGCACCGTGCTGTTCTCCAGCCCCCGACCACTCGCCGCACCCGGCCCCTTCCGCGCCGGACCCGACCCCGTCGCCCCCGTGCCCGACCCCGACCCCGTCACCCCGGTGCCCCAGCGCCCGGGGCTGCGCCTGCACACCTGGAAGGACCGACCGTTCGGCCGCGAACAGCGTGTGCGGGTGGCCCAGGTCGTCGTCGACACCCCCGACGGGATTGTCACCGTCTACGCGGGAGCCTCGCTGCGCGCCGCCGACGCCGCCGACGACACCACCACCGCCGCGCTCGCGATCGGCATGCCCCTCCTCCTCGCGACCGTCGCCCTCGTCACCTGGCGCGTCACCGGCCGGGCACTGCGCCCCGTCGAGGAGATCCGCGCCGAGGTCGCGGAGATCTCCGACCGGGACCTGCACCGCCGGGTCCCCGTGCCGCCCACGCGTGACGAGGTCGCCCGCCTGGCGCAGACGATGAACACCACCCTGGACCGACTGGAGGCGTCCGGGATCCGTCAGCGGCGGTTCATCGCCGACGCGTCCCACGAACTGCGCAGCCCCATCACCGTACTGCGGACCCAGTTGGAAGTGGCCATGGCGGTCCGGGACCCGGACCTGTGGCCCGAGCTGATCGGGGGCGCGCTGGAAGACGTCGAGCGGCTCCAGCAACTCGCGGCCGACCTGCTCCTCCTTGCCCGGATCGACGCCGCGCAGCCCGTGCCGACCGTGCCCCTGGACCTCACCGAACTCGTCCGGGACGTGGTCGAGGCCCGCGTCGGCGACCGGGTCCCGGTCGGTACGGTCCTCACCGCGGGCGTCCGGGTCACCGGCAACGAACTGTGGCTGACCCGGATCGTCACCAACCTGCTCGACAACGCCCAACGCTTCGCGCAGGAGCGGGTGGACGTGGTGCTGCGCACCGCGCCGGGCGCGGACGGCGCGCCGGTCGCCGTGCTGGAGATCGTGGACGACGGGCCCGGCATCCCGCCCGCGGAACGGGAGCGGGTCTTCGAACGGTTCACCCGCCTCGATGACGCCCGCAGCCGCGATCAGGGCGGGGCCGGGCTGGGGCTGGCCATCGCCCGGGACCTGGCGGCCCATCACGGCGGTTCCGTGGCCGCGGAGCCGAATCCTCGCGGCGCCCGCCTCGTCGTCCGCCTCCCGTCAGAGCCGTCGGTGTCGGTGCCCGGGCGTCGGGGCGGCCGGGCCGGCGGGTCCGGTACGGACACCGCGCCCCGGTAGGGGGTGGGGTGTCCGTCAACGCCCCGCGTCGACGGCCGCCGACTCGACGACACCCCGCCAGGTTCTGCGGTAGCCCTCGCGAAGCGGCCCGCCGACGAGGTCGAGGATCCGAGCGGCGGCTTCGACGAGCGGCGTCGGATCCTGCGATCGACACAGCCGCAGGTGTCCTTCGAGCAGGGCGGATCCGCGTTCCGCGTCCGCGGCCAGGAGGCGTCGTGGCAGCCATTTCCCGCCGCCCGCCCACGCGCGGTGGTGGTCCAGGAGGAGGGCCGCTGCCGCGTTCAGCACGTATCCGGCCACGGCCAGGCGCTCGAAGGGATCACCCGCGTCGCCGAGGTCGTCCAGGGCGTCCGTGAGCAGGTACCGCCTGGTCTCGACCGCATCGGCTCCCAACGGGGGCGGACCCTCGCCGAGGTCCGCCGCGGCGAGCGCCCGGGCGCGCCCCGCCGCTCCCTCGTGGTCGACCAGGACGAGTCCGGTCGCGTACATGCTCTGCAGGGTCGCCCGGCGCCCGGCGACGTCCGCGGCGAAGAGTTCCGCGAGGCCGGCACGAGTGTGGACGAAGAGCTCGACGACACGTCCCTCGACACGGAGGGTCTCGCGGAAGGTCTCGCCGCCGTCCCCGACGAGCACCGCGACGTCGAGGTCGCTGCTCGGGGTCGCCCGTCCCGAGGTCGTGGATCCGGCCAGTACCACGGCGAGTGCTTCGGGGAACCGATCGCGCGTGAGACGTCGCGCGAGGTCGACGGGGTCGGCGTCCATGCGGGACAGGCTCTCATCGGCCTTGGATCATCGTCGACCGGTTTCCGACCCGTCAGCGGTCGGGTTGGTCGGAACGGACCGCGGGGCCGGTCGTGGGCCGCGCGGTCCGCGCGGTCCGCGCCCAGAGGTTGGCCAGGTGGGCGTGCAGGACGTCCCGCGCGGCGTGTGGGGTGAGGTGGCCGATGAGCACGTGCGTGGTGAGACCGTCCGTGAGGGCGAGGAGCGTGCGGGCCTCATGCGACGCGTCGAGGGGCGAGGCGAAGGGTGTGTCAGGCGACGCGTCGAGGGGCGCGGCGAGGGGTGTGTCAGGCGGCGCGTCGAGGGGCGCGAGGCCGTCGACGCTCTCGGCGGCCTCCGCGACGAGGTGCGTGAACGCCTCGTGCAGGGCCGCGTAGTTGGCCTTCAGGGTGGCCGCGAGGGTCTCGTTGACGGCCGCCTGGGCGACGAACGCGAGCCAGACCCGGGCCTCGGCCCGGTGTTCCTCCCGGAGCAGCGCGATCTCGGTGGCCGCGTGACCCAGGGCGGTGCCGGCCGACTGCGCGGGGCTCGCCGCCACTCGGGCCCGGATGCGCTCGCCGATCCGGTCGCCCACCCGCCCGAGAGTGAAGGCGAGCATCTCCTCCTTGGTGCGGAAGCAGCGCTGGACGGCGCCCATCGACACCTGCGCGCGGGCGGCGACGTCGCGCAGGGTGACGCCTTCCAGTCCGCGTTCGTCGGCGAGTCGACAGACGGCCTCGGCGATGAGATGGCGGCGGTCCGCGTAGTCCACCTGCTTGGGCATGCCCGGCTCCTCCCTGACCCCCCGGTGCTTCCGGTGCTCCGGGTCCCCGGCACACATTATGCGATGCGCTCGTATCGATTCCCGGGGTAGTGTTCCGATGCAGATGCATCGGAACGTGTTCAGGGAAGAGGTACCAGACGTGGTGATGGATGCCCTGTGGAGGATGACGGCCGCCGAGCAGGCGGCGGCGGTACGTGGCGCGGACGTCTCCGCCCTCGAAGTGGTCGACAGCCATCTGGAGCGGATCGCCGAGGTCAACCCCCGGGTGAACGCCGTGACGCGGATCCTGGCCGAGCGCGCCCGCGCCGCCGCCGCCCGAACGGACCGCAGGCGGGCCGCGGGTGAGGTGTTGGGTCCGCTCGCGGGCGTGCCGTTCACCGTCAAGGAGAGCACCGCCGTGGAAGGGGTGCCGACCACCTTCGGTGTGGAACGCTTCCGGGACCTGGTGGCGACGGCGGACGCGCCACCGGTGGCGCGACTGCGCGCGGCGGGCGCCATCCCCGTCGGGCACGCCAACATCCCGACCCTCATCCTCGCGGGGATGCACACGCGGAGCGAACTGTTCGGGGACACCGTCAACCCGTGGGACCCCGACCGGACCCCGGGCGGCTCCAGCGGAGGCGACGGGGTGGCCGTCGCCACCGGCATGGCGGCTCTCGGCCTCGGCAACGACTCGGGCGGATCGATCCGCATCCCCGCCCAGTTCAACGGGGTGGCCGGGTTGAAGCCGACCAGCGGGCGCTTCCCCGCGGACCACCGGGTGCTGGGCCCCGACGACCCGGGCCCGGCCTCACAGTTCCTGGTCACCGACGGCCCGCTGGCGCGCTCCGTGGGTGACCTGAGGCTCGCCTACGAGGTACTCGCCGGGACCGATCCGCGCGACCCGCGCGCCGTACCGGTGCCCGCCTACGGCGCACCGATCCCGGGGCCCCTGAAGGTCGCGGTCGTGACGGACCCCGGCGGCCACGGGGTCCACCCCACGGTGTGCCGAGCCGTCGAGGACGCGGCCGAGGTGCTGCGGGACGCCGGGTACGACGTCCGGGAGGTGCCCGACGTGCCGAGGCTCGACGAGGCGCTCGACGCGTACGGTCGGATCGTCGCGACCGAGTTCGCCCCCACCTGGCCCGCGGTGCGCGGGCTGCTCGGGGACGGCGGGGACCGCTACATCGACATGACCATGGAACGGACCCCGCCCGCGAGCGCCGACGCGTTCATGAAACTGATGGGCACCTGGCTGAGCATCCGCCGCTCCTGGGCCGAATTCCTCGACGCGTACCCGCTGTTGATCGGGCCGGTGTTCACCGAGCCGCCGGTCGAGCCGGGATTGGAGTCGCGCGACAGGGCAGGACGGGACCGGGTCGCCTCGGCCATGCGGCTGTGCACCGTGACCAGCTTCGCCGGCGTACCCGCCGTGGCCGTGCCGACCGGGGTGGTCGACGGACTGCCGACCGGGGTGCAGGTCGTCGGACGGGCGTTCCGCGAAGACCTGTGTCTGGCGGCGGCCCAGTCGATCGAGGACCGGCTGGGGATCCTCACCCCGATCGACCCGCGCGGGAGCGGGCGGCGCTGAACCGGCGGCGACGAGGGCCGGGGCATGTGCGCCGTGGCGCTTGAGGCGCGGGGCGACTCAGGTGCCCGCGCCAGGAGTGTCGGGCGAGGCGGGTGTGGCGGTCGTACCGGGTGCGACGGGAGTGTTCGTCGCGGCGCGCGCGTAGCGGTGCGCCAAGTGCGCGAAGGCCTCCCTCAACTCGGTCGGCCCCACGACCTCGATGTCGGCGTCGAACCTGCCGAGGGTGGCGGCCAGTCCGGGCCAGGACCACGAGCCCAGCACGAGCCGGCAGCGGTGCGGGCCGAGTTCCTCGACGAATCCGTCATGTGCGTACCGGGAGACGGCGGCGGCCGGCAGGTCGAGGTTCACCTCGCCGCGGCAGGGCCAGTCTCCGGAGGCGCCGGAGCCGTGGAACCTGCCCGCCACATAGGCGGCCACATCGCCTCCGGGCACCTCGCGCGGAGCGAAACGGGGCCCCGTGGGGACGCGCGGGCTGATCCGGTCCGCGCGGAAGGTGCGCCAGTCCTCGCGATCGAGGTCCCAGGCGACGAGGTACCAGCGGCCGCCCCAGGTGACGAGGTGATGGGGCTGCACCCGCCGGGGAGGGGGCATCGGGCGGCCTGCGTCCCGCTCGCCCCCGCCCCCGCCTTCGCCCCCGCCCTCGTCCCCGCTCTCGCCCTCGTCCCCGTCATCACCGGCTTCCGGCGCAGTCGCGGCCGGGTAGTCGAAACGGAGCACCTCGCGAGCGTGGACGGCGGCGCCGAGAGCCATGAGCACCTCACTGTCCACCCGAGTCGCCGGACGGCTCGCGGGCCGCTCCACGGCGGTGACCTGGAGGACGTCGATCCGGTGGCGCAGCCGCGCGGGCATGACCTGTCGGACGGTGTTCAGCGCCCGCGCCGCGGCCTCCTCGATGCCGGCGCCGCTGCTGGTGGCGATCCGCAGCGCCACGGCGAGGGCGACGGCCTGCTCGTCGTCGAACAGCAGGGGCGGAAGCTCCGCGCCGGAGTCGAGCCGGTACCCGCCGTCGGGGCCCTTGAAGGCCGCGATCGGATAGCCGAGCTCGCGCAGCCGGTCGACGTCGCGGCGCACGGTACGGGCGCTGACGTCCAGCCGTTCGGCCAGGAGCGCTCCCGGCCAGTCCCGGCGGGCCTGGAGGAGCGAGAGCAACGACAGCAGTCGCGCCGAGGTTTTCTGCATGTCCCCAGGATGCCCCGAGTAGCGGACACTACCTGTCCTTTACCTCGGCGACTGTTGTCCCGTACCGCGAACGCGAACGCGAACGCGAACGCGAACGCGCACGAGGACGTGAACGCGGATGAAGACGTGAACGCGGATGAAGACGTGAACGCGGATGAAGACGCCGATCGGAAGGACACCCCCATGAGCCCCACGACCACGCCCCTCTCGAACGAGCCCGCCCCGGCCACGCCGCCCCCGGCCCTCGACGCCGAACGTGCCGACCTGCTCGCCGCCCTCGGAACCGCCCGAGCCGCCCTCCTCAACGCGGTGCGCGGACTCGACGACGATCGGATCGGCGAGCGTCCGACGGCCAGTGACCTGTGCCTGGGCGGGCTGATCAAGCACGTCACGTCCATGGAGGCGGGATGGCTGCGCTTCGTCGTCGAGGGCCCGTCGGCGATGAGGTTCGACCTGCCCGACGGCGTGACCTGGGCCGAGGTCACGGCCGGCACGGCACGCGAGTTCCCGCAGTGGGCCATCGACCACCGCAACGACTTCCAGGTGGCATCCGGGGAGACGGTGGCCGGGATCCTCGCCCGCTACGAGCAGGTCGCGGCCCGCACCGAGGAGATCGTCCGGGCGGTCCCCGACCTGTCGGCGACGCACGCCGCTCCCGACGCGCCGTGGAGCGAGCCCGGCGGGGTGCTCAGCGTCCGCGGAACGCTCCTGCACGTCATCGCGGAGACGGCCCAGCACGCCGGTCACGCCGACATCCTGCGCGAGACGCTCGACGGGCAGAAGTCGACCTGAGGGGCGGGCCCCGAAACCCTGAGACCCGAAACCCCCGAAACCCGAAGTCCCGGGCCGCCGAGCACCCCGTGGTGCCGGCCCCCGGGCGGCCAAGGAGACGCGCATGCCCCATGCCCCGCGCGAGGAGAACCGGACCGGCGTCCCGCCGGTGGGGGGATCCCGATGACCGTCCTCGACACCCGCGCCCTGGGCCGCGCCACGCTCGCCCGTCAATTGCTGCTCGACCGGGCCCGGGTACCGGTCCTCGACGCCGTCGCGCACCTCTGTGGGCTCCAGGCCCAGGAACCGCAGGAACCCTTCGTCGGGCTCTGGTCACGGCTGCACGCGTTCGCCCCCGCCGAGCTCTGCGACCTGCTGACCGGACGGGCCGTGGTGCGTACCCACCTCATGCGCCGCACCGTTCACCTCGTCACGGCCGACGACGCCCTGGCCTGGCGCTCCCGCCACGACGCCATGCTGCGCCAAAGGGTGCTGGGTACCTACCGCGACGACTTCGTCGGGACGGACCTCGACGAACTCGCCGCGGCCGGCCGCGCGGTGATGGCCGACGGCGAACCCCGCTCGATGACCGAACTCGCCAGGGCCCTCGGCAGGCCGACACCGGGGCCGCGGCCCCTGGGAGAGATGCTCGTGGCCGCCCTGCTCCCCATGGCGCAGATGCCGCCGCGCGGACTCTGGCGGACGAAGGCGGGCGTGCGCAACGTCCTGCTCTCCTCCTGGCTGGGGCGCGAGGTCGACCCTCCGTCCCGGGACGCCTCCGACCCGGTGGGGCAGGCGCTCGTCCGGCGCTACCTCGCCGCGTACGGTCCCGCGGCCTCGGCCGACGTGCGCGCCTGGTGCGGTCTCGCCGGCCTGCCGGCGGCGATCTCCGCGATGCGCGAGGAACTGGTCGCCTTCCGGGACGAGCGGGGGCGGGAACTCCTGGACCTCCCCGACGCGCCGCGACCCCATCCCGACACGCCCGCCCCGGTGCGGTTCCTGCCGGCGTTCGACAACGCGATCCTCGGCTATCACGACCGCGGCCGGATCATCGACGACGCCCACCGGGGCCTGTCGGTCGCCGGTGAGCGCGTCGTGCTGCTGGACGGCAGGGTCTCCGCCACGTGGACGGTCGAGGACGGCACCGTGACGGTCACCCCGCTGCGCCGCTTCTCCCGGGCGGACCGCACCGCCGTGGCCGAGCAGGGACAGGCGCTGGCGGCGTTCCTCTCCGACCACGAACACCACCGCGCACGGATCACCGCGTCCCCGCACTGAACGGCCCACCCGTACGGCCTGGGCCGTCTCTTTCGGATCTTGCCGGTCGAGCCCGCGTCGTCCGGTGCCGTGCATCGCAAGGCGGAGAGGCTTCCGAGTACTGGACGTCCTCGGGTGCCTCGACAACGCGGCGAGGTGCGGTGCCGGGCGGCGCGGGTCAGGCAAGATCCGGAAGAGACGGCCTAGGCGGAACGGACGAGTCGCGCGTACGCCGCGGCCAGTTCCGTGGTCACCTTGCCCACCCGGTACGTCCGTTCGTCGACGCCGCTGACCGGCTGGACCTCGTACGCCGTGCCGGTGAGGAAGACCTCCTCGGCGCGGTCGAGTTCACCGGGCTCGATGCGGCGCTCGACCACCTCGATGCCGAGGTCGGCGGCGAGGGCGATGACCGTCTGCCGGGTGATGCCGTCGAGGAAGGAGTCCGGCGTCGGCGTGTGCAGGGCGCCGTCGATCACCAGGAAGAGGTTGGCCCCGGTGGCCTCCGCGAGCCCGCCGCGCAGGTCGAGGAGCAGGGCGTCGTCGTAGCCCGCCGCCTCGGCCTCGTCGCGGGCCAGTGTGCAGATGTTGTACAGGGAGGCGGCCTTGGCCCGGACCGGCGCGGTCGCGGGGTCGGGCCGGCGCCACTTCGAGGTGCGCAGCCGGATGCCGGCACGCGCCGCGTCGGCGGAGAAGACGTGCGGCCAGTCCCAGGCGGCGATGGCCACGTGCGGGGTGCTGCCGGCCCCGGAGACGCTGATCTGCTCGCTGCCCCGCCAGGCCACGGGCCGGACGTACCCGTCCACGATGCCCTCGCGACGGACGATCTCCCGCGCCGCGGCGTCGAGTTCGTCCGCCGAGTAGGGAAGCGCGTAGTTCAACTCCCGGGCGGAGGAACGCAGCCGCTCGGCGTGCTCCAGTGACTTGAACATCCGGCGGCCGTAGACGCGCACGCCCTCGAAGACGGCTCCGCCGTAGTGCAGGCCGTGGCTGAGGACGTGCAGCCGTGCCTCGCGCCAGGGCACGAACCGGCCGTCCAGCCAGATGGTGCCGTCGCGGTCGTCGAAGGGGAGGGGGGTCACGAAGGGTTCACCTCGGAGGTCGCGGGGGCGTAGTCGATGCGGATGGCCTGCTCCAGGTGGGCGTGGAACTCCTCCGCGCCCGTGAGGTCGGCGTGCCGGGACAGGATGAACGCCGGGTAGCCGGTGAAGTCCGGGTAGGGGCGGACCACGTCGCCCGGAGCGAGCATCCGCGCGACGTGGTCGACCCTCGGATCCGCCTCCGTTTCGTCGAGGCCGTGGAGGGCGGTGATCGTGCCGTGTCCGCCGCACGGCACGATGTAGTTCGCGGACGCGGCGACGGGCTCGGTGAAGCCCTGTTCGACGGCGCGCAGCGGCGGCAGGCCGGCCGCGATGCGCAACGTCTCGGCGGCGAGGTCGACGCCGGTGACGTTCTCCGCGATGTAGTGGGACACTCCGGAACCGCCGATCCGTGCCCCCATCTCCAAGAGGTACGGGGTGGAGCCGCCGCGCAGGCGCAGTTCGGTGTGGGTGGGGCCGAGGGCGATGCCCAGGGCCGCGTGGGCGGCGATCACCTCGCGTACGACGTCGGCCCGAACGGCCTCGGGCAGCGCGGCGGGCGCCCGGTAGACGCTCTCCTCGAAGTACGGTCCCCGGGGGTCGCCCTTGTAGCCGATGGACAGGACCTGCACCCGGCCCTCGTGGACCAGGGACTCGACGGCGAACTCGGGTCCGTCGAGGTACTCCTCGACGATCAGCCCGGCGCCTCCGTCGGCGGTGCCGGCCGACACCCGGCGTACGTCCGTCACGACCTCGCCGAGCGCGTCGACGGAGTCGACCCGGGTCACGCCGAGGCTGGACATGCCGAGGGCGGGCTTGACCACGACGGGGAAGGCCAGGCCGGCCTCCGCCACGGTCGCGGCGGGATCGTCGGCGGGGTCCAGCCGCACGAAGCGCGGCACGTTCAGACCGGCCGCCGCGAGCCGCTCGCGCATGATCCGCTTGTCCTGGGCGTTGCGCGCGACCGTCGGGCCGATGCCGGGAAGGCCCAGGAGATCGGCGGCGTCAGCGGCGAACGGCACGAACGGGTCGTAGAGGGTGACGATTCCGTCGAAGGGCGTGGCCTCGTGCCGTTCGCGCAGGGCCTTCAGCGCGCCGTCCGGGTCACCGGCCACGTCGAGCGGCAGCAACTCCACGACCGCCGGCGGCAGTCGGTCCGGGTCCACCCGCTCGTCGGATCGCGGGACGAGGACCAGGTCGATGCCGGCGCGCACCGCGGCGTCGAACAGCCAGGGCAGGCCGACGCGCTGGTGGAGCAGAACGAGGGTCGGGCGGGAGGCGGTCACGATGAGCTCCTTGGCGGGAGGGCCTCGGCCGTGGCGGAGGCACGGTGATCGGGTCTGTCGTTCTCGGACTCGGACTCGGACTCGCTCTGCGACTCGGGGTCGGTGCTGGTCTCGGCGGCGGTCTTGGACTCGCCCGCGGCGGAGGGGACGGCGGGTGCGGAGGCCCCGTCGCGCCGGCGACCGCCCACGGTGAGCCACACACCGGCCGCGGACGCGACGATGAGCAGGACGGGGAGCGCGCCCGGCGCGGCGGCCGTGCCCAGGCCCCATTCGCCGAGCCGCACCAGGAAGGGCACGGCCAGCCCCAATGCGGAGGTGAACAGCGGCCCCTTGCGCAGGATCAATTCGTGCGAGATGAGGAAGACGGGGGCGGTGAGGACCGCGCCGAGCACGGCGACGCCGCCCCAGTCGGCGGCGGAGACCCCGCCGAGCGGTACGAACAGCAGCGCGGTGAGGCCGAGCATGAGCGTGCCGGCCCCGGTGATGGCGGGGAGGGCCGCGAGGGCGGGTACGTCGGACATGCGCTGCCGGTAGACGTACCCGTACAGGGCGTAGGTGAGGGTGCCGCCGAAGGCGAGCGCGCCGCCCGTGAGGAGGGTGGCGGCGCCGCCGTCCGAGCCGGGCCCGGCGCTCGCGGCGCCGTCGGCCAGCAGGAAGCCGATCGCGCCCGCGCCGGCGAGGACCGTCCCGAGGACCTTGCGGCGCGAGGACGGCTCGCGGAACGCGAGGATGCCGATGACGAAGGTGACGCAGGGCAGGAGCGAGACGATCAACCCGACGCGGGAGGCTCCCACGTACCGGGTGCCGAGCAGGGTCCCCGAGTAGTAGGCGAAGAAGCCGAGGAACGCGAGGACCGCCACGGCGCGGGGCCGGGCGGCGGCGGTCCTGGCCCCGCTGCGACCGCGCGGGGTCAGCGACGCGATCACCGTGATCACGACGAAGGCCGTGGCGGTCCGCCCCGCGGCCACCGCGAGCGGGGGCACGCCGGCCACCAGGTGACCGGAGAGCAGCCAGCCCGCGGCGAGCAGGAGGACCATGCACGTCGCCAGGGCGGGCACGACCAGCCGTCCGCCCCCGCCCCCGCGAGCGGTGCGGGCGGAAGTCACCACCCCGCCCGCGCGAATTCGAGCGGTGGCAGCCGGTCGAGGTCGCTCTTGGCCCGGCGCAGTACGAGCTGGTCCTCCGTGAAGGAGAACCGCTGCCGGGGCTCGCCCTCGGGAAGGTACCGGCGCACGAACTCCTTGGCGGCGGCGCGGTACTCGTCGTCGTCGCTCACTTCGGCCTCCAGCTTCTCCACACGCGTCACGAACGCGCGCAGGGCCTCCAGGGCCTTGGCGCGGTCGAACCGCAGCAGCCCGCCGTCGGCGGGCGATCCGACGAGCGCCTCGTGCTCGCGGAACCAGGAGTAGAGGAACACACCCGTGCCGGAATCGAAATTGCGGGTGGCGTCGTCCGCCTGCGGATAGCGGAACACCCGCTCCAGCAGGATCATGTCGATCTGCTGCTCGGCGAAGGGGACGAGGCCGCTGTCGGCGCAGGCGAGAACGGTCTTCGCGTCGACCTTGATCTCCTCCAGGAGGCCGACGAACCAGTTCATCTTCAGGGAGATGTTCTCGTCGAAGGGCCACAGGCCCTGGTAGTGCATCGAGTCGTGGAGGTAGCCCCAGATGGCCCGGGCCTCGAAGCACACGTCGGCGGCGAGGCCGCTGGAGGCGCCCGGCAGCGAGTCCGGGGTGAGCACGGCGGCGGCGGCGGGCAGCGCGTACGTCTCGTGGATCTTCCGCATCTTGTTGTAGAAGAACATGGCGTACGGCTGGTCGGTCACCTTGTCGTGCGCCGCGACGTTCTCCGGGAAGAAGACGAGGCAGGAGCCCTGGGCGAAGCCGGCGCTGCCGGTGACGAGCACGAGGGACTGGCAGTTGTTCTTCGGGTGCGGGAAGTCGGCCGCCATGCCCGCCAGCGCGTCGGGTTCCTTGCGCAGGGCGAGGAAGCAGTCGAGGCGCTTGCCGACGGGCGGGGCGCTGTTGGTGCTCTGCAAGGGGGCGAGGAAGAAGACCGGCTCGCCGTCGGCGGGGACTCGCAGGGCGTCCCGGGAACGGGCGAAGTGGGGGCGGGAGTCGAGACCGGCCGTCAGCCAGCCGTCCACGTCCTCCACCAGTGCGTCGGCCTGTCCGTCGAGCCCGTGACGGCGGTACCAGGATGTCGCCTCGTCGCGTATGCGGCCCAGCAGTTCGGCGTCGTCGGGGGTGGGATCGGCGACGGTGCCGTCGTCCTGCTGGCGGTCGCGGAAACGATTCACCATCGGGATGAGCGCGTCCGTCAACAGGTCGGCCTCGGCCAGGAGGTCCGCCGGCACGGGTGCGGTCGCGGAGGTGAAGCGTCCGGTGCTCATCGGGCGGCTCCGACGGCGAGCGGCAGCTCGCCCTCGGCGCGCACGGCCAGTACCTGGTGGACGGTGAAGACCATCGGTACCGGACCGAAGTCCCGCAGGACCCGCAGTCCGTGCCGCTCGGCGGCCACGATGGTGGTGATGCAGCCGTCGACGAGACCCTCGGCGCAGTCGATGGCCGCCTGCGAGTTGCTCAACACCTCGCGGATGCGGGCGGGCTCGGGGACGAGGCCCTTGGGCGCGGGGTGGGAGGCGACGGTGGCCGGGTCCTGCGCGCCGCTGCTGGCGAGCACCATGTTGTGGGTCGGCATCACGAAGCTGTCGATCATGTGGAGCCGGTGCAGGTTGGAGAAGACCAGGGTGTGCAGGGCCGGATAGACGGCGCAGGCGGTCAACGCGTGCCGGCCGTCGTCGGGCACGGCCTCCAGCGCGGACTCGATCGAGGAGTGGAGTTCGACCGTCCCCTCGACACCTCGTCTGCGGAACCATTCGTGGGAGGCGGCTTCCAGATTGGTGCCGTGGGGACCGAGCGTGTGCAGGTGACGGACCTCGTCGGGGCGCGCATACATCGTCTGCCCTGGACCTTCCTGTGGTGGTGCGGAATTACTGCTTCCGGACAGCGGTGGGTGAGGACGGCGATCTCGGAAGCGAGAGGCAAGATCCTTTTCTATCACCGCATCACGGGTGTCGTGATATCCGGGAGGCGGGGGCGGATGATCGCACGGCATTCCCCGGTGGCGGTGGTGAGTTGGACCGATGTGAATCAGCCGGCGTTGCCTGAATTCGCCCTTGATTCGGAATCGGAGCCTCCGAATTGTTGTGTGTGGCGCCGCGATCGAGACCGCCTCGACGCCGTGCGCCGCGGGTCACGCCGGCGTGCACGCGGCATGCACGCGGCGTGTACGCGGTGGGGACGCGGTGGGGACGCGGAAGTCGAGGGAACTCGTACGTTCTCCTCGTTCTCTTGTCCCGGGCGGACGCCACTCACGTGCTCGGGAAACCGTCGTCCAACCTCGATCCCGCATTTCCGTGCCGGGAGAGAAGTGGAACATGAGTGGAACGTGCTCTAGAGACTGTGTTCCGCGTTCCTGTCGCTTGCCATGGCCATGGGGCTGGTCCCCGCACCGAGCGGTACGGCATCCGCGACGAACCATTCGGTCGTCGATTGGAACATCTCCGGAATCACCGATGGCGGAGGGAAACGCGCCACCCGCCGTCACCGATTGACGGACGGGATCCATCGGCGTTCCCACGGTGAGCCCACGGAGGAGGAGAGCGTCACACGGACGACCACCGAGGCCGGCCGGTACGCGGGACTGGTGAACCAGCGGGGATCCATCTCCCGGTCCGTCTACGACCTGCGGCACGGCCGCCCGGCTTCGATCAACGTCCTCGGCCGGGCCATCACGAGCTTCGCCGCCCCGAGGCGGTCGTCGGGCCTCGTGGAACTCGACGGTTCACAAGCCCGCCTCTGACGCCCCCGTCCGTGAACCGCCGTCTGCCGCGACCGGGACCCGAGGCCCGGGACCCGAGGCCCGGGACCCGAGGCTCGGGACCCGGGACCCGAGGCGCGAGGCGCGAGGCGCGAGGCCCGAGGTGGCAGCGGCGGCGCCCTCGCACCCTGCCGCTGGACCCCTCCCCGTAGGGTCGGCGCATGCTTGTGTGGATCAATGGACCCTTCGGTGGCGGCAAGACGCAGAGCGCGTACGAGATCCGACGACGCCTTCCCGGCAGCGTCGTCTGCGACCCGGAACACGTGGGGTTCGGCTTGCACCGGATGCTGCCTCCCGCGTTGCGCGCCGACTTCCAGGACCTTCCCGCCTGGCGGCGGAGCGTCCACGAGATGCTGGACCTCGCCCTGACCGAGTACGAGGGCACGGTGATCGTGCCCATGACCGTGGTCGAGCCCGTCTACTTCCGGGAGATCGTCGATCGGCTGCGTGAACGCGGCCACGACGTCCGGCACTTCGCGCTGCTGGCCGACCGCGAGACCGTGTTGCGACGCCTGCGGGAGCGGGGCTTCGGGCACTCCGTCAGGTTCTTCGCGGGCAAGGACGCCCCTTTGCGACGCGAGAGCTTCGCGGTGTCGAAGCTCGACCACTGCCTGGACCGCCTGCGCGGGGAGGAGTTCGCGGAGCAGGTGTGGACCGACCGGCTCACCGTTCCACAGGTCGCCGACCACATCGCCGCCTCGGCCGGCCTGACCCTCACCCCCGACACCGACAACGCGCTGCGGGGGAGGCTGCGTCGGGCTTTGATCGGGGTCAGGCACATCCGGTTCGACTGACGCCGACGGGTGGGCGCCGGGACGGCGGCTTCCGGCGCGATGTTCATGGGGACACGACCGCACGGGCCGCCGGGACGCGGCCCTGGCCGACTCCCTCGGCTTCGGCGGCCACCACGTCGGCCTCGTGTCGCCCCGTGACCCGGGCGGGGTTCAGCAGGTCGGCGTCGACCGGCGAGCGGGCTTCGCGCGACCGGCGAGCGGGCTTCGCGGACGCGCCGCCGGTTGGTCAGCGCAGGTCGAGGCGCATCAGGACCCGCGGGTGGCCGGCCAACACGGCGGTGGTGTCGGCGGCGTGGGTGAACCCCGCGCGCTCGAAGTTCTCGCGGATCCCGGCGTACGCCATGGTCAGGTCCACCTTGGCGGCGCCGTTGTCGAGGGGGTAGGCCTCGATCGCCGGCGCGCCCCGGGCGCGGGCGAACCCGACCGCGCCGGTGATCAGCGCGTGCGAGAGCCCCTTGCCGCGGTGGCCGGGTCGTACGCGGACGCACCACAGGGACCAGACCGGCAGGTCGTCCACGTACGGGATCGTGCGGCTGCGGGCGAACGAGGTCTCCGAGCGCGGCGCCACGGCGGCCCAGCCGACGGGCTCCCCGTCGTCGTAGGCGAGCACCCCCGGCGGCGGATCGGCGCGGCAGGACTCGGCGACGTACTCACCGCGGGCGGGTCCGCGCAGCTCGTTGTCGAGCTTGGACGGGATCCGGTGACTCAGACACCAGCAGACGTTGGCCCCGGGTGACTTGGGGCCGAGCAGGGCGCGGACGTCCTCGAAGACCGAGGCCGGGCGAACGTCGATGGGCATGGCGCCACGATCCCACGGAACGCACGGGGCCGCCGATCAATCCGTGGCGCGCGCCGCCGGCACCCCGAGGTCCGGGCCGTCGGAGGCGAGGGCCGCGCCGACGGCGAAGAGGCGGGCGCAACGCCGGGCCATGGCGTCGGGGGACTGGTCGGGGTGTTTGACCCACCAGCGGACGAGGGTCGCTACCAGGCCCTGCCAGACGTGGTTGAGGGCGTCGGCGTCGAGCGGGTCGGTGGACCCGGCGGCGCGCAACAGGTCGGCGGTGCCGCCCGCGGCGAGCCGGTCGACCGACGCGCGGTACTCCGCGGCCCGCCGGGCGCCCTCCCCGTCCGGGGGGAGCGAGGCGTCGTAGAGGACGAACCAGGACTCGCGCCGCCCTTCGAGGGCGTTGAAGATCGCGCGCAGCACCCGAAGCGGCGTGCCCGGGGCGGTGGCCCCGTCCTCGGCGACGGCCTCGCGCATGGCGGCCACGAGCCGGTCGCCGACGGGGGCCAGGCAGGCGAGGTGGAGGTCCTGCTTGGTGCCGAAGTACTGGTGCAACAACGTCTTCGTCACGCCGACGCGCGCGGCGACGGCGGCCAGGGACGCGCCGGCGTAGCCGTGCGCTCCGAACTCCTCGGTGGCGGCCGCGAGGATCTGCTCCTCACGGAGCGCTCGCGGGACGCCCTTGGTGCCCGCCTTCGAACGTGGGGTTGCCATGAGCCGATATTATCAGTAGGTAATTTACCTCAAGGTAAGTTCCCTCGATCCTTTGGAGCCCCCATGGCCGGCGCCACCCGGACGACGACGCACCACACCGCCCGCACCCGATCCTGGTGGGGCTGGGGGTGGGCGGACGCCCACCCCGACGACGCCGAGTGCACCGCCATGGGCGCCCTGTTGCCCGGCACCCTCGCCCGACCGCTCCCGGTGCCCCGGATATCCGACCTGAGCATCGACCGCCCCGCCGTGGAAGCCCCCCACAGCCTGTCGGGGACGGTCACCGCCGACCCCGAGGTGCGCGCCGCGCACGCGATGGGAAAGGCCTACCGCGACGTGGTCCGCGCCCTGCACGGCTGCCCCGGCCGCATCCCCGACCTCGTCGCCCACCCCGAGAACGACCGCGAGGTGGCCGACCTGCTGGAGTGGGCCGGCGAACACGGCGTCGCGGTGGTCCCGTTCGGCGGCGGCTCGTCCGTGTCGGGCGGTGTGGAGTACCGGGGCGACACGCACCGGGCCGTGCTGTCCATGGACCTGACCGCCATGAACCGGGTCCTGGAGGTCGACGTGGCCGGGCGGGCCGCCCGGATCCAGGCCGGGGTCCTCGGGCCGTCCCTGGAGGACCAACTACGTCTCCACGGACTGACGTTGCGACACTTCCCGCAGAGCTTCGAGTTCTCCACGCTGGGCGGCTGGCTGGCGACCAGGGCCGGCGGCCACTACGCCACGGTCCACACCCACATCGACGACTTCACCCAGTCCCTGCGGGTGGTCACCCCGGCCGGCGCGGGCACCTCCTGGCGGCTGCCCGCCTCCGGTGCCGGACCCTCACCCGACCGGCTCTTCCTCGGTTCCGAGGGAGCCCTCGGCGTCATCACCGAGGCCTGGATGCGCCTGCGGGAACGACCCGTCCACAAGGCGTCCGCCGCACTCGCCTTCGAGTCCTTCGCCGCCGCGCTGGAGGCGGTGCGCGCCATCGCCGGGTCCGACCTCGCCCCCGCGAACTGCCGCCTCCTGGACTCCGGTGAGGCCGCGCTCTCAGGCGCCTCCCAGGACGGTTCGTCGGTCCTGGTCCTCGGGTTCGAGTCGGCCGACTTCCCCGTGGACACCCGCCTGGAACAGGCCGTCGATCTCGCCCGCGCCCACGGCGGCCGGATCGGCGAGTCCCGCGACGGCGGCCGGGACGCGGTCGGCGCCTGGCGATCGGCGTTCCTGCGCATGCCGTACCTGCGCGACGGCCTGGCCAGGATGGGCGCCATCGCGGAAACCTTCGAGACGGCGGCCACCTGGGACCGCGTTCCGGGCCTGATCGACGCCGTACGCACCGAGGTCGGCGCGGCCGCCCTCAAGGCCACGGGGCACCCCGCCCTCGTCAACTGCCGCCTCACCCACGTCTACCCGGACGGCGCGGCCCCGTACTTCACCGTCCTCGCGGCGGGTCGCCCGGACGACCAGGTCGAGGTGTGGGACCACCTGAAGGAGGTCGCGGGAGAGGTGCTGCACCGCCACCGCGCCACGATCACCCACCACCACGCCGTCGGCCGCGACCACCGCCCCGGCTACGACCTCCAACGCCCCGAACCCTTCGCCCTCGCCCTGCGCGCGGCCAAGGGTGCCCTGGACCCCCACGGCATCCTCAACCCGGGCGTCCTCGTGGACTGACCCGTCGGACACGCACGGACACGCACGGGCGGGGCCCCGGCGGGGTCCGGGTCACCGCCCGTGCGTGTCCGCGTGCGTGTCCGCGTGCGTGTCCGCGTCTACGGTCGGGCGCGGCGGCCCGGCGCGCCCGATCCGAGGTGCGCCGTGAACTACCCGGCCGTCAGACGACGGTTGACCTCCTCGGTCACCCGGCGGTGGAGTTCCGCCAACTGCTGCGGGGTGAGTTTCGAGAGGTCCTCGCCGGCGGGTGGGGACGAGGTCTCGCGTTTGCGTTTCTCCTCCTCCCTGCGCTTGAGTTCCTTCTCCTCCGGCGAGCCGGGCGCCGCGTACGCGCAGCGGATGAGCGTGCCGTCGGCGCTCTTGAGGCAGGTCGCCTCGCGGCCCGCGATCTGGCCCCTGCCCTCCACCCGGTAGCGGATGTTCTGCTCGCTGCCGACCGTGGCCGTCCACGTGCTGCCGCCCGTCGGGACGATCTCGAAGACTCTGTCGTCGTTGTAGCAACAGACGTCCCGATACTCGGCCTTGACGAGGGCGACGATCGTCTGCGGCGAGGACCAGGTCGGGTCGAGCCGGTGCACGGTCAGAGGGGCGAGCCCGCCGCCCTGGTGACGGGTCGGCACGGTCGAGACGGCCACGACCGAACTCGCCTCGCCCTGCGGGGTGAGGGGAGTGACATAGGCGCTGAGACCGCTCTGATCGCGGTAGCGGAGGGTGAACTCCGATTCGTTGCCCTCGTTGGCGCCGTCCTCGGACTCGTCCCAACCGCTCCGCTCGAAGAGCCAGTCGGAGAAGCCGCCGACCGCCGCCGTGGCCTCGCGCTGCCGGCCCGCCAGACTCAGCGGGTACGAGGGGCCCGGGACGGCCGTGGAGTCGTCGAGGAGGGTCAGCTCGCCGGTGCGCCCGTTGTACAGGGCCACCCCGGCGGGTCGTTCCGTGACCACGAAGAAGCCGGTCTGTCGCTTGAGCGGGATCACGACCGTGGGCGTGTCGCCCGAGCAGGTCACGTAGGCGTCCGAGGCCTCGAAGCGGACCCACCGCCTCTGCGCGGAGATCTTCCGCCCCAGGTTGTGCGTGAACCAGCCGCTGATCCTCGCGTCGGCGACGTCCGTGTCGAAGGCGCAGCGTTGTTGGCTGCGGCCGGTGCCGCCGAGGGGTACGTCCTGGACCAGGCCGACCTCGTAGCCCGCGAGCCAGCCGCGTCGTTCCACGAGGGTGGAGAACCGGTCCGAGTCGGGCAGGTAGGTGACGTCCGAGATCTCACCCGTCACGTCGCCCAGGTTCGGGGCGGCCTGCGCCTTGCCGACCACGTACGGGGCGCGTGCGGTGAGTTCGGGGACGGGCGCGGCGACGATCCGCGTGCTCTCCATGTAGACGCGGTCCTGCTGGTAGGAGCCGTAGACCAGCCAGCCGATCGCCACGCCCAGGGCGAGTACGAGACCGACACAGCCGACGGCCTGCGCGGCGGTTCCGGCCTCCTCCCGCCCGCCGGAACGCAGCCGTCGCACCAGCCACGGCAGCGCGCCGAGCCCCGCGACCAACACGGGCGGGGCCAGCCACGAGAGGATCTTGCGCCCCTCCCACACCATGATCGTGGTGTAGTACGAGGCGTACCACAGCACGAACCCCGCGAACACGATGGCCAGTGCCACCCGCCATACCCGCCCCATCGGCGCGCCTCCCCCTGTTGCCCCGACCTCCATTCTGCTTCTGGGCAAGGGGAGTTGGCAGGTCTGCGACCAAATCGACGGCGTGGGATCCCGACGCCGTCGTCAGCCCTGCGCCACCGCGCGGTACGGACGGAAGAAGGCGCGCAGCTCCTCGGCGTACAGCTCGGGTTCCTCGAACGCCGCGAAGTGCCCGCCCCGGGCGGGCTCGGTCACGCGGACGACGTTCGTCGTGCGTTCCAGCCACGCCCGGGGCGGGCGGACGACGTCACCCCGGAAGAGCGAGAAACCGGAGGGCACCTCGACCCGGCGGGCGAGCTGCGCGGGCGGGATCGCGGCGTTCGCGCGGTACGTGCGCATCGACGAGCCGATGGTCCCGGTGAGCCAGTACAACGTGACGTTCGTGAGGATCTCGTCCTTCGTGAAGCTCCGTTCGACGTCGCCGTCGCAGTCGCTCCACCCCCGGAGCTTCTCCACGATCCACGCGGCGAGCCCGGCCGGCGAGTCGGTCAGCCCGAACGCGGCGGTCTGCGGCTTCGTCCGGTGCAGGGCGGCGTAGGCACCCTCGGCGGCGCCCCAGACCGCGGCGTCCTCCAGCCAGGCGCGTTCCTCGGGCGACAGGTCCGCCGGGTCGCCGGTGTACAACGGCAGCCCCGCGTCGGTGCGGTGGACGGCGACGACCCGGTCGGGGTGGTCCAGACCCAGGTAGCGACTCACGTGGCTGCCCATGTCCCCGCCCGCCGCCCCGAACCGGTCGTAACCGAGTACGCCCATCAGCTCGGCCCACAGGCCGGCGACGGCGATCGTGTCGAGGGGCGGCCCGACGGGGCGGTCCGAGTAGCCGAACCCCGGCATGTCGGGCACGACCACGTCGAAGGCGTCCGCGGGATCGGCGCCGTGCGCGCCGGGGTCGGTGAGGAGCGGGATGACCTTCGTGTAGCGCCAGAAGGAGTCCGGCCAGCCGTGGCTGAGGACCAGGGGCAGGGCGCGCCGCGCGGACCCCTTCGGCGTCACGGCCCTGACGTGCACGAAGTGGATTCCCAGGCCGCCGAGCGCGACGTGGAAGTGGGGGAGCCGGGCGAGGGCCGCCTCCTGCCTGGGCCAGTCGAAGCCGTCCGCCCAGTGCGCGACGAGCTCGCGCAGATAGTCCAGGTCGGTACCGAGCGACCACCCGGCGTCCTCGGGTTCGTCCGGCCAACGTGTCGCCCGCAGCCGCGCGTCGAGGTCTTCGAGTGCGGCCGGCGTCGTCCGGAGGGTGAACGGCTCGGGGCGGGGAGAGGCGTCCGACATGGGACACATCGTACGAGCCGCACTCTGTCCCGGGCCGGGATCCCCGCCCGGGGACTCGCCGATGATCCGATGCGGGCGACATCGTGCAAGCGACGCCGCCGGACACGAGAACGTCCGGCTCTTGGACTTCGGGCGGCGGGACCGGGAGGCTGGGGATCATGCGCGTACACATAGTCCAGGGCGTCGCCCTGCTGTCCACGGGTCTGCTGGCCGGAGCGTTCGGCTACGGTGCGGTCAACCTCGTTCCCACCTTCAACGCCGTACCTCTCGACATGCGGCTGGACTTCCACGCCGAGCTGATGAAGATGAACGGCATCAGCATGCAGGCGGCGATGGGGCTGTCGATCGTGAGCGCCGCGACGCTCGCCGCGCTCACGCGAGGTCGTGCCCGGTTGACGGCCGGCGCCGCGGGCCTGCTGACCCTGGTGTCCTTCCTGGTCACCCGGTTCGGCAACGTGCCGATCAACGGCCGCATCAAGGAGTGGGCCGCGGGTTCGGCTCCGGCCGACCACGCGGAGATCCTTGGGCGCTGGGAGGCGTTCAACATCACGCGCACGCTCACCGCGGTCCTCGCCTTCGCCCTGCTGACGGCCCTCGCGTCACGCCGGTCACACCCGGACGCCGCCGACCGATCGGCGTCACGGGAGCGGCGGTCCCTCCGCCGGGGCTGATCCGACGGCCCGCCGACAACGCTGCGGGGTCGGGCTCGCGGAGGACACGGCCGACAACGGTGCGAGGTCGGGCCGGCGGAGAACACGGCCGACAACGGTGCGGGGTCGGCCCGGCGGAGAACGCGCCGGAGGGGCAGTGGCGCCCCCGCGCACGCCGTGGGGAGGGCCGCCCGCCCCGGCGAGCGGCCCTCGTGGGGGTGTCAAGGGCGGCCGGCGGCCCGTACACCGGTGGTCAGCGGCGGTGGAACACGACCTCCGGGTCGGCCGGGGTGGGTCCGTCCAGGCGCGGCGCCGGGAGCCCGCGCAGGTGCAGGTCGAAGAAGTCGCCGACGTACGCACGCGTGATCTGCTGGGAGCGGGTGCCCGAGAGGGGGGTCTCCGGATGCGAGTAGCCCACCTGATCGCCGAGCACGGGCCAGTCGGTGAAGCCGGGGTGACCCGCGCCCGTGACGGTCAACCAGCGCTTCCAGCCGTCCAGGTGCGGCCAGTTGTCCTCCCACGAGGTGTCGGGGAAGTCGGGCGGCAGCAGGGCCGGGTCACCGGCGAGCATCAGGAACGGGCGGGCGCCGAGGCCGCCTTGGGGTATCGGGGTGAAGAACGTTCCGTCCATGTTCACTCCGGCGTCCACGCGCGGGTCCACGGCCATGGTGGCCGACGCCGCCGCGCCGCCGATGGAGTGCCCGGCCATGCCGATGTGGCGGGAGTCGATCAGCCGGGAGTACCGCCACGCGGAGTGCGGCCCGGTGAGGCGGTCCAGGACGAACGGAACGTCGCGGGCCCGGCCGTCGGAGACCCGGTGCAGTGACCCGTCGGGGAAGACCTGCTCGCAGGCCTTGCAGGTGAGCAGGCGCCCGCCGGGGAAGACGGTGCCGTCCGACTCGTACGCGTGGTCCACCGCGGCCACGACGTATCCGCGACTGGCGAGGTCCTCCGCCAGGGTGGTGAGCGAGGCGCGCGGCATCGTGAAGCCGGGGGAGAGCACGATCAACGGGTAGCGGTGCGTGGAGGGCCGGGGCAGCGCGCCGGAGCGGGAGTGCGTACGGGTGGCGGCGAGTCGCTCGGGTGTGACGTACTCGCCGAGTTGGCCGCGGTCGGTCAGCAGCGCCTTGGCCTCGGGAACGGCCATGTAGGGGGCGGGAGTTCCGGTGTGCGCGAGCGCCGGGTAGTACAGCGACAGCAGCAGTTCCCGGTCGGCCGTCGGTACCCAGGGGTCCTTGCGTTCGCGGTCCACCAGGTGCAGGGTGTCGCGGCCCACGGCGAACGCGCCGGTGGGGCGCGGGAGTTCGATGCCGGATGCCCCGCCGGCCGGGGCGCCCGTGGCCGCGGCGGGGCTCGCGAATGCGAGAGGCGCGGCCAGGGCCAGCCCGGCCGCCACGACCGTCAACGCGCGAATGATCTTCTTCATGCGCGCATCCTAGATGCTAAGGCAAGGCTTACCTAAGTCTCAAGTGTCTTGGGGTGTGGTCGAGTTCGTCCTCCCTGTTGCCGGACCGGGTCGCTCGGGTAGGTTTCTGGAAACATTTCCAATTCGATGGGGCTGACGTGTCAGAGCTGAGGGGGAGTGGGGCCGGGCCGCTGGAGGCGGGGGATCCGCGGCGGATCGGGCCCATTCCGTTGGCGGGGCGACTCGGCGCCGGCGGCATGGGGCGGGTGTACCTCGGGATCCATGACGGCCGGTACGTCGCCGTCAAGCAGTTGCTGGCTTCCGTGGTGGGCGAGGACGAGGACTTCCTGCGCCGCTTCGCACACGAGTTGGACAACCTCTCCCGGCTGCCCGCCGAGGCCACCGCGCCCTTGCTCGCCAGTGACCGGACCGCCCGGCCGCCGTGGTTCGCGACCGCGTACATCCCCGGGATCACGCTGAGCAAGGCCGTCGAGTCGTACGGCGGCGGCCTCCCCGCCGACGCGCTGTGGTTGTTGCTGCGCGAAGCGGCCGCCGGGCTGAAGTCGGTACACGGCCTGGGGATGGTGCACCGGGACCTGAAACCCTCCAACGTCATGCTGACCCTGGACGGTCTGACCCTGATCGACTTCGGCATCGCCCGGGCCGCCGAACAGAGCCAACTCACCAGAACGGGAATGGTGGTGGGCACGCCCGCATACATGGCGCCGGAACAGGCCTCGGGAAAGCGCGAGGTCAGTGGCGCCACCGACGTGTTCGCCCTGGGCTCGGTCCTCGCGTTCGCGGCGTCCGGCAAGCCGCCGTTCGGCGAGGAGTCAGGGCACGGCGTGCTGTACCGCGTCGTCCACGAGGAACCTGAACTCGATGGTCTGCGGGAACTGGATCCCGACCTCGCCGACCTCGTCGCGGCCTGCCTCGACAAGGACCCCGAGGGCCGCCCCACCGCCGGCGAACTCAACGAGCGCGCCGCGCGTCGGGGCCCGTTCGCCGAGCCGTCGTGGCCCGCGGCCGTCACGGCGAGCCTGCGGGAGCGGGCCGCTTTCGCCGCGGGCGGGCCGGAGACCGACGTACCGACGCTGCCGCTCACCGGCCGGGAACCGGAGCCGTCGACGGGCCCGGCCCCGAAGACGGGCGTGGACCCGAAGATCGGCCCGGCCCCGAAGACGGGCGTGGATCCCGCCCCGGAGTCGGACCCGAAACCTGAGCCGGAGGTCGTGCCCGAAGTCGTGCCCGCGCCCGAGGGCGTGTCCGTCGCCGCGCCCGCGCAGGGGCGGCCGCCCGAGCGGCCGCGGCGCCGTACCAGGGTCCTCCTCGCCGTCATCCCGGTCGTCGTGGTGGCGGGGGGCACGACGTTGGTCATCCAGAACCTGCCGTACACGTCCGCGCCGCAGGCCGGCGCGCGGGGCGAGCGGTCCGCCCCGGCCGCGGTGCCCCCGGGCGGGAAGCCGCCGGCGTCGAGCGGGGCCCCGTCCGGTCAGGCGTCCCCCGTACAGTCCCCGGCCCCGGCGGGTTCCGGTGCGGACGGCAAGGCCGGTGGGCAGGCCGGAGCGGGCGGGCTCGTACCCGTGGCCGCGGGCGGCGCGGGAGCAGGCCCGGGCGCGGGGACGGGTACGGGAACGGGTACGGGAACCGGCCCGGCGACAGGCGCGGGACCCGGGGGCGGCACACAGAACGGCGCCGGCGGCTCCGCGAACGGCGCGGGCGGCTCCGCGAACGGCGGCAACCCCGGCGGCGCCGACAGCCCACGTCCACCCGGCGGCGGAACGTCCACCGCACCCGTACCCCCCAAGGCCCCCGACTCCGGTACCTACCGCTACCGGAACGGCAACAAGGGAAAGTGCATCACCCAGGTCTTCGGGGCATCGGACTTCGGCGACTGCTCCGACTCCTCCGCGCGGTGGACCGTGCGGAGCGGGTCGAACGGCGGCTTCAAGCTCGTCAACCGGGAGAGCGGCCAGTGCCTGTACGCCAACGGCCTCGGCCAGGCCGTCTTCGTGGGCGACTGCGCCCAGGACATCGGCCGGCTGTGGCGTACGGGCGCGGGCGGCACCCTCCGCAGCGACTTGGGCGGAGGCTGCCTCGACCTCGGCATGAGCAGCGGCCTGGTCACGAACACCTGCGCTGGGGACGCCTCACAACGTTGGACGAGACAGGCCTGAGGCGTCCGCCTTCGGAGCGCGCCGCCTCAGGCCAGGAACGAGAGTCGTGCGGTGCGTCGGGGGTTGTCCCGGTTGGTGTCGACCAGGACCACCGACTGCCAGGTTCCCAGGGCCAGTTCGCCTCCCACCACGGGCAGCGTGGCGTGCGGCGGGACGAGGGCGGGCAGCACGTGATCACGGCCGTGCCCCGGGGAGCCGTGCCGGTGGCGCCAGCGGTCGTCGGCGGGCAGCAGCGAGCGCAGGGCCTCCAACAGGTCGTCGTCGCTTCCGGCGCCCGTCTCGATGACGGCCAGCCCGGCGGTCGCGTGCGGGGTGAACACGTTGAGCAGTCCGTCCCGACCACGGGCGGTCTCCCGCAGGAAGCCCGCGCAGGCCGAGGTCAGGTCGTGCACGGTCTCCGCGGAGCCCGTGGTCACGTCGATCGTCCGGGTGGTGAAGGTGTCTGTCACGGACCCATCCTCGCCCCGTTCGGCGAACCCGCGCCGCCGCCCCACCGCGTCCCGCCCGGACATCCCGTCCCCGCTCCCCGACCGACGGGCGGTGACCTCCGCTCCTCCCGGGGACGGCGCCGCTGATTGAGGCCGCGTATCGCGGACATCCGCTCGGTATGGCAGCGCTATGGGAACGCAAGCACCACGAGCAGGACGGGCGGCCGCCACACCGGCCCGCGGCCGCGGCAGCCGACCGGGAACGGCCCCGCGCGGTCCCGCCCGGCGACCGTGACGGAACTCCGGGCGGGGTCCGTGCGGACGAGGCGGAGAACGATCGGGTCGGGCCGAATCCCAGCGTGGAGCGCGACGGGCCCGACCGGCCCACGGAGATGCCGAGGCGCGCCTGGGGCAAGGTGCTGAAGGGCACCCTGAAGGAGTTCGGCGACGACGAACTCGGCGACCGTGCCGCCGCGCTGACGTACTACGGCATCCTCGCGCTCTTCCCGGCCCTGCTCGTCCTCACCTCCCTGCTCGGGCTGGCCGGCCCGTCCACGGCGCAGCGGGCACTGGAGCAACTGGAACAGCTCGCGCCCGCTTCCGCACGCGATGTGGTCGCCGACGCGGTGCAGCAGTTGCAGGGCCGCAGCGGCATCGGGTCCGCGGTCGCCGTCGTCGGCCTGGTGGTGGCCGTCTGGTCCGCCTCCGGGTACGTCGGCGCGTTCATCCGCGCCGCCAACGCCGTCTACGACATGCCCGAGGGACGGCCCGTCTGGGTCGTGCTGCCGGTGCGGCTCGGCGTCACCGTCGCGCTGATGGTGATGGCCGTCGCGAGCGCCCTGATCGTCGTCTTCACCGGCGGGGTCGCCCGCCGGGCCGGCGACGTACTGGGCCTCGGCGACACCGCGCTCACGGTCTGGTCCATCGCCAAGTGGCCCGTGCTGGTCGTCCTGGTCACGAGCATGATCGCGCTGTTGTACTGGGCGACCCCGAACGCCAAGGGGCGCGGCTTCAAATGGATCACCCCGGGCAGTCTGCTCGCCCTGTTGATCTGGCTCGCGGCCTCGGTCGGCTTCGCCGTCTACGTGGCGAACTTCGCCTCGTACAACAAGACGTACGGCACCCTGGCGGGCGTCGTCGTCTTCCTGGTCTGGCTGTGGATCACCAACCTGGCCATCCTCCTCGGCCTGGAGTTCGACGCCGAGATGTCCCGCCGGCGCGCCATCATGGGCGGCCATCCGGCCGACGAGGAGCCGTACGTCCGCCCCCGCGACACCCGCGCGTGGAGCCGGGAGGAACGGGAACGCGCGGAGCACCACCCGGAGCCGGGCGACGGGCCGGACGGGCACGCGGAAGCCACCCGGGTCTGAGCGCTCACCGGCGAGTGCGTGCCCCGAGACGGGGAAGGCGCCACCGGTACGAGACGAGCCGCCGCCGCTACCGCGATCACACCCGCATCCGCGGGCGCGACCGAGGCCACACGACGTACCGGGCGAGGCCACCGGCCCGCCCGCGCAAGGGAAGGCAGATCCCCGACGATGTACTCCTCAGTCGATCCCTCACCCCACGACCAGGCCGACGACACCTCTTCCGCCTCGACGAGCGCCCTCGTGAAACAGGCTTCGGAACAACTGACCCTGCTGGTCCGCCAGGAACTGAACCTGGCCACCGCCGAGATGCGTGAGAAGGGCAGGGGCCTGGGCCTCGGCGCCGGGCTCCTGAGCGGAGCCGGGCTCTTCGGCATCCTGGCCCTCCAGGGCCTCGCAGCGACCGGCATCATCGCCCTGGCCCTCGTCCTGCCGCTGTGGGCCGCGGCCCTCGTCGTCACCGGCGTCCTCGCCGTGATCGCGGCCGTCCTGGCGGCGGCCGGCAAGAAGCAGGCGGTCCGAGCCACCCCGCCCGCGCCCGAGCGGACCATCGACAGCGTGAAGGCCGACGTGGCCGAAATCAAGGAAAGGGCACATCGATGAGTGACGACCACACCCACGCGGACAAGGACCCGGCCACCCCGGACGAGTTGCGCGAGCAGATCGAGGCGACCCGCGACGAGTTGGGCCGGACCGTGGAGGCGCTGGCCGCCAAGGCGGACGTCACGGCCCGCGCCCAGGAGAAGACCGCTGAGGTCAAGGCCGCCCGGGACAAGGCCGCCGAGGTGAAGGCGAGCGCCCAGGACAAGGCGGCCGAGGTGAGGGCGAGCGCGCAGGACAGGGCCGCCGAGTTCAAGGCGCGCGCCCACGACAAGGCCGTCGAAGTGAAGGCGGGCGCCCAGGAGAAGGCCTCGGCAGTGGTCCACGCGGCGCAGGACAGGATTCCGGAGCCCGTGGCGCGGAAGGCGGCCTCCCTGACCGGCGCCGTGGAAGCCGGGATACGGGACGTCACCCCCGATCGGGGGCGTGCGGAGGCGAGCCGGGCGGCCGAGGTCGCGCGCCGCCACCCCGCGCTCGTGGCGGCCGGATGCGCCGTCCTGGCGTACGGCCTGGTGCGCCGCTACCGGGGACGTCGGGGGCGGTGACCGCCCGCGACCGCGCCTGAGCCCGGGTCCGGACCCGGCCGGTGTTTCCGCGCAGGATGAAACACGCGGGGAGGGCGCGCCGCCCGGCGGGGAGGTCCGGGGGAGCAATCGGATGATTGCGACACCACGAGCCGGGCAGGCGCGGGATGCACGGTGAACCCACCGGCCCGGACCCCGTCCCCCGCACGAACGGGCGGGGGACGCCGGAGCCCCGAACCGAAGGAAGTGAACGCGGTGCGCATCGCATTCCTGACCGCGCCCGAAGGCGTCGAGGAAGTCGAACTGACCGAGCCGTGGAAGGCCGCCCTGGAAGCAGGCTGGAACCCCCAACTGGTCTCGACGGAACCGGGACAGGTGCAGGCCTTCGACCACCTCGACAAGGCCGGCAGGTTCACCGTGGACCACGTGCTCGCGGGTGACACCTCGGACGCCTTCGACGCGCTCGTGCTTCCCGGCGGCGTCGCCAACCCGGACGCGCTGCGGATGAACGAGCGCGCCGTCGGGTTCATCAGGAGCTTCTTCGAGGCGGGCAAGCCCGTCGCCGCGATCTGCCACGCCCCCTGGACTCTGGTGGAGGCCGAGGTCGTGCGCGGTCGCACCCTGACCTCGTGGCCGAGCCTCGCCACCGACATCCGCAACGCCGGCGGCACCTGGGTGGACGAGGAGGTCCACGTCTGCCGCGCGGCCCCCGGCACGCTGGTGACCAGCCGCAAGCCCGACGACCTGGACGCCTTCTGCGCCGCCTTCGTCAAGGAGTTCGCCGCCTGATCCACCCACGCTCCCTCCGTGCGCGGGCCGCCCGAACCCGCCTCGGCCGAACGGGCGCCGTACGGGCGCCGCGCACGCACCGGCCGCATACGGGTCCGGGCCCCGGGCAGGCGAAGGGGCATGGACTACTCCACCACGCATCCCCCGCGGTTCCGCGTCACCGTCGAGGGAGAGCGCTTCACCTGTGCGGAAGCCCAGGGACTGGGTTCGCGGGGAGACGGCGACGCCCCCGGCCCGGACCTCACGGTGACCCTGACCGACTGTGTCCTCGTCGATGCCCCCGACGCCCTCTCCTGGGCCCTCGCGGAGGAAGCCGACGGGCCGCGACCCGTCCGCGTCACCATCGACGAGACGGACGCCGCCGGACGCGAGGTGCTCGCCACCTGGCAGCTGACCGACGCGGCCCCGGCCCAGCTCCAGGGCACCAGGACGAGGGCGGCGGACCACGAGGGCCGCATCCGGCGGCTCACCCTGAACGCCGCCCGGATCACCGAGCTTCCGCGCACCGCGGGAACCCCTGAAACCGCCGGCATCCCTGGAACCGCCGGCATCCCGGAAACCTCTGCGCCCGCGGACACGCGATGACACGGTCCGCCGGGACGGCGACCGAACGCGACGGCGAAACCCGCATCACGGTGTGGGTGGCCCTCGGCGCGAACCTGGTCATCTGCGTGGCCAAGGGCATCGGAGGCGTCATCGCCGGCTCCCCGGCCCTGCTGTCCGAGGCGGCGCACTCCGTGGCCGACAGCCTCAACGAGGTCTTCCTGCTCGCGTCGGTCAAACGCAGCAGGCGCCCGGCGGACAAGCGCCACCCCTTCGGCTACGGCAAGGAGCGCTTCTTCTGGTCCCTGCTCGCGGCGGTCGGCATCTTCGTCACCGGCGGCTGCTTCTCGGTCTTCCAGGGCATCGAGGCGTTCCGTTCCGGCGGTTCCGAATCGCACAAGGGTTACGCATCGGCCTGATCGTGCTCTTCGCGGCGCTGCTCGCCGAAGGGGCCTCGCTCGTCCGCGCCGTACGCCAGGTCCGCGGCGAGGCCAGGAAGGCCGGGCGCAGCACCACCGAGGAGATCCGCCAGGTACGAGACCCGGCCCTGCGCACCGTCCTGGCCGAGGACAGCACGGCCTGCGCCGGTGTCGTCCTCGCCATGATCGGCATGGCACTCCACATGGTGACCGGTGAAGTGGCGTACGAGGCGTGGGCCTCCATCCTGATCGGTGTGCTGCTCGTCTACGTGGCCTACACGCTGGGCAAGGGAGCCCGGGCCCAACTGATCGGCGAGGCCGCCGATCCCGCCATGCAGAGCGAGGTACGGGCCCTGCTGCGGCGGCAGCCGGAGATCGACTCCGTCACCGCGCTGCTCACCATGCAGCTCGGGCCGGACTCGGTCCTGCTGGCCGCCGGGATCGACCTGACGGCCGGCTATGACAGCGAGACCGTCGAGGACGCGATGGTCCGCATCCGGGGCGAGCTGAAGGAACGCTGGCCCGAGTTGGACCAGGTGTTCCTCGACGTCACCGACGCCGCGGCCGCCCGCCACGCGGCCGAGCGCGAGGAAGCGGAACACCCGGCGGACGCGTGAGCCCCCGGGCCTCGCGGGCGGGGGGCGCGGGGGAGTCACGTGCCCACGGAGCCCACCGCCGGCGCGGGCGGTGCGCCACCCGAGGACGTGCCGGCGGCGACGGTCCGTGTGGACGACCGCGAGAGCAGGATCGAGGCCACGCTCGCCTCGCGGGCCCACCGGCACGGCGAGCGTGCAGGGTCACCACGGCGAGGGTGCAGGGTCACCACGACGAACGGCTCGGGCGGCTCGGACGGCTCCAGGACGAGGCGACCGTGCTGTTGTGCGAGTGGTGCGGCCCGACGCCGAACCCACACGGACCGCGGCGGCGCGCACGGGCGTGGTCCGACCCGGAGGGCCCCGTGTGGGTCGGAGCTTTCAGGGCAGGCGACCCTGTGACGGTTCCGCGTCTCTCCGGATCATCGAGGACGCCGTGGAGAAAAGGGCCGTCACATCGACTGGGTGAAGGGGTTGTTCACATGACCGAGAATGTGTGGGGTTACCGCGAGACGTCCGGCCGACTGGCCGATGTCGATCTGACGGGTTTCAAGGTCGAGGCCACGGACGGCTCCATCGGCAAGGTCGACAAGCACTCCGACGAGGTCGACTCCTCGTACATCGTGGTCGACACCGGTCCGTGGATCTTCGGCAAGGAAGTTCTCCTTCCCGCCGGCACGATCAGCCGGATCGAGGTGGACGAGCGGAGGATCCACGTCGACCGGACGAAGGAGCAGATCAAGCACGCTCCCGAGTTCATCCGGGACGAGCACCTCCAGGACGCGGACTACCACCGTCGGATCGGCGGCTACTACGACGAGCCGCACACCTTCTGACGGGACGCCTCCCGACGGTACGGCGCGCACGACGGGGCCGGGGGGGGGCCCCCCGGGGGGGGGGGCCCCCCCCCCCCCCCCCCCCGGGGCGGGGGGCGGCGGGGGCGGGGGGGGGGGTTGGGGGGTGTCATAAGTACCCAAACATGGATAGCCCCCCCGCACAA
>NZ_JBIAQX010000016.1:0-198474 GCF_042889445.1 Streptomyces sp. NPDC002602 | reverse complement strand
CACGGCGTCGGACGCGGTGCATCGCAAGGCGGAGGGACGTCCTCATACTGGGCGTATTCGGGCGTTCCGACAACGCGGCGAGGTGCCGTGGCCGGCGTCGTGCGCCCGCCAGGGATTGCGGGACAGCCCTTAGGCCGTCTCTTTCGGATCCTGCCGCGCCGGGGCCGAAAGAGGTCCCGGCCTTCCGTCACACCCCGGGCGACAGTGCGACAGTGAAACCATGACTCACGACGCCACACCCCAGCCGTACGGAACCCCCGAGGTACCCCGCGTCGCCGTCTGCGGCGAAGCCCGCATCGAAGTCGACCCCGAGATCGCCCGCATCGGCATCACCGTCAGCGCCCGCGGCACCGACCGCCGCTCCGCACTCGAAGACCTCACCCGCCGCAACACCGCCGTCCTCGACCTCATCAAGGGCTACGGCGACCCCGTCGAGAAACTCGAAACCGGCACCTTCTCCATCACCCCCGAACTGACCCGCCACGGCCGCGGCGAACGCATCCGCGCCTACCACGGACGCGTCACCATCACGGCCGAACTCAACGACTTCACCACCCTCGGCGAACTCACCACCCGCCTCGCCGACCTCGAACTCACCAGCGTCGACGGCCCCTGGTGGGCCCTGCGCCCCACCTCGCCCGCCCACGGCCAGGCCCGCCGGCAAGCCGTGCTCGAAGCCGTCCAGCGCGCCCGCGAATACGCCGAGGCCCTCGGCGCCCACCTCTCCGCCCTCGTCGAACTCGCCGACCTCGGAGCCGAGAACGCCTCGCCCTACCCGCAGGCCGGCGGCGCCATGCGCACCATGGCCTTCAGCGCCGCCGAGGACGCCACCGCCCCGCCGCTGGACCTCGAACCCCAGCGGCAGACCGTGTACGCCCAGGTCAACGCCCGCTTCACCATGACCCCGCCGCAACTCTGAACGACGCGCACCCGCCGGGGGAGGGGCACCCGCCCCGACCCCCGCGCCGACCCCCACGAACGGCACTTCGGGGGTGCTCATCAGAGCACCCCCACGCACATTCAAGTAATGTCAACAAGCTTTCGCCCAAAGGTTGTTGAGTGGACACCCGGAACCAATTTCCTACTGCCTGGTAGGGGCATACGCTCGACTCATGCGTCGAGCAAAAATCGTATGTACCCTGGGCCCCGCCACCGACTCATACGACCAGATCAAAGCCCTGGTCGAAGTCGGAATGGACATCGCCCGCCTCAACCTCAGCCACGGCACCTACGCCGAACACGAGGAGCGCTACCACCGCGTGCGCAAGGCCTCCGACGAGACCGGCCGCAGCGTCGGCGTCCTCGCCGACCTTCAAGGCCCGAAGATCCGTCTTGGCCGCTTCCTCGAAGGCCCCGTACTCCTTGAACGCGGCGACGAGTTCACCATCACCGTCGAGGACCACGAGGGCGACCGACACACCTGCGGCACCACCTACAAGGGCCTCGCGGCCGACGTCTCCATCGGCGAACGCATCCTCGTCGACGACGGACGCGTCACCCTCCAGGTCATCGACGTCGACGGACCCCGCGTCCGCACCCTCGTCATCGAAGGCGGCATGGTCTCCGACCACAAGGGACTCAACCTCCCCGGCGTCGCCGTCTCCGTCCCCGCCCTCTCCGAGAAGGACATCGAAGACCTCCGCTGGGCCCTGCGCACCGGCGCCGACGTCATCGCCCTCTCCTTCGTCCGCAGCGGCCGCGACATCGACGACGTCCACCGCATCATGGACGAGGAAGGCCGCCGCCTCCCCGTCATCGCCAAGATCGAGAAGCCCCAGGCCGTCGAGAACATCGACGACATCGTCGCCGCCTTCGACGGCATCATGGTCGCCCGCGGCGACCTCGGTGTCGAAATGCCCCTCGAACAAGTCCCCATCGTCCAAAAGCGCGCCGTCAAACTCGCCAAGCGCAACGCCAAGCCCGTCATCGTCGCCACCCAGATGCTCGACTCGATGATCGAGAACTCCCGCCCCACCCGCGCCGAGGCCTCCGACGTCGCCAACGCCGTCATCGACGGCACCGACGCGGTCATGCTCTCCGGCGAGACCAGCGTGGGCAAGTACCCCATCGAAACCGTCGCCACCATGGCCCGCATCGTCGAAGCCGCCGAGGAGGACATCCTCGACAAGGGCCTCCCGCCCCTCACCGACCGCAACAAGCCCCGCACCCAGGGCGGAGCCGTGGCCCGCGCAGCCGCCGAAATGGGCGACTTCCTCGGCGCCAAGTTCCTCGTCGCCTTCACCCAGAGCGGGGACACCGTCCGCCGGCTCTCCCGCTACCGCTCGCCCATCCCCCTCCTCGCCTTCACCCCCGACTCCGCCACCCGTTCCCAACTCAACCTCACCTGGGGCGTCGAGACCTTCCTCGGCCCCCACGTCGACTCCACCGACGCCATGGTCGCCCAGGTCGAGGAAGAACTCCTGCGCATCGGACGCTGCGTACCCGGCGACATCGTCGTCATCACCGCCGGCTCGCCCCCCGGCGTCACCGGCTCCACCAACCTCGTCCGCGTCCACCACATCGGCGACCCCGTCCGCTGACCCCGGCCCCGGCCACCGCACCACGCACACACGCACCACGTACACACGCAGACACGCACCACGTACGCACCGCACCGCGTCGGGCCCGCCCGACGCGGTCACCGTCACCGCACCCCACACCACCGCGGCGGACCCTTGACCTCAAGTCCACTTGAGTTTCTAGGCTCCGGAACATGACGATCACCCAGTACACCCAGGAGCAACTCGCCGCCCAGCCCATCGGTCACTGGAGCGCCGAGGCCGCCAAACACGTCGTCGGAGGCCTCCGCGCCGCCCTCGCCGAAGAGAACCTCACCCAACCCCACTGGTGGATCCTCAACCACGTCGCCGGCGCCCCCGCCGCCTGGCAACGCCCCGCCCTCACCGAGAAGCTGACCCGCTACGCCGACGCGGGCACCGACTTCGAGGCGATCCACGAGGACCTGATCGCCCGCGGCTGGCTCGTCGAGACCGCGGGCGCCCTGACCCTCACCGTCGAGGGCGAGGCCGGCCGCCTCCGCGCCCACGACCGCAACGCGATCGTCCACGCGCGGATGCGCGAGGGCATCGACACCGCCGCCTACGCCGCCACGATCGACGTCCTGCGCCGCATGGTCGCCAACCTGGGAGGGGACGGGGACCTGCCGTCCTAGGGGCGCTCTCTCGCGGTGCTCCCTAATGCTTCGGCCCGATGTGCGCGTCCATCAGCGCGACGGAGTCCTTCCGGGCCACGGACACATTGAACGGATCACCGCCCCGGGCCAGGACCGTCCACCGGACACCGACCTTGGTGAGCGTGTCCGTACAGAGCAGGCGAATGTCGTCGGACTTGTTGGTGAAGAAGTACCGGGGGTACTCGTACCGCTTGGACACCCCGCCCACGATCCGGGTGGTCCAGTTGGTGATCCGACATCCGTCGGAGTGGATCAGCCCCCGCAGGAACTCCCAGGGATGCGTGTCCACGATCTCCTGCTGCCAGTCCTCCAGCACGATCCGCCGCTCGTGCTTCTTCCCGGGCCCGTGCTGCGGGAACAGGCAGGTCCAGTGGTGTCCGTAGGCGGTCACGGCCACGCAGCCCTGCTTCTGTTGCACGGAGACCTTCTCGCCCGGCCGGACCGCCGTGATCGCGGCCCGGCAGTGCTCGATGAGGCCCGGCCACGCGTCCGCACACGCTATGCGGAGGTACTGCCCGCCACGGGGGTGTGGGCTGACGCATCCGTCGCCGAGGTAGAGGCCGAGCAGGTACGCGTACGCGGCCTGGTCGGCAGGCCCTTGGCAGGGCGTGGCGTGGTGCAGGAGCCGGGGACGAGGTTGCGGCCGGGACTGCCAGGCGCGGATGGTGGCCCGGGAGATCCCGGTCTCCTTGCTGACGGAGTTCACACTGCGGTCGCCGGTCAGCAGGTCCAGGACGCGAACGCGCGTCGCGAGGTCGTACATGTGCCCGACCTTGCCGTGTTCCACGGGGCGAGCGATGGGTTCCCGTCGGGCTTCGCCGGAAAGAGTGATGGTCACGCGAAGATCGCGTGACCATGGAATGCAAGCAAAGTGCCCCAGGTGGGATTCGAACCCACACTGTCCGCTGTTTGAGAGCGGCCTCTCTGACCAGTTGGAGTACTGGGGCCTACGAAACAAAGGCTCCGATGAGCCCTGTGCGAGACCACCTTACCGCAGGTGGGTAGGCTCAGGGGAGCTTGTTATGCCCCGTATAGAGGAGCCCTCCGTGACCGCCGAGCACGAGTCGACGCCCACGCCCGACGCCGACCAGTCGCACGTTCCGCCGCTGACGACGCGCGTCGTCATCGCCGAGGACGAGGCGCTCATCCGTCTCGACCTCAAGGAGATGCTCGAAGAGGAGGGTTACTCCGTCGTCGGCGAGGCCGGCGACGGCCAGACCGCCGTGGATCTGGCCCGCGAACACCGCCCCGATCTGGTGATCCTCGACGTGAAGATGCCCGTCCTCGACGGGATCTCCGCGGCCGAGAAGATCGCCGAGGAGTCCATCGCCCCGGTCCTGATGCTGACCGCCTTCTCGCAGCGCGACCTGGTCGAGCGGGCCCGGGACGCGGGCGCCATGGCGTACCTGGTGAAGCCGTTCAGCAAGAGCGACGTGGTGCCGGCCATCGAGATGGCCGTGTCGCGCTTCGCGGAGCTGCGGGCGCTGGAGAAGGAGGTCGCGGACCTCTCGCTGCGGCTGGAGACCCGCAAGCTGGTGGACCGGGCGAAGAGCATCCTGCAGACCCAGTACGGGCTGACGGAGCCGGCCGCGTTCCGGTGGATCCAGAAGACCTCCATGGACCGCCGCATGTCGATGCAGCAGGTCGCCGAGGCGGTCATCGAGGACGCCGAGGAGAAGAAGAACGCCGCGAAGGGCTGACGGCCCGGGTACGCGTGAGGCCCGCCACCGGGATCCGGTGGCGGGCCTCACGCGTGTGGTGCGGGGATCAGTCCTCGCCGAGGTACGCCTTGCGGACGTCCTCGTTGACGAGCAGTTCACGGCCGGGTCCGGAGAGGACGACCTTGCCGATCTCCATCACGTGGCCCTTGTCGGCGAGGGAGAGCGCCGCCTGGGCGTTCTGCTCGACGAGCAGGATGGTGGTGCCCTGTGACTTGAGTTCGGCGATGGTGGCCATGATCTTCTGCATCATGATCGGGGAGAGGCCCATGGAGGGCTCGTCGAGCATGAGCAGCTTCGGGCGGGACATGAGCGCGCGGCCCATGGCGAGCATCTGCTGCTCGCCGCCCGAGAGGGTGCCGGCGGCCTGCTTGCGACGTTCGCCCAGGATGGGGAAGAGGTCGTAGGCGCGCTGGACGTCCTGCTGGATGCCTTCCTTGTCCTTGCGGAGGAAGGCGCCGAGCAGGAGGTTGTCCTCGATGGTCATGCGCGGGAAGATGTGCCGCCCCTCGGGGGAGTGGGCGAGCCCGAGCGCGACGATGTCGTGCGCGGGGATCTTCTTGAGCGACTTGCCCTGGAACTTGATCTGGCCGCCGCGCGGTTTGATCAGGCCCGACAGCGTGCGCAGGGTGGTGGTCTTGCCCGCGCCGTTGGTGCCGATGAGGGTGACGATCTGGCCGGCGTCGACGCTGAACGAGATGCCCTTGACGGCTTCGATCTTGCCGTAGGCGACGCGGAGGTCCTCGACCTCCAGGAGTGCGGTCACCGGTCTTCTCCGTCCGTGCTGGTGGTGCTGTGCGCCTCGGCGGCCTCGACCTCCGCGACTTCCTCGGCGCCGGGGGCGCCTTCGAAGGGTTCGCCGAGGTAGGCGGCGATGACGCGCTCGTCGCTCTGGACCTCGGTGGCGGTGCCCTCGATGAGCTTCTCGCCCTGGACGAGACAGGCCACGCGGTCGCAGAGGTTGAAGATGAAGCGCATGTCGTGCTCGATGACGAGGACGGCGATGCCCATGTCCCGGATCGCGAAGATGAGTTCCTCGGTGGTCCGGGTCTCCTGCGGGTTCATGCCGGCGGTGGGCTCGTCCAGGAGGATGAGACCGGGGTCGCTGGCGAGCGCGCGGGCGATCTCCAGCTTGCGCTGCTCGCCGTAGGGCAGGTTCCGCGCGAGGTGGTCGGCCTTGTGCTCCAGGCCGATGAAGGTGAGGAGTTCCATCGCCTTGTCGCGGCTGGCCGCTTCCTCCCGGCCGAAGCTCGGGAGGCGCAGCAGGGCGGACCAGAGGCCCACCTTGGTGCGGGTGTGGCGTCCGACGAGGACGTTCTCCAGGACCGTCATGTTGTTGAAGAGACGGATGTTCTGGAAGGTGCGTGCGACACCGGCCGCGGTGACCTTGAACGACTTGGGGGGCAGGACCGTGCCCTTGTACCGGACTTCACCCTCGGTGGGGATGTAGAGGCCGGTGAGGCAGTTGAAGAAGGTGGTCTTGCCGGCGCCGTTGGGGCCGATGAGTCCGACGATCTCGCCGCTGCGGACGGTCAGGTCGACGTTCTTGACGGCGGTGAGGCCGCCGAAGCGCATCGTGACGCCGCGTGCGTCGAGGACGGTCTCCGCCGTGGTGACGGCGGGGGTGTCGGGGGTGTCGGTGGTGGTGGTCGTCATGGGTCAGACCCCTGCCTTACCGAGGACTGTGGGCGCTTCGAGCGAGTCGTGGAGTTCGAGCTGGTTGCGCTTGTTGGGGATGAGGCCCTCGGGGCGCAGGCGCATCAGGACGATGAGTGCGACACCGAAGACGAGGAGCTGGTATTCGCCCAGGAACTGGAGCTTGTTGGGGATCAGGAAGAGCAGTGATCCGCCGACGAGGGGTCCGGAGATGGTGCCCATGCCGCCGAGGACTACCGCGGCGAGCAGGAACGCGGAGTTCGGGGGCACGGCGTTGGCGAAGGTGTACTGGTCGGGGGTGACCGTGTACTGGACGTGGGCCTGGACGGCGCCGGCGAGGCCGGCGAGGGTGGCGCCGAGGGCGAAGGCGATGAGCTTGACGCGGAAGCCGTTGATGCCCATGGCCTCGGCGGCGGTCTCGTCCTCGCGGATGGCGACCCAGGCGCGGCCGATGCGGGATTCGGCGCTGCGGCGGAAGACCAGGACCACGATCAGGGTGATGAGGAGCATCAGCAGGAAGTAGTTCGCGAACCTGCCGATGGTGAATCCGGCGATGGTGTGTGCCGCGCCGAAGTCGAACCCGAAGATGTTGATGTTCGGGATGTTGGCGATGCCGTTGGGCCCGTTGGTGATGTCGGGGCCGGAGACACCGTCGAGGTTGTTCATGGAGATGCGGAAGATCTCACCGAAGCCGAGGGTGACGATGGCGAGGTAGTCGCCGCGCAGGCGCAGCGTGGGGGCGCCGATGAGGACACCGAAGATCATTGATGCGACGGCGCCGGCGAGGAGTGCGGCCCAGAAGGGGAAGTGCACTCCGAAGGGGGAGTTGGGCGAGCCGGAGACCAGGGCGGCGGTGTAGGCACCGACGCCGAGGAAGGCGACGTATCCCAGGTCGAGGAGGCCGGTGAGGCCGACCACGATGTTCAGGCCGAGTGCGACGGTGGCGAAGATCAGGATGTTGACGCCGAGGTTCGCGTACTGGTCGTCGGTCTGGGTGAGGGGGAAGGCGGCCGCGGCGGCGAAGGCGCCGACGAGGGCGACGTTGCGGTGCCGGGCGGTGAGGGTGCTCAGACGGGCCATGAGGCCCGCCTTGTTGATCGCGGCGGCGCCGAATCCGGCCGTGATCAGGAAGCCGACGAAGAGTTCCTGGTACGGGGTGGTGATGCCGTACGTGAACACCGTGAGGGCGAGGCCGAGGACGGCGGCGATGAGGAGGATCTCGACCCAGGCGGGGAGCACGCGGGCCGGCTTGATCGGGCCGGAGACGAAGGCGGCCTTGAAGGTCGTCCAGCGGTTTCCGGCGTTGTGCTTGAACTTGTCCCAGTCGCCGTCGTCCGGGTCGGGGCCTTCGAGCGTGGGGCGCTCGAAGGGGAGCGCGAAGGCGCCGATGACCGCGGCGAGGCTGGCGAGGGCGGCGATGCCCGCGCCGGGTTCGAGGTCGACGAGTGCGCCGAGCTCGACCACGATCGCGATGGCGGTGTACCAGGTGGTGACGAAGGCGGCAAGGGCGGCGAGCTTGATGGCCGCGTCGGTGCCTGCGGGGGCGATCCAGCCCAGTCCCTTGACCCCGTAGGAGGCGAGGGCGAAGAGCGTGGTGAGGGCGCCGCCGATGAGGACGAGCCACTGCATGCCGCCGGGGTAGCCGTAGACGGTGAGGTCTCCGGGGAAGGCGGCGGTCCAGGTCCAGGCGAGGAAGGCGGAGACGACGGTGAGGGCGCCGCCGGCGGTGGCGAGGGCGCGGCCCGTCTTCTCGGAGAGGGGGATGAAGCCCTTGTTCTGCGGTGCGGTGGTCGTCGTCGCGGTTTCCGCGGTGATGGTCGTCATGGTTGTCACACCCTGTCCGCCACGCGCTGGCCCAGCAGGCCTTGCGGCCGGAAGAGGAGCACGAGGATGAGAAGTACGAACGCCCAGGTGTTACCCCAGGACTGGCCGCCGAGCTGTTCGAAGCCGGGGATGTCGGCGACGTAGGCGGTGGTCAGGGTTTCGGCGAGGCCGAGGACGAGACCGCCGACCATGGCGCCGTAGATGTTGCCGATGCCGCCGAGGACGGCCGCGGTGAAGGCCTTGAGGCCGAGCAGGAAGCCCATCTTGAACTGGACTTCGCCGTACTTGAGGCCGTAGGCGACCGCTCCGACGGCGGCGAAGACGGCTCCGAGGGCGAACGCGGTGGTGATGATGCGGTCCGTGTTGATGCCCATGAGCTTGGCGGTGTCGGGGTCCTGGGCGGTCGCCTGCATGCCGCGGCCGGTGCGGGTCTTCTTGACGAAGAAGCCGAGGAAGGCCATGGACACGGGGGCGGCGATCATGAGGAAGACGTCACCGGTCTGAATGGTGATGCTGCCGAGGTGGAAGGGGCCGCCGGGGATCTCGGGGAAGACCAGGGAGCTCGTGGCGCCGGGGAACCAGGCCCATACCGCCTGCTGGAGGGCGATGGAGAGGCCGATGGCGGTGATGAGGGGGGCGAGGCGGGGTGCGCTGCGCAGGGGTCGGTACGCGAAGCGTTCCGCCGCGACGGCGATGGTGGTGGCCACGAAGACCGCGCCTATGAGCATGAGGGGCAGTGCGACCCACATGGTGGTGCCGGTGGGGAGCATCAGCCAGACCGTGAGGGCTCCGAACCCACCGGTCATGAAGATCTCGCCGTGGGCGAAGTTGATGAGCTGGACAATGCCATAGACCATCGTGTAGCCGATGGCGACGAGCCCGTACATGGATCCCAGTAGCAGGCCGTTGACCAGCTGTTGCGGCAGTTCGTGCACCGCAGGTCCTCCGAGTCTTTCGACGGATGTGACACCGCGCGGGGCGCTATGGTGCGCGCCCCGCGCGGCAGAGATGGTGTGCCGGCAGGCTGGTGATCAGTGGCCGGCGGGTGGGATCAGCCGCCGAAGGTGCCGGACTCGACGGACTTCCAGTCGGTGCCCTCGACCTTGTAGACGGTGAGCTGCTTGTTGGTCGCGTCACCGAACTCGTCGAAGGAGACCTTGCCGGTCACGCCGTCGAAGGAGACCTTCTGGACGGCTTCGAGGACCTTGGCGCGGGCGTCGGTGGGGAGCTTGCCGTCGTTGGCGGCGACGGCGGCCTTGACGCCCTCGATGATCGCCCAGGCGGAGTCGTAGGAGTAACCGCCGTAGGCGGCGAAGGGCTCCTTGAAGCCGGCCTTGGTGTAGTTGGCGATGAACTCCTTGGCGGAGGGCAGGCTCTCGACCGGCGCGCCGACCGAGGTGGCGAAGTCGCCCACGGCGCCGGCGCCGGCGAGCTCGACGTACTTCTTGTCGTAGATGCCGTCACCGCCGACGAGCGGGATGTTGGCGCCGGAGGCCTTGATCTGCTTGCTGAGCGGGCCGGCCGCCGGGTACTCGCCGCCGTAGTAGACGGCGTCGGCGCCGGAGCTCTTGACCTGGGTCACGACGGCCGAGAAGTCCTTGGACTCGGGGTCGATGTGGCCCTCGCCGGCGACGGCGCCGCCGAGCTTGGTGAACTCGCCCTTGAAGGTTCCGGCGAGGCCGGCGCCGTAGGTCTTCTTGTCATCGATGATGAAGACCTTCTTCTTGCCCGCCTTGTTGAAGAGGTACTGCGCCGCGAACGGGCCCTGGATGGCGTCCGTGGTGGCGGTGCGGAAGTAGCTCTTGTAGGTGCGGGTCTTCTCGCCGGTGGCCCACTTGGGTCCCTGCGAGAGGGAGGGGCTCGTGTTGGCGGGGGAGATCTGGACGAGCTTCGCGTCGTCGAAGACCTTCTGCATCGACTCGGAGACCGAGGAGTTCAGCGGGCCGACGACGCCGACGACGTCCTTGTTGGCGGTGAGCTTGGTGGCGTTCTGCTGGCCGGAAGAGGCCTGCGCCTGGTCGTCCAGCGCCTCGATCTTGAAGGTGACGCCGGGGACGGTCTTCTTCTCGTTGGCCTGGCGCACCGCGAGGTCGACGGAGTTGCGGATGCCGAGGCCGAGGGCCGAGAGGTCACCGGTGAGCGGGGCGTCGACGCCGATGACGACCGTGGCGGTGGCACCGCCGGCGGAGTCACCGCCCTTGTCGTCGCGGGAGCCACAGGCGGTGAGGGTGAGGGCGCCCGCGGCGAGCGCGGCGGTCACGGCAATGAGAGAACGCTGACGCACGATCAGTCCTTTCCTGGCACTGCGTCCCCCGTGGGACGCACCGTGTCGAACGCGGGGAACCGAACTGAAAGGAATCCGGTGGTCGCGGTGACTGGCCGTGACTCTAAGCGGGACTTAGGACGTTATGGAGGGCTGAGGCCAATGATGTGACTCTCTTGTTATGCCACGGCGTAATACATAGCGGATCTCTGTGGGTGGAACGGGGGAATTCCGGCCGGTTCGTCTTGTCCGCATGCTGAGATGCGGCAGGTGCATGGGCCGGTTTAAGTACTGACTTTCCAGGCGTCTGGGGGGTTTTACTCATGACGGCGGCGTGTCCGTCATGTCTCGATCTACGGGACAGGCCCTGGTCAGGGCGACGGAGAGATCCCTGGCATATCGGTCACCCGGGATGTAACTGTGCCGCTCTTTCCGAAATCCATTACTGAGGGTCACTTCCAGAAAAGGGAGTCCGGAATTCCGTGCTACATGCACGCAGTCGGTCGCCAGAATGCGGACGACGACCTCGCGCGCTTCCCCCGCACCCACCGTGACCGGCAGCGGTGGCCGGATCATCACCCTCAGTGCCCGGGACGGCTGGCCGATGCCCTCCACCTCGACGGGGCCCGCGGAGGCGTTCCGCACACGGACAGTGAACGCGAAGGCAGCGTCCGCGGGGGGAGGTTCCACGGGTTCGAGATAGGTCAGCGAGACCACCTGCGACGGAGCCGGAGGGACGTACGGCACGGGCCGCGGCCGGTCCGCGTACAACCGGACGGCGCCCGCGGCCAGCACGACCGCGCAGGTCAGCCCGCCCAGGGCCAGGACGGCCCGCCGGTGGCGCGCGTAGCGGTCGCGGGCCCACCGGGCGGCGGCGGGCGCGGGGCGTCCGCTGTGCGGACGCTCATGGCCCTCACGGCCCGCGGTGCCCTCGCCGGGCTCGACCGGACCGATGCCGCCGCTCATCCCCAGGGCCCGTCGGTCGGTGTGCCGGAGCGGTGTCGCTCCGCGCAGCGCCGCTCGGCCTCGCGGGCGCCGAACGCGCGGGCCGCCGGCGCGCCTTCGTCCCGCCGGGCGGCGCGGGCCCCGTCGAGGACGGCGCGCAGGATCTCGTACTGGTCGCCGGACAGCCCCATGGCCTGGTAGTCCAGCCCGACGGCGTCCCTGCCGTCGCCGGCGTCGAGGAGCACCCCGGCCCAGTGCGTGATCAGGTCGGCGCACAGCCGTTGCGGCGGGGTGGCGGCGGGGGTGGGGGTGTCGGCGGACGGCCCGCTCCCGGCGCCGCAGCCGAGGAGGGCGGCGGCCAGGAGCGCCGTCGTCGCCCAGGCGGCCGTGACGCGCGACGGCGCCGGTCCGGATCCCATGCGGGAACGCTAGACCGGCGCCGGGAAGCGCACAACGGCCGGTGGCGGAAACGCTGTTAAGAGTCCGTGTCGCGCAGGAGGCAGGTGAGACGGGCGGTGCAGACGCGCTTGTCCTGGTCGTCGGTGATGACGATCTCGAACGTGGTGGTGGAGCGGCCCTTGTGGACGGGCGTGGCGACGCCGGTGACCAGCCCGGAGCGGACGCCCCGGTGGTGGGTGCAGTTCAGGTCGACGCCGACGGCGACCTTGTTGATGCCGCCGTGCATCATCGCGCCGATCGAGCCGAGGGTCTCGGCGAGGACGGCGGAGGCGCCGCCGTGCAGGAGTCCGTAGGGCTGGGTGTTGCCCTCCACGGGCATGGTGGCGACGACCTTGTCGGCCGAGGCCTCCAGGATGCGGATGTCCATGCGTTCGCCGAGGTGGCCCGCCGAGAACAGCGAGGGCAGGTCGATGCCCATGGCCGTGTACTCGTCGAGGACCTCCTGCGGGAACTTCACAGCGTGCTGCTCGCCCATGGGCCGGCTCCGTTCGTGTGTCAACGTTCGTTAACCATCTTGTCCTGGAGTCGTTCTATCAGGCCGGTTCGAAGCGCACGACGACGGACTTGCTCGCGGGGGTGTTGCTGGTGTCCGCGGTGGAGTCGAGGGGGACCAGCACGTTGGTCTCGGGGTAGTAGGCGGCGGCGCACCCGCGCGCCGTCGGATAGTGGACGATCCGGAAGCCGGGGGCGCGCCGCTCCACCCCGTCCCTCCACTCGCCGACGATGTCGGTGTACGCGCCGTCGACGAGGCCCAGCTCGGCCGCGTCGAGCGGATTGACCATGACGACGCGACGGCCCCCGGTGATGCCCCGGTAGCGGTCGTCGAGGCCGTAGATCGTGGTGTTGTACTGGTCGTGCGAGCGCAGGGTCTGGAGCAGCAGTCGCCCCTCGGGGACGCGGGGGTACTCCACGGGCGCGGCCGTGAAGTTCGCCTTCCCGGTCTTCGTGGGGAAGCGGCGCTCGTCGCGCGGGGCGTGCGGCAGCCGGAACCCCTCGGGTCGGGCGGCGCGCGCGTTGAAGTCCTCGAAGCCGGGGACCACGCGGGAGATCCGGTCGCGGACGGTCCCGTAGTCCCGCTCGAACTCCTCCCACGGGGTGGCCGAGGCGGCGCCGAGGACCGCGCGGGCCAGGCGGGCCACGATGGCGGGCTCGGAGAGCAGGTGCGGGGAGGCGGGGGCGAGGTTGCCGCGGGAGGCGTGGACCATGCCCATGGAGTCCTCGACGGTGACGAACTGCCTGCCGGCGGCCTGGACGTCCTTGTCGGTGCGGCCGAGGGTGGGCAGGATCAGGGCGCGCCGGCCGGTGACCGCGTGGGAGCGGTTGAGCTTGGTGGAGACGTGGACGGTCAGGGAGGCGCGGCGGATCGCGGCCTCGGTGACGGCGGTGTCCGGGGTGGCGCCGACGAAGTTGCCGCCCATGGCGAAGAGGACCTTGGCCTCGCCGTCGCGCAGCGCCTCGATGGAGCGGACCACGTCGAAGCCGTGCCGGCGGGGCGAGGTGATGCCGAACTCCCGGTCGAGGGCGTCGAGGAAGGCCGGTGCGGGCCGTTCGAAGATGCCCATGGTGCGGTCGCCCTGGACGTTGGAGTGGCCGCGGACGGGGCAGACGCCGGCGCCGGGCCGGCCGATGTCGCCGCGGAGCAGGAGCAGGTTGACGACCTCGCGGATGGTGGCGACGGAGTGCTTGTGCTGGGTGAGGCCCATGGCCCAGCAGACGATCGTCCGCTTCGAGGCCAGGATCATGGCCAGGGCGCCCTCGATCTCCGGGCGGGTGAGGCCGGTGGCGGTGAGGGTCTCGTCCCAGTCGGTCTCCGCGGCCGCCGCCGCGAGCTCCTCGTACCCGTGGGTGTGCTCGCGGATGAACTCCTCGTCGATGGCGCCGTCGGTCTCGATGACGAGCTTGTTGAGGAGCCGGAAGAGGGCCTGGTCGCCGCCGATGCGGATCTGGAGGAACAGGTCGTTGAGGGCGGTGCCCCGGAGCATGCCGAGGGGGGTCTGCGGGTTCTTGAACCGCTCCATGCCGGCCTCGGGCAGCGGATTCACCGAGATGATCTTCGCGCCGGCGGACTTGGCCCGCTCCAGGGCGGAGAGCATGCGCGGGTGGTTGGTGCCCGGGTTCTGCCCGGCCACGATGATCAACTCGGCCTGGTGGAGATCCTCCAGGGAGACGCTGCCCTTGCCGATCCCGATGGTCTCGTTCAGCGCCGAGCCCGAGGACTCGTGGCACATGTTGGAACAGTCGGGCAGGTTGTTGGTGCCGAACTCGCGGGCGAAGAGCTGGAAGAGGAACGCCGCCTCGTTGCTCGTGCGCCCCGAGGTGTAGAAGAGGGCCTCGTCGGGGGAGCCGAGCGCCGTCAGCTCCTCCGCGATGATCGCGAACGCCCGCTCCCAGCTCACCGGCTCGTACCGGTCGCCGCCCTCGGGCAGCAGCATCGGCTCCGTGATCCGCCCCTGCTGCCCCAGCCAGTAGCCGGAGCGCCCCTCCAGGTCGGCGAGCGGGTGCGCCGCGAAGAACTCGGGCGTGACCCGACGCAGCGTCGCCTCCTCCGCGACGGCCTTCGCGCCGTTCTCGCAGAACTCCGCGGTGTGCCGCTTGTCGCCCTCGGGCCAGGCGCAGCCCGGGCAGTCGAAGCCGTCCTTCTGGTTGACCTTGAGGAGGGTCCGCGCGGTACGGGCCAGGCCCATCTGCTGCTGGGCGATCCGCAGCGTGTGCCCGATGGCCGGCAGCCCGGCGGCGGCACGCCCCGGCGGCGCGATCCGGGGCGCGTCCTGTACGGGATCACCTGCGGGCGGCTTGGTGGCCATGTCGCTCCCCTTCGAGCATCGCAGCGGCGCCGCTGCGTCCATCCGAGTACTCCTGCGATCCTGTCACGCCCGCGCCCGCCCGCCGACGGTGCGCTCGCCCCGCCCGGCCCGCTGCGGGAGCGGGCGGCACCGGCCCGGCCGGAATTGTCGGAGCGGACGCCTAGGATCGGGGGCGTGGCAGATTCAGCATCGAAGAAGACCGACCAGACGACCGCAGCGGACCGCCCCCGCCTGATGCTCATGGACGGGCACTCCCTGGCGTACCGGGCGTTCTTCGCGCTGCCCGCGGAGAACTTCACCACCGCGACCGGCCAGCCGACCAACGCCATCTACGGCTTCGCGTCGATGCTGGCGAACACGCTGCGCGACGAGGCGCCCACGCACTTCGCGGTGGCGTTCGACGTGTCCCGCAAGACGTGGCGCTCGACGGAGTTCCCCGAGTACAAGGCGAACCGATCCAAGACCCCCGACGAGTTCAAGGGGCAGGTCGAGCTGATCGGCGAGCTCCTCGACGCGATGAAGGTGCCGCGCTTCGCGGTCGACGGCTTCGAGGCCGACGACGTGATCGCGACCCTGGCGACGCAGGCGGAGGCCCTCGGCTTCGACGTGCTGATCGTCACCGGGGACCGGGACTCCTTCCAGCTCGTCTCCGAACACACCACCGTCCTCTACCCGACCAAGGGCGTCTCCGAGCTGACCCGCTTCACCCCGGAGAAGGTCGAGGAGAAGTACGGCCTCACCCCGCGGCAGTACCCCGACTTCGCGGCGCTGCGCGGAGACCCGTCGGACAACCTCCCGGGCATCCCCGGCGTCGGCGAGAAGACCGCCGCCAAGTGGATCACCCAGTTCGGCTCGTTCGCGGAACTCGTGGAACGCGCCGACGAGGTCAAGGGCAAGGCCGGACAGAACTTCCGCGACCACCTCGACGCCGTCAAGCTCAACCGCGTCCTGACCGAGATGGTCAAGGACGTCGAGCTGCCCAAGACCCCCGCCGACCTGGGCCGCACCGCCTACGACCGGTCCGCCGTCACCGGCGTGCTGGACGTACTGGAGATCCGCAACCCCTCGCTGCGCGAGCGACTGCTCGCCGTGGACCCGGGCGCGGCCGAGGAGGAGCCGCCGGCCCCCGTCGCCGCCGTGGAGCTGGACGCGTCCGTACTGGGCACCGGCGAACTGGCACCCTGGCTGGAGACCCACGCCGGCGGACCCCTCGGCGTCGCCACCGTCGACACCTGGGCCCTCGGCCAGGGCGACGTCGCCGAGATCGGACTGGCCTCGGCGGGCGGCGCCGCCGCCTGGTTCGAGCCCTCCTCGCTCGACGAGAGCGACGAGCGGGCCTTCGCCGCCTGGGCCGCGGACGCCGCCAGGCCCAAGGTCGTGCACAACGCCAAGGGCCTGATGCGGGTCTTCCCCGAGCACGGCTGGACCCTCGCCGGCGTCACCATGGACACCGCGCTCGCCGCGTACCTGGTCAAGCCCGGCCGCCGGTCCTTCGCACTGGACGCGCTGTCCATGGAGTACCTGCACCGCGAGCTGGCACCCGCCGCCGCCGACGGCCAGCTCGCCTTCGGCGCCGACGACACCGCCGAGGCCGAGGCGCTGATGGCGCAGGCCCGCGCGGTCCTCGACCTGGGCGACGCCTTCACGGCGAGGCTGGCCGAGGTGGGCGCCGTCGAACTGCTCCACGACATGGAGCTGCCCACCTCCGAACTCCTGGCCCGCCTGGAACGCGCCGGCATCGCCGCCGACCGGGACCACCTGGAGGGCATGGAGCAGCAGTTCGCGGGCGCCGTGCAGCAGGCCGTCAAGGAAGCGCACGCCGCCGTCGGCCACGAGTTCAACCTCGGCTCGCCCAAGCAGCTCCAGGAAGTCTTCTTCGGCGAACTGGACCTGCCCAAGACGAAGAAGACCAAGACCGGCTACACCACCGACGCGGACGCCCTGGCCTGGCTCGCCGGCCAGACCGACCACGAACTCCCCGTGATCATGCTGCGGCACCGGGAACAGGCCAAGCTCCGCGTCACCGTCGAAGGCCTGGTCAAGGCCATCGCCGCCGACGGCCGCGTCCACACCAGCTTCAGCCAGACCGTCGCCGCGACCGGCCGACTGTCCTCCACCGACCCGAACCTCCAGAACGTGCCGGTGCGCACCGACGAGGGCCGCGCCATCCGCCGCGGCTTCGTCGTCGGCGAGGGCTACGAGTCGCTGATGACGGCCGACTACAGCCAGATCGAACTGCGCGTCATGGCCCACCTGTCCGAGGACGAGGGCCTCATCGAGGCGTTCGCGACCGGCGAGGACCTCCACACCACCGTCGCCTCCCAGGTGTTCGGCGTGGAACGCTCCGAGGTCGACGCCGAGATGCGCCGCAAGATCAAGGCCATGTCGTACGGACTCGCCTACGGGCTCTCCGCGTTCGGGCTCTCCCAGCAGCTGAACATCGAGCCCGGCGAGGCCCGCGGCCTCATGGAGACCTTCTTCGAGCGCTTCGGCGGGGTCCGCGACTACCTCCAGCGCGTCGTCGAGGAAGCCCGCGCCACCGGCTACACCGAGACGGTGCTCGGCCGCCGCCGCTACCTGCCCGACCTCAACAGCGACAACCGACTGCGCCGCGAGGCCGCCGAGCGGATGGCGCTCAACGCCCCCATCCAGGGAACCGCCGCCGACATCGTCAAGGTCGCGATGCTGCGCGTCGACAAGGCGATCACCGAGGCCGGGCTGACGTCGCGGATGCTGCTCCAGGTCCACGACGAAATCGTCCTGGAGATCGCCCCCGGCGAACGGAAGAAGGTCGAGGAACTGGTGCGCCGCGAGATGGGCGCCGCCGTCGAACTCCGAGCCCCGCTCGACGTGTCCGTGGGCGTCGGCCCCGACTGGGAGTCCGCCGCGCACTGACCCCGCGCACGACCACCGCGACGCCCGCCCCCGTCACGCCACGGGGGCGGGCGTCCGCGCGTCCTCGTCCTCGTCGGCGGGACGCCGGTCACCCCGCCGGCGCAGCCGCACCAGGGCCCCGTACAGCAGCAGCGCCACGATCAGACCGCCGCCCGCGCCGAAGCAGACGGTCGGGATGATGTCGAGCGGCGTACGGATCCGGTCGAAGAACGTGAAATAGCGGATCACCCGCATCGTCACCCCGACGGCCACGCACCCCACGACGAGGGCGAGCGCACCCCAGACCTCCCCCCGGCCGAGCACCGGCACCGACGGCGGCACGGGGGAGAGCGGCAACCGGCGCAGCGCCGTCACCGTGAACCACAGCAGCGCGCACGCGGCGAACGCCGAAGTGCCGTACTGGAGGTACGAGTAAAGAGGCAGCCCGAACGCGAGGGGCTCGCCGAGCGACGGCAGCGCGTTCGTGCCCCACCGGTCCAGGTGCGTGAAGCTGTCCCACACCACGTGGGTCAGGGACCCGAGGACCGCCGACAGGTAGAACCACAGCGCGAGCGGGGGCAGCCGACGACCCCGCCGCCAGTGCTCGCCCCGCACGAAGGTGTACACGCGCCCCCGCCAGGCCCGAGGCAGCAGCGCGACCAGCGGTTCGCGCAGCAACAGCCAACACCCCACCAGGGCGGCGGTCAGCAGGGCGTCGGCGGTCAACACCCCCGGGATCGAGTGCGTGAAGGCCCCGTACCGCATCACGCCGCCGACGATCGCGTCCAGGAAGTAGAAGGTGTCGGGCGCGAACGAGCCGAGCACCAGGGCGCAGGCGACGAGCGGCCCGCGCGCCCGGCCGGTCCGGCGGACGGCCGGAAGGACGGCGGCCGCATGGCTGAGGGTGAACGGCATGGCGCCTCTCGTGGTCTTCGATGACCTCCCGGACCTCCTGCCCGGGAGGCGTCCCGGCTTCGGTTCCTTACTTCGGTCAATGCGCGCGGAACGGTCCGCACAGTATGCGTGACCTGCGCAGGGTCGTGGGGAAGTGGTGAATTCGGCGCACTGGTGGGTGTCTTGTGCAGCCGGTTGACGTAGGGTCACGCGCACGTCGAGGGGGAGGGGGGTCGGCTCATGCCGTCTCGAATATCGGCCCGGTTCGGACGCGGACCGCGCAGGGGCGCGGTCGCCGCCGTGATCTCCGCGCTGGTGATCGCCGCCGTGAGCGCCTCGCAGGGCCCGGCCGTCGGCAGCGAGGACCGGGTGAGCGCGGCCGACGCGACCACCACGCGCCCCGGGGGCACCGCCACACCGAACGACGCCGGCGGCGACTCCAGCTATTACACCGAACTGCCGCCCCTGATCAGCCCGGAGCCGCCCGCGCTCCTCCTGCCGGCGCAGGACGCCCCGACCGCGTCCCCACAGCCGGCGCCCACGACCGAGGTGCCGCGCACCGAACCCGTCGCCCTCGGCGACGCCGAGGGCGTGCGGGGGATCCCGGCGAGCGTGCTCGCCGCGTACCGGCGGGCCGAGGCCGAGGTGGCGCGGACCGACCCCGGATGCGGGCTCCGCTGGCAACTCCTCGCGGCGATCGGGAAGGTCGAGTCGGGGCAGGCCCGAGGCGGCCGGGTGGACGCCGCCGGCACCACGCTGCGGCCGATCCTGGGACCCGTGCTCGACGGGAACGGCTTCGCGAACATCTCCGACACCGACGGCGGTGCCTACGACGGCGACGCACGGTACGACCGGGCGGTGGGGCCCATGCAGTTCATCCCGTCGACGTGGGCGGCATGGGGCCAGGACGCCGACGGCGACGGCCGGCGCAACCCGAACAACGTCCACGACGCGGCGCTCGCCGCCGGCCGCTACCTCTGCGCGGGCAACCGTGACCTGCGGGTGGGCGCGGACCTGGACCGGGCGGTGCTCTCGTACAACCGGTCCGGGGAGTACCTGCGCACGGTGCGGTCCTGGTTCACGTACTACCTGAAGGGAACGCACGAGGTCCCGGACGACTCGGGCTCCGGCGCCGGCGCGACCGAACCGGCGGTGACGAACCCCCGCCCGGCCCCGGCCACGACCCCCACCCCGAAGCCGACCCCCACGCCCTCGCCGACATCGACGCCGAAGCCCTCGCCGACCCCGAAGCCGACGCCAACCCCGACCCCGACCCCGAAGCCGACGCCGGACCCGACGCCGACGCCGACCCCCACTCCCAAGCCGACGCCCACCCCGACCCCGACCCCGACCCCGACCCCCACCCCGTCCCCCACGCCCAAGCCGACCCCTACGCCCACGCCCACTCCCACTCCCACGCCGAAGCCGAGCCCGAAGCCGACCTCGAAGCCCAGTCCGACGCCCAGTCCGACAGCGAGCGCCGGCCCCACCGCGTCGCCGAGCGCCGCCCAGCCCACCGCGTCCCCGAAAGCCACGGTGAAGCCGCGCCCGACCACCACCCCGCCGGCCACGGAAACCCCGTAGCCGAACGGTTCTCATCTCGCCCCCGCGTTGCTACGGTGCCCCCTCCCTGACGCCCCATCAGATTCCGGAGGCCCCGGCATGCGCGCTCTCGTCGCCGCCGCCATCGGGCTGGTCGCCGCGCTGGCCCTCGTCCTCGCCATCACGGCGTTCGGGGTGCCGGACGGCACGACCTCGCCCAAGCCCCTGCTCACCACCGCGCCCACCGCGCCCGGAAAGTAGAGGAGGCCCGCCATGCGACGCAGAGCGAGCCTCGTCCTGCTTGCCGTCGCCGTGTTCTGCGCGGCCCTCGCACCGCTGATGCGCTGGTACGCGTACCCCCGCCTCGCCAAGATCCCGCCCGGGCAGTACCAGGAGATGGTCCTGGAGGCCAAGGGCGCGACCCTCCTCGACTACACCGCCGGCATGACGCCCAAGAAGGTCGACAAGGTCACCATCGTCCAGACCCTCAAGGGCAACGTCGAGGCGTCGAAGGAGATCGAGGCGAGCGCCGGCAAGGACGTGGTCGTCTGGGACACCCTGACCCACATCATGGGACCGGACGGGAAGATGGTCTCCCAGATCCCCGAGCGCTACGTCTTCGACGCCCACACCCAGGACCCGGTGCACGCCACCGGCGAGATGGTCGACGGAGACCCGGTCAAGCGCGAGGGCATCGAGTTCAAGTGGCCGTTCTTCACCGAGCCCCGTGACTACCTGTACTTCGACGCGCAGACCCGCAGTTCCTCGCCGATCCACTACGTCGGCCCGCGCACCTACAAGGGAATGGACGTCCACTACTTCGAGCAGACCATCCCCTGGACCAAGGTGGCGCTGCCGAAGAAGATGCCGATCGAGGGCATCGACCCGAAGACGTTCGAGCAGAACACCGGCACCAGCCTCTGGTACACCGCCAAGGCGATGTTCTGGGTCGACCCGGTGACCGGGGCACCCGTCAACGCCGAACAGGACATCCGGCAGGAGATGCGCGGCGGCATCGCGGCCGGCGCCCAGGACGGCAAGCTCACCGTCTTCGCCGGACACGTGACGATGCGCGAGGACTACGCCGAGTACACCCGCGAACTGGTCGCCGCGAACCGCGTCAAGATCCTCGCCCTGCACACGTACGCCCCCCTCGGCCTCGCGGCCGGCGGGCTCGCCCTGTTCGGCCTGGCCCTGTGGCTGGAGGCGCGCGCCCGCCGCCCCGGGGAACCGGTCGGCGCCTGACCCGACCGGTCGGCGCCCGACCCGAGACCGGTCAGCGCCTGAGCCGGGCGTTGGTGTGTCGGGTGGGCTCGGCCGTCGCCGGGTCCAGCGGCCACGGATGCTTGGGGTAGCGGCCGCGCAGCTCGGCGCGAACGGCCTGGTAGCCACCGGCCCAGAAGGACGCCAGATCGGCGGTGACCGCCGCCGGGCGGCCGGCGGGCGACAGCAGATGGACCAGTACGGGCACCCCCGCCACCCGGGGCGTCTCGGCCCACCCGAACAACTCCTGGAGCTTGACCGCCAGCACCGGCTGCTCGCCCGAGTAGTCGACGCGGACGCGTGAGCCGCTGGGCACCTCGATGCGTTCCGGGGCCAGCTCGTCGAGCCGGCCGGCCTCCCCGCCGGCCCAGGGCAACAACCGGTTCAGCGCCTGCCCGGCATCGATCCGGGCCAGGTCGGAGCGGCGTCGGGCCCGGGACAGCTCGGGCTCCAGCCACTCGTCGGCCCGCTCCACCAACGCCGAGTCCTCGGCCACGTCGGGCCACGCGCCACCGAGCGCACGGTGCAGGAACCCCAGCCGGGCCCGCAACACCCGCGCGTCCTGCGACCAGCGCAGCAGACCCAGCCCCTCCGCCCGGAGCCCGTCGAGCAGGGCGCCCCGCACGAGCACCGGGTCCGGGTTCTTCAGCGGGCGCGCCGCGAGTTCGATCGCCCCGAGCCGGGTGACGCTCCGGGCCACGAGGTCACCGTCCTCCCAGCGGACCTCCTCGCCCGACCGGAAGAGGTGCCCCGCCGCCGCGCGGGCGGTCTCCTCGTCCAGCGGCGCCGCGAGCCCGACCCGCGCCGACGCCGCGTGCGGCGGCCGGTCCGCCACGGCCACCGCCAGCCAGGGCGCGCTGCGCAGACCGGAGCCGTCGCCGAGCGCGGCGGCCGTCCCCGACGCCATCAGGAAAGCCCCCTCGCCCCTGGCCCGCGCCACCCGCTCCGGGAACGCCAGCGCGGCCACCAACCCGGCGGCGGCGTCATCGGAGAGCGGACCCCGCCCCACCGGACCCCGCCCCACCGGACCCCGCTCCCCAGAACCCCGCCCGACCGCATCGCCCACCGGTACGGCGGCCTCCCGCGACGTCGAGGAGCCGGGCTCCTGCGCGGCCCGCTCCAGCCGACGGACCTCCGTACGCCACCGGTGGCCGTAGGCGTCCCCGCCCTGCCGGGCCCGGCGCCAGGCACCGGCCAGATCGTCCCCGTACTCCCGCGGCGGTTCCTCGCTCAGCAGGGCCACCAGCTCCGCCGCCCGCCGGGCCCCGAGCGCGGCCGTGCCGTCCAGCAGCGCACGCGCCAGCCGCGGGTGCAGTCCGAGCCGGGCCATCCGCAGCCCCCGCGCGGTCGGCCGCCCGGCGGAGTCCACCGCGCCCACCGCGCGCAACACCTCCCGCGCCGCGCCCATCGCCCCGGCCGGCGGCGGATCCGGCAACGCCAGGCCGGCGGCGTCCGGGTCTCCCCAGCAGGCCGCCTGCAGCGCGAACTGCGCCAGGTCAGCGATCCGGATCTCCGGCGCGGGAAACGCGGTCAGCCGCGCGTCCTCGGCCTGCGACCAGCAGCGGTACACCGCCCCCGGCGCCTCGCGGCCGGCCCGACCCGCCCGCTGACGACCCGCCGCACGCGAAGCACGTACCGTCGCCAGCGCGCCCAGCCCCCGGGCGTGGTCCACCCGGGGCTCGCGGGCCAGCCCCGAGTCCACGACCACCCTCACACCCGGCACGGTCAGGCTCGACTCCGCGACCGCCGTCGCCAGGATCACCCGGCGGTGCTCCGCCGGCCGCAGCGCCGCGTCCTGGACCGCCGCCGGGGCACGACCGTGGATCTGCACCACCTCCGCGTCGACCCCGCCCAGTTGCCCGGCCACCCGGCCCAGCTCACCGACGCCCGGCAGGAAGCACAGGACATCGCCGGAACGTTCCGCCAGCGCCCGCCGCACCACCGACGCCACGTGCGCCAGTTGCGCCGGATCCACCCGCAACCCGTGCGGCGGCCGCACGGCACGCGCCGGCGGCGCCCACACGACCTCCACCGGGTACGAGACGCCGGCCGTCTCCACCACCGGCGCGCCGCCCAGCACCCGCGACCACCCGGCCGCGTCGGTCGTCGCCGAGGCCGCCACCAGCCGCAGCTCCGGGCGCAGGGTCTCGCGTACGTCCACCAGGAAGGCGGCCACCGTGTCGGCGTCCAGATGGCGCTCGTGGCACTCGTCCAGGATCACCACGTCCACCCCCGCCAGCTCCTGATCCCGCTGGAGCCGCTGGAGCAGGACACCCGTGGTCACCACCTCCACCACCGTGTCGGGACCCACCTCCCGCTCCCCGCGCACCGTGAAGCCCACCGAACCGCCGACCGCCTCGCCCAGCAGCCAGGCCATCCGCCGCGCCGCCGCCCGCGCCGCGATCCGACGCGGCTCGGCCACCACGACCCGGCGGAGCGGCCCGCCCCCGGCCCCGGCCGTCAGACCCGCCAGGACCAGCGGCACCAGCGTGGTCTTGCCGGTGCCCGGCGGCGCGCACAACACGGCCGCGCCGTGCCCGTCCAGGGCGGCCACGAGCGCGGGCACGGCGCCCCGCACGGGGAGGGAGTCGAGTTCGGCGCGGCGGATCAAGGGATCAGTCCCTTTCGCAGACGAAGATCGCGGTGCCGGGGATCAGGTTGCCGCGCAGCGGGGACCAGCCGCCCCACTCCTGGCTGTTCCACTCGGGCCACTGCGGCTCCACCAGGTCCACCAGCCGGAACCCGCCCGCGACCACGTCCCGGACCCGGTCGCCGATCGTGCGGTGGTGCTCCACGTACAGCGCCTCGCCCCGCTCGTCCTGCTCGACGTACGGGGTCCGGTCGAAGTAGGAGGCGGACACCGACAGCCCCTCCGGCCCGGGCTCGTCGGGGAACGCCCACCGGACGGGGTGGGTGACGGAGAAGACCCACCGGCCGCCGGGGCGCAGCACGCGGTGCACCTCCCGCATCACGTTCACCGGGTCCGCGACGAAGGGGACCGCCCCGTAGGAGGAGCAGGCCAGGTCGAAGGAGCCGTCGCGGAAGGGCAGCCGCCCGGCGTCGGCCTCGACGAGGGGGATGTCGTCCCCGATCCGCAGGGCGTGCTGGAGCTGGCGGTGCGAGAGGTCCAGGGCGACCGGGCGGGCCCCCTGGGCGGCCAGCCAGCGCGAGCACTGGGCGGCGCCGGCGCCGATCTCCAGGACGTCCCGACCCGCGAGGGAGGCGGCGGGCCCCAGGAGCCCGGCGTCGGCCTCGTCGAGCCCCTCCGGGCCCCAGACGAACCGGTCGTCGCCCAGGAACGCGCCGTGATCGCTCTGGTACTCGTCGGCGTTGCGGTCCCACCAGCTCCGGCTGGCGCGACTGCTCTCCGCCTCCGACGCGTCACGGCGCGTGGCCTCGGCGTCGTCCCCGGCGTCGCCGTCGGCTCCGAGCACTTCTTCGTGGGCGTAGTCCTCTTGGTTCATGGGGCCCGTCGTCGTAGTCTGCGAATGTCTGGGTGGCTGCCGTGGTGGCCGCGGGCGTCAGCCGACGCGCGCGCACCTCCGCGGACGTCTCGGAATTCGTTCGGGAAGCCCCATCGGGGCCTGCCCGCACACGAATTGTGCCGGTTATGCGGCGATCCGCCCGGGGTGTGCGCCTTCGCGCATTGACCCTGCTGGGCTGCCCCCGTATGCTACAAGTTGCGCTGCGAGCCTGTGCTCCTCAGACCTAGCAGGCTGCGCTTGCATCTGTTGATGTCCCCTCGGTTTTCGAGGCCCTGCCGCCACGGCGGAAGAGGGGCCTCCTTGGCTGTCCGGCTTAGGCAGATGCCGATAAGGGCTCCCGGCGTAGCAGTACCTACGACTTTCTGTCCGTAACCGGAGCCCTTTCCCACATGACGAGCAGCACCGAGACCACCGCCACCACCCCTCCGCAGGTAGCGGTCAACGACATCGGCGACGCGGACGCGTTCCTCGCGGCGATCGACGAGACGATCAAGTACTTCAACGACGGCGACATCGTCGACGGCGTCATCGTCAAGGTGGACCGGGACGAGGTTCTCCTCGACATCGGCTACAAGACCGAAGGCGTGATCCCGAGCCGCGAGCTCTCGATCAAGCACGACGTCGACCCGAACGAGGTCGTCAAGGTCGGCGACGAGATCGAGGCCCTGGTTCTCCAGAAGGAGGACAAGGAAGGCCGTCTCATCCTGTCCAAGAAGCGTGCTCAGTACGAGCGCGCCTGGGGCACGATCGAGAAGATCAAGGAAGAAGACGGCATCGTCACCGGTACCGTCATCGAGGTCGTCAAGGGTGGTCTCATCCTCGACATCGGCCTCCGCGGCTTCCTGCCGGCCTCTCTCGTCGAGATGCGTCGCGTCCGCGACCTCCAGCCCTACGTGGGCAAGGAGCTCGAGGCGAAGATCATCGAGCTGGACAAGAACCGCAACAACGTGGTCCTGTCCCGCCGCGCCTGGCTCGAGCAGACCCAGTCCGAGGTTCGCCAGACGTTCCTCACCACCCTGCAGAAGGGTCAGGTCCGCTCCGGCGTCGTCTCCTCGATCGTCAACTTCGGTGCCTTCGTGGACCTGGGCGGCGTCGACGGTCTCGTGCACGTCTCCGAGCTGTCCTGGAAGCACATCGACCACCCGTCCGAGGTCGTCGAGGTCGGTCAGGAAGTCACCGTCGAGGTCCTCGACGTCGACATGGACCGCGAGCGTGTCTCCCTGTCGCTGAAGGCGACGCAGGAGGACCCGTGGCAGCAGTTCGCCCGGACCCACCAGATCGGCCAGGTCGTCCCGGGTAAGGTCACCAAGCTGGTTCCGTTCGGTGCGTTCGTCCGCGTGGACGAGGGCATCGAGGGTCTGGTCCACATCTCCGAGCTGGCCGAGCGCCACGTGGAGATCCCGGAGCAGGTCGTCCAGGTCAACGACGAGATCTTCGTCAAGGTCATCGACATCGACCTCGAGCGTCGCCGGATCTCGCTGTCGCTGAAGCAGGCCAACGAGTCCTTCGGTGCCGACCCGGCGTCGGTCGAGTTCGACCCGACCCTGTACGGCATGGCCGCGTCCTACGACGACCAGGGCAACTACATCTACCCCGAGGGCTTCGACCCCGAGACCAACGACTGGCTCGAGGGCTTCGACACCCAGCGCGAGACGTGGGAGCGCCAGTACGCCGAGGCGCAGGTCCGCTTCGAGCAGCACCAGGCCCAGGTCATCAAGAGCCGCGAGGCCGACGAGGCCGCCGCTGCCGAGGGTGCTGCCGCCCCCGCCGCCGGTGGCAACGCCGGTGCCGGTGCCGGTGTCTCCGGTGGTTCGTACTCCTCCGAGGGTGCGGACGAGACCTCCGGCGCCCTGGCGTCGGACGAGGCCCTGGCCGCCCTGCGCGAGAAGCTGGCCGGCGGCCAGAGCTGATCGCAGCAGCGCGTCACGCCCTCGCGCCTCGGCGCGAGAGCGGGCTGAGCTGAGTTGAACGACAAGGCCCGTCCCCTTTCGAGGGGGCGGGCCTTGTCGCGTTTCGCCGTCGGCACGGCTTTCGCCGTCGGCGCGGCGCTTCACCGGGCCCGCATCCGGGCATCCAACCCGCGCGGTGCGGGAGTTCGCGGCATTGCGTTCTCGTGAAGGCGGCCAACTGGGGAATGACGGCGCCTCCTTGGACGTTCTTGGCAGAGAACACGGCGAGGAGGAGTGGTGGCGGTGCTTGATCCACAGGGTTTGTACGAATGGGACGCCAAGGGCCTGGCGGTGGCCGACATGGCGTTGGCCCAGGACTCGGCCGGGCTGGTCATGCTCTACCACTTCGAGGGGTACATCGACGCGGGTGAGGCCGGAGAGCAGATCGTCGAGCGACTCCTCGACACCCTGCCCCACCAGGTCGTGGCCCGCTTCGACGCGGACCGACTGGTGGACTACCGGGCCCGGCGCCCGCTCCTGACCTTCCAGCGCGACCACTGGACGGAGTTCGAGGAACCCAAGCTGGAGGTGCGCCTGGTCCAGGACGCCACCGGCGCGCCGTTCCTGCTGCTCTCCGGGCCCGAGCCCGACGTCGAGTGGGAGCGCTTCGCGCTCGCCGTCCGGCAGATCGTCGAACGCCTCGGCGTCCGGCTCTCCGTCAACTTCCACGGCATCCCGATGGGCGTTCCGCACACCCGGCCCGTCGGCATCACCCCGCACGGCAACCGGACCGACCTGATGCCCGGACACCGCAGCCCGTTCGACGAGGCCCAGGTGCCCGGCAGCGCCGAGTCCCTGGTCGAGTTCCGACTCGGCCAGTCCGGACACGACGTGCTCGGGGTCGCCGCCCACGTCCCGCACTACGTGGCCCGCTCCCCGTACCCGGACGCGGCGCTGACGGTGCTTGAGGCGATCACGGCGGCGACCGGACTGGTCCTTCCCGCCGTGGCGCACGCCCTGCGGACCGAGGCCCACCGCACGCAGACCGAGATCGACCGGCAGATCCGCGAAGGCGACGAGGAACTGGTCGCTTTGGTCCAGGGCCTGGAGCACCAGTACGACGCGGCGGCCGGCGCCGAGACCCGGGGCAACATGATCGCCGAACCGGCCGAGATCCCCTCCGCGGACGAGATCGGGCGCGAGTTCGAGCGATTCCTGGCGGAGCGTGAGGGCGAGGGCTGACCCCGGCGCGCCCAGGCCCTGGGCCGTCTCTTTCGGCCCTGACCGACACGATCCGCCAGAGACGGCCTAGGCTGCCGAGCATGCTGAAAGTAGGACTGACAGGCGGAATCGGCGCCGGCAAGAGCGAGGTCTCGCGACTGCTGGCGGGGTACGGGGCGGTCGTCGTCGACGCGGACCGCATCGCCCGCGAGGTCGTCGAGCCCGGGACGCCCGGGCTCGCGGCCGTCGTGGCGGCGTTCGGGGAATCCGTACTGACCCCCGAGGGGACGCTGGACCGGCCGCGACTGGGGTCGCTCGTCTTCAGCGACGCGGAGAAGCTGCGGACGCTGAACGCGATCGTGCACCCGCTCGTCGGGGCACGGTCCGCCGAACTGGAGGGGGCCGCGGGCGCCGACGCGATCGTCGTGCACGACGTACCGCTGCTCACGGAGAACGGCCTGGCTTCCCTCTACGACCTGGTCGTCGTGGTGGACGCGTCGCCCGACACTCAACTGGCCCGGCTCACCGCACGGCGCGGCATGACCGAGGACGAGGCCCGGTCGCGGATGGCGGCGCAGGCCACCCGCGAACAGCGGCTGGCGATCGCCACGCTCGTCATCGACAACGACGGGCCGCTGGAGGCGTTGGAACCGCAGGTGCGCAAGGTGTGGGAAGAACTCACCGCACGGGCCGCCGCCGGGGAGTGAGTGGCGGGCGGTGCGGGAAGGACCCTCCGGCGCGTGTCGGGCGCCCGGGAACAGCGGGCGCGGGCAAGGGCGTTGAACGTGTCCGCAGAGGGAAGGAAAGACATCGTGTCCGACACCACGCCGCCACAGCCGCCGTCCGCCTCGTCCCCCTCGGGCCCTCCCGGCTCGGCGAGCCCGGAGACGCACGTCATCGACTACCGGGCCGCCGAGCAACTGTTGGCCGCCCGCGACCCGCGCGGAGCAGTCCGGCTCCTCGACTCGGTCATAGCCGCCCACCCGGAGAACACGGGCGCCCGGCTGCTGCGGGCGCGGGCCTTCTTCGCGGCGGCGCAATTGCGCGCGGCCACACTCGAATTCGAACTGGTGCTGGAGCGCGAGCCGGACAACGCGTACGCCCACTTCGCGCTCGCCCGGACCCACGAGCGGTCCGGGCGGCGCGAGCAGGCGCGCAAGCACTTCCGGCTGGCCGCGGCCCTCGATCCCCAACCCGAGTACCTGGCCGCGGCCCGCTTCGAGGAGTGAGCGACCCCCGCCGGGGCCGACTCCCACCTGAGCCGACCCCCGCCGGGGCCGACTCTTTCGACCTAGTGCTGTGACCGGGGAGGCTCGTACGGAGGGACGCCCGGGCCCGGCTGGTAGTGGGGGCCCTGGTGGATGTGGTGTACCACCACCGCCAGGTCCACCGCCGCCAGCAGGGCGATCACCCCGCAGGCCGCCGCCCACCCGGGACGACCGACCAGCGAGAACGCGGCCGTCCCGGCGGCGGCCCAGATCAGCCCCCACAGGCTCAGCCAGAACCGCAGCCGCAGCGGGCTGCGGGCGGTCACCGGCTCGTTACCGGAACGCATGGCCATCGCCTCGAATCGTCGCAGGCCTCGCCTCCATGGTCCCACCACCGGCCGGTCAGGGGTTGAGCTTGTTCACCGCCGTGGTGGTCGTCTTCTTGAACGCGGGCACGGGCGCGTCGCCGAGGTCGCCCATCCGGCCCCACTTCACGACGGTCACGGTCACGCCGTCACGGCCGATCCCGTACAGGTGCACGCCGGGCTCGGAGTCCGGGACGGAGGTGTGCACCCCGTAGACGTGCGCGCCCTCCTCGACGGGCAGCTTCCCGTAGTCCTGCCAGGAGGCCGTCCCGCCCGGAGTCGTCCGCAGCCAGTCGGCGGCGCAGGCCGCGACCTTGCGTTCCAGGGCGGTCGCGAGCTTGGTGGCCGCCGCGTTCGAGGCGGTCCGCACGGAGATCTGCGTCGCGCCGGTGTCGTAGTCGGTGCCGAAGTCGCGGTGCCAACTCCCGGCCGCGGGCAGGACCCCCTCCAGGCAGAACGGGGCGAACTCGGGCAGGCCCTTGGTGACCTTGCCGGCGTACCAGGGGGACGAGGGGTGCGGCGGCAGGTCGGCGCCGCCCAGGAAGCCGGGCGTCGTCGCGGCGGCCGCGGTGGCGGTGGCCGAGGTGGCGAGGAGCAGCGCGGCGGCCGCGGTGGCGGTGGTCGCGAAGGCGGTGCTGAAGCGTCGGAGCATGGTGGTCGGATCCCCGTTTCCGGTCGGTGTGGCTGTGTGGTGAAGAGCCTCTACCCGGGGCGGGACGGCACGCGACGGATTGGGGCGGTTTCGGGACGCTGGAACGCCCTTACGGCCTTCCACCTGGGGGAACATGCCAGGGTGGAACGGATTCACGGGACGGGGGGCGTCGTGGGCGAGGCGGAACGGTCGGCGGAGGCGGAGCACTTCGCACGGCTCATGCGGGAACTGAAGGAGCGGGGCGGGCTCAGCTACGGCGTCCTGGCACGCCGGCTGCACACCAGTACCTCGACCCTGCACCGGTACTGCAAGGGGGAGGCCCTCCCCGCCGAGTTCGCGGTGGTGGACCGGTTCGCCCGCGCCTGCCGGGCCGGGCAGGCGGAGGCGCTCGAACTGCACCGGGCGTGGCTGCTGGCCGACGCGCGTCGCCGGGCCCCGGCGCAGGCGGTCACGGTGTCCTCGTCGACGTCGACGCCGACGCCACTGCCCGTGGCCGTCCCCGTGCCGGTGCCTGCGGCGGTCGACGAACGGGAGCCGGAGCCGGTGGGCGGGGCTACGAAGGCGGGGTCGCCCTGGTATCGGAGGCGTGCGGTGGCGGTCGCCGGCGCCGGATTCGCGGTGGGCGCGGTGGCGGTGGCGGTCCTCGCGGCGGCCGGGCCCGAACGGGGCACGGGCACGGCAGGGGCGACGGGGACGGGCGCACCGGCCGCGACCCTGCCGTCGACCCGGCCCTTGTCGTCCTCCTCCTCGAACGCCTCGGGCGGGCCGACCCCGTCGGCGTCCCCCTCCGCCTCGCCCTCGGACCCCGCCGCGGGGTCGCTCCCGTCCTCGGACCCGACCGGCGGCCCGGTCCCGCGGGCCCCCTCCGCGCAGGTACCCCCGGCGGGCGGCAGGGCGCCGGCCGATCCGGCGGCGCCGCTGCGGGCGGCGGTACGGTCCCACGTGTGGGCCGCCGGCTGCGATCACGCCTACCTCTCCCCCCGGGAACCGGCGGCCGTGCCCCCGCCCCCCGTGGAGGCGGACGCCCCCCCCTGGGCCCGGTCCCAGGGGGCGGTGCACGCGGGTGGCCAGATCGTGGAGATCACCCTGCACGGCACGGGGGAGGGGGCCGTGGTCCTCCAGGGCATGGAGGTCCGGGTGGCCGCCCGCCGCACCCCGCCCGCCTGGAACGTCTACCAGATGTCCCAGGGCTGCGGCGGGGGGCTGACCCCGGCCACGTTCGCGGTCAACCTGGACGCCCCGAGGCCGCTGGCCCGGCCCGTCGCCGGCAACGACGCCGGGGAGGCGATCCCCGCGCCGGCGTTCCCCCTGCGGGTCTCGGCCGCGGAACCGGTCGTCCTGCGGGTGGAGACGGCCACCACCGGCTGCGACTGCGACTGGTACCTCGACCTGCGCTGGACCGGACCCTCGGGCTCGGGCACCCTGCGCCTGGACGACGCCGGAAGTCCCTGGCGCACGAGCGCCCACCCGAACCGCCCGGTGTACGGATTCGCCACGGAGCGGTCCCGCTGGTCCCGCTGAGACGGGCACCCGTGCCGGGCCCGCCCCGGCCCGGCCGCCGGCGCCCCGCGCGGGCCGCCGGCCACCGCCCGGCCGGGACCCCGGCGCTGTCAGTGGCCCCACCTAGACTCGACGGCAGACGCGACCGCCGACCAACGGGAAGGGAGGACCCACCGTGACGCCGCCACCGCCGCCATCGGCGGACCCCCTCGTCCCGCTGTTGCGGCACGCCTGCGTGTTCCTCCCCGACGCCGTCCCCCGCCGGGGCCGGCTCGTCTTCTGGGCACCCGACGGCGCGCCCCTCCCCGAGGTCGGGACCCCGCATCAGCTGAGCGTCGTCCGCCCGCACGGCAGCGGGGCGCGCGCCCGGACCGTCCCGGCCGTCGCCCTGCCCGTGATCGACGCGCTGCCCCTGCTGGTCCGGGCGTCCCGCGACCTCGGCGTGGTCTGTACCCCCGCCCCGCGGGCCTGGGCCACCGCCGCCACCCAGGCACTCAGCCTGGTCGCGCGCGGCCGGCTGCTGCCCGGGGTGACCGCCGAAGGCGTCGACGCCTGGCGGGCCGGTCCGCTCGACGCCGAGGACATCGCGTACGTGCGCGCCGTCGCGGCCGCCCTGCCCCACGAGGCGTACGCCGCCCCGCTCGCCGGCCGCCGCCCGGTGACGCTCCCCGAACCGGAGGCCCTGGTCCGGGCGTTCCTGGACGCCGTGGCCGACGGCCTGCCCCGTACCCCGGCCGCCCCGGTGGCCGCCGGGCGGCCGTTCGCCGCGTCGGAGCCCCAGCGGGTCCCCGGGATACGGGAGTGGGCCACCCAGGTCGCGGCCGGCGCCGACACCGGGGTGGGGATCTCGCTGCGGCTCGACCTGTCCTCCTTCCGCCTGTTCGACGAGGCCGAGCCCGAAGACGTGCGTCGCGCCGGGGCCGCCGTGGTCCAGGTCCACAGTCTCGCGGACCCGACGCTCGTCGCCGACGCGGACGCGCTCTGGGCCGGCACGGCCGCCGCCGGGTTCGGTCCGCGGGCGCGGATCGACGCCGTGCTCGCCCTGCGCCGGGCCGCCCGGGTGTGGCCGCCGCTGCTGCGCCTGCTGGACCAGCCGGTGCCCGACGCCCTGGCCCTGTCGGATCCGGATCTGGAGGACCTGCTGGGCGCCGCCGCGACCCGGTTGGCGAGCGCCGGGGTCCTGGTCCACTGGCCGCGCGAGTTGGCCCGTACGTTGTCCGCGTCCGCCGTCGTGCGGTCCACCGCGCCCGGCTCCGCCACCGACGGCACGGCCTTCTTCGACGCGGGGCAGCTCTTCGCCTTCTCGTGGGAACTCGCCCTCGGCGGTGACCGGCTCACCCCCGGGGAGATGGACGCGCTCGCGCAGGCGCACCGGCCCGTGGTGCGGCTGCGCGACCAGTGGGTGCGGGTGGATCCCGAGCTGGTGCGCAAGGCCCGCAAGCGGGAGCTGGGCCTGTTGGACCCGGTGGACGCGCTGGCCGCCGTGCTGACGGGGACGACCGAGGTCGAGGGCGAGTCGGTGGAGGCGGTCCCGGTGGGGGCGCTGGCCGCGCTGCGGGAGCGACTCACGGGCGAGCTCGCTCCGTTGCCGCAGCCCGCCGCGTTGAAGGCCACCCTGCGCGACTACCAGGCGCGCGGTCTGGCCTGGCTGGACCTGATGACCTCGCTCGGACTCGGCGGTTGCCTGGCCGACGACATGGGCCTCGGCAAGACGGTGACGCTGATCGCGCTGCACCTGCACCGGGACCGGGCCGAGCCGACCCTGGTCGTCTGCCCGGCCTCGCTGCTGGGCAACTGGCAGCGCGAGATCGAGCGGTTCGCGCCCGGCACCCCGGTCCGCCGGTTCCACGGCGCCGGCCGCAGCCTCGAAGGGCTGGACGAGACGGGCGGGTTCGTGCTCACCACGTACGGGACGATGCGCGCCGGCGCCGCCCGCCTGGCCGAGCAGCGCTGGGGCATGGTCGTCGCCGACGAGGCCCAGCACGTGAAGAACCCGCATTCGGCCACGGCGAAGGCCCTGCGCACCATCCCCGCGCCGGCCCGGGTGGCGTTGACGGGCACCCCGGTGGAGAACAACCTCTCCGAGTTGTGGGCGCTCCTCGACTGGACCACGCCCGGGCTGCTGGGCCCGCTCACCACCTTCCGGGCCCGCCACGCCCGTCCGGTGGAGCACCAGCAGGAGGAGGACGGCGGCAACGACGAGGCGGTCGCCCGACTCGCCGCGCTGGTACGGCCGTTCCTGCTGCGGCGCAAGAAGTCCGACCCCGGCATCGCCCCCGAACTCCCGCCGAAGACGGAGACCGACCACCCGGTGTCGCTCACCCGGGAACAGGCCTCGCTGTACCAGGCGGCGGTGGACGAGGCGATGGCCGTGATCGAGGCGAGCGAGGGCATCGAACGACGCGGGATGATCATGAAGTTGCTGGCCTCGCTCAAGCAGATCTGCAACCACCCCGCGCAGTACCTCAAGGAGGAACGGCCCCGGATCCCGCACCGCTCGGGCAAGCTCGCGCTGCTGGACGAGCTGCTGGACACGATCCTGGCCGAGGGCGGCTCGGTGCTGATCTTCACGCAGTACGTGACGATGGCCCGCATCATCGAGCGACACCTGGCGAACCGCGGCATCGCGCACCAACTGCTCCACGGAGGCACGCCGGTGGCGCGCCGCGAGGAGCTCGTGGACCGGTTCCAGGCGGGCGAGGTGCCGGTGTTCCTGCTGTCGCTGAAGGCGGCGGGCACCGGCCTGAACCTCACGCGCGCCGGTCACGTCATCCACTTCGACCGCTGGTGGAACCCCGCCGTGGAGGAGCAGGCCACCGACCGCGCGTACCGCATCGGCCAGACCCAGCCCGTGCAGGTGCACCGGATCATCGCGGAGGGCACCGTCGAGGACCGGATCGCCGAGATGCTGGAGGCGAAGCGGGCCCTGGCCGATGCCGTGCTGGGCTCCGGCGAGTCGGCGCTGACCGAGCTGTCCGACCGTGAACTGGCCGACCTGGTGTCCCTGCGGAGGCCCGAATGATCACCGCGCGGGACGATCGCCGGCGCACCTTCGAGACCGTGCCCGCCGGACTGGAGGCGACGACCTGGTGGGGTCGGGCCTGGGTGGTCGCGCTGGAGGAGCGCGCCCCCGACACGGCCCGCCTCGTACGGGGGCGCGCCTATGCCTCCGAGGGCCACGTCGACGCGGTGACGATCACCCCGGGTCGGATCGTGGCGTACGTCCGGGGGAGCAGGCCCCGCCCGTACCGCACCGAACTGACCCTGCCGGCCTTCGCGGACGCCGAGTGGGGCGAGGTCCTGGAGACGGTGGCCGCCGACCCCGCGGCGCTCGCGGCCCTGCTGGAACGAGAGGTCCCGGAATCCCTCGCGGAGACGATCCTGCCGGGACCGGGCGAACTGCTCGCGCGGTGCTCCTGCCCCGACGTGGGGCGTCCGCCGTGCAAGCACGCTGCGGCCCTCTGCTACCGGGCGGCCCGACTGCTGGACGAGGACCCGTTCGTGCTGCTGCTCCTGCGCGGACGCGGGGAGCGGGAACTACTGGAGGAGCTGACCCGGCGCAACGCCGCCCACGCCGCCCGCGAACAGCCCGACACCACACCCGACTTCCCCGGGGTCCCCGCCCACGCGGCGGTGGCCCGCACCACACTGCCCCCGCTGCCGGCGCCGATGCGCGCCCCGGCCACCCCCGGGCTGCCGCCCGCCTACCCGGCCGACCCCGCCGCGCCCGACCCGCTCGCCCTGGACCAGCTCGCGACGGACGCGGGCGCCCGGGCCCTCGCACTGCTCGCGACCGGCGAGGACCCGATCGCCGGCCTCACCCTGTGGCAGGACGCCGTCCGGCTGGCCTCCGCGCACCCGACGGCCGGCCTGACCGGAGTCGCCCGCACCCTCTACCGGGACCTGGCCCGCGCCACCGGCCGGACCACCACCGACCTCGCCCGGGGCGCGGCCGCCTGGCGGCAGGGGGGCCTGCCGGGCCTGTCCGTGCTCGACGAGCCCTGGGACCCGCCGGCCGGCCCCTTCGACCGGGCCCGCCCGGCCCTGCTCGCCGCGGGCCGGGGCCTGTACCGCCCCGACCGCAACCGCCTCACCGCCGGGACCCGTCAGCTCCGGCTCGGCCGTGAGGGCCTCTGGTACCCCTACGAGTCCCGCCTGGACGACGCCGACTGGTGGCCCTCCGGCCGCCCGTCCACGGACCCGGTGACGGCGCTGCAACGCTGAGGGCCCGGAGGCACCGGTGCCGACGGACGGAGCAGGCGCCCTCGGGGGTGGAACCGGTGCCGCCGGGCCCTCGGGCGGAGCAGGCGGCTTCGGGCGCCGTCCGGGGGTGGCCGGCCGACACGGTCCGGCCGCCGCCGTCCGAGCCCGCCGGTGTGGCTCGACGACGTCTTGCCGCGGCGCCGGGGCGTCGGTCCGGGACATCGATCCGAGACGGCGACGGCACATCACGCCATCGGATCGCGAGACGGAGCCGTCCGGCCGGGACGTCGTGTCGCGCGGCGAGGCCGTCAGACCGGGCCGGTCGCGCGGGGTCAGGCCGGGCCCGGTCCGCGCGGCGAGTCAGGCCGGGGCGTCGGTCCGTGGCATCCGGTCGCGGCGCGGCTCGTCCGGGTGGGGCGTCGTGTCGCGCCGCGGTGCCGTCGACCCGGGCGTCGGTCCGGGGCGTCGCATCACGGCGTGGCGCGGTCAGGCCGGGGGGCCGGGTCCGCGCGGGCGGTCGCGGCGCGGCGAGTCAGGCCGGGGAGTCGTGTCGCGCCGCAGGGCCGTCGTCCCGGGGCGTCTGGGCGTCGGACCGGGGCGGCGCATCGCGGCGTGGCGCGGTCAGGCCGGGTCACCGGTTCGTGCCGTCCGGTCGCGCGCGAGGCCGTCGACCCGGGGCGTCGGTCCGTGCCGTCCGGTCGCGGCACCGGGGCGTTGGTCCGGGGTGTCGCATCACGGTGTGGCGCGGTCGGGTCGGGGCGGCGGGACGTGTCGTGAGGCAGTCGAACCGGGCCGGTCCGTGCGGGCGGGTCAGGTCGGGGCGTCGGGCCGTTCGAGGTGCGTCGCCCAGCGGGTGAGCGCGGCGAAGTCGCGGTCGCGGAGCCCGTGGCGCGGATGGACGCGCAACAGCAGGGCCGGGGCGGGGTGATGGGCGGCGACCCAGGCCCGGTCCCGCGGGTTGATCATGTCGTCGACCCAGGCGAACGGGCGGCCCGCGGCCCAGGCGAGGAGCGGTCGGGTCTTCCAGGAAAGGCCGTCGGGATCGTGGGCGAAAAGCTCCGGCCATTCGATCACCGGGAGATCACCGGGCAATCCGATGCGCGGGGCGATCATGGTGTTGGCCTGGTGCATCCAGGTGGTCGCCCAGGCGAGTTCGTAGGGCAGGGCCGACAACCGGGCGCCGTGGGCGGGGTGCAGGCGGACCCGGAGCCCGCGCCGTGCGCTGCGCGAATCGGGGGCGCGGCGGGACATCCAGATCTCGGGACGCATCCGGTGGCTGTCGTACCCGCGCAGCCCGGCGAGCCGTGACCGGAAGGGGTTGAGAGGGCCGTCCACGTCGAGGAGAAGCAGCGGGCTGTTCATCATGAAATAGGCATTACCCCGTACACGATGGGGTGAAATGCCCATCGGCGCTATAACCCGAATGGGGTTACGGCGTTGTTTCCGGTGCGGGTGAGTCGCCCGCGGACTTCTCCGGAAGGCGGGAAACTGATGCGTCACAGTCGTCGCAATGGCTTGATCACGGCGGTGGTTGCGGGAGGTGGACTGGCGGTCGCGGGGGTGAGTGGCCTCGCCTACGCAGATGCGGACGCGGGTGGCAGAGCCGAGGGCTCTCCCGGCCTGCTCGCCGGGAACCTGGTGCAACTGCCGGTGAACACACCGGTGAACGTGTGCGGGAACACCGTGAGCGTGGTCGGGCTCCTCAACCCCGCCGCCGGGAACCGCTGCGCGAACACCTCCCAGGGCGGCGCCCGCTCCGGCCCGGGCGCCTCGGGGCAGGGCCACTCCTCGTCCTCCACGAAGGCCGGCACGGTCAACGGCGGCGGAGCGGTGGCCGACGGACAGACGAAGGGTTCCCCCGGACTGCTGTCCGGCAACGGCATCCAGCTCCCCGTGGACCTCCCGCTGAACGTCAGCGGCAACTCCGTGAACGTGGTCGGAATCGGCAACCCCACCAGCGGCAACACCTCCGTCAACGGCGGCAAGCCCAGCCCCGGCAAGCCGGTCCAGCCGCCCGTCGTCGTCAAGCCCCCGGTCGTCATCCCGCCGGTACCCGTCACGCAGGTGAAGCCGCCGGCGCCGCAGACCCCGCAGACGCCGCCCCGGCACACCGAAGTCCTCGCCCACACCGGGTCCGACGGCCTCGGCTACCTGATCCCCGGCAGTGGCGCGCTGCTGCTCGGCGGAGCGCTGATGTACCGCCGCTTCCGTACCCAGGGCTCCGTCTAGGCCGTCTCTTCCGGATCTTGCCTGACCCGCGCCGCCCGGCACCGCACCTCGCCGCGTTGTCGAGGCACCCGAGGATGTCCAGTCGGGAGCCTCTCCGCCGTGCGATGCACGGCACCGGACGACGCGGGCCTGACCGGCAAGATCCGAAAGAGACGGCCTAGATCGACTCGTCCTGGACCGGCTCCCCGGACGCCGCCCGCCAGCCGTCCAGGATCGCGTCGATCTGCTCCGCCAGCCGGGCCCGGGCGGCGAACCGCGGCACTCCCGCCATGAGCAGGGCGTCGTACTCCGTGTCGAGGTGCCGTACGGCCGCCCGCACCGCCACGGACACCGCCAGTTCGTCCAGGGCCCGGCCGGCGGCGGTTCGACCCACGCGGCCACTGCCGCGCAGCGAGGCGTGCGTCGCGATGGACCGCGCGCGTTCCTCCGGACAACCGGGGAACAGCCGCCGTATCTCGGCGGTGAAGGCCGCGGTGAAGCGGACGTCCTCGGCCGCGCGGCGCAGCCGGTCGCGGTCCCGGCGGCGGGCCCGCACCTCGGCGTCCGCGAGGCAGGCGCGCTCCGCGCGGGCCAGCGCGGCTTCCTCGACCAACAGGCCCTGACGTTCGTGGCGATGGCGACGCTTGTGTCGGCGCACCACGACGGCGGAGAGTGAACTGGCCTCCCGCGCGCGCCGGGTGAGCGCCGCGTCGCCGCGCGGCAGGTAGACCAGATGGCCGAGGTCGACGCAGTCCAGGCAGCGGGGTACTCCCGCCTCGCGGACGAGGAGCCGGAGCGGGCCCTGCCGGCACTCGGCGCAGTGGATCCGCTTGTCCGACTCGAACACGACAAGACTCATGACGGAGTGATACCGCGCTGCGGTCCTCATATCACCTTGTCGGGGTGGGTTGTTGTCCTTTCATCGGTTCTTCCTCGACGTCATGATCTCCTCCTACCGTGAGGCGGCCGGGCCGCGGTGGCCCCGTGGAGGAGGAGCGATGGGCGGACGGCAGGCGACGGCGCGACGGCCGGGAACGAGCGGGGGATCGGACCTCACGGGCCGGGAGATCGTGATCGAGTCGGGGCAGTGCACGGGATGGCACTACCACGACGTGCCGCTGATGGTGGTGGTCACCTCCGGAACGCTGACCCGGATCCTGGACGACGGATCCGTCGCGACGCACCCGGCGGGAGCCACCTTCGTCGAGCCCCCGGGCCATGACCACGTCCACCTCGGCCGCAACCTGGGAAGCGAACCGGTCGTGCTCCACGTGACCTGCGCCCTCGCCGGGGAAGCCTGTTGGTCGGTGCCCACGCCCGCCCCGTCCGGTGCCACGCCGTGCCCGTGCCCGGGGCACGCCCGCTGACTCCGCGACACCGGGCCGGTCGAGCGTGGCGCGCCCCACGGCCGCGGCCCGCTCAGACCAGTCGGCGTATCTCCCCGCGCACCCGGTAGAAGCCGCCGGACGCCGCGTGCAGTCCCTCCACCACGTAGCGGGCGCCGGCCTCCCGGATCCCGCGCGGGAACTGCACGTTCCAGCCGGGCTCGAAGCCGTCGGACACCACCTGCACGCGCGTCCGCCCGCCCTGCTGGACGCACTCCACCACCACACCGCCCGCCGGCGCCGCGGCCACCGAGATCGTCGCCACCGCCGAGGCGGACGCGGCAGGGGTGAACACGGGCAGCGCGGCGGCCGACTTGACGTCCACCGCCGCCGGCACCGAACCCTGCTGCGCGGCCGTGATCGCCTGCTCGCTCGCGTCCACGCAGACCAGCGAACCGTCCGTGGTGACCAGGTACAACCGCCCGTCGAGGTACTGCATGGACAGCGCCGACCCACTGCCCGTGCCCAGCTTCCACAGCCGCCGACCGTCCGCGTCGAAGCAGTACACGGAGGAGGAGAGATCACCCGCGAACACGTGCCGCCCGTCCGGCGAGGTCGCGCACGAGTACACCGCCGCGTCACACCGGTACGAGGCCTCCACCGCGCCCGTCGCCTTCGACAGTCGCTGCACCGTGTTGCGCCCGGTACCCGCGTACACGGCGTCGTCCTCCTGCCAGCCGAACAGCACCGAACCGTCGGTCGCCGTGTGCCACAACTCCCGCCCGCCGTCAGGGGCGTAGGCCGTCACGCCCTTGCTGTGGCCGTGGTACACCGCCCGCTCGTCGGCCCGCACCATCCAGGCGTTGGACCCCGAGGAGCGCCGCGACCACTGGAACTCGTCCTCGTGGTCGATGACGGTCAGGCCGCCGTTGCGGTCGGACACGTTCAGCACGCCCTCGCGGATGTCGAGCCAGAAGATGTCCACGTCCGCGGCGATGTCGTACGCCCCGAACGGCACCTTCGACGACAGGTCGTACACCGTGCCGTCGTCACAGCCCGCGTAGATCCAGAACTCGTCCGCCACCAGGCACTTCACCCCGTCCGGCAGCGAGTACCGGGCCAGCACCTCGCCGCCGTGGCTCAGCGTGTAGACGTCCCCCGCCTGGTTGCCGACCCAGCAGCGGTCCTCGTCCACGTGGATCCCGAACGCCGAGGAGCCCGTGCGGAAACGCCACAGCACCGGAGCCACCGCGCGCGCCGTCGACGGGGCCGAGGTCACCTGCCTACGGGTCACCGACCGCGCGGCGCGGGCACCGCGAACCGCCGGGGCGTAACCCTTGCGGACCTTCTCCCCGACCTTCTTCGCGGCGGCGGCGCGCGCCTTCTCCACCGTCGGGAAGGAGGAGTTCTGCACCTGGCCCTCCGCGCCGATGCGCCCGTACCGGACGGTGACGGCCGTGCCGTCGACCGTCACCTCGTAGAACTTGTGCGCCCCGCCGTCGTCCTGCGACAGCTCCATGTACGTCGTCTCGCCGGCCATGACAGACCCCTCCCCGCGGTCGGGCCGACGACTCCGTTTCGCGCCGGTGATCCCTCGTGGAAAAAGTTAGGACCCGCCACTGACAATGGCCAGGTGCAGTGGGAAGCGATCACATGGCAGCGGATGGCCGAGCGGCTCGCCGGTCGACTGGAGGACCGGTCCGAGGGGCCCGACGGGGGGCCCTGGCAGCGGGTGGGCATCGACGGCGCGCCCGCCGCCGGAACGGACGTGCTCGCGGACCGGCTCGCCGAGGAACTGCGCGGTCGGGGCAGGCCCGTGGTGACGGTCCCGGCCGACGGGTTCCTGCGGCCTGCCTCCCTCCGCTTCGAGTTCGGCCGGCAGGACGTCGACGCGTACCTCGACGGCTGGTACGACACGGCCGCCCTCTGGCGGGAGGTGTTCGGCCCCACCGACCCCGGCGGCACCGGCCGGGTGCTGCCCGATCTCTGGGACCCGGCGACCGACCGGGCCACCCGCAGCCCCTACGTCGAACTCCCGCCGGGCGGCGTGCTGATCGTGCACGGACCGCTGCTGTTCGGCCACTGGTACCCCTTCGACCTCGGGGTGCACATCCGCCTCTCCCCGGGAGCCCTCGCCCGCCGGACCGAGGAGTCCGCGCGCTGGACCCTGCCCGCCTTCGCCCGCTACGAGGCCGAGACCGACCCGGCGGGCCTGGCCGACGCGGTCGTCAGGGCCGACGACCCCCGCCACCCGGCCTGGACGGGACTCGCGGACTGACCCGCCGAGGCATCCACCGCGTCACGGACGTCCGGGATCGGCAACAGCGCGATTCCCGGTCGGTGACGAACGGGAATCGGCCATCGTCGTGGCCGACAGCCGCGGGCTACGTTGTCGCCACGCTTCGACGGCGGCCACCGGGTGGCGCCTTGGCAGAGGGAGACGGCAATGGGTGGACGCGGCGCTGCGGTCGAGGGACCGAGACGGTTGCGGGGGTGGACGCTCACGACGCTCGCCCTGTGCACGGCCCTGACCCTCACCGCCTGCAACGGCGAGGACGGCGGCACGGACGCCGCGGGCACGCCCTCCGGAGCGAGCCCCGCCGGCCCGAGCGCGTCCCCGACCGCGGCCACCACCCCGACCGCGACGCCGACCCCTCCCGCCGGCGCCGGACCGTCGGCGTCCGCCGTGTCCGCGAAGCCGACCGCCCCGACCACCGCCAAGGCGACCCCGGCGGGCACGCCCAAGTCGCCCGCGCCCACCTGCGACCACAAGATGCCGATCTCGCCCGACGAGATCGCCGTCAACCGCTACACGCCCGAGGGCGGCTTCCACAGCCTGATCGTCAAGCACGGCAACTGGGGGTGCGGCGCCCCCGACTCCGACGGCGCCCCCTTCGAGACGGTCGGCAAGGAGACGTTCATCCCGATCCGGGACGACGCGAAGATCACGGCCGTCACCCCGATCGTCGAGAGCACCGAGAACAAGCCGATCACCCTCGACGCCCTCATCGAGTGGCTCGTCGCCCACCCGAACCAGGGCCTGGTGTTCCGCTACCACCTCGGCGACAAGGGCGCCATCGACACCCTGGACCAGGTGTTCACCCCGTGAACCCGCCCCCGGGGCGGCCCTGATCGACCCGCCCAGGGCCCGTCGACACCGGACCGTGCGGGGTGAGGTGACGGCCCTACGGACGTCCGCCCAACCGGGTGACCGCCACCGCGGCCGCCCGGCACCCCGCGCGGGCCGCCTCCACCGGGGTCGCGCCCGCCAGCCGGGCCGCCAGGAAACCCCCGGTGAAGGCGTCCCCCGCGCCCGTGGAATCCACCGCCTCGACGGCTTCGGCGTCGACCTCGGCCGTGATGCGCCCGCCCTCGGCGATCAGCGCCCCGGCCGCGCCCCGAGTGACCACCACCAGCGGCACCCGGCGGCTCAGCGCCACCGCCGCCCGGGCCACCCCGGCCGGCTCCGGCAGCCCCGCCAACAGCCTCGCCTCGTCCTCGTTCGGCAGCAGTATGCAGGCCCCCGCCACCGCCGCCAGGAAGCGCTCCGGGCCCAGCGTGGCCAGGAACCCCGCCGAGGCCGGGTCCACGCTCACCGGCACCCCACGGGTCCGGGCCGCCCTCAACGCCACCCTCGCCAACTCCCTGCTGCTGTCCGCGAAGAACAGGTACCCCGACAGGTGCAGGTGCGCGGCCCCGTCCAGCAGGGCCGGCACCCAGTCCGCCGGGCACAGCCGCAGGGACGCCCCGCTGTCCGTCAGGAAGGTCCGCTCCGCGTCCTTGCCGACCAGCGCCACCACCGTCCCGGTCGGTTCCTCCCTGTCGACGACCAGCTTGGGACGGACCCCCGAGTCGACCAGCGCCCGTTCGTGCCACCGCGCCGCCTCGGCGCCCACCCGCGCCAGGATCCGTACCTCGGGGGCGCCCTCGTGCGCCGCCCAGCAGGCGGCGTTGCCGCCCGCCCCGCCGGGCAGGGTGCGGATCCGGGCGACCGTGTCGGTGGCCGGCGCGAGCGGTTCCGTGTGCACCGCGACCACGTCCGTCACCACGTCCCCGACGACCAACAGCGCGCCCGGCGAGCCCCCCGCCCCGCTCGCGGCCGCTCCCCGCGGGTCCGTCCCCGTCGCGTCCGTTCCCGTCCCCTGTCCCGTCGCGTCCGTCCCCGTCGAGTCCGCGCCGGTCACCCCCCGCCCGGTCATGCGCGGGCCGCCCAGGCCCCCGCGATCCGGGCCCCGAGCCGGACGTTGCCCCGTACCGCCGCCAGGTTCGCCTCCAACGACGCGCCGCCGGTCGCCCGTACCAGGAACCCCAGCAGGAACGGTGTCACCGCCTGCCCGGTGATGCCCCGCTCCCGGCACGCGTCGAGGGCCTCCGCCAGCACCCGGTCGTGCAGCTCCGGATCCAGTTGCTCCGCCTCCGCCACCGGATGGGCCACCAGCAGCGCGGACTCCGGTCCGCCGAGCGCGTCCTGAGCCGCCATCACCGCAGCCACCTCCTCGGGCCGGTGCACGGTCCAGTCCACCGGCTCGCCGGAACTGGACAGGTAGAACCCGGGGAAGCGGTCCGTCCCGTACCCGAGCACCCCGACGCCCAGGGTCTCCAGCCGTTGCAGGGTGGCGGGCACGTCCAGGATCGACTTCACCCCCGCGCAGACCACCGTGATCCGGGTCCGCGCGAGCAGCGACAGGTCCGCCGACTCGTCCTGGGTGTGGGCGAACTCCCGGTGCACCCCGCCCAGCCCGCCCGTGGCGAAGACGCGCAGACCCGCCCGGGCCGCCAGGAAGGCCGTCGCGGAGACCGTCGTCGCCCCGGTCGCACCCGTCGCGAGGGCGGGCGCCAGATCCCGGTGGCCGAGCTTGCGCACGTCCTCGCCGCCCGCGATCCGCTCCAGTTGCCCCTTGTCGAGGCCCGCGTACGCCACTCCGTCCACCACGGCGATCGTCGCCGGAACCGCCCCCTCGGAGCGGACCAGGGCCTCCAGTTCGGTGCCCACCGCCAGATTGCGGGGGCGCGGCAGACCGTGCGCGATGATCGTCGACTCCAGGGCGACGACGGGCCTCCCGGCGGCCAGCGCCTCGCGTACCTCCTCCGACAGGACCGGGACCGAGGTCGGCGCCGGCGCCGGGACAGCGGGTGCGGATGTGGGCGCGGATGCTCTGTGCTGTGGCATGCACCCATCCATGGCACCGGATTCGCGCCCCCAAACGCGCTCCCGTCCCTCCCGCGCCAACCTGTCCGAGTCCCGCGCCCCGCGCGCCGCCCGCCCCACCCTTGAACGCGCCCGCGCGGCACGACGCCCGCGACCCGGACGCGCACCGCGGCGACAGAGGTGCCCACCCGCCGCCCTGGCCGAAACCAGGCGGGCACCGAGCCGGGCGGGGTGGACAGGATGCCTCGTCCGGCGCGTCCGCACTGGACGTTCTGGTCGCCGAGACGCGAGGGACGACCCGATTAGGCTGACGCGCCATGAGCCCCCGTGATCACAGCGCAGCCCCCGCCTCCTTCGCCGTCTCCGTGACGGACTTCCCCGACGCCGAACTGGAGGTGGAGGAGCTCGACCCGGCCCAGATCGTCTCCGGCACGCCCGTCGTCACGGGCAAGGTGCTGTGGGAGGCCGAGGACGGCTCGCAGATCCGGGGGATCTGGCAGATCACCCCCGGCGTGGTCACGGACACCGAGGCCGACGAACTGTTCGTGGTGGTCACCGGCCGCGCCACCATCGAGGTCGAGGGCGGCGACACGCTGGAGGTGGGCCCCGGCTCCGCCTGCGTGCTCAGGGAGGGCGACAAGACCACCTGGACCGTCCACGAGACGCTGCGCAAGGCCTACCACATCAGCTACTAGGCCGTCTCTTTCGGATCTTGCCGGGCGGCGCGGGTCAGGCAAGATCCGGAAGAGACGGCCCAGCCCTGTCGTCCACGAGGCAGCAGGACCCGCGGGCGGCTACGCGCCCGCGTCCGCCTTCGCGCCCGCGTCCGCCTTCGCGCCCGCGTCCGCCTTCGCGCCCGCGTCCGCCTTCGCGGGGGCCGGGTGCCGGCGCGCCGTGAAGAGGGCCAGGGCGGCCATGGGGAGCAGCAGCGAGGCGCCGATCGCGTTGAGCCACCCGTATCCCGCCCGGGCCATGACCAGGCCCGCCGCGGCCCCGCCCAGACCGGCGGCCGCGTTCATCGTGAGGTCGCTCAGGCCCTGGACGGCGGCCCGCGCGGCCTGCGGTACGGAGTCGGTCAGCAGGGCCGACCCCGAGACCATCCCGGCGGACCAGCCGAGACCGAGCAGGAACAGGCCGAGCGCGGACTGCGCGTGGCTCGGGCCGGCGGTACCGGCGAGCAGCGCGGCGACCGACAACAGCCCGGCCGCGAGCCCGATCACGGACAGCCGGCCGATCCGGTCGGCGAGCCATCCCATGACGGGGGAGAAGGCGAACATGCCGGCGATGTGACCGCTGATCACCAACCCGACGAGCTCCAGGTCGGCGCCGTGGTGACCGAGGTCCACCGGGGTCATGACCATGATCGAGACCATGGTGGTGTGCGACACCGCGACGGTCAGCAGGGCGAGCCTGGCGCGCGGCGACTCCCGGACGGCCGTGAAACCGGCGCGCAGCGAGCGCCCGGCCCGGGTCTGCTCCCCGGGCCCGGCCAGCGCCCGGGCCGTCAGCAGCGGATCGGGTCGCAGGAGGACACCGATCAGGGTGCCGGTGAGGACGAAGACGGCGCCGGCCCACACGAAGGGGCCCGCCGTCTCGGGTATGGAGGTGCCGGCGAAGCTGTGGCCGGCCGGTGCGGAGAGGTTCGGGCCGAGCACCGCGCCGATGGTGGACGCCCACACGACGACGGAGATCGCCCGCGCGCGGCGGTCGGGCGCCGCGAGGTCGGCGGCGGCGAACCGGGCCTGGAGGTTGGCGGAGGACGCGGCGCCGAAGGCGGCCATGCCCACCAGCAGGAGCGGGAAGTTCCCGATCGTGGCGGCCAGTACGACCAGCGCCGCGCCGGCGGCTCCGATCGCGTACGCCAGGACCAGACCCGGACGGCGCCCGCGCGCGGTCATCAGGGCGGCGAGCGGCAGCGAGAGCAGCGCGGTGCCGATCACGGAGGCGGTGGACGCGAAGCCCGACATGGCCTCGGTGCCGCTGACGTCGGTGGCGAGGACCGGGGCCAGGGCGATGCTGATGGGCACGCCCAGCCCGCCCAGCATCTGAGCGGCGATCAGCACGGCGGAGGTGCGCCGCTGCAACCGGGGGAGATCCGTCGCCGCGACCGGGGGCGCGGTGCGTTCGGTACCGGGGGAGGCCGTCACCGCCCACACCCCCTCGACGGCCGCGGCGGGCGTGCGGAGGGCGGGGAGCCGGGTGCGGCGGCGGGAGTGTTCACCGCGGCAGTGTGCCACCCCGTACCGCGAGGTGGAACCGGGTATCCGGGCCCCGGAGGAAGCGCGGTCGCGCGCCCCGCGTACACCCGCGCACGCAGGACGTCGCGCCGGGTCACGCCGGGTCGAGCCGGGCCCGGGCGTCGGAACAGCGGCGGACACCCGCCGTCGGAACAGCGGCGGACACTCGCCGTCGGAACAGCGGCGGACACCCGCCGTCGGAACAGCGGTGGAGGCCCGCCGTCAGAACAGCGGCTGTGGAAGCACGCCCTCCAGGGCGAGCAGCAGGCGCTTGGTCTCCACCCCGCCGCCGAATCCGCCGATCCCGCCGTCGTTCTCCACCACCCGGTGGCAGGCCACCACCAGCGGCAGGGGGTTCGAGCCCATGGCGTTGCCCACGGCCTGGGCCGCGCCCGGCTGTCCCACCCGCGCGGCGAGTTCCCCGTACCCGACGACCGACCCGTAGGGCACCGAGCGGTCCAGCTCCAGGAGCACCTGACGGTTGAAGCCGGAACTCAGTCGCCAGTCCAGCGGCAGCTCGAAGCGCCGCAGCGAACCGGCGAAGTAGGCCTTGAGCTGGCGTACGGGTTCGGCGAGCAGGACCTCCTCGCCCGGCGCCGGCCGCCAGGCGTCGGCGCCGAGCCGGGAGACCAGCGAGCCGATCATCCTCTCGACGCGGTCCGGTCCGGCGTGGAACTCGACGCGGACCAGCCCCTCGGGGGTCGCCGCCAGGAGCAGGGGGCCGATGTCGGCGGTGACGACCGTCCATTCGAGGTGCGGCCCGCGGGGCCGCTCGGAACTGTCCACCCGTCCACGGTACGGCGCCCCGCGGACAACGACGACGGGTTCGCCCCGGCCGGGAGCGGGGCTCAGTACCAGCCCACCGCCCTGCGGACGACGTCGGGCGTGTTGGTGATGATGCCGTCCACGCCCATCTCCTGGACCTTCCGCGCCGTGGCCGCGTCGTCCACGGTCCAGGTGTCCACCTCCATGGTCTTGCCGTGGGGACCGCGCAGGGCGTGCACCGCCGCCACCCAGTCCGCCGAGAGGGTGGTGTGCCAGGGGTTGATCCGGTCGGTGAAGGCGGCGTATCGCGGCAGCTCGGCCACGGTGGGCGTGCCCAGGAAGGCCGTCACGAGGTCGGGCCGCAGATCGTGCACGATCCGGATGGCGTCGGCGCTGAAGCTCTGCACCACCAGCCACCGCTCCACGCGGTTCCTGTCGAGCCAGCCGGTGGCGTCCAGCAGGTTCAGGGTCTCCCGCTCGATCCCGGGGTAGATCTCCGGCCTCTTGATCTCCAGCAGCAGCTTCTGCTGGTTGCGCCGCACCCGGGCGAGGTACTCCCGCAGGGTCGGCACCGCGGCACCCGCGTACTGCTTGTCCTTGCCGAACCAGCTCCCCGCGTCCAGCAGGGCGATCTCGTCCGCGGTGAAGTCCTTGACCAGCCAGGGCTTGCGGTCGGGGAACACCTGCTCGACGTCGGTGGTGCGGGCCAGGTTGTCGTCGTGGATCACGACCAGGACGCCGTCCTTCGTGCGCTGGACGTCGTTCTCGACCCAGTCGATGCCCATCCGCATCGCGAGGTCGATCGAGGCCAGCGTGTTCTCCGGGGCGTACGCCGAAGCCCCCCGGTGGGCGTAGACCACCGGCGGGGAGGACACGACCGACCCGGACCCCGAGGCGGGACCGGACGCGGTGGTCGAGGTGATCGTGCCCAGCACGGTGAGGGTGAGGCCCAGGACTGCGGCGGCCACGGCGGCTGGTCGGACGACGTACATGTGCGTTCTCCTCGGGTCGTGAGCCCTGCTCCCCGCCTCAAACGGGCGCGGAGCGGCAGACGTTGCGGCGATGCACTTCACGGAGTTCGCGATCATCATGCGGTTGAAGATCACGGGGCCGCCACCGAACTACGACAAACGGACCAGAATGGAGCAGACCCGCCGGACCCCCGGAAGCCCGTGCCGGGCGTGAGTGTCAGTGGGGGGTCGTACGGTTGAGGCATGCGGCCCGTATCGAAGATCGAACGCACGGTGGCGCCTTTCGAGGTCGTCAGCCCCTACCAGCCCAGCGGCGACCAGCCGGCGGCCATCGCCGAGCTGGAGAAGCGCGTCCGTGCAGGTGAGAAGGACGTCGTACTGCTGGGTGCGACCGGCACCGGCAAATCGGCGACCACTGCCTGGATGATCGAGAAGCTCCAGCGACCGACGCTGGTGATGGCGCCGAACAAAACGCTCGCCGCCCAGTTGGCGAACGAGTTCCGCGAGCTCCTGCCGAACAACGCCGTCGAGTACTTCGTCTCGTACTACGACTACTACCAGCCCGAGGCCTACGTACCCCAGTCGGACACCTACATCGAGAAGGACTCCTCGATCAACGAGGAGGTGGAGCGGCTGCGCCACTCCGCGACCAACTCCCTGCTGACCCGGCGCGACGTCATCGTCGTCGCCTCCGTGTCCTGCATCTACGGCCTCGGCACCCCGCAGGAGTACGTGGACCGGATGGTCTCGCTGAAGGTCGGCGAGGAGTTCGACCGGGACCAGCTGCTGCGCCGGTTCGTCGACATCCAGTACACGCGCAACGACGTGGCCTTCACCCGAGGCACCTTCCGGGTGCGCGGCGACACCATCGAGATCTTCCCGGTCTACGAGGAACTGGCCGTCCGCATCGAGATGTTCGGCGACGAGATCGAGGCGCTGTCCACCCTGCACCCGTTGACCGGCGAGGTCATCAGCGAGGACCGCGAGCTGTACGTCTTCCCCGCCAGCCACTACGTCGCCGGCCCCGAGCGCATGGAGAAGGCCGTCGCCGGCATCGAGGCCGAGCTGACCGATCGGCTGGCCGAGCTGGAGAAGCAGGGCAAGATGCTCGAAGCCCAGCGGCTGCGCATGCGCACCACCTACGACCTGGAGATGATGCGCCAGATCGGGTCCTGTTCCGGCATCGAGAACTACTCGCTGCACATGGACGACCGCGAGCGCGGCTCCGCCCCGAACACCCTCATCGACTACTTCCCCGAGGACTTCCTGCTCGTCATCGACGAGTCGCACGTCACGGTGCCGCAGATCGGCGCGATGTACGAGGGTGACGCCTCCCGCAAGCGGACCCTGGTCGACCACGGCTTCCGGCTGCCGTCCGCCCTGGACAACCGGCCGCTGAAGTGGGAGGAGTTCCAGGAGCGGATCGGCCAGACCGTCTACCTGTCCGCCACCCCCGGCAAGTACGAGCTCTCCCGCGGCGACGGCTTCGTCGAGCAGATCATCCGCCCCACCGGCCTCATCGACCCCGAGGTCGTCGTCAAGCCCACCGAGGGCCAGATCGACGATCTGGTGCACGAGATCCGGCAGCGGGTCGAGAAGGACGAACGCGTTCTGGTCACGACCCTCACCAAGAAGATGTCCGAGGACCTCACGGACTACTTCCTGGAGCTCGGCATCCAGGTCCGCTACCTGCACAGCGACGTGGACACCCTGCGCCGCATCGAGCTGCTGCGCGAGCTGCGCGCCGGCGAGTACGACGTCCTGGTCGGCATCAACCTGCTGCGCGAGGGCCTCGACCTTCCCGAGGTCTCGCTGGTGGCCATCCTCGACGCGGACAAGGAGGGCTTCCTGCGCTCCGGGACCTCCCTGATCCAGACCATCGGCCGCGCGGCGCGCAACGTCTCCGGCCAGGTCCACATGTACGCGGACAAGATGACGCCGGCCATGGAGAAGGCCATCGACGAGACGAACCGGCGCCGCGAGAAGCAGATCGCCTACAACACGGCGAACGGGATCGACCCGCAGCCGCTCCGCAAGAAGATCAACGACATCGTCGCCACGATCGCCCGTGAGGAGCTGGACACCGAGGAACTGCTCGGGACCGGCTACCGGCAGGCGAAGGAGGGCAAGGGGGCCAAGGCCCCGGTGCCCGCGCTGGGCGGCAAGGCCGCCGGGGGCAAGGCGGTCGGAAAGGGAGCGAAGGGGGCCAAGGCCGCCGGTACCCCCACGGACCGTCCCGCCGCCGAACTGGCCGCGCTGATCGAGCAGATGACCGAACGGATGCGGGGCGCGGCGGCGGAGCTCCAGTTCGAGGTCGCGGCCCGGATCCGCGACGAGGTGGGCGAGCTGAAGAAGGAGCTTCGACAGATGAGGGAAGCGGGCCTCGCCTGACGTGGGGGCTGTCAGTAGGGTTGGGCACCAGCCGCAGGCACACGCTGCGACCCGCCGACAACGGGGCGGGCCATGGAGAGGGGACATCACGTGACGGTCAACATGACCAAGGGTCAGGCCATCAGTCTGCAGAAGGCGGACGGAGGCACGCTGACCGCGGTCCGGATGGGGCTCGGCTGGCAGGCGGCGAAGCGTCGGGGGCTGTTCGGGTCGCGGACCCGGGAGATCGACCTCGACGCGTCGGCGGTGCTGTTCGCCGACAAGCAGCCGGTGGACGTCGTGTTCTTCCGGCACCTGCAGAGCGACGACGGCTCGGTCCGCCACACCGGTGACAACCTCGTCGGCGGCGTCGGCCAGGGCGGGGACGACGAGGCGATCCTCGTCGACCTCCAGCGCGTGCCGGTGCACATCGACCAGATCGTCTTCACGGTGAACTCCTTCACCGGCCAGACGTTCCAGGAGGTGCAGAACGCCTTCTGCCGCATCGTCGACGAGACCAACGGGCAGGAACTGGCCCGCTACACCCTCGACGGCGGCGGCGCGTACACCGCGCAGATCATGGCGAAGGTGTCCCGCGTGGGCGCCGGCTGGCAGATGACGGCCCTCGGAAACCCGGCCAACGGCCGGACCTTCCAGGACCTCATGCCGTCGATCCTGCCGCACCTGTAAGCAGCACCGGACAAGAGCAAAGAGAAGAAGGCACGGGGGAGGGCTGCACGATGACGGCCGAACTGGTCCGGGGGCAGAACCACCCCCTGCCCAAGAGCAGGGTGGAGATCAGGGTCTCGGCGGGCACGCCGGTACTGGCCCTGGTCTCGACCGGTGACGACGAGGGCCGGTTGGCCGGACCCGCGTCGCTGGCCCACCCCGGCGCCCGGGCACTGCCGGGCGTGGAGGTGCCGGACACCGTCGCGGGCGGGCACCGCTTCACCGTCGACCTCGACGCCGTCGGCGAAGCCGTCCACCGGCTCCGGGTGCTGCTCGTGCTGCCGCCCGGCGGCCCGGCGCGCTTCGGCGCGGTGCCGGCCTCGTACGTCGCCGTCGCCGAACCGCAGGGCGCCGAACTCGCCGGGTACACCCTGACGGGCCTGGAGTCCGAGACCGCCGTGGTGGCCCTGGAGCTGTACCGGCGCCAGGGTGCCTGGAAGGTCCGGGCGGTGGGTCAGGGGTACGCCGGCGGGCTGAGCGCCCTGCTGGTCGACGCCGGACTGCCCGCGACGGCCGCCGCCGAGCTGGCCGCCGTCGCCACGGGACTCGTGGCCTCGGGCGACATCACGCTCGCGGTCATGCCCACCGGGCCCGCCCCCACCGTCCCCCGCGGCCTGCGGGCCCCGCTGGACGCGCCGCCCCCGGCCATGACCCCGCAGGTCCCCGAGCCGCCGGACCCGATCCCGGTCCCCGACATGCCCCTCGCGACCGGCGCCGGTCCGGCCGGCGACACCGCGGGCGGCCCGCCGACCATCAGCTACGCCCACCCGCGCCGCCGCCGGACCAGCACCGAGGCGCCCGAACCGGCGCCGAGGCCCGCCGAACCGGACGAGCCGGGCCGATCCCCGCGCCCCGTCGCCGGCGACGCCAGTGGCTGGTCCATGGACGAGCGGCTCTACAACCAGGTCTGGGGCATGTTCGAGGACATGGCCCGCACGGTCGCCGCCTACCGCGGCGCCGTCGAGTTCGCCGACTCCCGCATGGACCGGGAGCTCGACGAGGCGCTCTCCGACCCCCGCCACCGCCTCGGCGGCTCCGGCGACGGCGCCCGCGCCACCGCCCGGGCGCGGCGCGAGGAGCTCGTGGCCCAGGCCCGCGCCGTGCTCGACCGGGACCTGGCCCAGCTGGTCGCCGAGTCCGAAGTGGTCGAACCGGCGCTGCCGGCCGCGTACGCCCGCTGGGACAACCCCGTCTGGCACGCCCCCGGCACCCCCCGGGAGAACCCGCTCGCGCTGCGCCTGGGCGACCTGTCGCTGCCCGAGCGACCCGAGCTGCGCATCCCGATGCTCATGCGGGTGCCGCTGGAGCGCGGCCTGTGGATCGACAACGGCCGCACCGGCTCCGAGTCCGCCATGGCCATGGACACCGACCGACTGCGCCGGGCCGCCATGGACATGGCCGTCGCGCACGCCGTTCGGCTGCTCGCCGTCCATCCCGCCGACAAGTACTCAGTGCACGTCATCGACGCCGCCGGGGCGGGCGCCGCCGCACTGGCCCCGCTCGTCCGCACGGGGGTGCTGGCCGCCCCGCCCGCCTCCGGCGCCACCGGGGTCACCCAGACCCTCGCGCGACTGACCCGGCGGGTGGACCTCGTACAGATGGCGCTGCGGGCCGGCGCCCCCGAAGACCTGCCGCCGGACGTGGACACCGCCGAGCAGCTCCTGATCGTCCACGACTTCCCGCACGGCTTCGACGACCGGTCCGTCACCCAATTGCGCTACCTCGCCGACGAGGGGCCGGCGGTCGGGGTACACCTGCTGATGGTCGCCGACCGTGACGAGGCCTCCGCCTACGGGCCACTGCTCGACCCCCTGTGGCGCTCGCTGATGCGACTGTCGCCGGTCCCCGACAACCACCTGGCCGACCCCTGGGTCCATCACGCCTGGACCTTCACCCCGGACCTGCCCCCGCAGGGCAGCCAGGTCCTCGACCAGGCACTGAACCGCATATCGGAGGTCCGACGCAGCACCCGTCCGTGAGTCGGGCAGGCAGGTCACGGACCGTTTCATGGCGTGTGTGTGACCTGTCACTGACCCTTTCTTGGGACTCCCTTTACCTTTCCCCGGTTCGGCGGGTACTGTGGTGCACGCGGAGGGGAGTATTCCTGCTACCTGCTACGGCGTACCCGTCAATACGGACCGCGATCGGTCCCGGGGCGTCGGCCCGAGGCCTCCAGGCCGCTCGGGTGGAAGAGACCTCCGGCAGCGATGACGCTGACGAAGTGCTGAGCCATCCCGCCGGAGGCGTGTAGACAGTGGACGTTTCATTCAACATCTGGCTGCTGACCATTCTCGGTCTGAGCATCCTGATCGGCGCCGATTTCTTCATCGGCCGCAAGCCCCATGACGTATCCATGAAGGAAGCGGGCATCTGGACGGTCGTCTGGATCGCCCTCGCCGGCCTCTTCGGCCTCGGCCTGCTGTTCTTCGGCAACGGCCAGGCGTCCCAGGAGTTCTTCGCCGGCTTCATCACCGAGAAGTCGCTGAGCGTCGACAACCTCTTCGTCTTCGTCCTGATCATGGCGAAGTTCGCGGTGCCCTCGCAGCTCCAGCAGCGCGTCCTGCTGATCGGCGTACTGATCGCCCTGGTGCTCCGCGCGATCTTCATCGCCGCCGGCGCCGCGATCATCACCAACTTCTCGTGGGTCTTCTACATCTTCGGCGCGTTCCTGATCTACACCGCCTGGAAGCTCATCCAGGAGGCGCGCGGGAACGACGAGGAAGAGGAGTTCGAGGAGAACCGCCTCCTCAAGACCATCGAGAAGAAGTTCGGCGTCGCCGACCGGTACCACGGCACGAAGCTCTTCATCCGGAACAACGGCAAGCGCATCATGACCCCGCTGATGGTCGTCATGCTCGCCATCGGCACCACCGACGTGCTGTTCGCCCTGGACTCGATCCCCGCGATCTTCGGCCTCACCCAGGACCCGTACATCGTCTTCACCGCCAACGCCTTCGCCCTGATGGGTCTGCGTCAGCTCTACTTCCTCATCGGCGGCCTGCTCAAGAAGCTGGTCCACCTCAGCTACGGCCTGTCCGTGATCCTCGGCTTCATCGGCATCAAGCTGGTGCTGCACGCCCTGCACGAGTCCGGACTGCACGTCCCGCAGATCTCCATCCCGGTCTCCCTGGGCGTCATCTGCGGCGTGCTGGTGATCACCACCATCACCAGCCTGATCGCCTCGAAGAAGCAGGTGGCGGCCGAGGCCGCCACCGCCGACTCCAAGTCCATCGACGCCTAGTCGGCCCGATCGGGGTCGGGAGTCCGACGACTCACACGGGGGCGGCCGCTTCGGCCGCCCCCGTTCGCGTGCCCCCGGCCGCCCTCGCGCCCCGCTCGGCGAGCACCGTCGGGTTCGTCTCCGGCAACAGCGCGAAGCAGCCCAGACTGACCAGCGCGATCACGGTCAGGTACACGGCGACCCCCCAGGGCGGGCCCGAACCGTCCGCCAGCGCGGTCGCCACGATCGGGGTCAGCGCCCCGCCCAGCACCCCGCCCAGGTTGTACCCGACGGCCGCCCCCGTGCAGCGGATCCGCGGGGCGTACAGCTCGGGCAGGTACGCGCCCACCACGGCGAACATCGTCACCATGCCCAGCAGCGCCACCACACAGCCCAGGGTCATCAACAGCGGATCCGCCGTGCGCAGCAGAGCCACGAAGGGGAACATCCACACCACGCAGAGGGCGCACCCGGCCAGGCACAGCGGGCGGCGCCCCCAGCGGTCGCCGCACAGCGCCACCAGCGGGGTCGCCAGGCCCTTCAGGGCGACCGCCGCCATCACACAGGCCAGCATGACCGTGCGGTCCACCCGCAGGTGCTCGGTGGCGTACGCCAGGGACCAGGTGGTGACCGCGTAGAAGACGGCGTAACCGATCGCCAGCGCCCCGCCGGTCAGCAGGAGCAGCCGCCAGTGACCCCGCACCACCTCGCCGAGCGGGCTGCGCGCACGACGGCCCGTCTCGGCGAGCGCGCGGAACTGTGGGGTCTCCTCGACCGAGTGCCGCAGCCACAGTCCTGCCAGGGCCGGCGCCGCGGCGGCCCAGAACGGGACCCGCCAGCCCCAGGAGGTGAACTGCGCGTCGGTCAGGGTCGCGGACAGGGTCAGCATCAGCCCGTTGGCCAGCAGGAAGCCCACGGCCGGGCCGGCCTGCGGGAAGCTCGCCCACAGCCCGCGCCGGTGCTCGGGCGCGTGCTCGGCCGTCAGCAGCACGGCGCCGCCCCACTCGCCGCCGAGCCCGAGCCCCTGGAGGAAGCGCAGCAGGAGCAGCAGGAGCGGAGCGGCGATGCCGATGGACGCGTACGAGGGCACGCAGCCGACCAGCACCGTGGCGAGGCCGGTCAGCAGCAGGGAACCCAGCAGGACGGGACGGCGGCCGTACCGGTCGCCGATGTGACCGAAGACGGCCGAGCCGAGGGGGCGGGCCAGGAAGCCGATGCCGAAGGTGCCGAAGGCGGCGAGGGTTCCGGCGAGCGGCGAGAGGGACGGGAAGAACAGCGGGCCGAGCACCAGGGCGGCGGCCGTGCCGTACACGAAGAAGTCGTAGAACTCGATGGCGGTGCCGGCGAGGGAGGCCGAGGCGAGCCGCAGCATCGAGGGAGGTTCCGGGGAGGGGGCGGGGGAGGGGTCTTGTCGCATGGTGCGGGAATTACCCCGCCCCACACCCTCGGGACGTGCGTTCGGCCGTCATCGACCGGAAGGAGTGCACCCCTTCACGGTGTTGACGGGGCTCCGACCGGCCGCCGACCGGAGGACCACCATCGACGGCCGGCCGACATCCGACGCCGGCCGGCCGCCGGTGATCGGCCGTCGGTTGTCGCTACCAGCCGCGCTCGCGCCATTCGGCCAGGTGCGGCCGCTCGGTGCCGATCGTGGTGTCGTCGCCGTGCCCCGGGTAGACCCAGGCCTCGTCCGGCAGCCGCTCGAAGAGCTTGTGCTCGACGTCGTCGATCAGCGACGCGAAGGCCTTCGCGTCGCCCGAGGTGTTGCCGACGCCGCCCGGGAAGAGGCAGTCGCCGGTGAACACGTGGGGGTGCCCGTGCGGGTCGTCGTAGACCAGGGCGATCGAGCCGGGGGTGTGACCGACCAGGTGCCGCGCGGTCAGCTCGACGCGCCCCACCCGGATCGTGTCCCCGTCCCGCACCGGCACGTCCGTGGCGACCGGGATGCCCTCGGCGTCGAAGGCGCCCGCGTACGTGCGCGCGCCGGTGGCCTCGACCACCGCCTGGAGCGCGCCCCAGTGGTCGCCGTGCCGGTGGGTGGTGACCACGGACGCGATCCCGCTGTCACCGATCAGCCGCAGGATCGTCTCCGGCTCGGCGGCCGCGTCGATCAGCAACTGCTCGTCGGTCGCCCGGCAGCGCAGCACGTAGGCGTTGTTGTTCATCGGGCCCACCGCGACCTTGGAAATCATCAGGTCCGAGAGTTCATGCACGTCGGCCGGACCGCCGACCTTCACCGCTCCGCTGTACGTCATGTGTCGATCCTAGAGCGGCGGGAGGGCGGGAAGGGAGCCGCCGTCCACGGTCAGGTGCGCGCCGAGGTCGCCGCGCCCGGCCAGCCAGCCCAGCAGCTCGGCGCCGGTGCCGGACACGGTGACCGGGGCGCCCTCGCCGCCGGCGATGTGCCAGGTGCCGCCGGAGCCGCCGGACCCGAGTACGAGGGTCACCGGCGGGACCTCCCGACGGCCGGACCAGCGGTCGGCCAGGAACTCGATCTCACGGGCGGTGAACTCGTCCGGGAGGTCGCCGAGCCCGTACCCGATGCCGAGGTCGACGTGGTGCAGCTCGACCTCCACGAGACGGCGGAAGGGGATCCGGGCGGCGGAGTCGGTGACGCCGCCCCGCAGCTCCACGGTCCGGGACCAGTCCTGCGGGAGCTCGGTCGCCGCCTGGTACCGGTCCGCGGAATTCCGCAGGTCCTCCAACTGTTCCACCAGGGGTCGGCCCGAGTCGCGCTCGATGTCCGCGTCGCGCGCGACGGCGCTCGCGTACATGGGGCGCCCTTCGACGACGTTCACGAGGGCGTCCGCGTTGCGTGCCAGGTGGGCCAGGACGTGGCCGCGGGTCCACCCGGGGAGGAGTGACTCCTCGGCCAGGGCGGCGTTGTCCAGTTTCGCGGCCGCGGTCAGCAACCGATCGGTGGCCTCACGCAGGGATCGCAGGTCGTGCACATGATCAGTCATGGTTCCGAGCCTAGTGCGGACAAGGCCTCCGCCACACGATCGGGTGAACAGGTCTTGCGCGTGCCGTAAATCGAATGTGCGTGCTATACGCTCGGAAGTCCACTCATCAAGCCCATCGCAGAGGCGCCCCCCATACCCTGGGACGGGGGCCCGTGCCCCCGCTCTCTCAAGAAAGGTGCGGACCGGCGTGACCGACCGTCTCATCGTTCGTGGCGCTCGCGAGCACAACCTGAAGAACGTCTCGCTCGACCTGCCCCGCGACTCCCTCATCGTCTTCACCGGACTCTCCGGGTCGGGCAAGTCCTCCTTGGCCTTCGACACGATCTTCGCCGAGGGTCAGCGCCGCTACGTCGAGTCGCTCTCGTCGTACGCCCGCCAGTTCCTCGGCCAGATGGACAAGCCCGACGTCGACTTCATCGAGGGCCTCTCCCCGGCCGTCTCGATCGACCAGAAGTCCACCTCGCGCAACCCGCGCTCGACCGTGGGCACCATCACCGAGGTCTACGACTACCTCCGCCTGCTCTTCGCGCGCATCGGCAAGCCGCACTGTCCCGAGTGCCGACGACCGATCTCGCGGCAGTCGCCGCAGGCGATCGTCGACAAGGTCCTCGCGCTGCCCGAGGGCAGCCGCTTCCAGGTCCTGTCGCCGCTGGTGCGCGAGCGCAAGGGCGAGTTCGTCGACCTCTTCGCCGACCTCCAGACCAAGGGGTACAGCCGGGCGCGGGTGGACGGGGAGACCATCCAGCTCTCCGAGCCGCCCACGCTCAAGAAGCAGGAGAAGCACACGATCGAGGTGGTCATCGACCGCCTCACCGTCAAGGACGGGGCCAAGCGCCGGCTCACCGACTCCGTGGAGACCGCCCTCGGGCTCTCCGGCGGCATGGTCATCCTCGACTTCGTCGACCTCGCCGAGGACGACCCCGAGCGTGAGCGGATGTACTCCGAGCACCTCTACTGCCCGTACGACGACCTGTCCTTCGAGGAGCTGGAGCCCCGCTCCTTCTCCTTCAACTCGCCCTTCGGCGCCTGCCCCGAGTGCACCGGCATCGGTACGCGCATGGAGGTCGACCCGGACCTGATCATCCCGGACGAGGAGAAGTCCCTGGACGAGGGCGCGGTCTCCCCGTGGTCCCTCGGACACACCAAGGACTACTTCCAGCGCCTGATCGGCGCCCTCGCCGGGGAGCTCGGCTTCCGGACCGACATCCCGTGGGCCGGGCTGCCGCTGCGGGCGCGCAAGGCCCTGCTGTACGGCCACAAGACGCAGATCGAGGTCCGCTACCGCAACCGGTACGGGCGCGAGCGGGCGTACACCACCGCCTTCGAGGGCGCCGTGCCGTTCGTCAAGCGGCGGCACGCGGAGTCGGAGAGCGACGCCAGCCGTGAGCGCTTCGAGGGCTACATGCGCGAAGTGCCCTGCCCGACCTGCGAGGGCACCCGCCTCAAGCCGATCGTGCTCGCGGTCACGGTGATGGACAGCTCCATCGCCGACGTCGCCGCGATGTCGATCAGCGAGTGCGCGGACTTCCTGGGCCGGCTGCGGCTCGACGCCCGCGACAAGAAGATCGCCGAGCGGGTCCTCAAGGAGGTCAACGAGCGGCTGCGGTTCCTCGTCGACGTCGGCCTGGACTACCTCTCGCTGAACCGCGCCGCCGGGACCCTGTCGGGCGGCGAGGCCCAGCGCATCCGGCTCGCCACCCAGATCGGCTCCGGTCTGGTGGGCGTGCTGTACGTCCTCGACGAGCCCTCCATCGGCCTCCACCAGCGGGACAACCACCGGCTGATCGAGACGCTGGTGCGGCTGCGCGACATGGGCAACACCCTGATCGTGGTCGAGCACGACGAGGACACCATCAAGGTGGCCGACTGGGTCGTGGACATCGGCCCGGGCGCCGGCGAGCACGGCGGCAAGGTGGTGCACAGCGGTTCGCTCAAGGACCTGTTGAAGAACACCGAGTCGATCACCGGGCAGTACCTGTCGGGCAAGCGGGCCATCCCGCTGCCGGACGTCCGCCGCCCCGTGAACGGGGAGCGCCGGCTGACCGTCCACGGCGCCAAGGAGAACAACCTCCGGGACATCGACGTGTCCTTCCCGCTGGGCGTGCTCACAGCGGTCACGGGCGTCTCGGGCTCCGGCAAGTCCACGCTGGTCAACGACATCCTCTACACCCACCTGGCCCGCGAGCTGAACGGCGCCCGGTCCGTCCCGGGACGACACACCCGGGTGGACGGGGACGACCTCGTCGACAAGGTCGTGCACGTCGACCAGTCGCCGATCGGTCGGACGCCGAGGTCCAACCCGGCGACCTACACCGGTGTCTTCGACCACGTGCGCCGGCTCTTCGCGGAGACGATGGAGGCGAAGGTGCGCGGCTACCTGCCGGGCCGCTTCTCCTTCAACGTCAAGGGCGGCCGCTGCGAGAACTGCTCCGGCGACGGCACGATCAAGATCGAGATGAACTTCCTGCCGGACGTGTACGTCCCGTGCGAGGTCTGCCACGGCGACCGGTACAACCGGGAGACGCTGGAGGTCCACTACAAGGGCAAGTCCATCGCCGAGGTCCTCGACATGCCGATCGAGGAGGCGCTGCACTTCTTCGAGGCGGTGCCGACGATCGCCCGGCACCTGAAGACCCTGAACGAGGTCGGCCTCGGGTACGTCCGGCTCGGTCAGTCCGCGCCGACGCTGTCGGGCGGCGAGGCGCAGCGCGTGAAGCTGGCGTCCGAGCTGCAGAAGCGCTCGACGGGGCGGACGGTGTACGTCCTGGACGAGCCGACGACCGGCCTGCACTTCGAGGACATCTCGAAGCTGATCAAGGTGCTGTCGGGGCTGGTGGACAAGGGCAACTCGGTGATCGTCATCGAGCACAACCTCGACGTCATCAAGACCGCGGACTGGGTCATCGACATGGGCCCCGAAGGCGGCTACGGCGGCGGCCTGGTCGTCGCCGAGGGCACCCCGGAGCAGGTCGCGTCGGTCGGGGCGAGCCACACCGGCAAGTTCCTGCGCGACATCCTTGGCGCGGACCGGGTCTCCGACGCGGGGTCGGCTCCGGCCCGTTCCGCGGCGAAGAAGCCCGCGGCGAAGAAGACCACCGCCAAGAAGGCGGCGGCCCCGGCCAAGAAGACGGCGGCGGCGGCCAAGAAAGCGGCGGCCCCGGCGAAGAAGACGACGAGGGCCCGCAAGGCGTAGCTCCCGTCGAGGCTCTCGCACCCGGGCCGGCGCCTGCGGGCATTGCACGAACAGGGGCGGAAAGGGGCGCCCGCGTCACGACTTCGTACGCGGGCGCCCCTTCGTCATGCCCGGGCATCGGGCATGACGCGGGCGGGCGGGCGGCGGATGGCGGGCCAGGGCGGGCGATCAGGTGGCGATGCCGATCGCGTGCCCGATCGTCTCCGAATCGTTCAGGGTGCTCAGGAGGGCGTCCGCGACGTCCGCGCGGGCGATGGACTTGCCGTCGGGGACGTTGGCGTCGAGGGCCCTGCGGTACGTGCCCGTGCGGGGCCGGTTCAGCAGGCGCGGCGGGCGGACCACCGTCCACCGGACGTCTCCCGCCCCGATCGCCGCCTCCATCACCGCCAGGTCCGCGTACAGGTCCCGCAGCACCCGCCGCAGGATCGGGTAGACCACCGCCCGGGTCATGAAGCCGTCCCCCGGGTTCGGCGGGCCCAGCGGGGCCGCGCTCACCGCCGACAGGCGTCGCACCCCGGCCCGGTCCATCGCCGGGACGATCGACCGCAGGGCCGGGCCGGCGATCGGGGTCAGCCGGGCCTGCTTGTTGTTCGCCGAGCCGAGTGCGGAGACCACGGCGTCCCGACCCGTGAGGAACGGCAGCAGGGCTTCCTGGTCCGTCAGGTCCCGCACCACGGCCACCTGGAGGCGGTCGTGCGCCGGCATGCCCAGCCGGGCCGGGTCGCGCACGACGGCCGTCACCTCGTGACCCGCGTCGAGCGCCTGTCGGACGACTTCACGGCCGACCCCGCCCGTGGCCCCGAACACCGTGAGTCTCATGGCGAGCTCCTGCCCCGTCGATGGTGCGTGAGATGGTGGGTGAGTATTCACTCACCCCCGTTTCCACTAGAGTGAGTGAATGCTCACCCCCACGTCAAGCCGCCCCACCCCGGAGCGTCTGCTGGACGCCGCCGAGACGCTGATGCGCACCAGCGGGCTGGCCAACGCCACCACCAAGGCCATCGCCCGCGAGGCCGGCTGCTCGGAAGCCGCGCTCTACAAGTACTTCGCGAACAAGGAAGAACTCTTCGTCCGCGTGCTCATGGAGCGCAGGCCCAACGCCGCCGCGCTCATGGCCGCGCTGACCACCGACCCGGGGGAGCAGCCCGTCGAGGACCGACTGGCCGACATCGCCCGACACGCCTCGCTCTTCTACGCCGACGCCATGCCCATGGCGGCCTCGCTCTTCGCGGACCCCGCACTGCTCGTGCGGCACCGCGAAGGCGTACGCGAGATCGGCGCCGGACCGCACGTGATGCTCGACGCCCTCACCGGCCACCTGGAGCGCGAGCGCGACCGAGGGCGGCTGCGACCGGACGCAGACCCCGGAGCCGCCGCCGCCCTGCTGCTCGGCGCCTGCTTCCAGCGGGCCTTCTTCCTGCACTTCTCCGGAGCCGACGTGGTACGGCCGGTCGAGGAGTTCGCCCCGGGCCTGGCCCGCACGGTCTGGGCCGCGCTGCGCTGAGGCGGGCCGTGCCGAGGCGTCCCGTGCTGAGCCGGGGCGGGCCGTGCTGAGCCGGGGCGGGCCGTGGCGAGGCGTTCCGTGCTGCGCTCAAGCCCGCCGTGCCGATGCGCCTCCGCATCGCGCCGATACACGCCGCACCGTGCCGAGGCGCCCCGCGCCGCGCCGAGGACCGCCGTGGCGAGCGTTCCGCGCGGCGCCGAACCCCGCGCCCCGGAACCCCGCGCCCCCGGTCCCCCGACCTCGGGCCCCCCGAACTCGCGCCCCGGAACCCCACTCCCCCGCGCCCCCGCGAACCCGCGCCGCCGGGTCAGAGTTCGGTGGCGTACGGCGGCTCCGCGCCCGCGCGGGTGCAGGTCACCGCCGCCGCGCGGGCGGCGTATGCCAGTACCTCCGGCCAGTCCACCGGCCCGGGCCGCCCGGTCAGTCGGTGCAGCAGCGCCGCGTTGACGGTGTCGCCCGCGCCGATCGTGTCCACGACGGGCACCCGCAGCCCGGGCACCGAGTGCTCCGCCCCCTCGCGCGTCCACACCGTCAGGCCCGCCCCGCCCCGGGTGAGCACCACGGCCGACGGTCCGGCCGCCAGCCAGTCGGCGACGCGGCCGCCCAGCCACGCCGCGTCCTCCTCGGAGAGCTTGAGGATCGACACGTGGGGGAGCCGGCGCAGGAAGCGGTCCCGGTAGGCGTCCGCGTCCGGGATCAGCGCCGGGCGGATGTTGGGGTCCATCAGGGTCGTCAGCCCGCGCCCCGACTCGCGGCGCAACAGGGCGTCGTAGGCGCTCGCGCCGGGCTCCAGCACCAGGGAGCAGGTGCCGAGCGCGAGGGCCCGTGCGCCGGGCGGCAGGGCGGGCGGCAGGGTGAACAGCCGGTCGGCGGTGCCCTCGGTGTGGAAGACGTAGGCCGCGGAGCCGTCCGGGGCCAGCGACGGCACCGCCAGAGTGGTCGGTTCGGGGCCGCGCTGGACCAGCGAGAGGTCCACCCCGGCGGCCCGCAGGCCGTCCAGCAGCGAGACGCCGAAGCCGTCCGTCGACACCCGGGAGCAGAAGGCGACGTCGGCGCCGAGCCGGCCCAGCGCGAGCGCCGTGTTGTACGGCCCGCCACCCGCGCGGGGCAGCAGGGCGCCCGGCGGCTCCGCGACGGGCACCAGGTCGATCAGGGCTTCTCCACCGACGACGATCACGCGGGGGAAGGTATCCCATCGGGCGCGGGTATCGTCGGGTGGGCCGCACCCCCCGTCCAACCCCACGCCGCACCCCCCGTCCAACCCCACGCCGCACGCCCCGTCCAACCCCACGCCGAATCCCGGGAGAGTTCCATGTCCGCGTCGCAGTCCGCCGCCCGTCGTACCGTCCTCAAGGGCGCGGCCGCGCTCGCCGGGGCCGCGGGCGCCGGAGTGACCCTGGCGGCCTGTTCCACCGAGAGCAACAGCGGGGGCGGTTCCCCGGCGGTGCCGACGGAGCCGGTCGAACTGGGCGCGGCGAGCGAGGTCCCGGTCGGCGGCTCGAAGCTGTTCCGCGAGCGCAAGCTCGTCGTCAGCTGCCCGGCGGAGGGCCGGTACAAGGCGTTCAGCGCCCAGTGCACCCATGCCGGATGCGTCCTCGACAAGATCGTCGAGGGTGAGGGCAACTGCCCCTGCCACGGCAGCCGCTTCGACGTGGCCACCGGCAAGGTGCTGCAAGGCCCGGCCTCCGCGCCCCTGCCCGAGGTCCCGGTGAAGGTCGAGAACGGCCGGCTCGTCGCCGGCTGATCCCGCCCCGCGACGCACGGGAGCCACGGGGGCCGCGGGGAGCGGCGTACGGGTCTACTCCCAGTCCCAGGCGATGCCCAGGATCCCGCGCCGCACCCCCTCCTCCAGCAGGTGCACCGCCCGGTGCCGGCCGCTCGGCGTCAGGTCCGTCAGGCCGTCGCGGCGCGCCCCCGGGCCGCTCCGGCTGAACCGCCGGCAGCGCACGGGCAGGGCCGCCTCGTCGAAGCGGACCTGGAGCATGTACTGGCCGCCGGTGTAGCTGAAGCCGCGCACGTACTCGGCGCACCGGCCGCCCGTGCCGTCCTCGAAGCCGTAGCCGAAGACGTACGTGTCGCCCGCGCGGAGCCGTGCGTCGAAGAGCAACTCGGCGACCACCACCTCCGCCTCGCGGTGCCACCGCACGCGCCCCGTCCGGCAGTTCTCCTCCGCCCGCACCCGGACCCGGGCGGGGTCGCAGCCGGGATCGCCGTGGTGGACGGCGAGGTACCGGTCGACCCCGTCGCGGTGGGCACGCACCACGTGCTGTGAGACCCGGCCCACCAGCTCGCCGGCGGCGCCGATCCGTACGCGCTCGTGGTGGCCGACCGTGTGCAGACCGCCGTCCGAGGGCAGCTCCATCGCGGCCAGCAGCTCCTCCACCGCGGCTCCCACACTGACCAGGGAGCGGTACGAGCGACCCGGCGGGCGAATCGATTCCGCGGAGGCGCCCTCCGGTGTGTCCAGCAGACGTGACAGGGTTCCCCCGGGAAGTTCCAGGATCTCCTCCAGCGCCCGCACGGCCCTCAGGGACTCGGCGCGGCGGGGGCGGCGCGCGCCCTGCTGCCAGTAACTGAGGCTCGTCACGCCGAGCTTGATGCCCCGTGCGGCGAGCCGGTGCTGGACCCGGTGCAGGGGAAGGCCGCGGGCCGTCAGCGCGGCCCGCAGCGCGAGGTGGAAGGGGCCCGCGCGCAACAGTCGCGGCAGGTCGTGGGCACTGTCCGCGGTCGTTCGCACGGCGGAAACCTCCTGTGAACGTTCACGCGCCACGGGGCGGGAGACCGCCTCCGGGACGCCCGGGATTCAGGTGGGCCCTGGTGAGCGCGGGTGGACGGAGGGCGGCCGTTCACATTCCGGTTGCCCCGTTCACACGGCGATGTCACCGCGTATTGAAGCGTGTTGACCTGATCGCGACAACACCCCGATGCTCCTCCACAGCGTCCGGACGCGCTCCTCCGATCCCCACTCTCCACCACGGGAGGAACGCGATGCGCAAGCCCAACCGGCGGCTGTCCCCGGCCGCCCTCCTCATCGCCCTGCTCTTCGTCCTGTCCACCGGCACCGCCACCGCCGTCGACGCCGGCACGGACTCCGCTCTCGCCTCCAAGCGCCTGAACATCACCATGCAGGCCCAACAGAAGACCAACTGGTGCTGGGCCGCGGGCGGCAACACGATCGCGACCTGGTTCGGCCGCTCCTACAGCCAGAACCAGTTCTGCAACGCCGCCTTCAACCGCCAACAGGGCACCGAATGCCCCAACAAACAGGCCACCCTGGGCAACGTCCAGACCGGTCTGCGCTGGGCCGGCGTCAACTCCGGCTCCTACGTGACCGGCCCGCTCCAGTACTCCACCGTCCAGACCGAGATCAACGCCGGCCGACCCGTGGAGACCCGCATCCAGTGGTCCAACGGCGGCGGCCACATGCACGTGATCCACGGCTACGACACCGCGAACAACTGGGTCTACTGGGGCGACCCGTGGCCCTCCAACGACCGCTACAACTGGGCCTCCCACGCCTGGTACGTCGACAACGACACCTTCTCCTGGACGCACTCCCTCTACCGGATCGGAGCGTGACGCCGTGACCGCCGTACCCCTGCGCGCCGCCACCGTCGCGGTCCTCGCCGGTGCCTGCCTGCTCCTGTCCCCGCAGGCCCAGGCGTCCCCCGTACCGCAGCCCCCGTCCGCCGGGGCCGAGGTCCGGGCGGCCGCCCGACAGGCGGCCGTCGCCCCCGACACCCTGGCCACCCTCGCCCGGTTCTTCGCCCGGGAGGGCAGGGTCGGCCTCGCGGAGGCCAAGCCCCGCATCGAGGGCGAGACGATCCCCGTCCACCACCTCTCCCCGGACTTCGTCGCCGGCAAGGCGGGGGCACCCGTGGCCCGACTGGAGTTCCTCGCGAGCGAGGCCGTCTCCTCCGACGGACAGCGGGCCGCCCTGTGGACCGCCCGGACACCCGCCGGCTGGCAGGTGGTGAACATCGCCACCGGCGACGACGAGTTCCGCTACGCCGGACTCGGGGCGGCGAAACTGCCCGGCGGCACCGTGTTCCGCGAGCCGCAGATCGACGCGTGGTACGTGGCCCTGGGCGACCGGGTGCTGCCGCTCGACGAGGACGCGACACGCGCCGTGGGGGCCGCCGGGACGAGCCTGGCCGGCTACCGGGCACGCGTCGCCAAGGCCTACGGCGACAAACTCCCCGGCTCGGCCTACGCCCGGGACGGCCGCGCCGGGGGCTACGCCCAACCCGCCGCGGCGACGGCGGCCCGCCCCACCGAGCCCTCCCCGCCCCCGGCCCCGCCGGCGATCGGGGCGGCCGGGGCCGCCGGGGTGCTCGTGCCGGCCGGCGCCGGGATCCTGCTCCTGCGCCGCCGCACGGTCCGCCCGTAGGGGAGGCCCGCGGGTCCCGGCCCTCCCGCCAGGGGGCCGGGCCATGTGGGTCCGGGCGGCGCCCCTCCCCGGGCGCCGCCCGGACACCGTCGCACCGGAGGGCCTCGACCGGGCCGGCGCCCGGCAACGGGGGCCGGTGCCGGGGGCCCGTTGTCGGCCGTCGCCAGTAGGGTGGTTGGCATGGCCGACCCTTCCAGCTACCGCCCCAAGCCGGGGCAGATCCCCGACTCCCCGGGGGTCTACAAGTTCCGCGACGAGCACCACCGGGTGATCTACGTCGGGAAGGCCAAGAGCCTGCGGCAACGCCTGGCCAGCTACTTCCAGGACGTCGCGAACCTGCACCCGCGGACCGCCACGATGGTCACGACCGCCGCCTCCGTCGAGTGGACCGTGGTGTCCACCGAGGTCGAGGCGCTCCAGCTCGAGTACTCCTGGATCAAGGAGTACGACCCCCGGTTCAACGTGAAGTACCGGGACGACAAGAGCTACCCCTCCCTCGCCGTCACCATGAACGAGGAGTACCCCCGGGTCCAGGTCATGCGCGGGCCCAAGAAGAAGGGCGTGCGCTACTTCGGCCCGTACGGGCACGCCTGGGCCATCCGCGAGACCGTCGACCTGATGCTGCGCGTCTTCCCCGTGCGCACCTGCTCCGCCGGGGTGTTCAAGCGATCCGCGCAGATCGGCCGACCCTGCCTGCTCGGCTACATCGGCAAGTGCTCCGCACCCTGCGTGGGCCGGGTCACCCCCGACGAGCACCGCGAACTGGCCGAGGACTTCTGCGACTTCATGGCCGGCCGTACCGGCACCCACCTCACCCGCCTCGAACAGCAGATGCACGAGGCCGCCGAGGACATGGAGTACGAGAAGGCCGCCCGACTGCGCGACGACATGGGGGCCCTGCGCCGCGCCATGGAGAAGAACGCCGTCGTGCTCGCCGACGCCACCGACGCCGACCTCGTCGCAGTCGCGGAGGACGAGCTCGAAGCCGCCGTGCAGATCTTCCACGTACGCGGTGGCCGGGTCCGCGGCCAGCGCGGCTGGGTCACCGACAAGGTCGAGGCCGTCGACACCGCCGGCCTCGTCGAGCACGCCCTCCAGCAGCTCTACGGGGAGGAGAAGGGCGAGGCCGTCCCCAAGGAGGTGCTGGTCCCGGCGCTGCCCGAGGACACCGCGGCGCTGACCGAGTGGCTGGCCGAGCGACGCGGCTCCCAGGTGAGCCTGCGCATCCCGCAGCGCGGGGACAAGAAGGCCCTCATGGAGACCGTCCACCGCAACGCCGTGCAGTCCCTCGCCCTGCACAAGACCAAGCGCGCCGGCGACCTGACCACCCGCTCCCGGGCCCTGGAGGAGATCGCCGAGGCGCTGGACCTGGACGGTGCTCCGCTGCGCATCGAGTGCTTCGACATCTCGCACCTCCAGGGTGACGACGTCGTGGCCTCGATGGTGGTCTTCGAGGACGGGCTCGCGCGCAAGAGCGAGTACCGGCGGTTCCAGATCAAATCGTTCGAGGGACAGGACGACGTCCGTTCCATGCACGAGGTGGTCTCGCGGCGCTTCCGCCGCTACCTCCAGGAGAAGCTGAAGACGGGGGAGTGGTCCCCCGAGGACGCCCAGGACGGCGAGGTCCCCGAGGACGACGGCAGGCCGAAGCGGTTCGCCTACCCGCCGCAGCTCGTGGTGGTCGACGGCGGGCAGCCGCAGGTCGCCGCCGCCAAGCGGGCCCTGGAGGAGCTGGGCGTCGACGACGTGGCCGTGTGCGGCCTGGCCAAGCGGCTGGAGGAGGTGTGGCTGCCCGGCGAGGACGACCCCGTCGTGCTGCCCCGCACCAGCGAGGGCCTGTACCTGCTCCAGCGGGTCCGTGACGAAGCCCACCGGTTCGCCATCCAGTACCAGCGCAGCAAGCGCGGCAAGCGTCTGAAATCGAGCCCGTTGGACGACGTGCCCGGACTCGGCGAGAGCCGCAAACAGGCCCTCGTCAAGCACTTCGGTTCGGTGAAGAAGCTGAGACAGGCGACAATCGACCAGATCTGCGAGGTCCCGGGCATAGGTCGCAAGACGGCCGAGACCGTGGCCGCGGCCCTCGCCCACGCGGTTCCCGCCGGTCCTGCCGTCAACACGGCGACAGGAGAGATCATGGAAGACGAGACCCCCGCGCCCGCGGGAGCATCGTCCGAACGGGGGACCGAGCAATGACCGAGCACGAGACCACGCACGACCGAGACGGAGCACAGGTGAGTACGGGCACGACAGTGGAGCCCGGCGAGGCCGCCGAGGCGGCCATCCCCGAGCTGGTGATCATCTCCGGGATGTCCGGAGCCGGCCGCAGCACCGCGGCGAAGTGCCTGGAGGACCTCGGCTGGTTCGTCGTCGACAACCTCCCCCCGGCGCTCATCCCCACCATGGTGGAGCTCGGCGCCCGCTCCCAGGGCAACGTGGCGCGCATCGCCGTCGTCGTCGACGTCCGCGGCCGGCAGTTCTTCGACGCGCTGCGCGAGTCCCTCGCCGACCTCGAAGGCAAGGGCGTCACCCGGCGCATCGTCTTCCTGGAGTCCTCCGACGACGCGCTGGTCCGCCGCTTCGAGTCGGTCCGCCGCCCCCACCCCCTCCAGGGCGACGGCCGCATCACCGACGGCATCGCCGCCGAGCGCGACCTGCTGCGCGAGCTGCGCGGCGACGCCGACCTGGTCATCGACACCTCCAGCCTGAACGTGCACGAACTGCGCGCCAAGATGGACGCCCAGTTCGCGGGCGACGAGGAGCCCGAGCTGCGGGCCACCGTCATGTCCTTCGGCTACAAGTACGGCCTCCCCGTCGACGCCGACCTCGTCGTCGACTGCCGATTCATCCCCAACCCGCACTGGGTCCCGGAACTGCGCCCCTTCACCGGGCTCAACGAGGAGGTGTCGGGGTACGTCTTCAGCCAGCCCGGCGCCAAGGAGTTCCTCGACCGGTACACCGAGCTGCTCCAGCTCATCGCCACCGGCTACCGCCGCGAGGGCAAGCGCTACGTGACCATCGCGGTCGGCTGCACGGGCGGCAAGCACCGCAGCGTGGCCATGTCCGAGAAGCTCGCCGCCCGCCTCGCCTCCGAGGGAGTCGAGACCGTCGTAGTGCACCGGGACATGGGGCGCGAGTGACCGGACGGAGTCTGAGACTGCGCCGCCTGCGCCGTCTCACCCCCGGGCGGGGCGAGGACGGCGCGGGCCGGCGCCGCGGCGCCACGCCGAAGGTGGTCGCGCTGGGCGGCGGCCAGGGCCTGTCGGCCTCCCTCGCCGCCCTGCGACGGATCACCGGTGACCTCACCGCCGTGGTCACCGTCGCCGACGACGGCGGCTCCAGCGGCCGGCTCCGGGAGGAGCTCGGCGTGCTGCCGCCCGGCGACCTGCGCAAGGCGCTGGCCGCGCTGTGCGGCGACGACGAATGGGGCCAGACCTGGGCCCGCGTCATCCAGCACCGGTTCCAGTCCCGCGGCGACCTGCACGAGCACGCCGTCGGCAACCTGCTGATCGTCGCCCTGTGGGAACAGCTCGGCGACCCCGTCCAGGCACTCGACCTGGTCGGCAAGCTGCTGGGCGCCCAGGGTCGGGTACTGCCGATGTCGGCGGTGCCCCTGGAACTCCAGGCACTGGTCAAGGGGCACGATCCGGCCCGCCCGGACGACGTGGACACCGTCCGCGGGCAGGCCACCGTGGCCCTCACCCCGGGCGAGGTGCTCTCCGTGCAGGTCGTGCCCGGCGACCCGCCGGCCGTGCCGGAGGCCGTCGCGGCCGTGCTCGACGCCGACTGGGTGGTGCTCGGACCGGGGTCGTGGTTCTCCTCCGTGATCCCGCACCTGCTGGTGCCCGAACTGCTCGACGCGCTCATCGAGACGAAGGCCCGGAGGGTCCTCTCGCTGAACCTCGCGCCGCAACCCGGGGAAACAGAGGGCTTCTCTCCGCAGCGTCATTTGGAGGTTTTGGCCCGACACGCCCCTAAACTCGCCCTGGACGTGGTGCTGGCCGACGAGGCCGCCGTGCCCGACCGCGAGTCCCTCTCCGATGCCGCGAAACGGTTCGGTGCCGCGGTCGAGCTGGCGCCGGTTGCCAGGCAGGACGGCTCTCCGAAGCACGACCCGGAGCTGCTGGCCGCCGCGTACGACCGTATTTTTCGGATGCATGGAAGGATCGGCCCATGGCGATGACGCCTGCGGTGAAGGACGAGATCTCTCGCCTGCCCGTCACCCGGACCTGCTGCAGGAAGGCCGAGGTCTCGGCGATCCTCCGGTTCGCCGGTGGCCTGCACCTGGTGAGCGGCCGCATCGTCATCGAGGCGGAGCTGGACACGGGGGTCGCCGCCCGGAGACTGCGCAAGGACATCCTGGAGATCTTCGGCCATTCCTCGGACCTCGTCGTGATGGCTCCCGGCGGACTGCGCCGCGGCAGCCGCTTCGTGGTGCGCGTCGTCGCCGGCGGAGACCAGCTGGCACGCCAGACGGGCCTCGTGGACGGCCGGGGGCGCCCCATCCGGGGCCTCCCGCCCCAGGTGGTCTCCGGGGCCACCTGCGATGCGGAGGCGGCCTGGCGCGGTGCCTTCCTGGCCCACGGCTCCCTCACCGAGCCGGGTCGGTCGTCCTCCCTGGAGGTCACCTGCCCCGGTCCGGAGGCCGCCCTGGCCCTGGTGGGCGCCGCCCGCAGGCTCTCCATCGCCGCCAAGGCGCGCGAGGTCCGCGGTGTCGACCGGGTCGTCGTCCGCGACGGCGACGCGATCGGTGCCCTGCTCACCCGACTGGGCGCGCACGACTCGGTACTGGCCTGGGAGGAGCGGCGGATGCGCCGCGAGGTCCGCGCCACCGCCAACCGCCTGGCCAACTTCGACGACGCCAACCTGCGCCGCTCCGCCCGCGCCGCGGTGGCCGCCGGAGCCCGGGTGCAGCGCGCGCTGGAGATCCTCGGCGAGGAGGTCCCCGAGCACCTCGCGGCCGCCGGCCGGCTGCGCATGGAGCACAAGCAGGCCTCCCTGGAGGAGCTGGGCGCGCTCGCCGACCCGCCGCTGACCAAGGACGCCGTCGCCGGCCGGATCCGTCGCCTGCTGGCGATGGCCGACAAGCGTGCCCAGGACCTGGGCATCCCGGGCACCGAGTCGAACCTCGACCTCAGTGAGGAACTGGCCGACAACATGGCCGGCTGACCCGCGCGACGACGCGAGACCCACCGTGGTCCCCGGGTGCCCGCACGAGTGAATCGTGCGGGCACCTTTCGGTACGCCCCATTGACATGCGCATGGGCGGTCGTGAGCCTGTCGTCCGAACGCTTTCGTGGCAGACGACGCCCAGGGGGGCACATGAGGCACCGCGCGAGATCGATCCTCGCCGCAAGCGCACTCGTCTTCGGAACCACACTGGCCGCACTACCCGTCGCGGCCCAGGCGCAGCCCACCGCGGAGGACGGATCCGCCGCCTCCGACGAGGTGCGGGTCTACGACGCGGACATCACCCGCGAACAGGTACCGCTGGTCCTCGCCGCCGGCCAGGACGCCCACGAGCTGACCGAACGGGCCCCCGAGCACGGGACCGCCAAGGTCGAGCTGTTCCTGACCGCCGGCCAGGCGAAGGAACTCGCGGCGCGCGGCGTGAAGCCGGTCGAGCGCAGGACCGCCGCCGGCGCGACGGCCCGCGCGAAGGCCGCCGGCGACGGGGTGTTCCGCCCGTACAGCGGCAAGGGCGGCCTCCAGGAGGAGATCCTGCGCACCGCGCGGGAGAACCCGGCGCTCACCAAGGTCGTCTCCATCGGCAAGACCGTCCAGGGCAAGGACATCCTCGCCCTCAAGGTCACCAAGAACGCCAAGAAGACCAAGGACGGCGACAAGCCCGCCGTCCTGTACATGTCGAACCAGCACGCCCGCGAGTGGATCACCCCCGAGATGACCCGGCGGCTGATGCACCAGACCCTCGACGGCTACGGCAAGGACGCCCGGATCACCAGGCTGGTCGACTCCACCGAACTGTGGTTCCTGCTGTCCGCCAACCCGGACGGCTACGACCACACGTTCACCGCCGACTCCGCCCGCCTGTGGCGCAAGAACCTGCGCGACAACAACGCCGACGGAAAGATCACGGCCGGCGACGGCGTCGACCTCAACCGCAACTTCGCCTACAAGTGGGGCTACGACAACGAGGGTTCCTCGCCGAGCCAGGCGAGCGAGACCTACCGCGGCCCCAAGGCCGGCTCCGAGCCCGAGACCGCGGCGCTCGACCGGTTCGAGAAGCGCATCGGCTTCCAGTACGCCATCAACTACCACTCCGCGTCCGAACTGATCCTCTACGGGGTCGGCTGGCAGGTGGCCACCCCGACCCCCGACGACGTCGCGTACAAGGCGCTCGCCGGGACCCCCGAGAACCCGGCCGTCCCCGGCTACCACCCGCAGCTCTCCTCCGAGCTGTACACCACGAACGGCGAGGCCGACGGACACGCCGCCAACGCCAACGGCATCATGATGTTCACGCCGGAGATGACCACCTGCCAGACGGCCTCCGCGAGCGACCCGAACGACCCGTGGAAGCCCGAGGACTGCGCCTCCGGATTCAACTTCCCGGACGACGAGAAGCTGATCCAGGCCGAGTTCGCCAAGAACGTCCCCTTCGCGCTCGCCGTCGGCGAGAGCGCCGCGCGCCCCGACCAGCCGGCGTCCTCCGTCGGCCTGAAGGCCGCCGACTTCACCGTGGACCCGTTCACCACCTCCTACGCGGCCCGCGGCGAGGACCAGACGGTCGCCGTCACCGCCCGCAAGGCGCTCAAGGACAAGGAACTCAACTTCCGCGTCAACGGCGGTCGCACCCACGACGAGGACCTCAAGGCCTGGAAGGGCGGCGAGACCTACGGCGGCGAGGACAACAACTGGTTCGACGAGTACCGGGCGAAGGTCGACGGCGCCAGAGCCGGCGACAAGGTCGAGGTCTGGTTCACCGGCCGCGACCGCTCCGGCAAGCGGGTCTCCAGCGAGCACTTCACGTACACCGTGGCCGAGCGGCCCCGGGCGGACGTCCTGGTGATCGCCGAGGAGGGCGCCCCGGCACAGCACGCGCGGACGTACGTCGACGCGCTGCGCGCCAACGGACGCTCCGCCGCCGTCTGGGACGTCGCCGTCCAGGGCGCCCCGCACCCCCTCGGAGTCCTCTCGCACTTCCGCACGGCCGTCCACTACACGGGAGCCAAGAGCCCCGGCGGTGACACCCAACTGGCGATCCGCGACTTCCTCAACGAGGGCGGCAAGCTGATCGAGGCCGGCGAACTGGCCGGCGGCAACGCCCAGGTCGGCCCCGCCGTCACCAACGACTTCAGCCAGTACTGGCTCGGTGCCTACGGCCGGGCCGGCGTGAGCGCCCCCACCGGCTTCACCGGGGCCGGCGGCCTCGCCGGGGCCGCGGGCGGCCTCGGGGACGCGGCGGGCAACCCGCTGAACGCGCCCGGCTCCTACACCGTCACCTCGGACACCCTGCCGGCCGCACAGTTCCCGCGGTTCAAGAGCGTCCAGGCGGGCCAGTACGCCGGGGTCGTCAACCCGTACGCCCCCCACGCCGGCGTCGGCATGGCCTCGGCCCTGCACACGGACGACGACTGGAAGCGGCTGACCCGGACCGTGGACCTCACCAAGGTCTCCGCCGCCGACAAGCCGGCCCTGCGCATGGCACTGAACTGGAACACCGAGGAGGGCTACGACCACGCCGCCCTCGAGGCCCGCACGGCCGGCGGGGACGACTGGACGACCCTGCCCGAGGCGAACGGTCTGACCAGCACCGCGGTCCCGACCGAGTGCGAGGGCGGGTTCCTGCTGAACGGCCACCCGTTCCTGCGCCACTACCTGACGCTCGACGGCGGCGGCTGCGCCCCGCAGGGCACCAGCGGCGCGTGGAACAGCTTCACCGGATCCTCCGGCGGCTGGAAGCAGGTCTCCTTCGACCTGAGCGCGTACGCCGGCAAGACCGTCGAGGTCTCGCTGTCGTACGTCACCGACCCGGGTTCGGGCGGCCGCGGCGTCTTCGCGGACGAGGCACGGTTGAACGTGGCCGGAGCCGACCAGGCCGTCGAGGGCTTCGAGACCTCGCTGGGCGCCTGGAGCGCCGGGCCCGCACCTGCCGGAAGTCCCGACGTTCCGGGCGATTGGTCCCGGTCCGGGGAGCTGTTCAAGTCCTACGCGGCGGTGACTACGCGTGACACCGTACTGGTCGGTTTCGGCCTGGAACACCTGCCGACCGCGAAGGACCGAGCCGTACTCGTCGGTAAGGCGCTCCGTTCACTGAACCACTGAGCCGCACCCCTCCCGTCGCTCACTTTGAGTGACGGGGGCCAAGGTCCCGGAGGTCCCGCGCCGGCGCTTGTGGCGCAGGACCTCCCTGGCGGACAAGGGTGTGTCAGTCCCCGGCCGATGTCACTCCGAAGCTCACGGAGAGGTAGGGTCGTAAGCGGTCGGGGACATCCCATACAGCTCGCCGGCGGACAGGCCGGCGCACCAACGAGGAGATCGGTTCGTGACGATCCGCGTAGGCATCAACGGTTTTGGCCGAATTGGCCGCAACTACTTCCGTGCGCTCCTGGAGCAGGGAGCGGACATCGAGATCGTCGGTGTCAACGACCTGACTGACAATGCCACCCTGGTGCACCTGCTCAAGTACGACACCATCCTGGGCCGCCTCAAGCACGAGGTCTCCCACACCGCCGACACCATCACGGTGGGCGGCAACACCTTCAAGACCTTCGCCGAGCGCGACCCCGCGAACCTCCCCTGGGGCGAGCTGGGTGCCGACATCGTCATCGAGTCGACCGGCATCTTCACGAAGAAGGCCGACGCCGCCAAGCACATCGCGGCCGGCGCGAAGAAGGTCCTCATCTCGGCTCCGGCCAAGGACGAGGACATCACGATCGTGATGGGCGTCAACCAGGACAAGTACGACGCGGCCAACCACCACGTCATCTCCAACGCCTCCTGCACCACCAACTGTGTGGCGCCGATGGCCAAGGTCCTCCTGGAGAACTTCGGCATCGTCAAGGGCATGATGACGACGGTCCACGCGTACACGAACGACCAGCGCATCCTGGACTTCCCGCACTCGGACCTGCGTCGCGCCCGCGCCGCCGCCGAGAACATCATCCCGACCACCACCGGTGCCGCCAAGGCCACCGCGCTGGTCATCCCGGAGCTGGCGGGCAAGCTCGACGGCATCGCGATGCGCGTCCCGGTCCCCACCGGTTCCGTGACCGACCTGGTCATCGAGCTGGAGCGCGAGGTCACCAAGGACGAGGTCAACGCCGCGTTCCAGAAGGCCTCCGAGGGTCAGCTCAAGGGCATCCTGGACTACACCGAGGACGCGATCGTCTCCTCCGACATCGTGAACTGGCCGTACTCCTGCACCTTCGACTCCTCCCTGACCATGGTCCAGGGCAAGCAGGTCAAGGTCATCGGCTGGTACGACAACGAGTGGGGCTACTCCAACCGCCTCGTCGACCTGACCGTGTTCGTCGGCGAGCGGCTCTAAAGGTCACCAAGGTTTCAGGGCAAGGCACCACGATGTAGGCACAGGGCTCGGGCAGCGCGATGAAGCGCTGTGCGGGCCCTGTGGCTTGCCTCGTCCCTCTCGCCCCGCACGGGCACAAGGCCCTGCGTGGGGAAAAGGAGCAGAAAGACACATGAAGACGATCGACGAACTTCTCGCCGAGGGCGTCTCCGGCAAGCGGGTCTTCGTCCGGGCCGACCTCAACGTGCCGCTGGCCGAAGGCAAGATCACCGACGACGGCCGCATCCGCGCCGTCCAGCCGACCATCGCGAAGCTCGCCGAAGCCGGCGCCCGCGTGGTCGTGGCCTCGCACCTGGGCCGCCCCAAGGGCGCCCCGGACCCGGCCTTCTCGCTGGCCCCGGCCGCGGTCCGCCTCGGCGAACTGCTCGGCAAGAACGTCGCGTTCGCCACGGACACCGTCGGCGCCTCCGCCAAGGAGACCGTCGCGGCGCTCGCCGACGGCGAGGTCGCCCTCATCGAGAACCTGCGCTTCAACGCCGGCGAGACCTCGAAGGACGACGCCGAGCGCGGCGCCTTCGCGGACGAGCTCGCCGAGCTCGCCGACGTCTACGTCGGCGACGGCTTCGGCGCCGTGCACCGCAAGCACGCCTCGGTCTTCGACCTCCCCGCGCGCCTGCCGCACGCGGTCGGCTACCTCATCGCCACCGAGATCGACGTCCTGAAGAAGCTGACCGCCGAGGTCAAGCGCCCGTACGTGGTCATCCTCGGCGGCGCCAAGGTCTCCGACAAGCTCGCCGTCATCGACGAGCTGCTCGGCAAGGCCGACCGCCTCCTCATCGGCGGCGGCATGGCCTACACCTTCCTCTACGCCAAGGGCTACGAGGTCGGCATCTCCCTGCTCCAGAAGGACCAGGTGGACGTCGTCAAGGAGTACATGGAGCGCGCCGAGGCCAACGGCGTGGAACTGGTCCTCCCCGTCGACATCCTCGCCTCCACGGACTTCCCCGACCTCAAGGGCAAGACCCCCGCGGAGTTCATCACCGTCGCCGCGGACAAGATCCCCGCCGACAAGGAGGGTCTGGACATCGGTCCCAAGACCCGCGAGCTGTACGCGTCGAAGATCGCCGACGCGGAGACCGTCTTCTGGAACGGTCCCGTGGGCGTCTTCGAGCACCCCGACTACGCCGGCGGCACCCGCGCGATCGCGCAGGCCCTCGTCGACAGCGACGCGTTCACCGTGGTCGGCGGCGGGGACTCCGCCGCCGCCGTGCGCACGCTCGGCTTCGACGAGAACGCTTTCGGCCACATCTCGACCGGTGGCGGCGCCTCCCTCGAATACCTCGAGGGCAAGACGCTCCCCGGCATCGCCGCACTGGAGGTCTGAACCAAAGTGACTTCGCGTACCCCGCTGATGGCGGGCAACTGGAAGATGAACCTCAACCACCTCGAGGCCATCGCGCACGTCCAGAAGCTCGCGTTCGCCCTGGCCGACAAGGACTACGACGCCGTCGAGGTCGCGGTGCTGCCGCCCTTCGTCGACCTGCGTTCGGTCCAGACCCTGGTCGACGGCGACAAGCTGAAGATCAAGTACGGCGCCCAGGACATCTCGGCGCACGACTCCGGTGCCTACACCGGCGAGATCTCCGGCCCCATGCTGTCGAAGCTGAAGTGCGCGTTCGTGGCCGTCGGCCACAGCGAGCGCCGCCAGTACCACGGCGAGAACGACGAGATCTGCAACGCCAAGGTCAAGGCCGCCTTCAAGCACGGGATCACGCCGATCCTCTGCGTCGGCGAGGGCCTCGACGTCCGCAAGGCCGGCGAGCAGGTCCCGCACACGCTGGCCCAGGTCGACGGCGGACTGAAGGACGTACCGGCCGAGCAGGTCGAGTCCATCGTCATCGCGTACGAGCCCGTCTGGGCGATCGGCACCGGTGAGGTCGCCACCCCCGAGGACGCGCAGGAGGTCTGCGGGGCGATCCGCGGCCGCCTCGCCGAGCTGTACTCCCAGGAGCTGGCCGACAAGGTCCGCATCCAGTACGGCGGCTCGGTGAAGTCCGGGAACATCGCCGCGATCATGGCGCAGCCCGACGTCGACGGCGCGCTCATCGGCGGCGCCGCGCTGGACGTGGACGAGTTCGTCAAGATCGTCCGGTTCCGCGACCAGTGACCGGTGTGACCATCGCAGCGAGTATGCGGTAGGGCGGATCCGTCGTACCCTTGCGGGGGCCAGGAGGCTGAACCACCAGCCACTGGCCCCCGCGCACATCCCGGAAAAGCCAGAAAGTAGGAATCAGCCGTGATTATGGGGTTCTCGATCGCCCTGATCGTCTTCAGCGCCCTGCTGATGCTGCTCGTGCTGATGCACAAGGGCAAGGGCGGCGGCCTTTCCGACATGTTCGGCGGCGGCATGCAGTCGTCGGTCGGCGGTTCCTCAGTCGCCGAGCGCAACCTGGACCGGATCACCGTCGTGATCGGTCTGCTCTGGTTCGCCTGCATCGTGGCGCTCGGCCTGATGATGAAGTCGACCAGCTGACCGTTCCGGCCATTCCGGCGGTCCGGCGGGTCCTCCCCGGCCTATCATGGGCCTTTGCGGGGGCGGTCCTTCCAGTTCCTGGACGGTCGCCCGGTCTTCCGTAGACTCGGGCGCCCGCGGCAGCGGACCTCCCCTCGCACTCCGCGGCACCATCACGCAGGGAGTTACGACCGTGGCAAGTGGCAACGCGATCCGTGGCAGTCGGGTCGGAGCGGGGCCGATGGGCGAGGCCGAGCGCGGTGAGTCAGCGCCCCGTCTGCGCATCTCCTTCTGGTGCTCGAACGGGCACGAGACACAGCCCAGCTTCGCCAGCGACGCGCAGGTGCCGGACACCTGGGACTGCCCGCGCTGCGGGTTCCCGGCCGGCCAGGACCGGGACAACCCGCCGGCTCCGCCGCGCACCGAACCGTACAAGACGCACCTGGCGTACGTGCGGGAGCGGCGCACCGACGCCGACGGCGAGGCGATCCTCGCCGAAGCCCTCGCCAAGCTCCGCGGCGAGATCTGACACGTCCGAACCTCGGCCTCCGGCCGGTTCGCACTCAAGAGTGACTTGGGGCCCGGCCCCGCGGAAGACACGAACCCGCGGGCCGGGCCCCTTTGTGTGCGTTGGCCCCCTTCACATCCCTTAGGTTGGGGCGTGGCGGGGCACGACAGGACGGAAGAAGTGGGTTGATGTCCGAGATGAACGCAGACACCCGTACGAGGCTGAACCGGACACCCGAGTGGCTCGCACTCGGCAAGCACCGGGAAGAGCTGGGGCAGACGCATCTGCGGGAACTGTTCGCGGCGGATCCGAGCCGGGGCACCGGCTACACCCTGCGGGTCGGCGACCTGCACATCGACTACTCGAAGCACCTCGTGACGGACGAGACGCTCGCGTTGCTCCGCGAACTGGCGTCGGCGACCGGCGTGGCCGAGCTGCGCGACGCGATGTTCCGCGGCGAGAAGATCAACACGACCGAGGACCGGGCGGTCCTGCACACCGCCCTGCGCGCCCCGAGGGACGCGGTGATCGAGGTGGACGGCGAGAACGTCGTCCCCGACGTGCACGCCGTCCTCGACAAGATGGCCGCCTTCTCCGAGCAGGTCAGGTCGGGGAAGTGGACCGGCTTCACCGGCAAGCGCATCAAGAACGTCGTCAACATCGGCATCGGCGGCTCCGACCTGGGCCCGGCGATGGCGTACGAGGCGCTGCGCGCCTTCGCCGACCGCGGCCTGACGCTGCGTTTCGTCTCCAACGTGGACGGCGCCGACCTGCACGAGGCCGTACGGGACTTCGACCCGGCGGAGACGCTGTTCATCATCGCGTCGAAGACCTTCACCACGATCGAGACCATCACCAACGCCACCTCGGCGCGGGAATGGCTGCTCGCGGGGCTGGGCGGTGACCAGAGCGCCGTGGCACGGCACTTCGTGGCGCTGTCCACCAACGCCGAGAAGGTCACCGGGTTCGGCATCGACCCGGCCAACATGTTCGAGTTCTGGGACTGGGTCGGCGGGCGCTACTCCTTCGACTCCGCGATCGGCCTCTCGCTGATGATCGCGATCGGTCCGGACGCCTTCCGGGAGATGCTGGACGGCTTCGCGGCCATGGACCGGCACTTCCGGACCGCCCCGCCGGAGGAGAACGCGCCGCTGCTGATGGGCCTGTTGGGGGTCTGGTACGGCGGGTTCTTCGACGCCCAGTCGCACGCGGTGCTGCCGTACAGCCACTACCTGTCGCGGTTCACGGCCTACCTCCAGCAGTTGGACATGGAGTCCAACGGCAAGTCGGTGGACCGGGACGGCAACCCGGTGGACTGGCAGACCGGACCGGTGGTGTGGGGCACGCCCGGCACGAACGGGCAGCACGCGTACTACCAGTTGATCCACCAGGGGACGAAGCTGATCCCGGCGGACTTCATCGGGTTCGCCCGACCGGTGGCGGAACTCTCCGCGCCGCTGAAGGCCCAACACGACCTGCTGATGGCGAACTTCTTCGCGCAGACGCAGGCCCTGGCCTTCGGCAAGACCGCCGAGGAGGTGCGGGCGGAGGGCGTCGACGAGGCACTGGTCGCCCACAAGACGTTCGCGGGCAACCACCCCACGACGACGATCCTCGCGACCGAGTTGACGCCCGGGGTGCTGGGGCAGCTGATCGCCCTGTACGAGCACAAGGTGTTCGTACAGGGCGCGGTGTGGAACATCGACTCCTTCGACCAGTGGGGAGTCGAGCTCGGCAAGGTGCTCGCCAAGCGGGTGGAACCGGCGCTGACCGAAGGCGCGGACGTGGAGGGCTTCGACCCCTCGACGCGGGCCCTCGTCGCGACGTACCGCTCGCTGCGCGGCCGGTCCTGACCCGGGGCGGGGGTGGGGGGGGGCGGGCCCCCCCCCCCCCCCCCCCCGGGGGCGGGGGGGGGGGGGGGCCCCGGGGGGGGGGGGCGGGGGGGGGGGGGGGGGGGGGCCCCCCCCCCCCCACCCCCGCCGTTCGGGCGCGTGCGGTCAGGCCGAGGCCGGCGGGTACATGTCCGACGGCAGCTTGGCCGCCGCCGCGCGGTCCAGGAGCCACAGGGTGCGGCTGCGACCGTAGGCCGCCGCCGCCGGGGCCTGGACGTCGCCCGCGCCGCCGAGCGCGAGCGCCACCGCGCCCGCCTTGTCCTCGCCCGCCGCCAGCAGCCAGACCTCGCGGGCCGCCCGGATCGCCGGGAGGGTCAGCGAGACCCGGGTCGGCGGCGGCTTCGGGGCGCCGTGCACACCGACCACGGTGCGCTCGGTCTCGCGGGACGCCGGGTGCTCCGGGAACAGCGAGGCCACGTGGGTGTCGGGGCCGACGCCCAGCATCAGCACGTCGAAGCGGGGGACCGGGCCGTGGTCCTCCGGACCCGCCGCCCGCGCGAGTTCCGCCGCGTACGCCGCCGCTGCGGCGTCGACGTCCGCCCCGTACGGGCCGTCCGAGGCCGGCATGACGTGGACGCGCGCCGGATCGACCGGCACGGCGTCCAGGAGCGCCTCGCGGGCCTGGACGTGATTGCGCTCGGGGTCGTCGGCGGGGACGTACCGCTCGTCGCCCCACCACAGGTCCAGACGCGACCAGTCGATCGCGTCCCGGGCCGGAGCGGCCGCCAGCGCCGCGAGCAGACCGTTGCCGTTGCGGCCGCCGGTCAGCACCACGGAGGCGCTGCCGCGGGCCGCCTGCGCGTCCACGATCTTCGTGATGAGCCGGGCCGCCGCGGCCTGGGCCATCAGCTCCTTGTCCCGGTGGACGACGACCTGGGGAGTCGTCATACCCATGTGCGTGCCGCCTTCTTGCTCGTTGCTGCGGGGAAATGGCTCGGCCGCCGGTCGGACCCCCTCGCGGGCGTCCGACCGGCGGCCGTGGTGCGTCACTTCTTGGCCGGTGCCTTCTTGGCCGGGGCCTTGGCCGCCGGCTTCGCGGGCGCCTCGGCCTTGGCCGCGGGGTCCTCCGCCTCGCCGGCGGAAGCCTCGGACTTGCCGGCCGGGGCCGCCTTCTTCGCGTCCAGCCGGTCCACGCCGAACTTCAGCGAGGCCTCGTACGTGTTGTCCGGGTCCAGCCGGCGCAGTTCCTCCGCCAGCAGCTCGGCCGTGTCACGGCGCTTGAGCGCCACCGCGCGGTCGGGCTGACCCGGCATGCACAGCGTCGCCAGGGCCCCGTCCGCCCGGTCCAGGACGATCACGCCGTCCGTGGTCTCCAGCCGTACGGCCGTGAGGCCGGGGCCGGAGGAGTGGGTGCGCTTGACCGGTACGCCCAGGCGGTCCGCCAGCCACATGGCCAGCAGCTCGCAGCTCGGGTTGTCGTCCTCGCCCTCGACGATGGCCGAGACGACGGAGACGCGACTCTGCTGGTCGAGCGCCGCGGCCAGCATCGAACGCCACGGGGTGATCCGGGTCCAGGACAGGTCCGTGTCACCCGGCGCGTACGCCTTGGCCCGGCTGCCGAGTGCGGCGATCGGGCTCTCAGAGGCGTACGTGTCCGTGATCCGGCGCTGTCCCAGCGAGCCCAGCGGGTCGCCCGCCAGGTTCGCGGGAGCGCCCTCCGGCCACCAGACCACCACGGGGGCGTCGGGCAGCAGGAGCGGGAGAACCACCGACTGGGCGTGGTTGACCAGTTCTCCGTGCATGCGGAGCACGACCGTCTCGCCGGAGCCGGCGTCCGCCCCGACACGGACTTCCGCGTCGAGACGGGCGTCGCGGCGACTGCGCGGCGAGCGGCTGATCCGCTTGACCACGACGATGATCCGCGAGGGGTGCTCGTGGGACGCGTCGTTCGCCGACTTGAGCGCGTCGTACGCGTTCTCCTCGTCGGTCACGATCACCAGCGTGAGGACCATGCCGATGGCCGGCGTGCCGATGTCCCGGCGCGCCTGCACCAACGCGGCGTTGATCTTGCTGGAGGTGGTCTCCGTAAGGTCGATCTTCATGGCCGGCGCCAGCTCCGTCCGTCTCGTGCGAGCATCTCGTCCGCCTCGACCGGTCCCCAGGTGCCCGCCGGGTACTGCGCGGGCTTGCCGTGCTTGTCCCAGTACTGCTCGATCGGGTCGAGGATGTTCCAGGAGAGCTCGACCTCCTGGTGACGCGGGAAGAGGTTCGCGTCACCCAGCAGGACATCCAGGATCAGCCGCTCGTACGCCTCGGGGCTGGACTCCGTGAAGGACTCGCCGTAGGCGAAGTCCATCGTGACGTCCCGGACCTCCATGGAGGTGCCGGGCACCTTGGAGCCGAAGCGGACCGTCACGCCCTCGTCCGGCTGAACCCGGATGACCAGGGCGTTCTGTCCCAGCTCCTCGGTCGCGCCCGACTCGAACGGGAGGTACGGGGCCCGCTTGAAGACCACCGCGATCTCGGTCACCCGACGGCCCAGGCGCTTGCCGGTCCGCAGGTAGAACGGGACGCCCGCCCAGCGACGGTTGTTGATCTCCAGACGGATGGCCGCGTAGGTGTCGGTCTTCGACTTGGGGTCGATGCCGTCCTCTTCGAGGTACCCGACGACCTTCTCGCCGCCCTGCCAGGCCGCCGAGTACTGGCCGCGCACGGTGTGCTTGCCCAGGTCCTCGGGCAGCTCCACGGCGGTCAGCACCTTGAGCTTCTCCGCCACCAGCGCCTTCGGGTGGAAGGAGCCGGGCTCCTCCATCGCGGTGAGCGCGAGCAGTTGGAGCAGGTGGTTCTGGATGACGTCGCGGGCGGCGCCGATGCCGTCGTAGTAACCGGCCCGGCCGCCGATGCCGATGTCCTCCGCCATGGTGATCTGCACGTGGTCGACGTACGACCGGTTCCAGATCGGCTCGAACATGGTGTTGGCGAAGCGGAGCGCCAGGATGTTCTGGACGGTCTCCTTGCCGAGGTAGTGGTCGATCCGGAAGACCTCGTCACGGGGGAAGACCTCGTGGACGACCTTGTTGAGCTCTTCCGCGCTCTTCAGGTCGTGGCCGAAGGGCTTCTCGATGACGGCGCGCCGCCAGGAGCCCTCCTTCTGCGCCAGACCGTGGTCCTTGAGCTGCTGGACCACCTTGGGGAAGAACTTCGGCGGGACCGAGAGGTAGAAGGCGAAGTTTCCGCCGGTGCCCTGGGCCTTGTCGAGTTCCTCGATCGTGGCCTTCAGCGTCTCGAAGGCCGCGTCGTCGTCGAAGTCGCCCTGGACGAAGCGGCAGCCCTGGACGAGCTGCTGCCACACCTCCTCACGGAAGGGGGTGCGCGAGTGCTCCTTGACCGCGTCGTGCACCTCCTGGGCGAAGTCCTCGTCCTGCCACTCGCGTCGGGCGAACCCGATGAGCGAGAAGCCCGGCGGGAGCAGGCCGCGGTTGGCGAGGTCGTAGACGGCAGGCATCAGCTTCTTGCGCGACAGGTCACCCGTAACGCCGAAAATGACCAGGCCGGACGGCCCCGCGATGCGCGGGAGCCGCCGGTCCTGTGCGTCACGAAGCGGGTTCGCTCCGTTCACAGACAAAGTGTTCAGGCCTCCGTGGGGGCAAGGCGCACGAGTTCCGCCTCGGTCGACTTCAGCAGGTCGTTCCAGGACACCGCGAACTTCTCGACGCCCTCGTCTTCCAGCAACTGAACGACATCGTCGTACGAGATGCCCAGCTTCGCGATCGCGTCGAGCTCGGCGCGCGACTGCTCGTAGGTGCCGCGGATGGTGTCGCCGGTGACCTCGCCGTGGTCGGCGGTGGCCTCCATGGTGGCTTCCGGCATGGTGTTCACGGTGCCGGGGGCGACCAGGTCCACCACGTACAGGGTGTCCTTGTAGGCCGGGTCCTTGACGCCGGTCGAGGCCCACAGCGGACGCTGCTTGTTCGCGTGCGCCTTGTCCAGGGCGGCCCAGCGCTCACCGGCGAAGACCTCCTCGAAGGCCTCGTAGGCCAAACGGGCGTTGGCGAGGGCCGCCTTGCCCTTCAGGGCCTTCGCCTCGTCGGTGCCGAGGCCGTCGAGGCGCTTGTCGATCTCGGTGTCCACGCGGGACACGAAGAACGAGGCGACCGAGTGGATCTTGGCAAGGTCCAGGCCCGCGGCCTTGGCCTTCTCCAGACCCGCCAGGTAGGCCTCCATGACCTCGCGGTAGCGCTCCAGCGAGAAGATCAGCGTGACGTTGACGCTGATGCCCCGACCGATGACCTCGGTGATCGCCGGCAGGCCGGCCCTGGTCGCCGGGATCTTGATGAGCGTGTTCGGGCGGTCCACCAGCCAGGCGAGCTGCTTGGCCTCGGCGACGGTCGCCCTGGTGTTGTGGGCGAGACGGGGGTCGACCTCGATCGAGACCCGGCCGTCCTGGCCCTCCGTCGCGTCGAACACGGGGCGCAGGATGTCGGCGGCGTCGCGGACGTCCGCCGTCGTGATCATGCGGATCGCCTCTTCGACGGTGACCTTGCGGGCCGCGAGGTCGGCGAGCTGCTGCTCGTAACCGTCGCCGCTGCTGATCGCCTTCTGGAAGATCGACGGGTTGGTGGTGACACCGACCACGTGCTGCTGGTCGATGAGCTCGGCGAGGTTGCCGGACGTGATGCGCTTGCGGGACAGGTCGTCCAGCCAGATCGCCACGCCCTCGTCGGAGAGGCGCTTGAGTGCGTCTGTCATGGGAATTGCATCTCCTACTGTTCGTGTACCGGTGTCAGCGCGCGGCGGCGGTGAGGGATTCCTTGGCGGCGGCGGTGACGGCCTCGGCCGTCAGACCGAACTCGCGGAACAGCAGGGCGCCGTCGGCGGAGGCGCCGAAGTGCTCCAGCGACACGATCCGGCCGGCGTCGCCGACGTAGCGGTGCCAGGTCAGACCGATGCCGGCCTCGACGGCGACGCGCGCCTTGACGGCGGGCGGCAGGACGCTGTCCTTGTACGCCTGGTCCTGCTCCTCGAACCACTCGACGGACGGCATCGAGACCACGCGCGTCGGGATGCCCTCGGCCTGGAGCGCCTCGCGGGCGCCGACGGCGAGCTGGACCTCGGAGCCGGTGCCGATGAGGATCACCTGCGGCTCGCCGCCCTCGGCTTCGAGGAGGACGTACCCGCCCTTGGCGGCGTTCTCGTTCAGCTCGTAGGTGGGCACGCCCTGGCGGGTCAGCGCCAGACCGTGCGGGGCACCCTTGCCGAACACCTTGGTGTGGCGACGGAGGATCTCGCGCCAGGCGATGACGGTCTCGTTCGCGTCCGCCGGGCGGACCACGTTCAGGCCCGGGATGGCGCGCAGCGAGGCGACGTGCTCGACCGGCTGGTGCGTCGGGCCGTCCTCGCCGAGGCCGATGGAGTCGTGCGTCCACACGTAGGTGACCGGCACGTGCATCAGCGCGGAGAGGCGGACCGCGTTGCGCATGTAGTCGGAGAACGTGAGGAACGTGCCGCCGTAGACGCGGGTGTGGCCGTGCAGCGCGATGCCGTTCATGGCCGCGGCCATGGCGTGCTCGCGAATGCCGAAGTGGATGGTGCGGCCGTACGGCTGGGCGCCCGGGAGCGGGTTGCCCACCGGCAGGAACGAGGAGTTCTTGTCGATGGTGGTGTTGTTGGAGCCGGCCAGGTCGGCCGAGCCGCCCCACAGCTCCGGGATGACCGCGCCGAGGGCCTCCAGGACCTTGCCGGACGCGGCGCGGGTGGCGACGCCCTTGCCGGCCTCGAAGACGGGGAGCTTCTCCTCCCAGCCGGCGGGCAGCTCGTTGGCGTTGATGCGGTCGAACTCGGCCGCGCGCTCCGGGTTGGAGGTGCGCCAGGCGGAGAAGTCCTTCTCCCACGCGGCCTTGACCTCGCGGCCCCGGTCGAGCGCCTCGCGCGTGTGGGCGAGGACCTCGTCGGCGACGTCGAAGCTCTTCTCCGGGTCGAAGCCCAGGACGCGCTTGGTGGCCGCGACCTCGTCGGCGCCCAGCGCCGAGCCGTGGGCGGCCTCGGTGTTCTGGGCGTGCGGGGCGGGCCAGGCGATGATCGAGCGCATGGCGATGAAGGACGGACGCTCCGTCTCGGCCTTGGCGGCCTCCAGTGCGTCGAACAGCGCCTTCGGGTCCAGGTCGCCGCTCTCCTGCGGGGCGACGCGCTGGACGTGCCAGCCGTAGGCCTCGTAGCGCGCGAGGGTGTCCTCGGAGACGGCCGTCTCCGTGTCGCCCTCGATGGAGATGTGGTTGTCGTCCCACAGCAGCACGAGGTTGCCGAGCTTCTGGTGGCCGGCCAGCGAGGACGCCTCGTGCGAGATGCCCTCCTGGAGGCAGCCGTCGCCGGCGATCGCGTAGATCATGTGGTCGAACGGGGAGGTGCCCGGGGCCGCCTCCGGGTCGAACAGACCGCGCTCGTAGCGGGCGGCCATGGCCATGCCCACCGCGTTGGCGACGCCCTGGCCCAGCGGGCCGGTGGTCGTCTCGACGCCCTTGGTGTGTCCGTACTCCGGGTGACCGGGGGTCTTGGAGCCCCAGGTGCGGAACGCCTCCAGGTCGGCCAGCTCCAGGCCGAAACCGGCCAGGTAGAGCTGGGTGTAGAGGGTCAGGGACGAGTGCCCTGCGGAGAGCACGAAGCGGTCACGGCCGACCCACTCGGGGTCGGCGGGGTCGTGCCGCATGACCTTCTGGAAAAGCGTGTACGCGGCGGGGGCCAGGCTCATCGCCGTACCGGGGTGGCCGTTCCCGACCTTCTGTACCGCGTCGGCGGCCAGGATGCGGGCGGTGTCGACGGCCCGCTGGTCCAGTTCGGTCCACTCGAGCTCTGTGGTGGTCGGCTTGGTGCTCACCGTTTGTCAGGGCTCCTCTCCACATGTCGGTTTCCCGGTGACGAACGGTGCACCGGCGCGATTCCGAGCCTACCCCCGCCGGGGCGTGCGGCTATTCGAGTGCCGGTAGTGCGTCGCCTGGTTGGCCACTGGTGTTCACCTGGGCTCCCGCCGATCGGCCCAACACGAGACGACCCCCGCGCGGGGCGACACAAGAGCAACGTCTAGAGTGGCGTGGTACGCGCAAGCCTTTACCGGACTTTCACGCCTGAAGAGTGCGAGTCGGAGCTTGCTGGATTCTCTCTCAGGGGTGTGCGTGACGGCCGTCGAATCCCGTCCAGCGGCGGTGCTCGGGACGAGCCCCGGTCACCGGCCGTTCGGGGCCAGGGCCATGGCATTCGTGGCTTTGACCAAGCCTCGGATCATCGAACTTCTGCTGATCACCACAGTGCCGGTGATGTTCCTCGCCGAAGGGGGCGTTCCCTCCCTCTGGCTGGTTCTCGTGACCTGCTTCGGCGGTTACCTCTCGGCCGGTGGCGCGAACGCGCTGAACATGTACATCGACCGCGACATCGACGCGTTGATGGACCGCACGGCGCAGCGGCCCCTGGTGACCGGCATGGTGAGCCCGCGTGAGTGCCTGGCCTTCGGCCTCGGCCTCGCGGTGGTCTCCACCCTCTTCTTCGGGCTCCTCGTCAACTGGCTGTCCGCGGCCCTGTCGCTCGGCGCGCTCCTCTTCTACGTCGTCGTCTACACGATGCTGTTGAAGCGGCGCACCGCGCAGAACATCGTCTGGGGCGGCATCGCCGGTTGCATGCCGGTGCTCATCGGCTGGTCCGCGGTGAAGAACGAGGTCTCCTGGGCCGCGATCATCCTGTTCCTCGTCATCTTCTTCTGGACGCCGCCGCACTACTGGCCGCTGTCCATGAAGGTGAAGGACGACTACGCGCGGGCCGGCGTGCCGATGCTGCCGGTCGTGGCCGGCAACAAGGCCGTGGCGCGCCAGATCGTCCTCTACAGCTGGGTGATGGTGGCGGTCTCGCTGCTGCTGACCCCGCTCGGCTACACCGGCTGGTTCTACACGGCGGTGGCACTGGTGGCCGGAGGTTGGTGGCTGTGGGAGGCGCACGCGCTGAACGCGCGGGCCAAGTCGGGCGTGACGGGTGCGAAGCTCAAGGAGATGCGACTGTTCCACTGGTCGATCACCTATGTGTCGCTGCTCTTCGTCGCCGTCGCCGTGGATCCCTTCCTCAAGTGATTACTCGTCGGTAGCATCGAGTCATGGCAGACACCGCAGACACCCCGGTCACCCCGGCCACGCCGGACAAGAAGCAGGACCGCACCGCCGCGAAGCTGGCCCGGCAGATCGGCGCGTTCGCCAAGCGGCACGGCGGCGCCGAGGGCCAGCTGGCCCACATCGGACAGGCCGGCACCCGGATCGTGCTCGTGGGCACGGACGGGGGCTGGGGCGACCTGGTGGCCCCGACCTACGGCGTGGCCGAGCTGGCCGCCGAGAAGGCCGGGCTGACCCTGCACGAGGAGTTCGACGGCGAGTTCGCCGCGCGCGTGCGCACCGGGCCCTACGAGTGGACCCGGATGGCCGGCATCCAGATGGGCGGACCCGCCAATCCCGGATTCTGAGGGCTCGGTCAACAGCGCGAGCAACACCTCACACCCCGCTCACCCGTTAGGACGTGTGGAAGCCCCTTCCTCACGTCCGCAACGGGATGACCGGATGATCGAAACGCCGCCCCTGGTGGACCAGTACTGCCAAGGAGTGCTCCGCACGGAGCTGGGCCTCGGCACCTTCGAGGCCCACCTGATCAGCTCTGCCGGCCCGCCCGCCGCCGGCACCACCTTCTTCGACACCCAGACCGGCTTCGCCGTACGCCGCTGGTGTCCGCCGTTGCTGGGGCTGGAGCCCCACTGCACGCCCGCCCACTACCTGGCCCGCCGCCGCGAGCTCGGGGTCGTCGAGGCCGGCAAACGCCTGCTGCGCGGCTCCCGCGTCGCCGCGTACCTGGTCGACACGGGGGTGCCCGGGGACCTCACCGGGCCCAAGGAACTCTCCCTCGCCGGTGACGCCGAGACCTTCGAGATCGTACGGCTGGAGCTGCTGGCCGAACAGGTCGCCGACACCTCCGGGACCGTCACCGCCTTCCTCTCCAACCTCGTCGAGGCGCTCCAGCACGCCGCCACCGGGGCCGCGGCCTTCAGTTGCGGGGCCGCCGCCGGATACCCCGCCGTGCTGGCCTTCGCCCCCGAGCCGCCCGGTCCCGGCGAGGTGCACGGGGCGGCCGGGCGGTGGTTGGCAGGCCGGGCCAAGGGCGAGGCCGTACGGGACCCCGTGCTCCTGCGGCACCTGTTGTGGAGCGCGGTGGCGTCCGGGCTGCCGATCCAACTGCACACGGGCGCGGGGGAGCCCGCGGAGTACCCGGGGCGGGCCGATCCGGCCCTGCTGACGGACTTCGTGCGGGCCACCGCGGGCCTCGGGACCCGGCTGGTCCTGCTCGGCGGCTATCCGTACCACCGCCACTCGGCGCGGTTGGCGTCCGCCTTCCCCCACGTGTACGCCGACCTGGGCGCGGTCCTCTCGCAGACCGGGGCGCGGGCGGCGACCGTATTGGCCGAACTGCTGGAGACCGCGCCCTTCGGGAAGCTGATGTTCTCCAGCGGCGGTCGCAGACTGCCCGAGCTGCACGCCGTCGGCGCCCTGGTCTTCCGGCAGGCGCTGCAGGACGTGCTCGGCGGCTGGGTCGCCGACGGGTCATGGTCCCGGCGGGACGCGGACCGGGTCGCGGCCATGATCGCGGCGGGGAACGCCCGGCGCGTCTACCGGCTGGACGAACGCGCCTGAGCGGCCCGGCCCACGAGGGAACGGGCCGCTCGGGCGGATCGGGCGTCTCAGACGGCGGCGAGCAGCGGGTCGCCCTGGGCCGGGACCCCGGCCTCGTCCGCGGGCCGCTCGCGCAGGCTCAGCGCGACGCGGAGCACCGCGATCCACACCAGGCAGGAGCCCAGCATGTGGGCGGCGACCAGGGCCTCGGGCACCTGGGTGAAGAACTGCACGTAGCCGATGGCGCCCTGGGCGAGCAGCACGATCAGCAGGTCCCGGGCGCGCGCCCGGGTGTCGACCGGGGCGTCGACCACGCGCAGCACCAGCCACATCGCGACGGCGAGCGCGCACACCACCCAGGCGGCGATGGCGTGCACGTGCGCGGTGGCCGCCCAGTCGAACGGCATCCGCTTGATCTCGCTGCTGTCACCCGCGTGCGGACCGGACCCGGTCACCACCGTGCCGGCGGCGATCAGGACCAGGGTGGTGGCGATCAGCGTCCAGGAGAGCCTGCGCACGGGGGCGGGCACCCGGGGCCGGGCCGGGGAGTCGCCCTCGGCCGCGCGCTGCCAGGTGATCGTCGTCACCGTGATCAGCGAGGTGGCGAGCAGGAAGTGCCCGGCCACGCTGTACGGGTTGAGTCCCGTCAGGACGGTGATGCCGCCGAGCACGGCGTTGCCCATCACGATGGCGAACTGGAGCCAGCCCAGCCGGGACAGCGAACGCCGCCACGGCTTGGCCGAACGGGCGGCGACGATGGCCCAGCCGACGGCGGCGCAGAGCACGTACGTCAGCATGCGGTTGCCGAACTCGATCGCCCCGTGGAAGCCCTGTTCCCGGGTGACGATCAGGCTTTCGTCGGTGCACTTGGGCCAGGTGTCGCAGCCGAGACCGGATCCGGTCAGTCGCACCGCGCCGCCGGTGACGACGATGACCACGCTCATGACGAGCGCGGCGAGCGCGGCCCGCCGGACGGTCCGGGGTGACGGGGTCCAGCGGCCGGCGATGAAGGAGAGAGGGGTCAACACGGCCCCTATCGTAGGCCGCGCCTTGTGCAAACTTTCACGAGGGGGTGCCGGCGGCCGAGTCGGGCCCTATGACCAGGCGGAACCGTGCTCCGGCCGGGTCTCCCTCCTCGTGCCACCACAGCCGGATCCGCCACAGGCCGGCGTCGCCCGGATAGTCCGGCGATTCCATGAAGCCGCGCACCAGCTCCGCCGCCACGTCCTCCGCGGTGCGGTTGCGCACCTCCGTCGAGCCGTGCCACGGACGCTCCTGTACGGTCCACAGCCCGTCCGCGCCCCGGACCTCCAACCGCCACACCGCGAGCCAGGGCGTGACCTCCAGCATCGTGCCCACCTGCTCGGCGCCCAGGCCCAGCCGGGCCGCGATCTCGGGCTCCGCGAAGCCCTGGATCCGCGCCGCCACCACCGCCTGGGGCAGCAGCCGTTCGGGCAGCAGGCCGCCCGCGCGCAGGCTCACCAGCGAGTCGAAGGACAGGAAGCGCAGGCGCAGTTCCAACTGCCGGCCGATGTGGTCCAGGGCCTCCTCGGCCTCCTGTGCCTCCTCGGTGCCGGGCGCGGCCAGCAGCAGCCGGCGAAACCCCGCCTCCGCGTCGACGGCCCAGGCCACCGCGTCCTCGGCGAACCCCAGCTCCGCGAGCCGGTCGCCGAGGAACACCTTGGCCTGCGCCAGGCCCCGGCGGTTGACCGGGTCGTGCTGGTCGAGGGAGGCCCACACCTCGACGGCGGCGCGGGTCAGGTCCCGGGCGCGCTCGCCGGCCGCGCGTTCCATCGGGGTCGGGCCGCTCTCGGCCACCGTGCCCAGCGGGTGTCGGGGGAGCCGTGCGTCGTCGCTGAGGGGCCAGGCCAGCCAGACCCCCTGGTTGATCAGCCCCCGGGCGTACCAGCGGGCGTACTCCGGGGCGTGCCCGGCGGCCTGCTGCGCGTGCCGCAGGGCCTCCTCGATCGCCGAGAGTGCCCCGGCCCGGTCCCCGGCGGCGAACCGACGGGCCGCGAGGTCGCCCAGCCGCAGCCCCAGCCGGGCCGCGCACTCGGCGTCCGTCCGGGCGGGCTCGCGGAGCGCGCCGATCAGCTCGGCCAGCAGACGGTCGCTCTCGTCGGCCTCCGCGTGCGCGGCTCCCGAGCGGACCCTCGCCCACTGCTCGTCCAGCCGTAGAACGGCCTCCCGCTGTGTCATGCCCGCCCCCCGGCGTCATCGTCGTGCGTCACTCGTGCGTGGAGGTGGTCACCCTCCTGCCATCCCAACGCGCGAGGGAGGGGAATCACTCCCAGCGGAAGAACCGCGCGGCGGCGCCCAGCCCCAGCACCGCCCAGACGGCCAGGATCGCGGCGTCGCCCCAGGGCATCGAGGCCCCGTGTCGGAGCACCTCGCGCAGCCCGTCGGACAGGGCCGAGATCGGCAGCAGTTCGAGTACGGAGCGCACGGCGTCGGGGAACTTGTCCAGCGGCACGATCACCCCGCCGCCGACCAGCAGCAGCAGGAAGACGAGGTTGGCGGCGGCCAGGGTCATCTCGGCCTTGAGGGTGCCCGCCATCAGCAGGCCCAGCCCCGAGAAGGCGGCGGTGCCGAGCAGGATCAGCGCCGCGACCGACAGCGGGTTCCCGTGCGGGGACCAGCCCAGCGCGAGGGCGATCACCGTCAGCAGGGCGACCTGGAGCACCTCGGTCACCAGGACGGACAGGGTCTTGGCCGCCATCAGGGCGCGGCGCGGCAGCGGGGAGGCCCCGAGCCGCTTGAGGACCCCGTAGCGGCGGTCGAAACCGGTGGCGATGGCCTGGCCGGTGAAGGCGGTGGACATCACCGCGAGGGCGAGGACGCCGGGAGCCAGGAAGTCCACGGCCTTGCCCTCGCCGGTGTCCACGACGTCCACGGCGGAGAAGAGCACGAGCAGCAGCGCCGGAATGATCACGGTGAGCAGGAGTTGTTCCCCGTTGCGCAGCAGCATCCGGGTCTCCAGCGCGGTCTGCGCCCGGATCATGCGGGACAGGGGAGCGGCCCCCGGGTCGGGGGTGAACGTACCGGCGCTCATGCGCGCAGCTCCTTGCCCGTGAGTTCGAGGAAGACGTCTTCCAGCGTGTGCCGCTCGACCGAGAGGCTGTCCGGCATCACCCCGTGCTGCGCGCACCAGGACGCGACGGTGGCCAGTAGTTGCGGGTGCACGTCACCGGTGACCCGGTAGACGCCGGCGCTGAGCTCGGCGGCCTCGGTGCCGTCGGGCAGCGCCTTCAGCAGGGAGGCGAGGTCGAGGGAGGGGCGGCCGGTGAAGCGCAGGGTGTTCTCGGCGCCGCCCCGGCAGAGCTGCTCGGGGCTGCCGTGGGCGATGACCCTGCCCGCGTCGACGATGGCGACCTCGTCGGCGAGCTGCTCGGCCTCGTCCATGTGGTGGGTGGTCAGGACGACGGTGACCCCGTCGGCGCGCAGTTCCCGTACGAGGTCCCAGGTCGCGCGGCGGGCCTGCGGGTCGAGACCGGCCGTGGGCTCGTCGAGGAAGACCAGCTCGGGCCGGCCCACGACGGCCATGGCGAGCGACAGGCGCTGCTGCTGGCCGCCGGAGAGCCGGCGGTAGGTGGTGCGGCCGCACCCGCCGAGCCCGAGGCGTTCCACGAGGGTGTCCACGTCGAGCGGGTTCGCGTACAGCCTGGCCATGTGGCGGAGCATCTCGACGGCGCGGGCGCCGGAGTAGACCCCGCCGGACTGGAGCATGACGCCGATCCGCGGACGCAGGGCCCCGGCCTGGGCGATCGGGTCGAGTCCCAGGACACGGACGGTGCCCGCGTCGGGACGCCGGTAGCCCTCGCAGGTCTCCACGGTGGTGGTCTTGCCCGCGCCGTTGGGACCCAGTACCGCGGTGACCGACGCCGTGCGGACGGTGAGGTCCAGTCCGTCCACGGCCGGCCGGTGGGGGAGGGGGCGGTACCGCTTCACCAGTCCGCGGATCTCCACGGCGGGGTCGTTGCTCATGCGGGTGAGTCTACGGAGGGCCGAGGGGGGTCCTCGGGGCCGGGGGCGGCGGGGGCGCGGGCGCGGGCGTTCATGATTCCTCGGTGCGTGGCGCCGGGGTCGAAATCCCCGTTCCACGGTGACCCGCGCGGTTTTTTCCGTCCCCGGATTCGAACACGGCGTCGCGATCACGGCTCTTTTCGGCCCGGTGGGACTGGATGGCCCAGTCGGTTTCCGTGAACTTTTCCGGATCCCGGCGTTTACCGTCCCGGGGGCCGTCTTGGGCGGGGGATTGCTGGTGGGGGCTGTTTCCGGTGCTCCGGAGGTGCCGCCCCAGAGACTGGAATGCAGGCCTCCGAATAACTCTGCGTCGATAAATAAGGTAACCCTTAGTGATGGAGACCACCCGGGGTGGCCTCGGTCACGGCTTGTCGATGCTCGGTTAATTACGCAACAATGGCGTTGTGAAATACGGCGAACGGATGATCGAGACCCCCCAGGGGGAACTCGTGACCGGGGAGCGGTCCACCCGCAACCGGGTCGCGCGCTCCATCCTGGACCACGGTCCGTCCACCGTCGCCGACCTCGCCAAGCGTCTCGGCCTCACCCAGGCCGCCGTCCGTCGTCACCTCGACGCACTCGTCGCCGACGACGTGATCGCACCCCGCGAGCAGCGTGTGTACGGCGCACGCACGCGGGGTCGGCCGGCCAAGGTGTTCGCGCTCACCGACTGCGGCCGCGACGCGTTCGACCAGTCCTACGACTCGCTCGCCGTCGAGGCCCTGCGCTGGATCGCGCAGTCCGCCGGCGGGGGCGAGCAGGGCGAGGCGGCGGTCGCCGCGTTCGCCCGCGCCAGACTGGCCGCACAGGCGGAGACCTACCGGGAATCCGTCGAGGCGGCCGACCCCGCGCAACGGACCGAGGCCCTGGCCAAGGCGTTGACCGCGGACGGGTACGCTGCCACGGCGAAGAGCGCTCCCGGTCCGCACAGTGGTGAACAGCTCTGCCAGCACCACTGCCCGGTCGCCCACGTGGCCGAGCAGTTCCCGCAGCTCTGCGAGGCGGAGACCGAGGTCTTCTCCCGCCTGCTCGGGACACATGTGCAGCGACTCGCCACGATCGCCCACGGCGACGGGGTGTGCACGACGTTCATTCCGCGCAGCGCGGGCGCCGGCGTCAAGGGCGCCGCACAGACCGACACATCAGTATCTGCAAGTACGGCCGGGAGGAACCCCGCATGACCACGGAGACTGCTCACCCTGAGCTCGATGGCCTGGGCACCTACGAATACGGCTGGGCCGACTCCGACGCGGCGGGCGCCACCGCCAAGCGGGGTTTGTCCGAGGATGTCGTCCGCGACATCTCGGCCAAGAAGTCCGAGCCGGAGTGGATGCTGAACCTCCGGCTCAAGGGCCTGAAGCTGTTCGGCAAGAAGCCCATGCCGAACTGGGGCTCGGACCTCTCCGGCATCGACTTCGACAACATCAAGTACTTCGTGCGTTCGACCGAGAAGCAGGCCGCTTCCTGGGAGGACCTGCCCGAGGACATCAAGAACACGTACGACAAGCTCGGCATCCCCGAGGCGGAGAAGCAGCGCCTCGTCGCCGGTGTCGCGGCCCAGTACGAGTCCGAGGTCGTCTACCACCAGATCCGCGAGGACCTGGAGGAGCAGGGCGTCATCTTCCTCGACACGGACACCGCGCTGAAGGAGCACCCCGAGCTCTTCCAGGAGTACTTCGGCACGGTCATCCCGGTCGGCGACAACAAGTTCGCGTCGCTGAACACCGCCGTGTGGTCGGGCGGCTCGTTCATCTACGTGCCCAAGGGCGTCAAGGTCGACATCCCGCTCCAGGCCTACTTCCGCATCAACACGGAGAACATGGGCCAGTTCGAGCGGACGCTGATCATCGTCGACGAGGACGCCTACGTCCACTACGTCGAGGGCTGCACCGCCCCGATCTACTCCTCGGACTCGCTGCACAGCGCCGTGGTCGAGATCATCGTGAAGAAGGGCGGCCGCTGCCGCTACACGACGATCCAGAACTGGTCGAACAACGTCTACAACCTGGTCACCAAGCGCGCCGTGGCGTACGAGGGCGCGACCATGGAGTGGATCGACGGCAACATCGGTTCCAAGGTCACCATGAAGTACCCGGCGGTCTACCTGATGGGCGAGCACGCCAAGGGCGAGACCCTGTCCATCGCCTTCGCGGGCGAGGGCCAGCACCAGGACGCCGGCTCCAAGATGGTCCACATGGCGCCGAACACCTCCTCGAACATCGTCTCCAAGTCGGTGGCGCGAGGCGGCGGCCGCACCTCGTACCGCGGCCTGGTCGAGATCGGCGAGGGCGCGCACGGCTCCAAGTCCAACGTGCTGTGCGACGCGCTCCTGGTCGACACGATCTCCCGCTCGGACACGTACCCCTACGTGGACGTCCGCGAGGACGACGTCTCCATGGGTCACGAGGCCACCGTCTCCAAGGTCTCCGACGACCAGCTCTTCTACCTGATGAGCCGCGGTCTGACCGAGTTCGAGGCCATGGCCATGATCGTGCGCGGGTTCGTCGAGCCCATCGCCCGTGAGCTGCCCATGGAGTACGCGCTGGAGCTGAACCGGCTGATCGAGCTGCAGATGGAGGGCTCGGTCGGTTAGTCCCGACCCGGCCGGATCCACCCGCAGCACATTCACAGACGTAGGAAGAGAGCAAGACGACAGCCATGGCTGAGGCTCAGAACATTCCGGCGGGCTCGACCACCGCCGGCGCGATCGCGGTGGCCGCAGAGTCCACCGTCGCCACCCGGATGAGCGCGCCCCCGTCCTTCGACGTGGCGGACTTCCCGGTTCCCAACGGCCGCGAGGAGGAGTGGCGGTTCACCCCGCTCGCCCGCCTCAAGGGCCTGCACGACGGCACCGCGGTCGCCGACGGCACCCTGAAGGCCCAGATCGACGCGCCCGAGGTCGTCACGATCGAGTCGGTGGAGCGCGGCGACGCGCGCATCGGCAAGGCCGGCACCCCGGTGGACCGGATCGCCGCGCAGGCGTTCTCGTCCTTCGCCAAGGCCACGGTCGTCACCGTGCCCAAGGAGGCCGTCCTCACCGAGCCCGTGCGCGTCACGCTGCACGGCGAGGGAGGCACCACCTTCGGCCACACGGTCTTCGACGTGAAGGCCTTCGCCGAGGCCGTCGTGGTCATCGACCACACCGGTGACGGCGTGCGCGCCGCCAACGTCGACTTCCTCGTCGGCGACGGCGCGAAGCTCACCGTCGTGTCGGTGCAGGACTGGGACGACACCGCCGTCCACGTCTCCCAGCACAACGCCCTGGTGGGCCGCGACGCGACCTTCAAGTCGATCGTCGTCACCTTCGGCGGCGACCTCGTCCGCCTGCACCCGCGCGTGACCTACGCCGGCCCCGGCGGCGAGGCCGAGCTCTTCGGCCTGTACTTCACGGACGCCGGCCAGCACCAGGAGCACCGCCTCCTGGTCGACCACAGCGCGCCGCACTGCAAGTCGAACGTGGTCTACAAGGGCGCCCTCCAGGGCCAGGACGCCCACGCGGTCTGGATCGGTGACGTGCTCATCGAGAAGACCGCCGAGGGCACCGACACCTACGAGATGAACCGCAACCTCGTCCTCACGGACGGCGCGCGGGTCGACTCGGTGCCGAACCTGGAGATCGAGACCGGCGAGATCGTCGGCGCCGGCCACGCCTCCGCGACCGGCCGCTTCGACGACGAGCAGCTCTTCTACCTCCAGGCCCGCGGCATCCCGGCCGACGAGGCCCGCCGGCTGGTCGTGCGCGGCTTCTTCGCCGAGCTGGTCCAGCAGATCGGTGTCGACGACATCGAGGAGCGCCTGCTCTCCAAGATCGAGACCGAGCTCCAGGGTTCCGTCTGATGAATTACGTCAAGGCCTGTGCGCTGAGCGAGCTGGAGGCGGACACCCCCAAGCGGGTGGAACTCGACGGCACGCCGGTGTCCATCGTCTCCACCGAGGGGGAGGTGTTCGCGATCAACGACATCTGCTCGCACGCGAACGTGTCCCTCTCGGAGGGCGAGGTCGAGGACTGCATGATCGAGTGCTGGCTGCACGGCTCGGCGTTCGACCTGCGGACCGGCAAGCCGTCCGGCCTGCCCGCGACGCGCCCCGTACCCGTATACCCCGTAAAGATCGAAGGGGACGACGTGCTCGTCTCCCTCACCCAGGAGTCCTGAGGTATCCATGGCAACGCTTGAAATCCACGACCTGCACGTCTCCGTCGAGGCCGAGAACGGCGCCCGCGAGATCCTCAAGGGCGTCGACCTCACCGTCAAGCAGGGTGAGACGCACGCCATCATGGGTCCGAACGGCTCCGGCAAGTCCACGCTGGCCTACTCGCTGGCCGGTCACCCGAAGTACACGATCACCGGTGGCACCGTCACCCTCGACGGCGAAGACGTCCTGGAGATGTCCGTCGACGAGCGCGCCCGCGCCGGCCTGTTCCTCGCCATGCAGTACCCGGTCGAGGTCCCCGGCGTCTCGGTCTCCAACTTCCTGCGCACCTCGGCCACCGCCATCCGCGGCGAGGCGCCCAAGCTGCGCACCTGGGTGAAGGAGGTCAAGTCCGCCATGGAGCAGCTCCAGATGGACACGGCCTTCGCCGAGCGCAACGTCAACGAGGGCTTCTCCGGCGGTGAGAAGAAGCGCCACGAGATCCTCCAGTTGGAGCTCCTCAAGCCGAAGATCGCGATCCTCGACGAGACCGACTCCGGCCTGGACGTCGACGCCCTGCGCGTCGTCTCCGAGGGCGTCAACCGGGTCCGCGAGAGCGGCGAGGTCGGCACCCTGCTGATCACGCACTACACGCGCATCCTGCGCTACATCAAGCCCGACTTCGTGCACGTGTTCGCGAACGGCCGGATCGCCGAGTCCGGCGGCGCCGAGCTGGCGGACCAGCTGGAGGCCGAGGGTTACGACAAGTACGTGAAGGGTGGCGCGACCGCGTGACACAGCTGCCTGGCCTCCTCGACATCGAGGCGATCCGCAAGGACTTCCCCCTTCTGGATCGTGTGGTCCACGACGGGAAGAAGATCGTTTACCTGGACAACGCGGCGACCTCGCAGAAGCCGCGCCAGGTGCTCGACGCGTTGAACGAGTACTACGAGCAGCACAACGCCAACGTCCACCGCGGCGTGCACGTGCTCGCCGAGGAGGCCACGGCGCTGTACGAGGGCGCCCGCGACAAGGTCGCCGCCTTCATCAACGCACCGAGCCGCGACGAGGTGATCTTCACCAAGAACGCCTCGGAGTCGCTCAACCTGGTCGCGAACATGCTCGGCTGGGCGGACGAGCCCTACCGGGTCGACCGCGAGACCGAGATCGCCATCACGGAGATGGAGCACCACTCCAACATCGTCCCGTGGCAGTTGCTCTCGCAGCGCACGGGCGCGAAGCTGAAGTGGTTCGGCCTCACCGACGACGGCCGGCTCGACCTGTCCAACATCGAAGAGGTCATCACGGAGAAGACGAAGATCGTCTCCTTCACGCTGGTCTCCAACATCATGGGCACGGTCAACCCGACCGAGGCGATCGTCCGGCGCGCGCAGGAGGTCGGCGCGCTGGTGCTGATCGACGCCTCCCAGGCCGCCCCGCACATGCCGCTGGACGTACAGGCGCTCGGCGCCGACTTCGTGGCCTTCACCGGCCACAAGATGTGCGGCCCGACCGGCATCGGCGTCCTGTGGGGCCGGCAGGAGCTCCTGGAGGACCTCCCGCCGTTCCTCGGTGGCGGCGAGATGATCGAGACCGTGTCGATGCACGCCTCGACCTACGCCCCGGCCCCGCACAAGTTCGAGGCGGGTACGCCCCCGATCGCCCAGGCCGTCGGCCTCGGCGCGGCCGTGGACTACCTCAGCGCGATCGGCATGGACAAGATCGCCGCGCACGAGCACGCGATCACGGAGTACGCGGTCAAGCGCCTCCTGGAGGTGCCCGACCTGCGGATCATCGGCCCCACCACGGCCGAGGACCGCGGCGCCGCCATCTCCTTCACGCTGGGTGACATCCACCCGCACGACGTCGGCCAGGTGCTGGACGAGCAGGGCATCGCGGTCCGCGTGGGACACCACTGCGCGCGCCCCGTATGCCTGCGCTACGGAATTCCCGCGACCACGCGGGCGTCGTTCTACCTGTACTCCTCTCCGGCCGAGGTCGACGCGCTGATCGACGGGCTGGAGCACGTACGGAACTTCTTCGGATAGCGACGAAGGCGGACGAGGACGCAGTGAAGCTGGATTCGATGTACCAGGAACTGATCCTGGACCACTACAAGCACCCGCACGGGCGTGGCCTGCGCGACGGCGACGCCGAGGTGCACCACGTCAACCCCACGTGCGGTGACGAGATCACGCTGCGCGTGAAGTACGACGGCGAGACGCTCACCGACGTCTCGTACGAGGGCCAGGGCTGCTCCATCAGCCAGGCCAGTGCGTCCGTGCTGAACGAGCTGCTGGTCGGCAAGGACCTCGCCGACGCGCGTCGGATCCAGGAGACCTTCCTGGAGCTGATGCAGTCCAAGGGCAAGATCGAGCCCGACGAGGCCATGGAAGAGGTACTGGAGGACGCGGTCGCGTTCGCCGGTGTCGCCAAGTTTCCCGCCCGCGTGAAGTGTGCTCTGCTGAGCTGGATGGCGTGGAAGGACGCGACCGCCCAGGCCCTGGGCGACGCGGAGAGGAAGACGGCATGACCGAGAACGCGACGCCCGAGGCGTCGATCAAGCCGGCCAGCGAGGAAGAGGTCCGCGAGGCCCTCTACGACGTGGTCGACCCCGAGCTGGGCATCGACGTCGTGAACCTGGGCCTGATCTACGGCATCCACGTCGACGACGCGAACATCGCCACCCTCGACATGACGCTCACCTCGGCGGCCTGCCCGCTGACGGACGTCATCGAGGACCAGGCGAAGTCGGCGACGGAAGGCATCGTCAACGAACTTCGCATCAACTGGGTCTGGATGCCCCCGTGGGGCCCGGACAAGATCACGGATGACGGCCGTGAGCAGCTGCGCGCACTCGGTTTCAACGTCTGAGTCGACGTGTGTGAGGAGGGGCCCCCGGCGTGATGCCGGGGGCCCCTCCTGCCGTTCGGGCCCTTGCGGGGCCCGGGCGGAGGGGCGCGGGCCCGGCCGGGCGGGAGGCGGCGCGGGCCGTGACGCGCGTCGCGGCGCGGGTAGTGGAGCGCCTCGTGGTGCGCGACACGATGCGCGTAGTGGTGCGCGACACGAGGCGCGTCGTGGTGCGCGTCGGCCTTCAGTCGTCCGTCCTCGCGCTCTCGCGACGTCCGCTCCTCGGCCTGTTCGCCCGGTCGTCGGGCGGTGTGCACCGGAAGTTGGCCGCGGTGGCCGAATCTTCTCCATGGCCGCCATGCTCACGCCGTGGCGCAGCAGTCGAGAGGACCATCCGTGACCGTTCGCCTATCGCCGGTGCGCCGTGCGGGCGCCGTGGGCGTCGCCGGGGCCGCTGCCCTCCTCGTCGCGGGGCTGGGAACGCCCGCGCACGCCGTCGGGTACGCCGATCCGACGATCTCGCTCTCCGCCACGCGCCTCACCGGGGTCGTGGGCGCCCACGACGGCCCCGCCGTGACGGTGGACGTCGAGCAGTCCGGGGTGCCGGCCGGGTTCCTGAGGCTGCGGGTGCTGTCCTCCAGCAACCCGGCGGTGGCCGCGGTGGGCGACGTACGACAGCAGCGGACCCCCTCGGGCGACCGCAGCCTGACGGTGCGCCCCCGGGGGCAGGGGCACACCGACCTGACGCTCCAGGTCACCGGACGCGGCGGGAAGACCGCGACGGCCACCCTGGCGTACGCCGCCTCGGCGGGCAAGGAAGCCAAGGACCTCGACCGCGCGGAGGGGCAGAAGTCCCGCTCCGCACGGATCGCGCTTGGCCCGACGCGTGGGGGACACCGATGAACGCGTGGGGGACACCGATGAACGGGTGGGGGACGCCGATGAACGCGTGGGGGACAGGGATGAAGCAGACGACGGGGTGGACGACGGGACGGGCTACGGGACGGGCGAGGCGGCGGACGCCTCGGCGGCTGGGCGTGGCCGCCCTCGCCGCACTGACGCTCGCCGGGGTGAACTCGCCCGCCCTGGCGGCCGGTTACGGCACACCGACCATCGCGTTCTCCGCCTCCTACCTGTCGGGGGCCGTCGGCGGGGTCGGGGATCCCGTCGTGGACGTGACCGTGGGACAGAGCGGCGCGGACGCGTCCGCGCTGGTCGTCAGCGCCACGGCCTCCAGCAAGGCCTCGGTCGCCGGCACCGGGGACGTCACCGTCACCGGAGCGGGCGCGGTCCGTCAACTGGCCGTCACCGCACGGGGCCGCGGCTACACCAACCTCACCGTCAAGGTGAGCGGGCTGGGCGGCAAGAGCGCCACCAAGACACTGTCGTACGCGGCGTCGGCCGCCGTGGCGAACCCCGCCGACGCCCGCTACCTCGTCGGCGCCTCGGACTCCTCGGCCGCCGTGGACGTCGGCGGTGGCTACGCCATCGTCGCGGACGACGAGTCGAACGTGCTGCGGCTGTACGACCGTTCCCGGTCCGCCGCGCCGCTGAGAACCTGGGACTTCAGCTCACGGCTCGGGGTGAGCAAGGAGGTGGACATCGAGGGGGCGACCCGGATCGGCGACACCGTCTACTGGACCGGCTCGCTCGGCAACAACAAGGACGGCGAGTACAAGGCGCCCCGCAACACGGTGTTCACCACCACGCTCAGCGGCTCCGGGGCGAGCGCGCAACTCGCGTACGGAGGCTCGTACAAGAAGTTCCGCGACGACCTCGTGGCCTGGGACAAGGGCAACGGCAACCGCTACGGCTTCGCGGCCGGCACGGCCGACGGCGAGGCGCCCAAGCAGATCGACGGGTTCAACGTGGAGGGACTGGAGTTCGCGCCGGGCTCCACCACCACCGCCTACCTCGGCTTCCGGGCCCCGCTCGCCCCGGCCGTGCCGGGCGGCAAGGCGCTGGTGGTGCCGGTCACCAACTTCGACAAGGTGCTGTCCACGGGTGCGAAGGCCGGCTTCGGCGCGGGCATCGAACTCGACCTCGGCGGCCTCGCGATCCGCGACATCCGCAAGAACGCGGCGAACCAGTACCTGATCCTGGCCGGCTCCTGGGCCGCCGACGACAACTCGGACCCGTACGCGCTGTACCAGTGGGACGGGGTCGCGGGCCACGCCCCGGTCAAGCGGGCCGACCTGCCGACCACCGATCCCGGTGGCTGGGAGGCCATCGTGGAGGTGCCCGACCTGTCGGTCGCGGGGGCGCGGGTCCAGCTGATCACCGACAGCGGCTCCGCCGACCTGTACGGGGACGGCGCCGAGGCCAAGGACCTGACGCACGCGGAGTGGAAGAAGGCGCGGGCGGCCTGGTTCACGCTGAACTGATCTCCGTTCGCCCCGCGGGAGCGGTCTCCCGGCGGGGCGTGCGCGGGGAGCGCCCGAGCTTGTGTACGGGTGTACGCAACGATGTGTACTCTTGTACGCATGCCCTACATACTGCTTGCCGCGGCCATCGCCGCCGAGGTCGCCGGCACGACCGCCATGAAGTTCAGCGAGGGCTTCACGAAGTTGTGGCCCTCGATCGGCACGGTCCTGGGCTACCTCATCGCCTTCACCCTGCTCGCGCAGACCCTGAAGACGATGTCGGTGGGAACGGCGTACGCGATCTGGGCGGGCGTCGGCACGGCCGCGGTCGCCGCCATCGGCATGCTGTTCCTCGGGGAGGCCGCGACCGCGGTGAAGATCGCCGGAATCGCGCTGATCATCGGCGGGGTCGTCCTGCTGAACCTCGGCGGGGCGGCCCACTGATGCCGGCCGGAGCGGTGCGCCGCCACGACCCGGAACGACGGCAGCGGATCATCGACGCGGCGATCCGGGTGGTGGGCGCCAAGGGCATCGCGGGCCTGAGTCACCGCACCGTGGCGGCGGAGGCGGACGTCCCCCTGGGATCCACGACCTACCACTTCAAAACCCTGGACGACCTCCTCGTGGCGGCCCTGCGCCAGGCGAACGAGCATTTCGTCCTGGTGCCCGACCCCGCGGAGCCGGACCTCGCCACGGCGCTCGCCCGGCTGCTGGGGGAGCTCCTGGAGGCGGGCCGCGACCGGGGACGGGTGGAGCTGGAGTACGAGCTGTACCTGGCGGCCCTGCGCCGCCCCGCGCTGCGGCCGGTGGCCGCCGAGTGGTGCGCGGCCGTGGCGGCGGCGCTGGGCGGGCGGACGGACCCCGTGACGGCGCGGGCGCTGGTGGCGGTGATGGACGGGATCAGTCTCCAGGTCCTGCTGACGGACGCGGAGTACGACCCGGCGTACGCGCGGGACATCCTGGGGCGGGTCCTGGCCGGGGCGTGAAGGGCCGCCGCCCGGGGAAGGCGGGTCGCCTCCGACGGGGCCCCGGCGGGCCCTGGGGCGGCCGGGGTCTCGCGCGTCGCCCGGGGGCGGTGGTCGCCCCCGCCGGGGTCTCGCGCGTCCTCCGGGGCCGCCGGGGTGTCCGGCGTCGGTCAGGGGGTGGCGCGGACCGCCTCCAGGGCGGTTCGGACGCCGGCCTCGATGTCGGTGATCGGGTAGATCACCTCGCGCACCGTCCGGTCCCGGTCCAGGACGAGGGTCAGCCGCTTGAGTCGGCTCACCCCCGCCGCGCGGAAGGTCGGCAGCCGCAGCGCCGAGGTCAGTGCGAGTTCCGCGTCCGAGAGGAGCGGGAAGCGCAGCCGCTCCGCCTCGGCGAACTCCTTCTGCTCGTCCGGGCGTTGGGTGGAGACGCCCTGCACCGTCGCGCCCGCCGCGGTGAACTCGGCCAACTGGTCCCGGAACGTGCAGGATTCCAGGGTGCACCCCTTCGCCCCGGGGATCCCGGCCCACCCCGGCGGATAGGACTCGGCCCGGGCGTAGGCGCCCGGAAAGCAGTACAGGACCGTGAACGCCGTGTCCGCCACCGGGTCGCGGGGCTCCCCGAACCGGTCCGGCAGCAGCAGCTCCGGCACCCGGGTGCCGAGCAGTGCCTGCACCCGCGCCGCCTCCCGCGAGGATTCCTCGGTCGTCGCCGTCATCTCTCCCTCTCCCAGGATCCAGGCGTCCCCCCAGTCCTGGAGGGCCACCAGCACCGGCAGCAGCCCCCGGCCACGCGGGGTCAGCCGGTACTCGTGCCGCACCGGGCGTTCCTGGTACGGCTCGCGCGTCAACACCCCGGCCTCGACCAGCAGTTTCAGCCGCTCGGTCAGTACCTTGCGGGAGACGCCGAGCTCGCGCTGGAACTCCTCGAACCGGTGCACGCCGCGCGCGGCGTCGCGTACGACGAGCAGCGTCCACCAGTCGCCCACGACGTCGAGGGCCTGGGCGATGGAGCAGTCCGCGTCGCCGAGGTGCGTGCGCTGGGCCATGGGAACTCCTTTGTCCGTTGACCCAAGGCTGCCATGCTGACATAGTCCGTTCGCAAAGGGAACTGACCTGCTCGTGGGGGGCGCCGGCATGTTGCGAGGGTTCAAGGACGTGCCGAGGGTGGTGTGGATCCTGGCGGCCGGGGTGTTCGTCAACGCCGTCGTCGGCTTCACCTTCGTGTTCGTCTTCGTGTACCTGGTCGGACCGCGCGGCCTCGGCGCCGCGCAGGCCGGCCTCGCCGTCGGCGTCGGTGGCGTCGGCCTGGTCGCCGGCAACTTCACCGGAGGCTGGTACGGCGACCGCTTCGGCCACCGCCGGGTACTGCTCACCGCCGCCGCGTTCGGCGGCCTCGCCCTGGCCTGCCTTCCGTTCCTGCCCACCCCGCTGCTGTGCGTCCTCCTGCCGGCCGTCCAGTACGCGTCCGGGGTGATCCGCGCCGCCAACTCCGCGCTCGTCGCCGTCACCGTCCCCGAGGGCGCCCGCCGGCAGGCCTACGCCGTCGTACGGTGCGCCTCCAACGGCGGCTTCACCCTCGGCCCGCCACTCGGGGCGCTGGTCGCGGCCGGCCTCTCGTACGACTGGCTGTTCGTCGCCGACGGCGTGGGCACCCTCGTCCTCGCCGTCTGGACCGCCCGGATCGTCCCGGCCCGCGGCGCCGCCCACACACCCGCCGCGGCCCCGGACGGGGGTCTGGGCCGCGGCGTCACGGCCGAGCTGCGGGCCCGCCCCGCCCTGCTGGTCCTGCTCGCCGCCATCCTCGTCGTGGACGTCGTCTACCGGCAGCAGTACTCCACCCTCCCGATCTTCCTCGCCGACCACGGCTTCGACATCCGCGTCTTCGGGCTGGTCATCGCGCTCAACGGCGGGGTCGTCCTGCTGCTGGAACTCCCCGCCGCCGTCGCCCTGCGCGAACGCCCGCCCCTGGCCGTCGTCGGCACCGGGCTCCTCCTCGTCGGAGCGGCCCACGCGGCACTGATCGCCGGGGCGGGCATCGCGAGCGCCGCCGTCATGATGGTGCTGCTCAGCCTGGGGGAGATCCTGTACAAGACCACCGCCACCGCCTACGTGGCCGACCAGGCCCCGGCGCACGCGATCGGCCGCTTCCAGAGCCTGTACGCGGGAGTCTCGGTCAGCGGCGTGGTCCTCGCCGCCCCGCTCGGCGGAGCCCTGTACGCCGCCGCCCCCGGGCTGCTGTGGCCGCTGTGCGCGGCCCTGGCCGCCGGCGCGGGGGTCGCGGTGCTGTGGACCTCCCGCCGCGCACCCCGGCCCGGGAGGTGGGGAACCGGTACCCCCGGGGCGGTAGGCGGCGAGGGAGCCGGGGTCGCGAGTGCGACAGGCGGTGCGGGAGCCGGGGTCGCGAGTGCGACACGCGGCGAGGGAGCCGAGGCCGCGAGTGCGACACGCGGTGCGGGAGCCGGGGCCGCGAGCGCGACACGCGGTGCGACCGTCACATGAGACCGGTTCGCGACCGCGGCCCGTCGCCGGTTAGGTTTCGGGCATGACTGCTACGCGTACCTCCGGCGCCGTCGCCGCCGGCCTTGCCACCCTCACCGCCGACGGCACCGTCCTCGACACCTGGTTCCCCGCCCCCCGCCTCGTCGCCGAGCCCGGCCCGGCCGGCACCGAGCGCCTCACCGCCGAACAGGCCGTGGAACTCCTCGGGGCCACCGCGCCGAAGGCGATCCGCCGGGACGCGGTCCGCGGGGTCGAGGTCGTAGCCGTCCGCACGGTCATCTCCTCGCTCGACGACAAGCCGCTGGACGCCCACGACGCGTACCTGCGCCTGCACCTGCTCAGCCACCGCCTGGTCAAGCCGCACGGCCAGAACCTCGACGGCGTCTTCGGCCTGCTGACCAACGTCGCCTGGACGTCCCTCGGCCCCGTCCCCGTCGACGAGATCGAGACGGTCCGCCTGAACGCCCGCGCCGAGGGCCTGCACCTCCAGGTCACCTCGATCGACAAGTTCCCGCGCATGACCGACTACGTCGCCCCCAAGGGCGTCCGCATCGCCGACGCGGACCGCGTCCGCCTCGGCGCGCACCTCGCCGAGGGCACCACCGTCATGCACGAGGGCTTCGTCAACTTCAACGCCGGCACCCTGGGCACCTCCATGGTCGAGGGCCGCATCTCGGCCGGCGTCGTGGTCGGCGACGGATCCGACATCGGCGGCGGCGCGTCCACCATGGGCACCCTGTCGGGCGGCGGCAAGCAGATCATCTCCATCGGCGAGCGCACCCTGGTCGGCGCCGAGGCGGGCGTCGGCATCGCCCTCGGCGACGAGTGCATCGTCGAGGCCGGCCTGTACGTCACCGCGGGCACCCGCGTCACCCTCCCGGACGGCCAGATCGTCAAGGCCCTGGAGCTCTCGGGCGCCGACAACATCCTCTTCCGCCGCAACTCGGTCACCGGCGCCGTCGAGGCCCGCCCGAACAACGCGGTCTGGGGCGGCCTGAACGAGATCCTGCACAGCCACAACTGACCCCCGATCGGGGCCGGACCGCCGGCGCCGGACGTCACGACGCCCTCCCACCCCGAACGGGTGGGAGGGCGTCGCGCGTCCCCGAGTGGACGCCGGCCGCGGGCGGCCCTCCCGCCCCGAGCGGGGGAGGGGGCCCGACGGGCCGAACCGGTCAGTGCAGGGGGATCGTGCGGACCAGGCCGGCGAAGGCCTGCTCCTCTTCCTCCGTCAGTTCCACCGACTCCATGGGGTGCCCGGCCGGGCCGCGCTGGGTCGGGATCGTCGACAGGCCCTCGAAGGCGTCCTGCCCGGAGTGGTGGAAACGGCCGTCCCGCAGGATGTGGCCGAGGCCGATCATCCAGACGAGGGCGGCCACGAGCAGGACGGCGATGCCGATTTCCTGGACGAGGGTGATGGAGGGGAACACACGGTCCTCCGGGGGTGCGGGATCGAGCGTGCAAGATCGGGCGTGCAGACACTCAACACCAGAACGGCCGAATTGGACAGGGGTGTGGCGAGTGTCACGCCAGGGCCGAAAGTCCCCACCTTGTCCCGAATGGCGCCCTCGACGGGTGACGGAACGGTCCCCTCGAAGGGTGGCAGGGGGCCCGGGCGGGACGGCGCCCCGACCCCCTGCCGATCCGCCCGTGACTACGGGCGGAAGCGCAGCACCTGCGGGTCGTGGTCGCTGTTCTGGTTCGCGAACTCCGCGTTGATGTGCACGCTGTCGTACGTGAAGGTCTTGATCGCCGGGCTGGTCAGGATCTGGTCCAGAACCTGCGCGTTGCCCTGGTACACGTACGAGTAGCGCTCCGCCTTCGGCAGCGACTTGATCGCCGGGTACAGCGCCCCGCCGTCGGCCAGGGCGTCGGCGGTGGCCGAGAACTCGAAGTCGTTGATGTCGCCGAGGGCGATGACGTTCGCCTTCTTGTCGGCCGCCAGGATCTCCTTGACGAAGCCGTTCACGGCCTGCGCCTGGAGCAGCCGCTTGGCCTCCGAGGAGCGCACCGGCGGCTGGTGGTGCGAGGTGAGACCCTCGTCGCCGCCCTTGGAGCCGAAGTGGTTGGCGATGACGAAGACCGTCTTGCCGCGGAAGACGAACTCGCCGGCCAGCGGCTTGCGGCTGTCGGTCCACGCCGCGTTCGCCGGGTCGATCCGGCCGGGGGAGTGGGTCAGTGCGGCCTTGCCGTCGACCGTGGTGACGCCGGTGGCCGTCGCCGCGTCGCCCGCGGCGCGCTCGGTGAAGGAGACCCGCGCGGGGTTGTAGAGGAACACCTGGCGGATGTTGCCGCCGGGCTCGCCGCCGTCCTTGTTGTTCTCGGGGTTGACGGTCCGCCACTGGTACGCGGGACCGCCGGCCGCCGTGATCGCCGCGGTGAACTTCGTCAGCGTCTGCTCGGCCGCGACGGTGCCGTCGTTCTTGGCGCCGTTGTCGTCCTGGATCTCCTCCAGGGCCACGACGTCGGGGGAGGCGAGGTTCTCGACGACGGCCTTGGCCAGCGCGTCGAACTTCTCCTGCGGGTCGCTCGGGTCGAGGTTCTCGACGTTGTACGTGGCCACCGCGAGCTCGTTGGCCGCCTGCGCCTTGGTCTTCTCGGGGGCGAGGGTGCCCGCCTTGACCGTGCCCAGGGTGCGGGCCACCAGGGTGTAGCCGCCGAACTGGTTGAAGTCCAGCGGGCCCTCGGTGGTGCCGGTCAGCTTGTCGCCGACGTTGGCCACGGGGAAGGGCTGCTGCGCGACGGGCGCGAGCTGCTGGATCTGGAGCCGGCCGGTGTTCTGGGACTCGTACGAGCCGTAGATCGTGCCACCGCGCTTGGCGGTGTTCTCCCAGCCCTTGACCGTGACCCACAGCTCCGAGTACGGGTCGGTGGCGCCGACCACGCGCGAGGTGCCGATCTTGACGTTCATGCCCTCGACGGACTCGTAGAAGTCCAGGGCGAAGCGCGAGGGCTCCAGGGTCAGGCCGTTGACGCTGCCGGCGGCGGCCGGGTCGCCGGCCGGGGCGTACGCGGCGGGCACCGTGTACTCGTTGATCGCGGTCGCGGCCGGCAGCGCGTTGCCCGAGGAGACCACGGTCACGACCGGCTTGGCGATCTGGGTGACGGACTGGTTGCCGGAAGAGACGCCGCCCGGGATGTACTCGCCGACCGTACCGGTCACCTTGACGGCGTCGCCGACGGCGACGGTCGGCACCGAGCTGGTGAAGACGAACACGCCCTCGCTGGTGGCGTCGTTGTCGTCGGCGTCGGGGTCCTGGATCCAGAAGCCGCGCGAGCCGTACGTCCGCACGCCGGTGACGATGCCCTCGACGTCGGCGACCTGCTTGCCGTTGAGCGGGGATATGCGGGTGGTGCCCTGGATGTCGTGGATGCGTATCGGATCGGCGGACACGGCGCCTTCGGCCGCGTCGGCGGAGCCCGCGAGCAGGCCGGTGGCCAGCGCGGTGGCGACGAGGGCCGCGACGGCGGCGGAACGGGGATGCGAGGAGCGCATGGGCGGGAACTCCGGTGTGAGGGTGGGGGGGAACGCCGGGAAGTCCGGGGCTCCTGTACTGCTCAGTACATCTACGCGCGTCAATTTCCTGTGTGGACCGCAAAGTTGTCAAGGTCTCCGAGGAAGACGGCAGCTGACTGTGGGATGAACCAAAGCCGATGGCCCCTCGGGCATGCCCGAATTGCGTCTACGCTGGGTCGTCGCCGTACGACCCAACGGCCCCACCGCGACCGCGAGGAGAACCGCCCCATGTCCGCAGAGCCGCACCCCACACTGCCGCCGGTACGGCTGCACTCCGATGCGGAACTGGCCCGCGACGCCCTGGTCACACCGCTGTTCGCGCACGCCGTGCGCCTCGCCCGCTGGGCCGGCCCCCACACCCGCGTGGAGGTCGGCGGCGAACTCGCCACCGAACAGCTCGCCGAGGCGGCGGCCGTACTGGGGTTCGACCCCGAGGGCGAGGAGGGCCCGGTGCTCGCGAGCCAGGCCTGGCGGGTGGCCGTGGACACCGGACTGGTCGACGTGACCGAGCCGGACGAGGACGCGGGCACGGGCACGGGCACGGGCGCGGGCGCGGCGGACGACGAGGCGGGCGAGGGGGACGCGGACGGCGCGGAGCCGCGGTACGGGACCGCCGCCCCCGGCGAGGACCTGGCGCTGATCGCGGGCGGCGCGCCCGGCGACGTGCTCGATCTGTGGCTGGCGGCCCTGGACGCCGTCCTCGCGGACGCGGCGGTGCCCGACCTCGACGACCTCGTCGACGCGTTGGACGCGGGCGGCGAGATCGACTTCGACCGGCTCGACTGGAACCCGCAGCGCGAGGCGGACTTCCTCGACGGTGTGCTCGCCAACCTCTACCTGCTCACCGTCGCCGAAGGAGGCTCCGGCGACAGCCCGGTGCCCCTGCCGGTGCTCGCCGCCTCGATGGTCGTCCCCGACGACATGGGCGATCCCACCGACGCCGTGCTGGAACAGGTCTCGGACGCGATGATGCGCCTCGACGACCAGTTCCGGCAGTTGGAGCCGATCGGGCTGGTCGAGTTCCGCCCGGTGGACGAGGCGCTCATGGCGGAGGCCGACGACGAGGAACTCCTCGCCGGGCAGGGCGACGGCTCCGAGGAGGACGTGGCGCGGTACGGCATGGTCCGGCTGACGGCGCTCGGCCTGTACGGCGTCCGGGCCCGGATGCTGGAGGCCGGCGTCGACGCCCCGGCCATCGGGGAACTCGCCGACAAGGGCGCCGACGCGCTGCTCGACGCGGTCTCCTACTACCCGGAGGGCGCGGCGCAGGCCGAGATCGAGCAGTGGCTGACCGGACGTGAACCGTCGACCGCGGTGGCCGAGCTGCTGGTCGCGGCCCGCGGTGACGACGAGGGCGCCCCGCTGCGCCGGCTGCGCTGCCAGCAGGCCCTCGCCCCGGCCGGCCCGGACGCCGAGCCGGCGGTCCGGGCGGTCCTGGACGACCCGGAACTCGGCGGTCTCGCCCGGGTCTGGCTCGCCGAGCGCGGGGCGACGGACATTCCGGCGCCGGACGGGGCGATGGTGTTCTGGCTGACGGTCGACACGATCGCCGCGCAGCTCGCCGCCGACGGCGAGACGGACGAACTCCCCCTGCTCATGCGGACCCTGACGGAACACCACGCCGGGTTCTTCGAGCAGGCGTGGCGGGTGGAACACCCCGCCACGGCCTACGTCCTGGAGGCGATGGGGCGGCTGCACCCGGACAAGAAGGCGGCGAAGGAAGCCCGCAAGGCGGCCTTCAAGGCCCGCTCCCGACAGGCCTGACGGACGCGGCGGGGCCGAGCCCCGGGCGCGCGGCGATCGTGCGCCTGAGGGCCCGCCGGGCGGCCCGTCGACGAGGTGCGCGGGTGCGCACGTCGGCGAGGTGCGCGGGTGCGTGGAGGACGGCGCTGTCGGCGGGCACGCCCCGGGGCTCGCGGCCGACGGGCTCGTCCGGGGTGCACAACACGCCGATCATGGGCCGGAGTTCGCCATTCCGGGCGGCCGTGAGGGGACGGTTCGCGTTCGTGGGTAGTTCAGCCGCCGTTCACGTGCGGGCGGGAGCGTGTGCGCCGACGACCGCACGACAGGCGCCCCACCTCCCCACCCCAGGAGATCCGATGCCGCTCACCCGTAGAGACTTCACCGCCCGCACCGTGATCGCCGGTGCCGGAGTCGCCCTCACCGGAACCGTCGGCGCCCTCGCCACCGCCCCCGGAGCACTCGCGGCCGACGACGGCACGCGGCACGACGAGCACGGTCGCCCGCACGGCCCCGGATACGGCCCGCTCGTGCCCGACCCGGCCGGAATCCTGGCCCTCCCCGCCGGATTCAGCTACCGCGTGATCACCCACAGCGGGGTCACCACGCTCGACTCGGGAGAGACCACCCCGTCCAACCACGACGGGACGGCCGCGTTCGCGGGACATCGGGGCGTCACCCTCCTCGTCAACAACCACGAGTTGAAGGGCCCGCGCACGGGCTGGCAGCGCCCCGTCCCGCTCGCGGAAGGCCTCGTCTACGACCCGGCCGCCGCCGGTGGCTGCACGGTCGTCGAGGTCCGGCGCGGCGGCGAGGTCGCCGAATGGGTGGGCATCGCCGGCACCTCGACCAACTGCGCGGGCGGAGCCACCCCTTGGGACACCTGGCTGACCTGCGAGGAGAACTCCGACCTCGCCGGCAAGAACGGCATGACCAAGGACCACGGCTACGTCTTCGAGGTGGACCCGCACGACCGGCGGGCCAACCGAGACCCCAGGCCCGTCAAGGCCTTCGGGCGCTATGACCACGAAGCCGTGGTCATCGACCCGCGCCAGGGCCACGCGTACCTGACGGAGGACGCCTCCGGCCCCAACGGGCTGCTCTACCGCTGGACCCCGCCGCACGGCTTCCGGCACGGGCGGGGCAGGCTCCGTACCCTCGCGCCGGACGCGGGCGTGCTCGCCGCGGCCAAGTGCTTCGACCGCAACGGCCGGTTCGTCGACGACCTCTCGCGCGCCACCGCGATCGGCACCGTGTACGGGGTGGACTGGGTGGAGGTGCCCGACCGCGACGCGCGGACGACGCCGGTGCGCAAGCAGTTCGCGGACACCGCGGTGACCCGGGGGCGCAAACTGGAGGGCATGTGGTGGGCCGACGGGGGCGCGTACTTCGTCTCCTCGTTCGCCCGCGCGGAGAGCCCGGGCGCCCCGCACGACGGCCAGGTGTGGTTCTACGACCCCAAGCGGCGCACGATCAGGCTCACCGTGCTGCTCGGTGTGAACGCCGACCCGTCGAAGGACGGCGTCTACGACGGCCCCGACAACATCACCGTGTCCCCGTACGGAGGCCTGGTCATCGCGGAGGACGGGACGGGGCTCCAACACCTGTTCGGCGCGACGGAATCGGGGCGCACCTACCCGCTGGCCCGCAACGAGCTCAACATCGGGACGGACGAGTCGCCCGAGTACTCGGAGTTCACCGGCGTGTGCTTCTCACCGGACGGGCGCACCCTCTACGCGAACATCCAGGACCCGGGCATCATGCTGGCCGTCACCGGGCCGTGGCGGCGCGCCCGCTGAGGCGGGGCGCGGCCACGGCCGACGGCGCGCTACTGGGTCGCCGCGGTCTCCGAGCGGGAGGCGGCGGCCCATTCCTCCAGGAGGAATTCGTACGCGTCGGAAGGCCACTCACCGCCGACCCCGGTCTCTACGAGGTGCCGGATCGCCTCGTTCGCCTCTGCGGCGGACGGGCGGGCCGGACCCGCGGGCTGGAGTGTCTTGTGCATGGCTCAAGGCTACGGGCGGGCACTGACGGGCATCGCCGATTCGGAGGTGCAATCGCTCACCCGAATCGGCCTTTGGTAGCGCCATGTGCCCGCCCACCTGCTCAGAGTGCCTGCGAGGCGGGTTTGACCATGCCGCGCACTGTGCGGGACTTCACAAAGTCCCCGATGGCCGTCATCTCCCACTCACCACTGAACTGCTTGATCAACTTGGCCATCATCACGCCGGTTTGGGGTTCGGCGCCCGTGAGGTCGAAGCGCACGAGCTCCTCCCCGCTCGCCGCGTCGATCAGACGGCAGTAGGCCTTCGCGACCTCGCTGAACTTCTGGCCGGAGAAGGAATTGACCGTGAAGACCAGCCCCGTCGCCTCGGCGGGCAGTCGGCCGAGGTCCACGACGATCACCTCGTCGTCCCCGGCGCCCTCGCCGGTGAGGTTGTCGCCGGAGTGCTTGACGGCGCCGTTCAGGATGGACAGCTTGCCGAAGTAGCAACTGTCGATGTGGTTGCGCTGGGGGCCGTACGCGATGACCGAGGCGTCGAGGTCGATGTCGCGGCCGCGGAACGCGGGCTCCCAGCCGAGGCCCATCTTGACCTGCGAGAGCAGCGGACGGCCGCCCTTGACCAGGGAGACGGTCTGGTTCTTCTGGAGGTTGACCCGCCCCTTGTCGAGGTTGATCTTCCCGGCGCCGGGGGCGGCCGCGGGGGCAGCGGGCGGGGCGGCGGGGGCGGGCGTGGGCGTGGGGGCGCCCCACGCCTGGGCGGGGGCCGGGGCGGCGGGGGTGGGCGTCGAACCCCCGAGCCAGGGGGAGGGCGGGTACTGGGCGGGCGGTGCGGCGGGCGGTGCGGGCGGCGCGGGGGGTGCCGACGGAGCGGCCGCGGCGGGGGGTGGCTCCTCGTCCACGGAGACCCCGAAGTCGGTGGCGATGCCGGCGAGGCCGTTGGCGTAGCCCTGTCCGACGGCGCGCACCTTCCACACGCCGCCGCGCAGGTAGACCTCGACGACGACGAGCGCGGTCTCGGAACCCAACTGGGGCGGGGTGAAGGTGGCGATCACCGCGCCGCCGACCGCGTCCCGCACCGTGGCCGTGGGCTCGATGCCCTGGAAGGTCTGCCCGGCGGCGTCCGGGCTGGCGGTGACCACGATCCGCTCGATGCCCGGCGGGACGGCGCCGGTGTCCACCGTGATCGAGTCGGGCGTCGACCCGCCCCCGGACCGGTGGCTCACACCGGGGCCGGTCGGCTGGTTGTAGAAGATGAAGTCGGCGTCGGAACGCACCTTGCCGTCGGCGGCGAGGAGGAGTCCCGATACGTCGAGCCGCACCGGAGCAGCCACGTCCACCGTCACCCGGACGGTGTTGAGCGGCAGATTGGAACCAGGGGTCATAGCGGTCATGCCCGGAGAACGACCGGAGGGGCTTTGCCGTTCCCTTACCTTCGCGGGATATTTCCGCGGACGGACGGACGGACGGCCGGGCGGGCGGCCGGGCGGACGGGCCGGGCCGGGGCGGTTGTGCCGGGCCGGGGTCCGGTGGGCTCAGCGCTGGTTGCGGGGGTGGTTCCTGGCGGTGCGCTCGTTGCCGAACTTGTAGGCGCCGGTCCAGCGCGCCATCACCAGTTGGGCGTCGCCCGACTCCACCTCCGCCAGGAACTTCTCGGCGCGGCCGCCCCGCAGGGTGCCCGCGGCCCGGCCCCGGTGCGTGATGACGACGGAGTCGCCCTGTCTCTCGTACGTGAATCCGTGCGGTTTCGGCATGACGCGCAGCCTGCCGGGCCGAGGACCGGGCGGGCAACGGAATATGCGGTCGTCGCGTCGTTGGGTGGCCGGGTGGCCGGGTGCGGAGGCGGTTCGTGGGCTCAGCGCTCCGATGTGCGGACCGGCTCCCCGGTGACCCGGCGGGGCAGGCCCAGCGGGTTGGCCGCGCGCAGTTCCACCGGCAGCAGGGCATCCGGTACCGACTGGTAGGCCACCGGCCGCAGCCAGCGCTCGATGGCGGTGCCGCCGACCGACGTGGAGTGCGAGGTCGCCGCCGGGTACGGGCCGCCGTGGTGCTGGGCCGGCGCCACCGTCACCCCGGTCGGCCAGCCGTTGACGACGATCCGTCCCGCCAGGCCGGTGACCTGCTCGATCAGTTCGCCGGCCGGTCCGGGCGCGCCCGCGGTCTCGGCGTCGGAGAGCTGGAGGGTGGCGCTCAGGTTTCCGCCGAGGAGTCCCAGTACCCCGGCCGCCTCGCGCTGATCGGCGTACCGGACCACGACGGTCACCGGGCCGAAGCACTCCTCCAACAGCACCTCGTGGGCGCCGCCCGCCAGGAGACGCCCGGCGTCGACCGTCAGATAGCCCGCACCGACGGTGTGCTCCCCACCGGAGCCGGGGGTCACGGGTGCGGTGACCCCGGGCAGGGCGGCCCGCTCGCCGACCCCGGCGACGAAGTTCTCCCGCATCCGGTGGTCCAGCAGCACGCCGGGTTCGGTCTCGCCGAGCGCCTTGGTGAGGGCGGCGGCCAGCCGGTCGCCGTCCCCGCCCGAGGGGACCAGTACCAGCCCGGGCTTCACGCAGAACTGGCCGACCCCCAGGGTGACGGAAGCGGCGAGTCCGGCGCCGATCTCCTCGGCGCGCTCGGCGGCCGCCGCCGGGGTGACCACGACGGGGTTGAGGGAGCCGAGTTCGCCGTGGAAGGGGATGGGGACGGGCCGCGCGGCGGCCGCGTCGAACAGGGCCCGGCCGCCCCGGATGGAACCGGTGAATCCGGCCGCGGCCACGAGCGGGTGACGCACCAGTTCCAGGCCGGCCTCGAAGCCGTGCACCACCGCGACGACCTCCGCGGGCAGCCCCGCCGAGACCGCCGCCCGGCGCAGCAGGGAGGCGCACAGCTCGGAGGTGGCCGGATGGTCGGGATGGGCCTTGACCACCACCGGGCAGCCCGCGGCCAGCGCGCTCGCGGTGTCCCCGCCGGGTACGGAGAAGGCGAGGGGGAAGTTGGAGGCGGCGTAGACCGCGACCACGCCCAGCGGCACCTTGTAGCGACGCAGGTCGGGGCGTGGCGGGCTCAGCGCCGGGTCGGCGTGGTCGATGCGCACGTCGAGGTACGCGCCCTCGTCCACGGCGTCGGCGAAGGCGCGCAGTTGGCCGGTGGTGCGGGCGAGTTCGCCGGTGAGGCGGCCCGGGCCCAGCGCGGTCTCGGCGTCGGCCGCCTCGATGACGTGGGCGGCGGACTCGTCGAGCAGATCGGCAGCGGCGCGCAGGAACGCGACCCGCGCGGTGCGGTCCGTCAGGGCGCCGCGGGCGGCGTGGGCCGAGCGGACGGCCTCGTCCACCTCCCCGGGTGTGGCCTCCACCGCAACCTGTTCGCGCTGCTTCCCGGTGCGGGGGTCCACACTCCAGACTGGTGTTGCTGCCATGGCGCACTGCCTCCTGGATCTACCCTGACCCGCGCGGCGGCGTTCAGTACTCTGAACGCCGTTCCGATGGATGAATGATCACATCCATCGTGGACTCTATTTCCGCGTCTTCCGGGTTGACAAGAGACAAGAGGGGCACGAAGCCGAATGACCACAGCTGAGTCCGCCGGGTCGGGGGGTGCGGAGCCGGGGGGTTCGGGCGCTCACGCGGCCGTCAAGTCGGCGGTTCGCACGGTGCTGTTGCTGGAGCACTTCGCGGCGCGGCCGGGGCTGCACAGCCTCGCCGACATCCAGAACGACCTCTCCCTGCCGAAGTCCAGTCTCTACATGCTGCTGCGCACCCTGGTGAACCTGGGCTGGGTGGAGACGGACGCGACCGGGACGCGGTACGGCATAGGTGTACGGGCCCTCCTCGTCGGCAGTTCGTACATCGACGGCGACGAGGTGGTGGCGGCGGCCCGGCCCACCCTGGACCGGCTCTCCGACGACACGACGGAGACCATCCACCTGGCCCGGATGGACGGGACGAGCGTGGTGTACCTCGCCACCCGACAGTCCCGGCACCACCTGCGGCCGTTCACCCGGGTCGGGCGGCGGCTGCCGGTCCACTCCACGGCGCTGGGCAAGGCACTGCTGGCCACGCACACCGACGACGAGGTGCGTCGGCTGCTGCCGCGACGGCTGGAGGCGGTCACCGAGCACACCATCACCGACCGCGACCGGCTCGTGGACGAGCTGGCACTGGTGCGGGAACAGGGCTACGCGGTGGACCGGGAGGAGAGCACGCTGGGGCTGCGCTGCTTCGGTGTGGCGGTGCCGTACCGGACGCCGGCGCGGGACGCGGTGAGCTGCTCGGTGCCGGTGGCCCGGCTGACGGACGGGCACGAGCACCTGATCAAGGCGGCGTTGTTCGAGGCGCGGGACCGGCTGTCGGTGGTGACGCGGCGGATGTGACGCGGGGCGGGTGCGCCGGGGGACGTGACGCGGGGCGGGTGGGCCGGTGGGCCGTTCGGCCGGGGCCGGTCGGCGGAATCGATGCGTCCTCCCCCGCGTGGGGGAGGCGGTTCCCCCATGAGGGGGAGGTGTGGCGGGGCGGCGCACGGGACCGTTGAGGCATGACCGGACCAGCAGTTCATCCGAGACCGACGACCTCCGACCCACGACCGTCGTCACCCGCGCCCGCGCCCGAGCCCGCACCCGCGCTGGGGGCCGGGCGGCGGATCCTGCGCGCCGTGGCGATCGCCGCCACCGTGCCGTATCTGACCCTCAAGGCCGCCTGGCTGGGCGGGAGTCACCTGGGCGTACCCGACGGCAGTGTCCTGCTGGGACCGGGGCTGTTCTTTCCCCTGATGAACGCCCTCTCCCTGGTCATGGACTCGGGGGTGGTGCTGCTCGCCCTGGTCCTCACCCGCCCTCGGGGCCTCCGGGTGCCGGCACGCCTGTTGACCGTCCCGGTCTTCATCGCCACCGGACTGCTCACGCCGATCGTCCTCGGATTCCCCGGCCAACTGCTCATGGCGGCGCTGGGAGCGGGCCCGGACACGGCCGAGCGCGCGGCGCGCGAGCCCTTCCTCGACCCCTGGGTGTTCAACGTCGTCTACCCGGGGTTCATGATCCAGGCCGTGGCCCTGGCCGGGCTGTTCGTGCCCTACGCGCGGCAGCGCTGGGGCCGGCGGTGGCAGGGACGCCTGGGCGAGCGGCTCCCGCCGTCCACGGGGGTGGTGGCGGGAGCCGCGGCGGTCATGGCCCTGGCGGTGGCCGCCGCGTACGTGTACTGGGGTTTGGGCGGCACGGTCGGACAGAACCCGACGCAGATCGCGCGGTACTCCTCGGATTCGGGAGTGGTGTCCGTCGCCCACGCGATATGTGCCCTGGCCGCGGGGGCGGGTTCGGTGTGGCTGGCCCGGGGCGGGCGCAGCCGGGCGCGGGGGCCGTTGGCCGTCGCCTGGATCGGCTCCTCCGCGACGCTGAGTTGGGCGATGTGGCTCGCCCTCGCCCTGCTGGGCGCAGGGTCGGGGCCCGGGGAACGACCCACCGCCGGGACGCTTCTGCTCTACGCTGCCCAAGTGATCATCGGACTGCTCGCCACCACGGTCCTCACGCGGTTCCTCGCCGCCCGACGCACGGCCTGAAGGACCGGCGACGACACGCGGGCGGAAGGACCGGTCGGGTCCGGTGCGACGGCCGGATTCCGTGGGGGACCGGTGCCGACGGGTTCGATGGGTCGGGGTCGGGTCCGGTGGGTCGGTCGGGTTCTGTGGGGTGGTGGGGTCCGGTGCGTCGGTGGGGGCCGTGGGGCCGGTGGTTCGGGGCGCGGGCACGGTTGCGCTGGGTGCACCAGATACTCGGCGGAGCCCTGTTGATGCCGTACTTCCTGCTGACCCAGGTGGTGGTCGGGGTGGTCGCGGGCGGGCGCAACGCCCTCACCTCCCTCCCGCTGGCCCTGGCCGCCTACGGGGCGGCCCTGCCCCTCGCCGCCGCGACCGGGACGTTCGGGTTGGTCCGGCCGATGTCGGTCGCCGCGGTGCGCGCCTTGTGCGGGGTACCGGGGGAGGGGCTGGCGGACGGCCCGGCCCGCTCCTGGTCGGCCCGGGTGCGCGGCTCGGCCTGGTGGACCGCGCACCTGGGGGTGGGTGCGCTGGTCAGCGGGATGTGCCTGGCGTTGCCGCCGCTGGCGGTGTTCCTCATCGTGGCACCGTTCACGGGCTCGGTGCGGCACTCCGACCTCGGGCTGTTCTGGCTCGACGGCGAGGCCCGGGCCTACACGACCCCGCTGCTCGGGGTGGCCCTGCTCGTCGGGGTCGGGTGGTGCGTCGCCGGCGCCGGGGCGCTGTTGGCCCGGCTGGCGCCGGTCCTGCTCGGTCCCACCCCGGCGGACCGGCTGGCGGCGGCCGAGGAGAGGGCCACCGACCTGGCGGTGCGCAACAGGCTCGCCCGCGAGCTGCATGATGCGGTCGGGCACGCGCTGAGCGCCGTCACCCTTCAGGCGAGTGCGGCCCGGCGGGTTCTGGACCGTGACCCCGGGTTCGTGCGCGAGGCGCTGACCGCCATCGAGGAGACCACTCGCCGGACGGTCGGTGAGCTGGACGCGGTGCTCGGTCTGCTGCGCGAGGGGGAGGGGCAGAGCGGCCGGGGTGGCCCGTACGGGCCGGGTACGGAACCGGCTCCCACCCTCGCCGGTGACCTCGACGGGCTGCTGGCCCGCTCCCGAGCCGCCGGTACCCCGATCACCGCCCACCTGGACCCCGGGCGGGCCGGTGACTGGGCCCGGCTTCCGGCGATCACCTCCCGCGAGGCCTACCGGATCGTCCAGGAGGGCCTGAGCAACGCCCTGCGTCACGGGGACGGGACCGTGGGACTGCGCATCGTGCTGCGCGATGGCCATGACGGCCCCGGCAGCGTTGACGGCGACAGCGACAGCGACAGCGACGGCGACAGCGACGGCGACGGCGACGGCGGCCGGGTCGGGAACGGCGACGGCGACCACGACCGCCATCAGGGTCCGCAGCCGCAGCCGCAGCCGCAGCATCCGTACCGGCATCCGCCCGGGCACGGGCAAGGGCAGCGGCATCGGGTTCGGCAGCGTGAACTGGAGATCACCATGACCAATCCACTCGCCTCCCCCGGGGCCGGGGAGCGTGACCGCCGGGTCACCGGAGGCCGGGGCCTGCGCGGGATCGGTGAGCGGGCCGCCCTGCTCGGCGGGGCCGTCGAGGCCGGGCCGCACGACGGCCTGTGGCGGTTGCGGGCCGTCCTGCCGCTGGGCGGGGGCGGGAGATGACCCGGCCCGCACTGCGCGTCGTGATCGCCGACGACGAGCGGATGGTGCGTACGGCCCTCCGGGTCATCCTGGAGGCCGAACCGGACATGGACGTGGTCGGCGAGGCCGGCTCCGGGGCCGAGGTCGTACCGCTGGTCCGTTCGCTGGAGCCCGACGTGGTGCTGATGGACGTCCGGATGCCCGAGATCGACGGCATCCGGGCCACGGAGCGGATCCTCGCCACCATGGACGCCCCGCCCCGGATCGTGGTCGTCACCACCTTCGAGAACGACTCCTACGTGTACGAGGCGCTGCGCGCCGGCGCCGCCGGTTTCCTGCTGAAGCGGGCCGACCCCGACGAGCTGATCGGCGCGGTCCGGCTCGTCGGCCGCGGTGACTCGCTGCTCTTCCCGGCGGCCGTCCGATCCCTGGCCGCCGCGTACTCACCCACCGCGTACGCATCCGCCGCGCGGACCGGAACCCCGCAGTCCGGACCCGGGCACTCCGGCACCCCGCACTCGGCCGCCGGCCCGTTCGGCGTGGCCCCGTGGGTGGCCCGGCTCACCGATCGCGAGGCCGACGTACTGCGCCTGATCGCCACCGGACTCTCCAACCACGAGATCGGCGAGCGGCTCGGCGTCGGCCCGCAGACGATCAAGACGCACGTGACCGCCGTCCTCGCGAAGACCGGGTCCCGGGACCGTACACAGGCGGTCATCGCGGCCTACGAGGGAGGCTTCCTCATGAAGAAACACTGAGAACCCCGCCACAATCGGGCCGGAGTGGAACGCTCGGAGCCGTTGACACGTCCTTCTTGAGGATGAACAAAACGATCAGGCGTGCGTCGGTCTTCTGTCTGCTTCTGGTGTTGGCCCTGCTGGTCCGCGTCACCTGGGTGCAGGCATACCAAGGCCAGGCCCTCGCAGACGACAAGAACAACCGACGGAACCTCATCGGGCAGTACGAGAACCCGCTGGGCAACATCATCGTGGGCGGGGAGTCGATCACCGGCTCCGTGAAGACGGGCGGCAAGGACTTCGGGTACAAGCGCACGTACACCGACGGTCCGCTCTACGCGCCGGTCACCGGGTTCAGCTCCCAGGCGTTCGGCACGTCGATGTTGGAGGGTGTCTACAAGAACATCCTCAACGGCTCCGACAACCGTCTCAAGACGATGATGGACACGCTCACGAACAAGCGGGCCGCCCCGGGCAACGTCCTGACCACCATCGACAAGGGCGTCCAGAAGGCCGCCTACGACGCGCTTCAGGGCAAGCAGGGCTCCGCCGTGGCCATCGACCCGGCGACCGGCGAGATCCTCGCCGTCGTGAACAATCCGTCGTTCGACCCCGGTCGCATCGCCGGAGCCAACGACACGAAGGCCTGGGCGGAACTGTCCGCCGGGAACGGCAAGGCCATGGAGAACGGGGCACTGCGCAAGCCGCAGGCCCCCGGATCCACGTTCAAGCTGGTCACCCTCGCGGCGGCGATCGAGAACGGGCTGGTCACGAGCATCGACCAGAACACCTCCGTCCCGGGGAACTACACGATTCCCGGCACCACGACCAAGCTCAAGAGCGAGGTCCCCGACGAGATGTGCAACAACGTCTCGTCGCGCACCGCCCTGAGGCTGTCCTGCAACAACGTGTTCGCGGAGTTCGCGCACAAGCTGGGCCAGGACAAGATGCTGAAGATGGCCGAGAAGCTCGGCTTCAACGCGCAGATCGACACCCCGGTGCGGACGAACCCGCCGAGCAAGTACCCCTCGAAGAAGATGTCGGCCGACCAGGTCGCGCAGACGGGTATCGGCCAGTTCGACGTGCAGGCCACCCCGCTCCAGATGGCGATGGTGACCGCCGCGATCGAGAACGGCGGCAAGCTCGTCGGCCCGCACATGGTCTCCGAGGTCACGGACGCCAACGGCAACGTGCTGGAGAGCCTGAAGGACCCGAAGACCGACGAGGTCATGAGCGCCAAGACGGCCTCCATGCTCCAGGACGCCATGCGGACGGTCGCCACCGAGGGCGGCGGCAGGCCCGCCCAGGTCGCGGGCGCCGAGGTGGGCGGCAAGACGGGTACCGCGCAGCGCGGCGTGAACAACAGCCAGTCCCCGCTCGCCTGGTTCACCTCGTACGGAAAGGCCGGCGACCGGCAGATCGCCGTGGCGGTCGTCATCGAGAACTCGGACACGGACCGTTCCGAGATCGGCGGCGGCCGGCTGGCCGCGCCGATCGCGCAGAAGATGATGTCGGCGTGGCTGAAGAAGTAGCCGCCTCGAACGCGTAGCCGACGCGCCGGGAACCGACACGGTTCCCGGCGCGTTTCCCTTCCCATGATCCGGACCGCGCTCCCCGCCGATCTCGACGCCATCGCCGCCCTCCACACCCGGGCCCGCTCCACCTACTACCGGGGTCGGGTGCCCGAGGCGGTACACGGTGGGGACGCGGGGTTCGCGCGGACCCGCGAGGGCTGGTCGCGGGCCGTCGCCAGGGCCGGCGCCGAGGGCGGGGTGTTCTGCGCGGAGCAGGGCGGGGTGCTCACGGGGGTCGCCGCGTTCCGCACCGCCGAGGGGCAGGCCACGCTCACCCAACTGCACGTCGACCCCGACCACTGGCGGCAAGGCACCGGGGCGGCCCTGCACGCCGCCTGCCTGGACGTCTGGCGTCGGGCGGGCGTCGATCGGGTACGGCTGGAGGTCTTCGAGCACAACCTGCGCGCCCAGGCCTTCTACGCCTCGCGCGGATGGCGCCCGGATCCCGCCGCCGACCGCTCCGGGTCCCACCTCACGCTCTGGTTGCGGGTCGCGGGCGCCGCGGAGCCCCGGTCGACGGCGGCCGGCGCGCGCCCGCTGTCCGGGGAATGAGACGACCCCCCGGTTGGTTGAACCCGAAACCGCCGTGCCGCGAAGGGCGCGGTCCCCGGCCGCGTCCCCGAACCAGGAGACCGGCCGTGTCCACGAACACGGAGAGAAGAAGGAACATGCGCGTCGAGATCTGGAGCGACATCGCCTGCCCCTGGTGCTACATCGGCAAGGCCCGTTTCACGAAGGGTCTGGCCGAGTTCGCGCACCGCGACGAGGTCGAGGTCGTCTTCCGGTCCTTCGAACTCGACCCCGACGGAGCCAAGGGCGTCGTGTCACCCGTCGTGGAGATGCTGGCCAAGAAGTACGGCCGCACCCTCGACGAGGCGCGCGGCATGGAGGAGCACGTCGCGGCGAGCGCACGCGCGGAGGGGCTCACCTACCGGGTCGAGGGGCGCGACCACGGCAACACCTTCGACATCCACCGCCTGCTGCACCTGGCCGCCGCCCGCGGCCGCCAGGAAGAGCTGCTCGACCTCGCCTACCGCGCCAACTTTGCCGAGGAGCGCAGCGTCTTCGACGCCGAGGTGCTGATCGCGCTGGCCGTCGAGGCCGGACTGGACGAGGCGGAGGCCCGTACGGTCCTCGCCGACTCCTCCGCCTACGCCGAGGCGGTACGGGCCGACGAGCGCGAGGCCGCCGAACTGGGCGCCAACGCCGTGCCGTTCTTCGTCTTCGACCGCCGCTACGGAATCTCCGGCGGCCAGCCGGCCGAGGTGTTCACCCAGGCCCTGGAGCAGGCCTGGGCCGGACGCGAGACCCTCGCACCGGTGGCCGCGGCCTCCGACGCGGAGGTCTGCGAACCCGACGGGGCCTGCGCCGTACCGAAGGCGTGATCAAACCGGCATAAGCGGATCTTCGGGCGGGCGCCCGGAACCCGGTGATGGACCGGTGGTGGACTGTGGGGCGTTCGCGGCCCACAGTGACTCCATGGACCTTCCGCTTCCCGAGGCCGTCCGGGCCGAGTTCGCGCACACCACCACCTACCTGAACACCGCCACCTGTTGTGTCCTCCCGCGTTCCGCGGTCGCGGAGGTACGGGCCCTGGCCGAGGCGGCCGGGGCCGGACTCCCCGGCGGATCCGGCGACTTCGACCGGGTGAACCGGGCGCGGGACTCCTTCGCGCGACTGGTGGGGGTGCCGTCAGGGCGGGTGGCCGTCGGCTCGACCGTTGCCGGCCACGTCGGCCTCGTCTCGGCCTCCCTGCCGGCCGGCGCCGAAGTGCTGTGCCCCGAGGGCGACTTCGCCTCGGTGATCAACCCGTTCGTGGTGCGCGCCGACCTCAAGGTCCGGTTCGCCCCGCTGGAGGCGATGGCCGAGGCCGTGGGCCCGGACACCGCACTGGTCGCGTTGAGCGCCGTGCAGTCCTCCGACGGCCGCACGGCCGACCTCGCGGCGGTGCGCGCCGCCGCGGCCGCGCACCGCGCACGGGTCCTGGTGGACGCCACCCAGGCCGCGGGGTGGATGCCCTTCGACGCGTCGCCGTACGCCTACACGGTCACCGCCGGCTTCAAGTGGCTGCTCGGCTCGCGCGGGGTCTCGTACCTGACCGTCTCGCCGGAGGCCCAGGAGGACCTCACCCCCCTGCACGCGGGCTGGGCCGCCGCCGGGGCGCCGGCGGACGCCACCTACGGGCCGATGTCCCGACCGGCCGACGGGGCACGACGCTTCGACGAGTCCCCGGCCTTCCTCGCCTACCACGCCGCCGCACCCTCACTGGCGCTGCTGGAGCGGATCGGCGTCGCCGCCGTGCACGCCCACGACACCGCGCTGGCCGCCCGCTACCGGGCCGGCCTCGCCCGCATCGGCCACGAGCCCGTCCCCGGTGAGTCGCCCATCGTGTCGGTGCCGGGCCTGGCCGACCGGCAGCCCGCGCTCCAGTCGGCCGGCATCGCCGTGGCGGCCCGCGCCGGTTCCCTGCGGGCCTCGTTCCACCTGTACAACACCGAGGCGGACGTCGACAGGCTGCTGGACGTCCTCGCCGGCTGACCCCCACGCGGCGGCCCCGGGGCCCGGCGATTCCAGCCCCGCCCACACCTGCCCCCGGGGCCCGGCGATTCCAGCCCCGCCGGCGTTTGAGGCGCGGGGTCCGGGGCGGAGCCCCGAAAGCCCGGCGCAGCCGGGGCCGCTCCGCGCAACCGCCCCCCCGCCCCGAACCGGCGCCCCGCGCTCAACCGCCCCGCCCCCCGCCAGACGTCACCAGGCCGCGGACGCCGCCGCCACCGCCTCGGCCGGGTCGGCGGACAGCGCCGCGGCCAGGGCCGTCAACGCGCCCCGCACCACGGCCAGGTCGGCCGCCGCACCGTAGTGGTTGACCCGGAGCATCTCCTCGGCCAGCGCCCCGCCACCCGCCGCGAGCGGGGCCGACGGGTCCACCGACAGCGCCTCGGCCACCACCGCCGACGCCCCGGGGACCCGCAGGGTGGTCGCCACCGGCGCGGCCTGCGCGGCCACCGTGACGTACGGGGCCACACCCAGCGCCGCCGCGCCGGCGCGGGTGGCCCGCGCCGCCGCCGCGTGCCGGGCCTCGACCGCGGCCAGGCCCTCGGTCGAGATCCGCTCCAGGCAGGCCTCCAGCGCGAGCATCTCCAACTGCGCCGGCGCGTGCGGCAGCGCCGTGCGACCGCCGTCGATCCAGCGCTCCTTCCAGTCCAGCAGCGACAGGTACGAACGGCGGGGCGCGGCCGGGTTCTCCGCGAACCGGGCCCACGCCCGCTCCGACACCGACACCATCGAGACGCCCGCCGGACCGCCCATCGCCTTCTGTGCGCCGATCACGCACAGGTCCACGCCCCACGCGTCCGGGAGCAGGGGCTCCGCGCCCACCGAGGCCACCGCGTCCAGCATGAACAGCGCGCCGTGGGCCCGTACGACCTCGCCGATCGCCGCGATCGGGTTGGTGTTCCCGGTGGCCGCCTCGGCGTGCACCAGCGAGACGAAGTCGATCTCCGGGTGTGCCCGGAGCGCCTCGGCGACCTGCTCGGCGGTCACCGCGGTGTCGTACGGCACGGCCAGGTCCACCACGCTCGCCCCGCAGTCGCGCAGCCAGTTGCCGAAGGTGGTGCCGTACGGCCCGGTCACGACGTTCAGCGCCGTCGAACCCGGCCTGGCCCCCGAGCGGATGCAGCCCTCCAACGGCAGCAGCGCCTCGCCCTGGGTGATCACCACGTCCTGTCGGGTGTCGAGGAGTTCCGCGACACCCCGCTCGATCGACGCGAAGCGCGCGGCGGTGAGCGGCGGAAGGTCCAGCAGGGGGTGGTTCACGGCGGTGCTCTCTCCTCGTCCGGGGTTACCGGTCGAGCCTACCGAGCACCCGCGTAGGGTGCCGACATGAGCGATGTGAGCGGTCCCGGCGATGTGCTGCACGTGAGGGGACGGGTCCTGGTGGGGCCCGACGACGTACGCGACGAGCTGTGGGTCGTCGCCGGCCGGATCTCGTACGAGCGCCCGCGCGGCGCCCGCGACGTCACCGAGGTGTCCGGCTGGGCGCTGCCGGGCCTGGTCGACGCGCACTGCCACGTGGGGCTGGACGCGCACGGGCCCGTGGACGCCGCCACGGCCGAGGTGCAGGCACTCACCGACCGGGACGCCGGGACCCTCCTGATCCGTGACGCCGGATCCCCCTCCGATACCCGTTGGATCGACGACCGCGAAGACCTCCCGAAGATCATCCGCGCGGGCCGGCACATCGCCCGCACCCGTCGCTACATCCGCAACTACGCCCACGAGATCGAGCCGGCCGACCTCGTCGAGTACGTGGGCCGCGAGGCGTTGCGCGGCGACGGCTGGGTGAAGCTCGTCGGGGACTGGATCGACCGCGACGCCGGTGACCTGACGGCCTGTTGGCCGCGCGCCGAGGTCGAGGCGGCCATCGCGGAGGCCCATCGCCTCGGGGCCCGCGTCACCGCGCACTGTTTCGCGGAGGACTCGTTGCGCGATCTGGTCGAGGCCGGCATCGACTGCGTCGAGCACGCCACCGGTCTGACCGAGGACACGATCCCGCTGTTCGCGGAACGCGGGGTGGCGATCGTGCCGACCCTCGTGAACATCGCGACGTTCCCGAAACTGGCGGCGGGCGGTGACGCCAAGTTCCCGCGCTGGTCCGCGCACATGCGCCGGCTCCACGAGCGCCGCTACGACACCGTCCGGGCCGCCTACGACGCCGGGGTCCCGGTGTACGTGGGCACCGACGCGGGGGGCTCCCTGCCGCACGGCCTGGTCGCCGCCGAGGTGGCGGAGCTGGTGAAGGCCGGAATCCCGCCACTGGAGGCCCTGTCGGCGACGGCCTGGGCGGCCCGGGAGTGGCTCGGCAGGCCCGGTCTGGTCGAGGGTGCGCCGGCGGACCTCGTGGTCTACGCGTCCGACCCGCGCGCCGACGTGCGGGCGTTGGCGCAGCCGCTGCGGGTCGTGGTCGACGGCAGGGTCCGCGCCTGAGCGCCGTGTTGTGGCGCGGTTGACCGGGCGTGACGTCGCGGGGCCGTTCGTCGTTGTGGATGCCTGATCAGGGCGCTCGGACGCGGTGGGAGGGAACTCCCGTTCCTTCCACAGCGCATGGATTCGAATGCGCGTGTGGAAACCACCCTTTGGGGTGAACTCACCCGAGGTGGCCGCCCGTTCACTCACAGTGCGTAAAGATTCCCAGGGTCGAGGCCGTCGGCGCGCGCAATGTCCCCCATTGGCGCCGCGACGGCACCCATCTCCCCGGGGGTTCCACCATCTTGAACAGCAACACCTTCCGCATGCCCGCGGCCGCCCTGCTCGCGACGGGGGCGGTGGCCCTGCTCACCGCACCGCCCGCCTTCGCCACGGGTGGCGGTGGCGCCGGGAGTGAGGGCAAGGCCGGAGCCGTCGTCCTGCGGGCCGGGCTGGACGTGGGTCTGCTCAACAAGAGCGTGCACGTCCCGCTGAAGACCACGCTCAACGAGGTCAGCGCCCCGGCGGCCGCCGAGAAGACCGTGCTCTCCGTGGCCCTCGACGGGGTCGACAAGGGCAAGCCGGTGAACGTGCTGTGGGCCGAGGCCGCCACGTCCAAGGCGACCGCCGACAAGAAGCGCGCCGAGGCCGAGGTCAACCTCGCCAAGGCCAAGGTCCACGTCCCCGGACTGCCGCTCCTCTCCCTCATCCAGGTCGAGAAGGTCACCTCCAAGGCGGTGTGCGAGGCCGGGAAGAAGCCGGTGGCCCGCGCGAACGTCCTGGGCAACGTCTCCGTCCTCGGCAAGAAGGTCACCCTCACCGCCGGCGGCCCCACCAAGGTGGAGGTGCCCAAGGTCGGGCTGGTGAGCCTGGAGCTGTCCGCCGCGGAGACCACCTCCAGCACGGCCGCCGCCGCCGCGCTCCGGCTGAAGGTGTCGGTGAACCCGCTGGACCTGAACGTCGCGCAGGTCGCGGGCGACATCGTGTTGGCGGAGGCGCACTGCGAGTCCCCGTCGGGTCCGGCGCCGAGCGCCTCCGCCCCCGCCCGGCCCGACGTCAAGCCCCAGGCCGGGGCCGGGACGAACGTCGTCACCGGCTCCAACGTCACCGCCTCCGAGCCCGCGGCCACCCCCGCCGGCGCGAGCAACCTCGCCGAGACCGGGGCGGCTTCGGTGACCCCCTGGGTGGCCGGCGGCGCGCTGCTCCTGCTCGGCGTCGGCGCGGGCGCGCTCGTCGTGACCCGGCGCGGCCGGATGACCCCGTAGCGAAGGGCGCCGGCGGGTGACCGCGGTCGGGTTCAGCGGGTGGCGTGCTCCAGTCCCCGGGCATGCGCGCCGCGCGAGGCCACGGCCGCGGTGATCTGCCGGTCGACGGCGGCGTACCGGCTCCGATCGGCCGCGGACAGGGCGGTGTCGTCGGCGGCGCAGGAGGTGCAGACGACCCGGAACGGCGGGGTCATGTCCGAGTACTGCGTCAGGTACTCGGCCTTCACCGCCTCCCAGCGCCCCGGCCGGCCCTTCGCCGGCGAGAAGGTGAAGCGGGGGATCGAGGACATGTCGCCGCGCGCCTTGTCGGCCTCGTGGAAGCCGGCCACCTGGTCGCCCATGCCGAAGACCACCCAGGTGCCGTTGATCTTCCGCTCGGCCCGTGGTCAGCGGCTCGTCAGGGCCAGCGCGTGATCCAGGGCCTGGAGGAGACGGCCCGTCGTGGCCCGGTCCCGCACCGCCAGCCGCAGCCACGACGGGTCCAGCCCGGGGAACGTGTCACCCCGCCGCACGGCGAAGCCCAGGGCGCGCAGCCGGGTCCGTACCTCCGCCGCCCCGGCCACCTTGATCAGGACGAACGGCCCCTGCGCCACCCCCGCCACCGTGACCTCGTCGAACTCCGCGAGCCCGGCCAGCAGGTGCGCCCGGTCCACCGCGATCCGCCGCGCGGCCGCCTCCGCCTCGGCAAGCGCCGCCGGGGCCACGCAGGCCTCCGCCGCCACCAGCGCCGGAGTGGACACCGGCCACAGCGGTTGCGCCGCCGCGAGCTTCGCGATCACCGAGGGCTCCGCCAGTACGTAGCCGATCCGCAGTCCCGCCAGCCCCCAGGTCTTGGTCAGGCTCCGCAGCACCACCAGTCCCGGCACGTCCATCCGCCCGGCCAGCGCCTCCCGTTCACCCGGGACCGCGTCCATGAACGCCTCGTCGACCACCAGGATCCGGCCCGGCCGGGCCAGCGCCGCCAGGTCCGCCGCCGGGTGCAGGACCGACGTCGGGTTGGTCGGGTTGCCCACGATCACCAGATCGGCGTCCTCGGGCACCTCGGCCGGGTCCAGCCGGAACCCGTCCTCCGCGCTCAGCACCACCCGTTCCACCCGGTGCCCGGCGTCCCGCAGGGCCGCCTCGGGCTCGGTGAACTGCGGATGCACCACGACGGGCCGTTCGGCGCCCAGGGCCCGTGCGATCAGCACGAAGGCCTCCGCCGCACCCGCCGTCAGCAGGACGCGCTCCATCGGCAGCCCGTGCCGGTCCGCTACGGCCGCGCGGGCCGCCCGGCCGTCCGGGTACGCGGCGAGGTCCCCGAGACTGTCGGCGATCCGCTGCCTGAGCCACTGCGGGGGCGTGTCCGTCCGTACGTTCACGGCCAGGTCCACCAGCGCCTCACCCGCGTCCAGCACCTCGGCGTCCCCGTGGTGGCGCAGGTCGTGGGCCTGTGCGGTGGCCACGGCGCAGGTCGCGGCCATCGACCGGCGCTTGGGCACCAGGAGTTCCCCGCCTCCCGCGAGGGCGGCGGCCTCGGCCACCGAGGAGGTCCCGGCCGCGTCGCGGACCGCGTCCGAGGGATGCGGCACCACGATGGCGGCCAGCCGTTCGGCGGAGTAGCCGACGAGCGGTACGCCGAAACGTTCCGCCGCCCCGGCGAGACCCGCCTCCGCCGTCTTCGACTCCACCGTGGCCAGCGCCGTCACCGACCCGGTGGCCAACCCCGCACCCCGCAGCGTCTCCTCGACCAGGGCGCAGACCTCCGCCACGGAGACCCCCGCGCGTCCGCCCACCCCCACCACCAGTGGCGTCACGTACTCACCCACGAGGTCCTCCCTCCGTCGTCACTCTCGACATCACATTCGTCAACACGCTGATGCCCGCCACCCGCGAACGGAAATGCGCGAGCCGCCCCCGCCCGGTATCCAGGGGCGCATGGCGGTGATCGTGGCGTTGGGCGCGTTCCTGATGACGCTGGCGGGCGGATGGACGGCGCAACGCGTGACGGACCGCCGCCACCTCGTGCTGGGCCTGGCCGGCGGGCTGATGCTCGGCGTGGTGGGCCTGGACCTGCTCCCGGAGGCGATGCACGCGGCGGGCCGGGAAGTCTTCGGCGTCCCGCTCGCGCTGCTGCTCTTCGTCACCGGCTTCCTCGTCGCGCACGTGGTGGAACGACTGCTGGCCGTGCGGCAGCACGCGCACGGCGCCGCGGACGGGGACGGCGGCGAGCACGGCGGCCGGGTCCCCGAGGTCGGTCTCACCGCCGCCGCCGCGATGGTCGGCCACAGCCTCGCCGACGGGGTGGCCCTCGGCGCGGCCTTCCAGGTCGGCGGCGGCATGGGGGTCGCCGTGGCGCTGGCCGTCATCACCCACGACTTCGCCGACGGATTCAACACGTACACCCTGACCCGGCTCTACGGGAACGACCGCCGCAAGGCGCTGATGATGCTGTTCGCCGACGCGGTCGCGCCCGTCGTGGGCGCCGCGTCCACTCTGCTGTTCACCCTTCCGGAGGAACCTCTCGGAGCGTACCTGGGCTTCTTCGGCGGTGCCTTGCTGTACCTGGCCGCCGCCGAGATCCTCCCCGAGGCGCACCACAAGCACCCCGCCCTGTCCACGCTGATGTGCACGGTGGGCGGGGTGGCCGGCATCTGGCTCGTGGTCGGCCTCGCGGACTGAGACCACCGGCTCGCGGACCGAGGTCACCGGGCCGGCGCCGAGGCTTCCGCGAAGCGCCGGGCGGACTCGGCGAACCGCCGCGCGACGGCCGGGGCCGCCGCCCAGTGCGTGTGCAGATAGCTGGCGTGCACCCCGCCCCGCACGAAGCCCTCGACGCGACGCTCGGGATGCGTGAACCCCCACGCGGGCGAGGACCCGGCGCCCGGCTCGATCACCGTGCGGTGGAACTCGTGCCCGCGCAGCCTGGTCCCCGCCACGGCGAGGGAACTGTCGGACACCGCCACCGCCTCGCGGTAGCCCAGCGTCAGCCGCTCCGACATCCGGGCGTCCGCGTCGAGGACCCCGCACATCGGCTTGCCGTCCAACGACGCCCCGAGGTACAGCAGCCCGGCGCACTCGGCCGCGACCGGCCCGCCGGCCGCGGCGAACGCGGCGACGGCCCCGCGCAGCGGCTCGTTGGCGGACAGCTCGGGCGCGTACACCTCGGGGAACCCGCCGCCGATCACCAGCCCGGCGGTCCCGTCGGGCAGCCGCTCGTCGCGCAGCGGATCGAAGGTGATGACGTCCGCGCCGGCGGCGGTGAGCAACTCCGCGTGCTCGGCGTACGAGAACGTGAACGCGGCCCCGCCCGCCACGGCGACCAGCGGCCGGCCGCCCCGCCCGGCCTCCGCGAGGCCGTCCGCAAGCGCCGCCGCCGGGCCCGCCGCCGACGCGATCGCCGCGCCGGCGTCCCACGCCTCGCCGTCCAGCGGGGGCGCGGTGCGGGCCAGGGCCATCAGCGCGTCCAGGTCACAGCCCGCCCGGACCTGGTCGGCGAGCGCCCCGACCGAGGACACCGCGTCGGCCCGGCGCTCGGCCACCGGTACCAGCCCCAGGTGCCGCGAGGGCGCCGCGACCTGCGGAGCCCGCCGCAGGACACCGAGAACCGGCATCCCGGCCTCCTCCAGGGCCTCCCGGAGCATGACCTCGTGCCGGTCGGAGCCGACCTTGTTGAGGATCACGCCGCCGAGCCGCACCTGCGGGTCGAACGAGGCGAAGCCGTGCACCAGCGCCGCCACCGACCGCGACTGCGAGGAGGCGTCCACGACCAGCACCACCGGCGCCCGCAGCAGCTTGGCGACCTGCGCCGTCGAGGCCAGCTCGCCGCGGCCCGCCGCCCCGTCGTACAGGCCCATCACGCCCTCGATCAGGGCGAGGTCGCACCCGGCCGCCCCGTGCGCGAACAGCGGCGCGACCAGCTCCGGCCCGCACATGAAGGCGTCCAGGTTCCGCCCCGGCCGGCCGGTGGCCAGCGCGTGGTAACCCGGGTCGATGTAGTCGGGGCCGGCCTTGTGCGGGGACACGGCCAGGCCGCGTTCCGAGAAGGCCGCCATCAGGCCCGTCGCGACGGTGGTCTTGCCGCTGCCGGAGGACGGCGCGGCGATGACCAGGCGCGGTATGGGGAGCGACGTCACCACTCGATGCCCTTCTGGCCCTTCTGGCCGGCGTCCATCGGGTGCTTGACCTTGGTCATCTCGGTGACCAGGTCCGCGAACTCCACCAGCTTCTCCGGCGCGTTGCGACCCGTGATCACCACGTGCTGGGTGCCGGGCCGGTTCCGCAGCACCTCGATCACCTCGTCCACGTCGATCCAGCCCCAGTGCATCGGGTACGCGAACTCGTCGAGCACGTACAGCCGGTGCGTCTCGGCGGCCAGATCCCGCTTGACCTGCTCCCAACCTTCCTTGGCCGCCTGCTCGTTGTCGAGCTGCGCGTCACGCTGGACCCAGGACCAGCCCTCGCCCATCTTGTGCCAGACGACGGAACCGCCCTCGCCCGAGGCGCCGAGCACCTTCAGCGCGTTCTCCTCGCCGACCTTCCACTTCGCCGACTTGACGAACTGGAACACCCCGATCGGCCAACCCTGGTTCCAGGCGCGCAGCGCCAACCCGAAGGCCGCCGTCGACTTGCCCTTGCCGGGGCCGGTGTGGACGAAGACGAGCGGGCGGTTGCGACGCTGGCGCGTCGTGAGTCCGTCGTCCGGAACGACGGACGGCTGTCCCTGCGGCATTACGCGGCCCTCCTGTTGCCGGCGCCCTGGGGCGACCGGGCGGATTCCACCGATGTACGAACGTTCTTCACGAGCCCCGCCAGGCTGTCGGCCCGCAGCCCGTCGAGGCTGACCGCCGGGCCGCCCAGATCGGCGGCCAACACCCCGGCCAGGCCCAGCCGGACCGGCCCGCTCTCACAGTCCACGACGACCGAGGTGACCCCCTCGGCGGCCAGCAGCCGCGCCCCGCGCCCGGCCAACTCACGCGGGTCCCCGCCCAGACCGCCGGCCGACGTGGCCCGCCCGTCGGTGACGACCACCAGCAGCGGCCGCCGCGACGGGTCCCGCAGCCGCTCGATCCGCAGCACCTCGCGCGCCTTCAACAGACCGGAGGCCAGCGGAGTGCGGCCACCGGTCGGCAACTGCTCCAGCCGCGCGGCGGCCGCGTCCACCGAGGACGTCGGCGGCAACGCCAGCTCGGCGCCCGCACCCCGGAAGGTGATCAGACCGACCTTGTCCCGGCGCTGGTAGGCGTCCAGCAGCAGCGACAGCACGGCGCCCTTGACCGCGCTCATGCGCTGCCGGGCCGCCATCGAACCGGACGCGTCCACGACGAAGAGCACCAGGTTGCCCTCGCGGCCCTCCCGGGTGGCCTGCCGCAGGTCGTCCTTGCGCACCACCAGCCCGCGCCCGCTGCGCCCGCGCGCCTTCTGGTGCGGGGCGGCGGCGTGCACGGTCGCGGCCAGGTGCAGCTTCGTGAGCTGCCCCCGGGGGCGCTGGGAGCCGGTGGTGCGGCCGTGCGCCGTCCGGGCACGCGAGCGGCGGCCGGCCGCGCCCTCGCCGAGCCCGGGCACGCTCAACATCTTGGTGCGGAACGGCTCGGAGGCCCGTACGGCGGCCTGCTCCGGGGCGCCGCCCCGCGGATCCGGGGACTGCGGTCCCTCGGCGGACTCAGGCGCGTCGGGGGCCTCCCCGGCGTCCGGGGTCTGCCCGGTGTCGGGGGTCTCCGGCACCTCGGGGGAGTCCGGCGCCTCGGGGCCCTCGCCCTGCGGCGCGCCGCCGCCCCCGTCCGGCCCGCGGTCGTCCGGGCCCTCGTCCCCGGGGCCGCGGTCGTCCGGGCCCTCGGGCTCCGGTTCGGGCTCCGGTTCGTCGTCGGGGAACTCGTCCAGGATCCGGTCCAGCTTGTCCTCGTCGAGACCGGGCGCGTCGAACGGGGCCCGCCGGCGGCGGTGGGGGAGCGCCAGCAGCGCGGCCTGCCGCACGTCCTCCTTGAGCACGTCGGTCCGGCCGGCCCAGGCCGCGAGGGCCGTCGCCGTACGGGCCATCACGATGTCGGCGCGCATGCCGTCCACCTCGAAACCGGCGCAGGTGGCGGCGATCCGCAGCAACGAGGTGTCACCGAGCACGACCCGCGGCAGCAGGGCCCGCGCGGCCACCACCCGGGCACGCACATCGTGCTCGTCACCGGCCCAGCGGCTCGCGAACCCGGCGGGATCGTCCTCGTAGGCCAGCCGGCGGCGCACCACCTCGACGCGCTGCGCCGGCTCGCGCGACGCGGCGACCTCGACGGTCAGCCCGAACCGGTCCAGGAGCTGCGGGCGCAGCTCGCCCTCCTCCGGGTTCATCGTCCCGACGAGCAGGAACCGGGCCGCGTGCCGTACGGAGACACCCTCGCGTTCGACGTACGAGGCGCCCATCGCGGCGGCGTCGAGCAGCACGTCCACCAGGTGGTCGTGCAGCAGGTTCACCTCGTCGACGTACAGGATCCCCCGGTGCGCGTCGGCCAACAGGCCGGGCTCGAAGGCCTTCACGCCCTCGGACAGGGCCCGTTCGATGTCGAGGGAGCCGACCAGGCGGTCCTCGGAGGCGCCGACGGGCAACTCGACCATCCGGGCCGGGCGTTCCCCGCCGGGACCCGGCTCGTGGGGTCCGTCGGGGCAGTCCGGGTCGGGCGCGGCGGGCGCGCACGAGAACCGGCAGCCGGGTACGACGTCCACCCGCGGCAGCAGCGCGGACAGCGCGCGCACGGCGGTGGACTTCGCGGTCCCCTTCTCGCCGCGCACGAGCACGCCGCCGACCGCCGGGCTCACGGCGTTGAGGAGCAGGGCCAACCGCAGGTCGTCCTGCCCGACCACGGCCGAGAACGGAAAGTGGGCGCTGCTCATGAGACGGTCACTCCTTCGAGTGGCTTGCGATGGACATCGGAGCCGCCGGATCGGCGGCCCCTCGGATGTACGGCCCGACCGGCGCCCGCGCCCCTCACGGGGCGCCCGGCGGCAGGAAGGGAAGGCCCGCCGGGGCCCCGCCCTCGATCAGCCGCAGCAGCGCGTCGGTGTCGGCGTGTTCCTCGATCAGGTCGCCCAGCAGGTCGAGCTGTTCCTCGCGCAGCACGCCGAACGAGGTGTCCGGCGCCGGGACGAAACGCCGCCCGGCCGCGGCCGCCACCTCCCGCAGGAACGCCCGGCGGAAGCCGTCCGACTCCAGCGAGCCGTGCCAGTGCGTACCCCACACCTCCCCGACCCGGCAGCCGTCCAGGAACGGGGTCCCGCCCAGCACCTCGGCCACGCCGTGGTGGATCTCGTACCCCGAGACCTCCTCGCCCAGCGCCGAGCCCACGGGCCGCGCCAGGGTCTTCTCCCGGGCGAAGCGGACCCGCACCGGCAGCAGGCCGAGACCGTCGACGGCGCCCGCCCGGGACTCCACCTCGTCCTCGATGTGCTCGCCGAGCACCTGGAACCCGCCGCAGATCCCCAGGACCGGCCGCCCCTCGGCCGCCCGCGCGGCCAGCGCGTCGGCGAGACCGCGCTCCCGCAGCCACGCCAACGCCTTCACCGTGCCGCGGGTGCCCGGTACGACGACCAGGTCGGCGTCGACCAGTTCCTCGGCCCGGTCCACGAACCGGACCACCACCCCGGGCTCCGCCGCGAGCGCGTCGACGTCCGTGAAGTTCGACATCAGCGGAACCGCGCACACCGCGACGCGCAGCACGTCCGCGCCCACCGGCGGGGCCACCGCGGACTCGCGCACCGCGCCCCGCAGCGAGACCCGCAGGCCGTCCTCCTCGTCGATGCCCAGCCCGTGCCGGAACGGCAGCACCCCGTAGGTGGCCCGACCGGTCAGCCCGCGCAGCATCTCCATGCCCGGCTCCAGCAACGACACGTCGCCGCGGAACTTGTTCACCAGGTAGCCCGCGATCAGCGACTGGTCCTCGGGCGACAACAGCGCCGTGGTCCCGAAGAACGACGCGAAGACCCCGCCCCGGTCGATGTCGCCGACCACGACCACGGGGAAGCGCGCGGCCCGCGCGATGCCCATGTTCACGATGTCGGTCCGGCGCAGGTTGATCTCGGCCGGACTGCCCGCCCCCTCGCAGATCACGGCGTCATACGTGCCCCGGAGCTGCTCCAGACAGTCCGTGACGACCCCGAGGAGCCGTTCCCGACCGCCCCCGCGCAGCTCCTTGCCGGCCGATGGCCCCCCGGGCTCCCCGAAGAACCCGCGCGCGCTCATCTCGCCCACCGGCTTGCCCAGCAGCACCACCTGGCTGCTCTGGTCGCCGCCGGGCTTGAGCAGCACCGGGTTCATCAGCGCCGTCGGCTCCACGCGGGCGGCCTGGGCCTGCATGGCCTGGGCCCGCCCGATCTCGGCGCCCTCCCGCGTGACGAAGGAGTTCAACGACATGTTCTGGGCCTTGAACGGGGCGACCTTGACGCCCCGGCGGGTCAGCCAGCGACAGATGCCCGCCGTGACCACGCTCTTGCCCGCGTCCGAGGTCGTCCCGGCGACCAACAGACCGCCGCCCCGCCTGGTGCCCGTCACGCGCTTCCCTTCCCGAACCGACGCGACACCGCACACCGCAGTGCCACACACGAGGCCAGCGCCACCCACGTCACCCGACGCGACAGCCGTACGGCACGTTCGATGTCCGCGACCTCCACCGGCCGGCCCGCGGCGCCGTTCAGCACGGCCCGGTGCTCGACCCGGCCCCCGTACGCGAGGGTGCCGCCCAGCCGTACGCCCAGCGCGCCGGCGAAGGAGGCCTCCACCGGGCCCGCGTTCGGGCTCGGGTGCGCGGCGGCGTCGGCGCGCCAGGCCCGTACGGCTCCCCGCCGGTCGGGGCCGGCCAGTACCGCGGCCAGCGCCGTCAGCCGGGCTCCCGGCCAGCCGGCCAGGTCGTCGAGCCGGGCGGAGGCCCAGCCGTAGCGCAGGTGGCGGGGCGATCTGTGGCCCACCATCGCGTCCAGGGTGTTCACGGCGCGGAAGGCCAGCAGTCCGGGCACTCCGGCGACGGCTCCCCAGACCAGGGCCCCGACCACCGCGTCGGAGGTGTTCTCGGCGACGGACTCCACGACCGCGCGGGCCATCTGCTGATCGTCCAGGGCCTGCGGATCGCGCCCGCACAGGTGCGGCAGTCGTTCACGGGCCACCTCGGTGTCCCCGGCGCGGAGCGCCCCGCCGATGGCACGGGCCTCCCGTCCGAGGGAGGTGCCGCCGACGACGGCCCAGGTCGCGACGGCGGTGAGGGCGACACGGGCGGCCGCGGGCCGGGAGCGCACGGCTCGTGAACCCAGCGCGCCGAGCGCGGCCGCGCCCCCCACGCACACCAGGGCGTGCACCACGCCGCGGGCGCGGTCGTCGCGCCACAGGGCGCGTTCGACGGAGGCGGCGGCTCTTCCGAAGGCGGCCACGGGGTGCCCGCGGCGCGGATCCCCGAGGATCCGGTCGCCGATCAGGCCCGCCGTGACGCCGTACGCGAAAACGCGATCGGCACGCATGGTGGCAGGTATGTCCTCACTCAGGGTCCGCGCCCTGGTTCGACGTGTCCGGCGGCGAGAGTTCCTGGCTCCCGGGGCGCACGGGTGGTGTGCGCTCCCCGGTGACAGTGGCGGGACCGCGCCGGATTCGCACCGGACTTCCTCTCCATGCCGCCGTATTGGCTCGGGCAGTCCACCACGGCCCAGGAACGCCCGTCAACTTGCTGTTGACCTGCGGTGAGTGTGGGGCGGCGGCATGCGAAAGCTCCCCCCGGGACGGACCCGGAGGGAGCTTTCGGACGTGCGACGTCAGCTGACGATCAGGTAGATCCCGAAGGTCACGGCCGCCGCGCAGAGCGCGAAGCACGCGTAGGCGCCGCTGCGGGCCAGGGTCGCTGCCCCGCCCTGCTCGGTGGCGGCCTCGTGCTTGGACAGGCCGACCAGACCCAGGGTGAAGAGGGCCACGAGGGCGACGGTGGCGGAGAGGCTGACCCCGAAGACGGAGCCGAGTGCTGCCCAGTCGATCTTCATACTGCGGATTCCTCTGTCGTTCTCGGGGGTCAGACCGCGGCGGCCGGAGCCGACGGGGTCGTCGGGGCCGCGGGGGCGGCGGCGGCCGGGATGGTGGCCCGGAGGTCGTCGTCCGCGGCGATCGAGGCCGCGGCGGCCTGGGTCGGCGGGACGGTGACGGCCGCGATGGCCGTGGTGACCACGCCGGGCTCCTCGATCGCGACCTCGGAGCCGGCGGGCTCCGCGGCGTTGACGTTGTGGTGGTCGACGACCTGGCGGCGCGAGATGACCCAGATGGCGAAGCAGGACGCGACGAGGAAGACCGCGACGGCGGCGACGCCGATGTCACCGGTGCGCATGACCAGCTCGGCGCCCGCGGCGACGAGGCCGGCGGCCGGCAGGGTCAGGCCCCAGGCGATGAACATCCGGGTGGCGGTGGACCAGCGGACCACACCGCCCTTGCGACCCAGCCCCGCGCCCATGACCGCGCCGGAGCACGAGTGGGTGGTGGAGAGGGAGAAGCCGAGGTTCGAGGAGGCCAGGATGACGCTGGCGGCCGAGGTCTGGGCGGCGAAGCCCTGCTGCGGGTGCAGGTCGGTCAGGCCGCTGCCCATGGTGCGGATGATGCGCCAGCCGCCCAGGTAGGTGCCCATCGCGATGGCGAGACCCGCGGAGACGATGACCCAGACCGGCGGGTTGGACCCGGCGGGCAGGGCGTTCCCGGCGACGAGCGCCAGGGTGATGATGCCCATCGTCTTCTGCGCGTCGTTGGTGCCGTGCGCCAGCGAGACGAGACCTGCGGAGGTGATCTGACCGGCCCGGAAGCCCTTGGCCGAGGTCTTCTCGCCGAGGTTCTTGCCGACCTTGTACGAGAGCTTCGTGGCCAGCATCGCGGCGACACCGGCGACCAGCGGCGCGGCGATGGCGGGCAGCAGGACCTTGGTGACGATCACGCCGCCGTTGACGGCGTCGAGACCGGCCGAGGCGACGGCCGCGCCGATCAGGCCGCCCATGAGCGCGTGCGAGGAGCTGGAGGGCAGGCCGACCAGCCAGGTCACCAGGTTCCAGAGGATCGCGCCGACGAGCGCCGCGAAGATCACTTCGGGCTGGATGCCGCTCTCGTTGACGAGTCCGCTGGAGATCGTCTTGGCGACCTCCACCGACAGGAAGGCGCCGACCAGGTTCAGCACGGCGGACATGGCGACCGCGGTCTTGGGCTTGAGGGCGCCGGTCGAGATGGTGGTGGCCATCGCGTTGGCCGTGTCGTGGAAACCGTTCGTGAAGTCGAACACGAGAGCGGTGATGACCACGATCCCGAGGAGAAGCGTTATGTGCTCCATTTACCCAGGCTTCTGTTTGACGTCAGTGGTTCGGCGACCGTAGGCAACCTGAGTGAACGGAAGATGAACTGGATGGGACCGGGTGGTGGATCAAGCCGAGGCTCGATCGGGTCGTATTTCCCGATTCCTTCGTAGATATATCGATTAATGCACGTCAGGGCGGGGTGAACACGCCGTCACGCGCGGGCGCTTCGGCCGGATGGAGGCCCCTCCCGCAGGCCCCGAAGAGACCTACATCACTCCCGCACACGTCCCGGCGGCAGCGTTCCGGTCCCCGTTCCGTTTGCCCCGCCGACGAAGGCGGACGCATCCCCTCCGGTGGCCCGTCCGCCCTCGCGCGCCGAGACTGGAGCGGTGCGAACCGCCACGACGACGGCAGCGGCCGTCACCACGACCCTGATCGGTGCCGGCGCTGCCGCCGTCGCCGCCGGTCGGTACGCCGCCGACGCGGCCCTGCGCCCCGAACCCGGCCGCCCGCTCCCCGGCGGCCCCCGCCTCAGCGTCCACTCCATCACCGCCGACCGGATCACGCTGACCCGCTCGCTCGCCTCCCTGCGCCCCGGCACGTACGGACTGGACGCGCCCGGGGTGCACGCGGTGGTCGGCCCGGTCGTCGCCGATGTCCCGCACGCCCCGGACACCGTCGTCCGGCGGCTCGTCGCCGTCACCCACGGCAGCCTCCACCCCGGAACCCGGGTCACCCTCACCCCCCAGGTGCACCTCGGCAACCCGCGCACCGCCCTCGGGCTCGACCACGCGGACGTGGACGTCCCCGGCGAGCTCGGCCCGCTGCCCGCCTGGTTCGTCCCCGCGGCCCGGGACACCTGGGTGATCACCGTGCACGGTCTCGGCGCCACCCGGGAACACCCGATGGTGGTCATGCCCTTCCTGCACCGCCACCACCTCCCCGTCCTCGACCTCGCCTACCGCGGCGACCTGGGCGCCCCCGCCTCCCCGGACGGCCTCGGCCACCTCGGCGAATCCGAATGGCGGGACCTGGACGCGGCCATCCGCTACGCCCTCCGCTACGGCGCCCGCCGGGTGATCCTGCACGGCTGGTCCACGGGGGCCGCCATGGCCCTGCGCGTCGTCGAGAGGTCCGCGCTGGCCGGTCGGATCTCGGGGGTGGTGCTCGACTCCCCGGTGCTCGACTGGCACGCCACCCTGAGGGGCCTGGCCGCCGCCCGACGCACCCCCGCGCCGCTGATCCCGCTCGCCGTCCGCGCCGCCGAGGGCCGCGCCGGACTGCGGGCCGACCGGCGCGCCCCGGGGGCGGACCCCGCCGCGCTGCGCGTCCCCGTCCTGATCTTCCACGGCCCGGACGACGGGCTCGCCCCGTGGGAGCCGTCCCGCCGGCTCGCCGCCGCCCGACCCGACCTCGTCACCCTGCGCACCGTTCCCGACGCCCCGCACGGTGCGATGTGGAACGCCGACCCCGCCGGCTACGAGGAGGCGCTGCGCCGCTTTCTCACCCCCCTCATGTGACGGGCCATGTGACGGGCGTGTGCCGGACGGGATGCGGAGGGCGGTTTGTTCCGTTCCGTCCCCCCGGCGGCCGGCGGTAACGACCGCTTCCGTTTGGGCTTTCGGCCAGTGACGGGCGAGACTGCTTCCGTGACGTCCCGAAAGCCTGATGAGCAGTTGGCTCGCGACTCCAGACTCCGACTCGTCTCCCCGCGTTCCGTGGCCGCGGCCCGCAAGGCGGTGACCGACCGAAGGACCCGACCCGCCCCCCGGCCTCCGGCGGGCACACCCGCCACGGCCGAGCTGGCGAACAGGGCCCGGGCCTCCCTCGCCGACGCGGTGCGGTTGGCCCGCTGGGCCGAGCTGCACCTCGGGGCGGGCGACGGCGGCCGACCCGCACCGGCGGCGGGACTGTCGACCGCCGACGTCGAACGGGCCTCGGCGGAACTGAACCTGACCCACGGCCAGATCAGGGTCGGCTGGGACCGCTCCCGACTCTCCGGTCTCGTCGAGGTGCACGGCGGCGACGCCCGGCCGGGCTGGCGGCTGCGCGCCTGGGACCGCGACGACACGGCCGTGCTGCGGGGTTGGGTGGCCCTCTTCGACGCCTGGTCCCTCGTCCACCCGGCCCCCGCCGACATCGCCCCCGCCGTCGTTGCGGAAGTGGTCGAGGCCATGCCGCAACTGCTCTCGTTGCTCCAACTGTCCGCCGGCCCGGTGACCGTCCCGGACCTGCTGGACCTGCTCGACCAGCGCGTCACCGAACTGCGCGACGAGCGCTGCGAAGTGCCCTACGGGAGCTGCGCGAACGGCGACCCGGACGGGGCGAACGGCGACCCGGACGGGGCGACGGCCACCGCGGCGACCGCGCAGGCCGTCCTCCCGGCGCAGGGCGCCCCCGCGCAGCCCGTTCCGCTCGCCCGGCTGCTGCGCTGGGCGCTCGGCGGCCTCGCCGCCGTGGACGCCGTCACCCTCGGCCCCGCACAGGCCGCCCTGACGCCCCTGGGCAGTTGGGCCGTCTGGGTCAAGCTGGAACAGATCTGCGTCGCCGCGCAGAGCCCCGCCGGGAACATCGAGCAGTCCGCCGCCGCGATGCTGCACGGCTGCGCCCGGCTCACCCCGGGACCCGCCCGCGCCGAGTACCGGGCCTGGCTCGCCGCCCGGCCCGTCGGCCACGCCGTCGGCGAACTCCTCCAGGCCGCCCGCGGCGAGGACGCCCTGACGCGCGGACTCGCCTTCGAGGCCCTTCGCGTGGTCGGCGCCCCCGCCGAGCCCGACGTGCGCGCCGCCGTACGGGAACCCGCGCTGCGCCCGTACGCCCTGCTCTGGCTCGCCGAACACGACGGAGTGGACCCGGACGAGGCCCAGGACGTGCTCACCGCCGAGGAGTCCACCTGGTTGTGGGTGGACACGGCGGCGGCCATCGCCGACCACGGCGAGGCCGAACTGCTGGCCCGCCACCTCGACTCGGCGGTCCGCACCACGGTCCCGCGGCTGCTCGACGAGGTCCGCGCCGTCGGCCACCCGCGCACCGTGCAGGTCCTGGTCGCGCTGGCCGCGGCCCACCCCGACCCCGCCCTGGCCAAGGCGGTCCGGCGGGCCGCCTTCCAGGTGCACACCGGCGGGGCGTAGCCCGCGCACGGCAACGAGGCGCCGAAGGACGCGCCGCAGGGTCAGATCTGCGGCGCGTACGTCCCGAAGCTCCAGACGTTGCCCTCGGCGTCGCGCGCCATGTAATCGCGCGATCCGTAGTCCTGGTCGGTGGGCTCCATCAGGATCTCCACCCCGTGCTCGACCGCTCTGCGGTGGTGGGCGTCCACGTCGTCGACGACCACGTACACCCCCGCCGGCCCGGCTTGCGCCATGACCTCGTCGAACTGTCCGCCGCGGCCCTTGCTGCCGAGCATCACCGCGCCGTTGCCGTAGGACAGTTCCGCGTGCATCACGGCCCCGTCCTCACCCTCGTACACCGCGACCTGCGTGAACCCGAACGCCTCCGTCAGCAGTTGGATCGCGGTCTTGGCGTCGCGGTAGAGCAGAGTCGGGTAGACGGACGGAACACCTGCCATGACGATCACTCCCTCTGGTGCAGTGCGCCTGCGTGCCTGGACGGGTCCGTGACCAACGGCCTGTCACCACCGGCATGTGACCCACGACACAGCATGGCAGGCGCCACCGACAGTCAGCGGAAGGTGTTGCACTGGGCCATGTCGCCGGTCCGGTAGCCCTGGTAGAACCACTGCCGGCGCTGCTCGGCGCTGCCGTGCGTCCACGACTCCGGGGTGACCCGCCCCTGGAACTTCTCCTGGATCCGGTCGTCGCCGACCGCCGCCGCCGCGTCCAGACCGTCCTTGATGTCCTCGTCGGTCAGCTTCGTGATCAGCGGGCGCCCGGTGGACTCGTCCGGGGTGCGCGTCGCGTTGTGCGCCCACACCCCCGCGTAGCAGTCCGCCTGGAGCTCGACCTTGACCGCGTTGCTGTTCGCGCCCTGCCGGCCGTCCTGGGCCCGCTGGAGGGTGCCGGTCAGGTTCTGGATGTGGTGCCCGTACTCGTGGGCGACGACATAGGCCTGGGCGAAGGGGCCGCCGCTCGCGCCGAACTTCGTCCGCAGCTCCTCGAAGAAGCCGAGGTCCAGGTAGACCTGCCGGTCGGACGGGCAGTAGAAGGGGCCGACCGCGGAGGTGGCCGTGCCGCACGCGGTGTTCACCCGGCCGGTGAAGAACACCGTGGAGGCCGGGGTGTACCGGCCCCCGCGCCTTTGGAACTCCTGCTTCCAGAAGTCCTGGGTGCTGTTCACCACCGCGACGAGCCGGCAGTCCTCACGGGTGTTCGCGTCCTGCCCCGTGCGGCAGGCCTGCTGCACCTGGCTCGCGGAAGAGGAGGTGGCCACCGGCTCGGGGTTGCCCTCGGTCAGCCCCAGTTGCTCGGGGCCCACGCCGAAGAGCAACCCCATGACCAGTGCGATCAAACCGACGATGCCGCCGCCGACCGTGGCCTTCCCGCCGGGGATGCGGCTGCCCCGCACGTCCTTGACCTCGGACGTGTCCAGATTGGCGTCGTCGTCGAACTGCATGCCGCACCGCCCTCGATTCCTCGTGTCCGCCCCTGCGGCGAGTATCAACCCCTTCATCCTGATACGCGCCCCGGGTGATCGGCGTGGGCCCTGCGCCGAACGGGGGACACGGGGGAGGGGCCGCCGCCGGGCGTGATCGATGCCGGGCGGCCCGAAAAGTGGTTGCGCGCCCCCGTTAGAATGTCTCCATGGCAAATCTCCTCGCGGATTAGCGGCGTCGGAGTCCCGCGCGTCCTGCCCCCCTTCCGCCGTCCCCACCGCCCTGGAGTATTTCCGTGATCACCGCCACCGGCATCGAGCTGCGCGCCGGCGCCCGCATCCTCATCGAGTCCGCCTCCTTCCGCGTCGCCAAGGGCGACCGCATCGGTCTGGTCGGCCGCAACGGGGCGGGCAAGACCACCCTCACCAAGTGCCTCGCGGGCGAGGGCCAGCCCGCCGGCGGAACGATCACCCGATCCGGTGAGGTCGGCTACCTGCCGCAGGACCCGCGCACCGGCGACCTCGACGTACTGGCCCGCGACCGGATCCTCTCCGCACGCGGCCTCGACGTGCTGATCAAGAAGATGCGCATGAACGAGGAGCGCATCGCCACCGGCTCCGGCGGCACCCGCGACAAGGCGATGAAGCAGTACGAGCGCCAGGAGACCGAGTTCCTGACCAAGGGCGGGTACGCCGCCGAGGCGGAGGCCGCGACCATCTCGGCCGCCCTCGGCCTGCCCGACCGGGTCCTCGGCCAGCCGCTCCACACCCTCTCCGGTGGCCAGCGCCGCCGCGTCGAGCTCGCCCGCATCCTCTTCTCGGACGCCGACACCCTGCTCCTCGACGAGCCGACGAACCACCTCGACGCCGACTCCATCGTCTGGCTGCGCGACTACCTGAAGACCTACCGCGGCGGCTTCATCGTGATCTCCCACGACGTCGACCTGGTCGAGACCGTCGTCAACAAGGTCTTCTACCTGGACGCGAACCGCTCCCAGATCGACGTCTACAACATGGGCTGGAAGCTCTACCAGCAGCAGCGCGAGGCCGACGAGAAGCGCCGCAAGCGCGAACGCCAGAACGCCGAGAAGAAGGCCGCGGCCCTGAACTCGCAGGCCGACAAGATGCGCGCCAAGGCCACCAAGACCGTCGCCGCGCAGAACATGGCCAAGCGCGCCGACCGGCTGCTCGCGGGCCTCGACGCCGTCCGCGTCTCCGACAAGGTCGCCAAGCTCCGCTTCCCGGACCCGGCGCCCTGCGGCAAGACCCCGCTCACCGCCGAGGGCCTGTCGAAGTCCTACGGGTCCCTGGAGATCTTCACCGACGTCGACCTGGCCATCGACAAGGGCTCCCGCGTGGTCATCCTCGGCCTCAACGGCGCCGGCAAGACCACGCTGCTGCGCCTGCTCTCGGGCACCGAGAAGCCGGACACCGGCACGGTCGTCCCCGGTCACGGCCTCAAGCTGGGCTACTACGCCCAGGAGCACGAGACCCTGGACCCGGAGCGCACGGTCCTGGAGAACATGCGCTCCTCCGCCCCGGACCTGGACCTGGTCGCCGTCCGCAAGACGCTCGGCTCGTTCCTGTTCTCCGGCGACGACGTGGACAAGCCCGCGGGCGTGCTCTCCGGCGGCGAGAAGACCCGGCTGGCCCTGGCCACGCTGGTCGTCTCCTCGGCGAACGTACTGCTCCTCGACGAGCCCACGAACAACCTCGACCCGGCCAGCCGCGAGGAGATCCTGGGCGCGCTGCGCACGTACAAGGGCGCCGTCATCCTCGTCACGCACGACGAGGGCGCGGTCGAGGCGCTGGAACCGGAGCGGATCATCCTGCTGCCGGACGGGGTCGAGGACCTGTGGGGTCCGGACTACCGGGACCTGGTCGCCCTCGCCTGATCGGCGTGTCGAAGGACCTCCGAGGGGTTCCGGTTCGTTGATCCAGTTCCTTATGGATCATTCGGCCCACGTGTGATCCATCATCTGAGTGAGGCGGTCTCATACCGCAGCACGGTGTTCGACGGCTCCGGCCCTACCCGTTCGGGTAAGCGGCCGGAGCCGTTGTCTTTTCCGCGCCGGGCCCCTGACCTGCTGATTCATGTCGAGGGTGAAGGAATGTGACGGAGGTCATGCGACGGAAGGGGAGATCCCGTTCCGCCGCGGTGTCCACTCCTTGAGAAATGCCGTCGCACCGACCTTGCTGAATGGGTGGCCAGGAAGCGTGGGAGGGGTGATCATGAGAAGTCCAGAGCGCACTTCCCATGAGGAGGCACGGGTGGCCGAGACTCTGAAGAAGGGCAGCCGGGTAACCGGCGCCGCGCGCGACAAGCTCGCGGCAGACCTGAAGAAGAAATATGACTCCGGTGCGAGTATCCGGGCGCTGGCCGACGAAACCGGTCGGTCGTACGGATTCGTCCATCGGATGCTCAGTGAGTCCGGAGTCGTGCTGCGTGGTCGCGGTGGCGCGACGCGCGGCAAGAAGGCGGCCTCGGCCTGATCCGGCCGGAGACGCTCCACAGCTCCATGCGTGACGTTTGACGTTCTGCTCAAACGGTTCCGAGGCTTTGATGGTTCCTTCGGTGACCCCCCGGTCGGTCATGTGGTCGACCGGGTGGTTACTGTGCAGTCACTTAGGCCGGGCTCGCGGCCGACTACACACCGGAGGGCACCGACATGGCTCTGCTCGACAAGGACGGCGTACGGCTCACCGTCGACGACACGGTCGCCACGGTGACATTGACCAATCCGGCCAAGCGAAACGCTCAATCCCCCGCGCTCTGGCGGGCGTTGACGGAGGCCGGACGGTCGCTGCCGGGCACCGTTCGGGTCGTCGTGCTGCGCGGCGAAGGCAAGTCCTTCTCCGCAGGGCTCGACCGTCAGGCGTTCACCCCTGAAGGCTTCGAGGGTGAGCCGTCCTTCCTCGATCTGGCGCGCGGTTCGGACGAACTGCTCGACAGCACCATCGCCGAGTACCAGGAGGCATTCACCTGGTGGCGGCGCAACGACATCATCTCCGTCGCCGCCGTGCAGGGGCACGCGATCGGCGCCGGCTTCCAGCTCGCGCTCGCGTGCGACCTGCGCGTGGTGGCGGACGACGTCCAGTTCGCCATGCGCGAGACCAGCCTGGGACTGGTGCCCGACCTGGCCGGGACCCAGCCGCTGACCTCGCTCGTCGGCTACGCCCGCGCGCTGGAGATCTGCGCGACGGGACGCTCCGTGCACGCCGAGGAGGCCGAGCGGGTGGGCCTCGCCAACCTGGTGGTCGCCGTCGACGAACTCGACGCGGCCGTCAAGGACCTGACCACCGCGCTCCTGGCCCCGCCGCGGGACGCGGTCATCGAGACCAAGGCCCTGCTCCGAGAGGCCACGGCCCGGCCCTACGACGCCCAGCGCACCGCGGAGCGCGCCGCCCAGGCGCGTCGCCTGCGTGACCTGGCGGGGCTCTCCGACTGACCCTCGACCCCTCCACGCCCCGACGGGGCCCGGACCCCCCGCGCACCGGCGCCGTGCGCGCGGGGGGTCCGGGCCCCGTCGGCGTGTGCGGGCTCGCCGCCATTCCGCGGCCCGGTGTCCGTGCCGCCGGAACCCGGTCGGCGCCGGGTCGGGCGGGCGGACGGCGGAGGGTGGACCGATCGGCCCAGTCCACGGCGCGCCGAGGCGCCTTCGCGCTTACCGTGGTCGGGAGTCCGCAAGCGCGAAGGGACACACGATGACCGAATCCACAGCAGGGGGTTCCCACCGGGACCCGGCCGAACGGGGCCGCACCAGCATCGCCGACGGGGTGGTCGAGAAGATCGCCGGACTGGCCGCCCGCGAGGTGGTCGGAGTCCACGCGATGGGCAGCGGCACCGGCCTCTCCCGCACCTTCGGCGCCGTCCGCGACCGCGTTCCCGGCGGGGCGAAAGCCTCCGTGTCCCGGGGCGTCAAGGCGGAGGTCGGCGAGGTCCAGACGGCTCTCGATCTGGAGATCGTCGTCGACTACGGCGTGTCGATCCGCGATGTCGCCCGGGCCGTACGCGAGAACGTCATCTCGGCGGTCGAGCGCATGACGGGCCTGGAGGTCGTCGAGGTCAACATCGCGGTCAGTGACGTCAAGCTGCCCGACGAGGAAGACGACGAGCCGGAATCCAGGCTCCACTAGCCGAGAGGACCCGCATGAGCATGGCGGTTGCCGGCCTGCTGGCCGGCATGGGAATGGGGTTCGCCGGCTACTTCGGCGGCTTCGGTGCCTTTCTGCTGGTCGCCGCCCTCGGCGCCATCGGCTTCATCGTCGGCCGCTTCTTCGACGGCGACCTCGAACTCGGTGACCTGTTCCGCCCACGCGACGACCGGCGCAGGTGAGGCCCCTATGAGCACCAGCACCCCGCGGGCCACGCCGACCCGGGTGCCCGCCGGCGAGCGGGGATCCACCCGCATCGCCGACCGGGTCGTCGCCAAGATCGCGGCGCAGGCCGCACGCGAGGCGCTCGTCGCCGAGGCGGACGCGGCGGCGCCCCCGCACGCCACCGTCACCGTCCACCACGACATCGCACGCGTACGGGTGAGCCTGGAGCTGCCCTACCCGTCCGACGTCGCCGCCCAGAGCGCGGCCGTCCGCCGCCGGGTGGCCGAACGCATCGAACAGTGCGCGTCGATGACGGTGCCCGAGGTGGCCGTCGAGGTCGAGCACCTGCACCCCGCGCACCGGCACCCCGTGCACCTGAGCCCGGCGGCCGCCGGGCGGGACCGGCGGCTGCGGTGACGGCGGGTGCCCGCCGCTTCCGCTCCGCGCGCCGGATCCCGGCCGCGCTGACCGCGCTGGCCGTGCTCGGCGCGGCCGGAGTGCTCCTGTACGACCTGGCGGCCGTACGCGCCCACCGGCCCGGCATGCGCTGGCGTCGGGAACTCGCCCGCCAACTGGAGCGCTACACCCCCGCCGACCCGGAGGTCCTGATCGGCGCCGGGGTCCTGGCGCTGATCGGGGCGGTCCTGCTGGTGCTGGCGATCACCCCGGGGCTGCGCGGAATCCTGCAGATGCGCACCTCGGAGTCGGGGGTGCGGGCCGGGCTGGGGCGCAAGGCGGCCGGGCTGGTGCTGCGCGACCGGGCCATGGAGGTGTCCGGGGTGAACTCCGTGCGGGTCAAGGTGGGCCGGTCCCGCATCGGGGTACGGGCCGGCTCGCACTTCCGCGAACTGGACGAGGTACGGGCCGACCTGGAGGCGGTACTCGCCGTCGGCATCGAGGAACTGGGTCTCGTGCACGAGCCGGGGCCCCGCGTACGGGTCAACCGGAAAGGGTGACGCGATGCTCGGCTCGGTCAACCGGGTACTGCTGGCCATCATCGGAGCCGTGCTGCTGGCTGTCGGGATCACGGTGCTCACCCGGTCCTGGCCGTTCGGCGACCGGTACGCGCCGCTGCTGACGGCGGAGGTCCGGCGCCGGTACGGGCACGCGGACGGCTGGTGGTGGGCGGTGATCGCCGGGCTGGGCCTGTGCGTGCTGCTCGCACTGTGGTGGCTGCTGGCGCAACTGCGCAGGTCCCGCCTGGACGCCGTGCTCGTGGACACCGGGGACGGGGCGTACGCGCTGCTGCGCGGGCGGGCGCTGGAGTCGGCGGTGGCCGCGGAGGCGGGGGCCCTCGACGGGGTCGCCCGCTGCCGGGTCGCGCTGCGCGGGCGCCGGGAGACTCCGAGCCTGCGGGTCGCGCTGGAGCTGGAACCGCACGCGGTCCCGGCCGACGCCCTGGCCGGGCTCGCCGGGCCGGTCCTCGCCCACGCCCGGGCCTCGGCGGGCCTGCCCGAACTCCCCGCGGAGGCCCGGCTCAAGGTCGGCTCGCACCGGGCGGCCCGGGTCACCTGAGACCCGAGCCGCACGAGCCGAGCCATACGGCGAGGGGCGCGAGCCGGCGTCGCAAGCGGTCGTCAGAAGCCGTGGCGTGAGCCTCCGTCGACCGGCAGCATGACGCCCGTCAGGTAGGAGGCAGCCGGGGACAGCAGGAAGGCCGCCGTGCGACCGAACTCCTCCGGTGTGCCGTAACGCCGCAGCGGGATCCGGGACTCGTTCGCCACCCTGGCGGTGTCCGCGTCGCCGGACAGGGCGTCCAGCTCCCGGACCCGGTCCGTGTCGATCCGGGCCGGCAGCAGCCCGACCACCCGGATCCCGCGCGGGCCCAGCTCCACGGACAGGGACTTCGCGAAGCCGGCCAGTCCCGGCCGCAGCCCGTTCGAGATCGTCAGCCCGGGGATCGGCTCGTGCACAGATCCCGACAGCACGAACCCGATGACGCCTCCCTCGCCCAGCTCGGCCGCCGCGGCGCGCGCGAGCCGGACCGCGCCCAGGAAGACCGACTCGAAGGCGGCGGCCCACTGTTCGTCGGTGTTGTCCGCGGCCGTGCCCGGGGCCGGGCCGCCGACGCTGATCAGGATGCCGTCGAGGCGCCCGAAGCGTTCCCGGGCCTCGGCGACGAGACGGGCGGCCGCCGCCGGATCGGCGTTGTCCGCCGCCACTCCCACCGCGTTCGGGCCCAGGGAGGCGGCGGCCTCGGCCGCGCGCCCGGCGTCGCGGCCGGTCAGTACGACTTTCGCGCCGTCGGCGGTCAGCTCGCGCGCGGAGGCGAAGCCCAGCCCGCGGGTGGCTCCGGTGACGACGTAGACACGGTCCTTCAGTCCAAGATCCATGCCCGACACGCTACGCCGGAGCGGGCACCGATTCCGAGGAGGCCTTCGCCGCCGCCTCCGCGCGGTCCCGCTTCTCCCGGCGCACCAGGATCACCCACCCCACCGGCACCCCGGCCGTGAACATCCACCACTGGATCGCGTACGCCATGTGCGCGCCGATCGAGTCGTGATCGGGGTCGCCCACCGGCTCCGGGCTGTCGTTCGCCGGGACCGGTGCGGTGAGTTCCACGTAGCCGCCGAGGACGGTCCGGCCCACGGACTCCGCCTGCTGCGTGCTGTTGATCAGCATCACCTGGCGATCCGGCAGCCCCTTGCGGTCCCTGATCCCGCTGTCGCCGCTCGTCTCGTCGGCCTTCAGTCGTCCGGTGACCGTGATCTCGCCCTTGGGCGCGGCCGGTACCGGCGGGTAGGCGCGCGCGTCGTCGCCGCCCGCCACCCAGCCGCGGTTGACCAGGACGACCCGGCCGTCGCGCAGCACCAGCGGGGTGATGACGTGGAAGCCGACCTTGTCGTCGTTGTTGGTCCGGCGGCGGACCACGACCTCGTGCGCCGCGTCGTACGTGCCCGTCGCGGTGACCGCGCGCCAGTAGTCGGCCCGGGGGACGGTGTGACCGGGGGAGGTGAGCTCGGTGACGGGCACCGGCTTCCCGTACAGGTTCCTCGCGATCAGCTCGTTCTGTGCCACCCGGTGCTCATGGCGGTGGAACTGCCAGAAGCCCAACTTGATCATCGCCGGGATGAGGGCGAGGGCGATGAGGTGCAGGCACACCCACTGCCGGGTCAGTACAAAGCGGTACACGCCCTCGACGTTACCCCCAGCCGAGAAGACCCCGGCGGCCGGGTGGCCGTCCGGGGTCCGGACAGAGGGGTTCGGTGACGGGTTCGGTGACGGGTTTGACAGCCGATGGGTTCGCGGGACGGCGGGTCGGGGGACGCCCGGTCGGGAGCGACGCGGAGTCAGACGTGATCGACGATGCCCGCCTTCCCGGCCGCACGGGCGCAGTGCGCCCCGCAGTACCACTGCCCCTCGACGTCGACGCCCTGCCCGATGATCTGGACCCGGCAGTGCTCGCAGATGGGCGCCATGCGGTGAATGGCGCAGGAGAAGCAGTCGAAGACGTGCACCGCGCCCTGCGCGTGCACCTCGAAGGACATCCCGTAATCGTTTCCGCAGACCTCACAACGTGCCATGCGCCACAGGGTGGAACCGGACGGGCGGACCGGGAAGGAGGGCGCCGGGCGAGTCGCGCGACGCTCACCCGTCTGCCGCAGCCACGTCCCGCAGCAGGTGGGTGAAGGCTGCCTCGTCGAGGACCGGGGTGCCGAAGGACTTCGCCTTGACGGTCTTCGAGGTCGAGGAGTCCGGGTCGTTGGTGACGAGCAGGCTCGTGAGTCGCGACACACTCGTCGCGACGTGCAGGCCGGCCTCGATCGCCCGGTCCTCCAGCAGCTCCCGGTCCACGGAGGTGTCCCCGGAGAAGGCGATCCGCATGCCCTGCTTGAGGGGCTTGCCGTCCTCGAACCGCCCCGGGTTGGGGTGGGGGCACGCGGGCCGCTTGCGGGAGGCCCGCCAGCTGGTCGCGCCGAACGGCCCCTGGTAGCCGACCCGGGGGGCGACCGGCGTGTCCGACCACTCCGTCAACGGCCGGCACTCCAGCAGGGGCAGCCGTACGTTGTCCCGCGCGGCGGCGTGCAGCGACGGACGGAAGGCCTCCGCGAGCACCCGGGCGTCGTCGAGCGCGTGGTGGGCGCGCTGCTGGACCACGCCGAAGTGCGCGGCGAGGGACTCCAGCTTGTGGTTGGGCAGCGGCAGTTTCAGTTCCTTCGACAGGGCGATGGTGCACAGCCGCTGACGGACGGGCGCCGTCGTGGCGGCCCGCGCGTACTCCCGGGAGATCATCTGCCAGTCGAAGATGGCGTTGTGGGCGACGAGCACACGGTCCGAGAGGCGACCCGCGAACTCCTCGGCGATGTCCTCGAAGAGCGGCGCGTCCTGGAGCATGGCGCTGGTGAGGCCGTGGATCCAGACCGGGCCCGGATCCCTGCGCGGGTTGACCAGCGTGTACCAGTGGTCCTCCACGTTGCCCCGCGCGTCGAGCCGGTAGACGGCCGCGGACACTATCCGGTCGTCGCGAGCGAGCCCGGTGGTCTCCACGTCGACGACCGCGTACCCCTGTGGGTACGCGGTCGGCCACATCGTCTCTGCGGTCGTACGGTCGTCGAGCATGGTCACAGAGGATATCGGCCCCGACTGACACCCGTGGCCCCGCCGGGGTACCCGGGCCGTCGACCGGGGGTCGCGACGAGGTCACCCGAGAGCCGCGACGAGGTCATCCGTCGCGAGGTGTTCGAGTCGGCGCGGGTCGGGCCGGCGGGGACAGGAGGGCGCTCACGAGGGCCCGTACCGAGAGCAGGAACAGTCGTTCCGGGTCGGCCGGGCGGGCCAGGGCCCGGGCGAGCGCCCGGTCGTCGGGGGCGTCGGCGGGGTCCCAGAGCTCGCTCTCGGCGGGGGACTGGACGGGCGAGCGCTCGCGGTTGCGCTCGACGAGCAGGAAGCCGACGACCTGGAACTGGATCGCGCGGACCGCGTCGGCGGCCCGCGCCCCGCGCAGCCCGGCGGCGTGCACCTCGTGGACCAGGGCCCGCTGGGCGGGCAGGAACATCCGCTCGGTGAGCCCGCGTTCGTGGACCATCGCGATCAGGTGGGGGCGTTCGCGCAGTTCCCGGCGCAGGGTCCGGGCCACGGAGAGGATCCGGTCGGCCGGGGTGCGGCCCGCCGCCGTTCCCCCGGACGGGGCGCGGGGCAGGATCGCGCCCATGTCCCGGACAGTCCGTTCCACGAGGGCGTCGAGCAGCGATTCGCGGTTGCCGACGTGCCAGTAGATGGAGGTGACGGCCGTGCCCAGTTCGGCGGCGAGTTTGCGCATGGTGAGTGCCGCCGGGCCGTGCTGCCTGACCAGCGACGAGGCCGCCTCCAACACCTCCTCGCGGGTCAGCGCGTTTCGGGCCATGAGGGAGGCCGCCAATCTGTCGGACCGTCAATTCCGGTGTGTGCGTGGGTCTTTACCCTTCATCGTCGACGGTGTAACTGTGTTACAGAACCCCCGGGAAACCCAGCGAAGGGTGGTACACCCATGGCACGCGTACGGTACGGAGCGCGCACCGAGGCGGAGATCGCGGCGTCGCGCGAGAAGAGCTCGAAGCTCCCGGACATCTGGTCCACCGGGGTGGTGGCGGTCTGGGAGAGCGACCCGGACGTGATCGCGGCCGTCCTGCCGCCACCGCTCAAGCCCGCCGAGCGGCCCCTCGTACGAGCCAACATCAGCAAGGTCGACCTGCCCGGCTACCCGCTCGGCGCGGGCTCCGTGGCCGTGGCCGCCCGACACGGCGGCGTCGAGGGCTGGTACCCGCTCGTCATGCCGATGACGCACGAGCGGGCCCTGGTCGGCGGCCGGGAGGTGTTCGGGGAGCCCAAGAAACTGGGCGAGGTCACCGTCGAGCGGGACGGGCTCGTCGTACGGGCCGCCCTCGCCCGGCACGGGATCGCCTTCGTCGAGGTGCGCGGGGCGGTGGACCGCGCGCTGCCCCTGCCCGCACCCGCCACCAAGACCGATTTCTACTTCAAGTTCCTGCCCGCCGTGGACGGTTCGGGCTTCGACGTCGAGCCCGTCCTCGTGCACTGCACCCGCAACGAGAAGGTCCGCAAGCTGGAGCACGTCACCGGTGACGTGGTGTTGCGCGAGTCGATGTTCGACCCGGTCGCGGATCTTCCCGTACGCCGTCTCGTGGAGATCACCATCGGGGAGAAGACCACCGACCAGCGGGGCAGGGTCGTCGAGCGGGTCAGCGCCCAAGCCCTCCTCCCGTACATCCACCAGCGCTACGACGACCCGATGCAGATCCTCGACGGCCCCCCGGAAGGCGGTGCCTGAGATGCGACTCGAACCGGGACAGGTGGCCGTCGTCACCGGCGCCGCGAGCGGCATCGGCCTCGCCATGGCCCGCCGCTTCGCCGCCGAGGGGCTGAAGGTGGTCCTCGCCGACGTGGAGGAGGGCGCCCTGCGCAAGGCCGCCGACGAACTGACGGCCGACGGCGCCGAGGTTCTCGCCCGGCCCGTCGACGTCAGCGACCGGGACTCCGTGCTCTCCCTCGCCGACGCCGCCTACGAGGCCTTCGGCGCCGTCCACGTCCTGTGCAACAACGCGGGCGTCGGCTCCGGCGCCGAGGGCCGCATGTGGGAGCACGAACCCAACGACTGGAAGTGGGCCTTCTCCGTCAACGTCTGGGGCGTCTTCCACGGGATCCAGGCCTTCGTCCCGCGCATGCTCGCCGGCGGCGCACCCGGCCACATCGTCAACACCTCCTCCGGCGACGGCGGCATCGCCCCACTGCCCACCGCCTCCGTGTACGCCGTCACCAAGGCGGCCGTGGTCACCATGACCGAGTCGCTCTACGCCCACCTCAAGGCGGAGGGCGCCCGGGTCGGGGCCTCCGTCCTCTTCCCCGGACCGCACATGCTGCGCACCGGACTGTGGGAGTCGCACCGCAACCGGCCCGACCGCTACGCGAAGCAGAGGCCGCGCAAGTCCCCGTACCGCAGCCTCGACCAGTACGAGACGGCGATGCGCGAGGCCGGCCACGACGTGGAGTTCACCCCGGTCGAGGAGGTCGCCGAGCACGTCGTCGAGGGCATCCTCGCCGACCGGTTCTGGATGCTCCCGGCCAGTGAGCACAGCGACCGGCAGATCCGCGCCCGGTCACGGTCGATGCTCGACCGCGCCAACCCCGCCTACCTGGAAAGTTTCATCCTCGACTGAGGAGCGTCCGCCGTGAGCGACACCCCGTACGAAGACCCGTACCTGATCATCTCCTCCGACTGCCACGCGGGCCTGCCCACCGAGCAGTACCGCCCCTACCTCGACAGCGCCTTCCACCGCGAGTTCGACGAGTTCCTCGGTCAACGCGACGCGCGCCGCGAGGAGGCCACCCGCCTCGGCGTGCGCAACGAGGCCTTCGCCGAGAAGTGGTTCCACGACCACGAGGAGGGCCTCAAGGGCGGCTGGGACGTGGGCCGACGCCTCAAGGAACTCGACGGCGACGGAGTGGCCGCCGAGGTCGTCTTCCCCGACGCGGACGCCGTCGACAGCCAAACCGCCGCCCCGTTCGGAGTGGGCCTCGGCCTGTCCGGCGACCAGGACCCCGCACTGGGCATGGCGGGCGCGCGGGCGCACAACCGCTGGCTCGCCGAGTTCGTGTCCCGGAACCCCGAACGACACTGCGGCGTCGCCCTGCTGCCCATCACGGGCGAACCCGCCGAGGTGGTCGCGGAGATCCACCGGGCCAAGGAGTCCGGGCTCGGCGCGCTGATGATCCCCTCGATGTGGGTGGACAAGGCGCCCTACCACGACCGCCGGTACGACCCGGTGTGGGCGGCGGCGGCCGAGACCGCGATGCCCGTCGTCACGCACTCGGGGGCCGCGCCCCGCCACGAGTACGGCGACCACCTCGGCATCTACGTCTCCGAGGTCACCTGGTGGCCCTCGCGGCCCCTGTGGTTCCTCCTGTGGTCCGGGGTCTTCGAACGCCACCCCGGCCTGAGGTTCGGCATCGCCGAGTCCGGCTGCTGGTGGCTGCCCAACCAACTGTGGTTCATGGACCGCCTCTACCTCGGCGCGCACGGCGGCAAGAAGCTCTCGCCCTTCGCCGAACTGACCCGCCCGCCGAGCGAGTACCTGGACCGCCAGGTGTTCATCTGCGCCACCAACACCAAGCGGCGCGAACTCGCCCAGCGTTACGAGATCGGCGTCGACAACATCCTCTGGGGCTCGGACTTCCCGCACCCCGAGGGGACCTGGCCGCACACCCGCACCTGGCTGAAGAACACCTTCCACGACATCCCCGTCGACGAGACCCGCCGCATGCTGGGCCTGGCCGCCGCCGAAGTCTTCGGCTTCGACACGGCGCGGCTCGCCCCGATCGCCCGCCGCATCGGGCCGACCCCGGCGGAACTCGGCCAGTCCACCGACCAGGCGGCGGTGCACGCCTCCTGGGCCCGCTCGCGGGAGGTGGGCCGACACTGGCTCACCGGACACGACTTCCCGACGCTGGGGGTCTCGTGACGGCGCCGGCCGAGGACCGCTACACCGTCGTCTCGGCGGACTGCCACGCGGGCGCCGACCTGCTGGACTACAAGCCGTACCTGGAGAAACGCCACCACGACGAGTTCGACGCCTGGGCGGCCTCGTACGTGAACCCGTACGAGGACCTCCTCGCGGACACCGCCGACCGGAACTGGAACTCCCGGCGCCGACTGGCGGAACTCGAAGCCGACGGCATCGTCGCGGAAGTCCTCTTCCCGAACACGATCCCGCCCTTCTTCCCGACCGCCTCCCTGATGGCCCCGGCGCCCACCCGCGAGGAGTTCACCCTGCGCTGGGCGGGCCTGCGGGCCCACAACCGGTGGCTGGCCGACTTCTGCGACGACGCCCCGGGACGGCGCGCCGGCGTCACCCAGATCCTGCTGAACGACGTGGACGAGGCGGTGAAGGAGATCCGTCGCACCCGCGACGCCGGCCTGACCGGCGGGATCCTCCTGCCGGGCGCGCCCCCGGGCAGCGGTGTTCCCGAGCTGTACTCCGCCGCCTACGACCCCATCTGGGCGGTGTGCGACGAGCTGGCGGTCCCGGTCAACCACCACGGCGGCTCGGCCTCGCCCCCGCTGGGGGACGAGCCGGCGGCCCGGGCGGTCTTCATGGTGGAGACCACCTGGTTCTCCCACCGCGCCCTGTGGCACCTGATCTTCGGCGGCGCCTTCCGCCGGCACCCGGGCCTCAGGCTCGTCCTGACGGAACAGGGCTCCGGCTGGATCCCCGGCGTGATGGAGATGCTCGACTACTACCACGGGCGTCTGGTCTCCGCCTCGGCCACCGCGGAGGCCAAGTTCGGCGCGGGTCTGGCCCGGTCCATGGGCAAGGGGCCGAGCGAGGTGTGGCGGGACAACTGCTTCGTGGGGGCCAGCTTCATGCGCCCCCACGAGGTCCCGCTGCGCCACCGGATCGGCCTCGACAAGATCATGTGGGGTTCCGACTACCCCCACGACGAGGGCACCACGCCGTTCTCCCGCGAAGGCCTCCGCATCGCCTACGCGGGCCTGCCCCGCGAGGAGGTGGCCGCCATGGTCGGCGGAAACGCGGCCCGCGTCTACGGCTTCGACCTCGCCCGGCTGGACGCGGTCGCGGCCACGTGCGGCCCGCTGGTCTCGGAGATCGCCGAGCCGCTGACGGAGATCCCCCCGGCCGCCACCAGCCCGGCCTTCGCCCGAGGGGGCTCGGTGCGGGTCTGGTAGATCCGGCCGATCCTGCCGATCCCGTCGGACCTGCCGATCCCGCCGGACCGGTCCGATCCGGTGAACCGCCGATCCCCTCGGACCGGTCCGATCCGGTGAACCGGCGGTCCCGCCGGAGCGGCTCAGTCCCTGCGGACGAGCCACTCCGGCGGGATCCGCTCCGCCCCGCTCACGTTCGTGCCCCGGTGCACCTCGACGACCAGGCCCTCCAGATCCGCGAGCGGAGACAGGTCCACCGTGCCCAGGCATTCGCTCAGCACCAGCCGCCGCAACCCGCGAAACGCGCGCAACGGCTCCAACGTCCCCTCCAGCGCGCACCTGATCAGGGTCAGCCGGGTCAGCCGCTCGTACGGCAGGAGCGCCTCGATCGCCACCGGCGCGGCATGCCGGATCTGCAACCCGTCCAGGTCCGGCAGCGGCAACTCCCGCGTCAACTGTCGGTACTGGCCGCTCCCGGCGATCGTCAGCGTCCGCACCCCGGGCCACCGGTCGATCCCGTCCAGCGTCATACGGCGGGCGCCCTGCCAGATGTGCAGCGCGGCCAGGGTCGCCGCCGCCGGTACGTCCCCGATCCGCCGCTGCTCCGGCTCGAACCCGATGACCAGGGAGCGCAACCCCTCGGCCCCGGCCAGCGGGGCCAGCGAGAGTCCGTCCCGCAGGTAACCGAAGGCGAGACTGTCCGCCGCCAACTCGGTCACCACCTCGACCCCGGTCACCTGCGGGCAGTCCAACACCCCCAGGTGCCGCAGCGTCGGATGCCCCGCCAGCGGGGACAGGTCGGTCAGCCCCGGATTGCGGTGCATGACCAGCCATTCCAGGTCCCGCCGGTCCCGGATCGCCGGCGGGATCGGGCCGTCCCAGGTCAGGTGGACCCGGTGGATGTGCCGCAACCGCTCGTAGGTCGCCAACTGCTCGGCCGTGCGCAGATGCAGGTGGCCCTCGCGGACGGGTGCCCCGGACAGCACCGCGTCCGCGTACGCCTCGTTGGGGAAGCGCCCCCACGAGTCCGACAGCTCGTGCACCACCTCGTACCGGTCGTCCGACCGGAACCCCGCGATGACCTCGAGCGCCCGGTCCCCGCCGACCAGCGCGGCCGTCCGGATCGTCGCGGCGGCCTCGTCCTCGGTGAGGTCGGCCGGCTCCGGCAGCAGCTCCAGGACCAGTTCCCCCGCCTTGGCCAGTTCCTCGGCCTGCGCGGCCGAACGCGGCGGCAGCAGGTGCGCCGTACGGGTCTCCACCTCGTGCCAGACCTCCGGATCCAGCTCGGGGGCGTGCTCCAGACAGGCCGCCGCCAGCAGCACCAGCCGACTGCGGTCCCGTTCGTTCTCGTCGGCCCGCCGCAACAACTCCCGGAGCAGATGGGCCCGTTCGTCGGGTCTGGCGTGGCCGACCGCCATCCGGATCACGTCGTCCCAGGTGTCCTCGTGCGCGTTGCGCACCAGCACGCCGAAGTCCCGTGACTCCACGGCCGCCTTCGCCCCCAGGTAGTCCTGGAAGACGCGGTGCACGAACTGCACGGAGTCCGGCACCGGCTCCCGCAGCAGGCCGGAGCGGATCAGCAGGTGCCGGAACACCTTGCGCGCACTGCCCTGCGCCCGGACCTGCGGCATCGCGTCGAGCCACTCGCCGACCATCTCGATCGCCTCCTCGAAGGAGGCGACCAACTGCCCGTTGCGGATGAGCCAGTACGCCAGCCGCTGGAGCAGCACCGTCTGCTCGTCCCGGCTGAGGTAGACCCCCTCGACCCCCGCTATGTCGCGCTCGGTGTCCCGGCGGACCAGGAGCATGTCCAACGCGGCGTCGTACAGCTCCTTGCGGGCCCGCGGCAGGTGCATCCGCCGGTCCCGGTTCAGGGCGCACAGGAGGGCGCACATCAGCGGGTTCGTGGCCAGCCGGCCGAGGTCCCGGCGCGTGCTCACCGCCTGGATGAGCGCCTTCTCGTACGTGTCGAGCTGCTCCCGCTCCTGCCCGGAGACGCCCTCCGCCCGGGCGGAGTCGTGCCAGTGCGTGATGAACGCGCCGACGCCGTCCCGCTCCATGGGCAGCAGCGACAGGGGGGAGAAACCGTGCCCGGTCAGCCAGTCCTCCGGGACGGCCGAGGGGCGGGTGGTGATCACGAACCGGGCCGTGGGATAGGCGATGAGCAGGGCCCGGAGCCAGGTCTCCGTCCGGTCGCGCAGCCGGGGCGGGACCTCGTCCACCCCGTCGACCAGGACCAGCGCCCGCCCGGCGGAGAGCAGGGACTCCACCCAGCCGTCCGGTGCCCGCAGCGGCACCCCGGTCGCGCTCAGCCAGTCCTGCGGCATCGGCAGCCCGGCGGGGGAGTTGAAGGACCGCAGCGGCAGGACGAAGGGGACCAGGAGGTTCCAGTCCCGCAGGCCGGGACCGAAGGTGCGGCGGGCGGAGTTCAGGGCCAGCCACTGCACGAGCGTGCTCTTGCCCGAGCCCGCCGGACCGCGCAGCAGGACCCGCTCGGAGGCGCCGAGGGCCAGTTCGGTGCTCATCGGGGTGGCCCGGCCCGGCTCCTCCAGGAGCCGCTCGCCGCTGACCGCCAGGCTGATGTACGCCCGGTCCAGCGGCCACTCCCGGCGGGCCTGGCTGAAGGTGAGGCCGAACAACTGGAGCCGCCCGTGCGCCTCGGCGATGTACCGGCCGTACCTCTCCTCGAAGGCGAGCGCCGCGCCGTCGCCGGTGTGCGAGAGCCGGTCCACCGCCCGGGCCAACTCGGCCATCCTGCGGACCAGTTCGACGTCCGCCCGGGCCGAGAAGCCCGGCAGGGTGGTCGCGTACTCCACCACGTGCGTGCAGCACAGTTCGACGAGCCGCCGGTGGGCGGACTCGGCGGCCTCGCTCAGGCCCGCCGCGCGCGGCGGCGGGATCGCCGCCGCCAGGGCCGCCGGTCGCAGGTCCGCGGCGAAGAGGGCGTCCGCGTCCAACCGGCCCACCGCGGCGAAGGTGTCGGCCACCGAGTCCACCACGGCCGACCGCTCGTGGTCCGGCAGCCGGTCCGTCTCCTCGCCCAGGCGGGAGGCCAGGGTGCGGGTCAGCCGGCGGATCTCGGGGTCGCCCAGTTCCGTCGGTCGACGCAGCCGGCCCGCGGGACGGGCCGGGTCGGCGGTCAGGCCCGCTCCCGGGGCCCGGGCGAGGAGGGACTTCAGCAGGGTGGTCGCCGCCGTGCCCGCGACCCGTAAGAGAACCGTCTCGAAACCTGTCATGCCCTCGCCTTCCCCTTGACCCCGCCATCATCGCTCGAACCGTCGGTAACCCCGATGGATACCGATCGGTAACAACCTCTAGCGGCAGCCCCGAGCCCCGCTCTATGGTGCGGACATGCCGAACCTGCCCGATGTCGTGCTGTGGTCCATACCAGCCTTCGTGCTGCTCACCGTCATCGAGGTGGTCAGTTACCGGCTCCATCCCGACGAGGATGCCGCCGGCTACGACACCAAGGACGCCGCCACGAGCATCACCATGGGGCTGGGCAGCATCGGCTTCGACCTGCTCTGGAAGATCCCGGTCGTCGCGGTCTTCACCGCCGTCTACGAACTCACCCCGCTGCGCGTGCCGTTCCTGTGGTGGACCGCCCTGCTGATGCTCCTCGTCCAGGACTTCCTGTACTACTGGCAGCACCGCCTCCACCACGTGATCCGCATCCTGTGGGCCTGCCACGTGGTCCACCACAGCAGCAAGCGGTTCAACCTCACCACCGCCCTGCGCCAGCCCTGGACCAGCGCCACCACCTGGTGGTTCTACCTGCCCATGGTGGCGCTCGGCGTCCACCCGGCGGCGATCCCGTTCTGCTACGGAATCAACCTGCTCTACCAGTTCTGGGTCCACACCGAGCGCATCGGGAAGCTGCCGCGGCCCTACGAGTACGTCTTCAACACCCCCTCCCACCACCGCGTCCACCACGCCTCGCAGGGCGGCTACCTGGACCGCAACTTCGGCGGCATCCTGATCATCTGGGACCGCATGTTCGGGTCCTGGGTCGGGGAGACCGACCGGCCCGTCTACGGGCTCACCAAGAACATCGCCACCCACAACCCGCTGCGCGTGGCCACCCACGAATACGCCGCCATCGCCCGCGACGTACGCGCCGCCGGAAGTTGGAGCGAGCGCGCCGGCCGGGTCTTCCGCGGCCCCGGCTGGCAGCCCGCCCCGGCAGCCGCCGCCCCGGGCACCCCGGCCGCCGCCCCCCTTCCCGCCCCGGGCGGCGATCCGGCATCGGCCCCGCAGCCCCCGCAGCCATCGTCCGCCTCGTCCGCCTCGTCGAAGGCCCCCGCCTCCGAGCACGCCGCGTGAGCGCCACCGAGTCCCGCACGCCGTCCTGGGCGCGGGTCACCGCCCCCGACGGCGGACGACGGGCCCTCGCCGGCCGGATCGCCCTCGCCGGGTTCGTCGTGGCCGCGGCCGTCGACCTCGGCTCGCTCCTCGCCGACTGGCACCTCGGGCACGTCATCGCCAAACCGCTGCTGATGCCGCTGCTCGTCGCCCACGTGATCGCGCTCGGGGCTCCCCGGCTGCTGGTCGCCGCGCTGCTGTTCGGCTGGGGCGGGGACCTGGCGCTGCTCTTCGACGCCGATGCCGCGTTCCTGGTCGGCATGGGCTCCTTCGCCCTCGGGCACGTCTGCTACCTCGTGCTCTTCGGCCGGCGTGCGACCAATCCGCTCCTGGGCGGCGCGTACGCCCTCGCCCTCGTCGCCACCGTCGCGCTGCTCTGGAGCGACCTGCCGACCGACCTGCGCGTCCCCGTCGCCGGATACAGCCTGCTGCTCACCGCCATGGCCTACCGCTCCAGTGCCCTCGGGGTGCGCGCCGGGATCGGCGGCGCGCTGTTCCTGCTGTCCGACACCCTCATCGCGACCGGGGTCGCCGAGTGGCCCCAGTTGCCCCGGCCCGACTTCTGGATCATGGCCACCTACCTGGCGGCCCAGTACCTGCTGGCCACCGGCGTGCGCCCCCGGGAGGCAGGCGTACGGTAGGGGAGCCCACAAGGCGAGCCCTGCCCACACCCCCGATCCGGAGGACTGCCCCACCATGCGCGCCACCGTCATCCACGCCCCGCACGACATCCGCGTGGAGGAGGTGCCCGACGCCGCGATCCGGCGCCCCGAGGACGCCGTCGTCCGCGTACTGCGCGCCTGCATCTGCGGCAGCGACCTCTGGGCCTACCGCGGCGAGGCCGCGCGCGAGCCCGGTCAGCGGATCGGCCACGAGTTCCTCGGCATCGTCGAGGAGACCGGCTCCGCCGTCACCGACCTGCGCGCCGGCGACCTCGTCGTCGCCCCCTTCATGTGGTCCGACGGCACCTGCCGGCACTGCGTCGAAGGTCTCCACACCTCGTGCGTGGACGGCGGCTTCTGGGGCTCGGTCGGTCACGACGGCGGCCAGGGCGAGGCCGTCCGCGTTCCGCACGCCGACGGCACCCTGGTCAAGCTGCCCGCCGACGCGGCCTCCGACGACCACCTGCTGACCGCCCTGCTGGCGCTGTCCGACGTCATGGGCACCGGCCACCACGCGGCGCTCGGCGCCGGCGTCCGCAAGGGCTCCACGGTCGCCGTCGTCGGCGACGGCGCGGTCGGCCTGTGCGGCGTCCTCGCCGCGAAGCGCCTCGGCGCCGACCGGATCATCGCGCTGGGCCGCCACACCGCCCGTACGGACATCGCCACGCTCTTCGGCGCCACCGACATCGTCGCCGAACGCGGCGAGGCCGCCGAGGCGGCCGTCCGCGAACTGACCGCCGGCGAGGGCGCGCACGCGGTCATCGAGGCCGTCGGCACCGAGCAGTCCATGCGCACGGCCGTCAACATCACCCGCGACGGCGGATCCATCGGCTACGTGGGCGTCCCGCACGGCAGCGGCACCGGCCTGGACCTCGGTGTGATGTTCGACCGCAACCTGACCCTGCGCGGGGGCGTCGCACCGGTGCGCGCGTACATCCCGGAGCTGCTCGCGGACGTGCTCAGCGGGGCCATCGACCCGTCCCCGGTCTTCGACCGGGCGATCTCCCTGGACGAGGTCCCGGACGGCTACCGCGCGATGGACGACCGCAGCGCGCTCAAGGTGCTCATCAAGCCGTAGGCATCACCCGGCGGTACGGAACACAAAGGGCCGGTCGGGGAGTACCCCGACCGGCCCCTTCACGTGTCCGGCCCGCCCCACGCGTCACCTCACGCGTGGGCCACGCCTACGCGCCACGCCTACTTCACGGCGCGGAGCGCGTTCACCACGCCGGAGCCGTAGTAGCCGGTCTGGCCCCACTTGCTCTTGCAGGTGGTGGCGTCGATCAGCGCGCCGGTGCCGTCGTAGATCTTGTCCGGGCAGGCCTGCTTCGTGGCCTGGGCCTTCAGCAGCGCCTGGAGCTGCGACGGCGTGGCGGAGGGGTGCTTGCTCTTCAGCAGCGCCACGACGCCCGCGACGTGCGGGGCGGCCATGGAGGTGCCCTGCTTGTAGCCGTAGCCGCCGCCCGGAAGGGTGGACAGGATCCGGCCGTTGGCGTCCGGCGTGGCCGGCACCTGCCACTTGTCGCCACCGGGGCCCGCGACGTCCGCGACGCCCAGCCCGTAGCTGGAGTAGTACGACCGCAGGCCCTGGTCGCCGGTGGCGGTCACGGTGACCACGCCGGGGAGCTGGGTGGGAAGGTCGAGGCAGACCTTCGGGTCGATGGTGCGCGGCACGGCGGTGGTGTCGTTCGGGCTGGTGGTGTCCTCGATCGAGGGACCGGCCAGGTCGTGGTCGGAGTTGCCGGCCGAGGCCACGCTCAGGACACCCTTGCGCTCCGCGTACTTCGTCGCCCGCGCGATGGCCTCCACCAGCGCCTTCTGGTCGTCGTCCGACTTGCAGGTGTAGTTCCACGGGTCGACGTAGTAGCTGTTGTTGGTCACCTCGATCCCCTTCTCGGCGGCGAACATGAAGCCGCAGACGACGGCCTCGGTGTAGAAGAGGCTGGTCCCGGGCTCGCTGACCTTGATGGCGGCGACCTTCACACCGGGCGCGACACCGCTGATGCCGATGTCGTTGCGCGCGGCGGCGATGGTGCCCGCGACGTGGGTGCCGTGGTCGCTGCCGTCGGCGTACGGGCGCCAGGCGCCCTCGGTGGTGTCGGGGACACCGCCCACGCAGTTCGCGGACTGGCCCTTGGAGAAGTTGGGGGCGAGGTCCGGGTGGGTGTCGTCCACACCCGTGTCGATGACGCCGACCGTCACGTTGCGGCTGCCGTCGTTGATCTTGTGGGCCTCGTCGGCCTTGATCGCCCGCAGGTCCCACTGGTTCGATTCCAGGGGCTCCTGGCCCGCCGTGGCCTTCGCCGCCGCCTTCGCGGCGTCCGCCGCGCTCAGCCGCTGGGTGGCGCCCTCCTCGGTGGTCTGCACCGGGGACAGCGGGGCCGTCCGGGTGGCGCCGACCGACACGAACAGGCTGCGCTGGGCGCGCAGTTGCTTGGCGAAGTCGGGGTTCTGGGAGTGCGCGACGACGACCCCGATCTGCTCGTGCGAGGTCACCACCGTTCCGCCGGCCTTCTCGATGGCCTTCTTCGCCTGCTTCACCGTCCCGTACGCGGTCAGGTTCGCCACGTACGACAGCTTGGGGCCGGAGGTGCCGGGCTTGGCCGTCGCCACCGCGTCCGCCGTGTTGCCCAGCGGGGCGGCGGAGGCCGCGACGGAGGGGAGGAGGGCGAGCGAGGCGGTGAGTGCCAGTCCGACCGGAACGGCGAGTGCGCGCCGCCGGTGACCGGTTCCCAGGTGAGCCATGGGTTCTCCACATCATCCTGAAAAGGCCGTGCGGGCACGGTTGCGCCCGACGGGTTCATGACACAGGAACCTAGTGCTGTCGTTCGGTCTTGCGCCATCAGTTCGAGGAATCAGTTTCCAATGAATCAACTGGGGTTGAACCGTCTCGACACGCCGTCCGTGCCGTTGACAGGGGGGATCAGCGTCACCATCCCCCTCGCACGGATGTTGTCTCGTCCGTCGTCCCCCCTGCACCCGCGTCACAAGGAGAGCCCCCGTGACCCTCGAAGCAGCAGCCCCACCACCACCGCCCGGCGGCGCGGGGCCGCACCACCCGGCCGGCCCCACCGCCGAAGAGTTCACGAGCGTCCAGAACAGCCCCGAGTTCGCCGAACTGCGCGGCTCCCACCGCTCGTTCGCCTTCCCGCTCACCGTGGCGTTCCTCGCCTGGTACCTGCTCTACGTGCTGCTGTCCAACTACGCGGGCGGCTTCATGGGGACCAGGCTCTTCGGGAACATCAACGTCGCCCTCGTCCTCGGCCTGGGCCAGTTCGCGACCACCTTCCTGATCGCCTGGCTGTACTCGCGGCACGCCGCCACCAAGCTCGACCCCAAGGCCTCGGCCATCAAGGCGCGGATGGAGGCCGGGGAATGACCACGCCGTTCGACCCGGCGACGGCCCCCGCCCTCGCCGCCGGAGCCACCGAGCACCGGCCGCTGATCATCACCCTGTTCGGGCTGTTCGTCGTCGCCACCCTGATCATCACCGTCTGGGCCGGCCGCCAGACCAAGGACGCCGCCGACTTCTACGCGGGCGGACGCCAGTTCACCGGCTTCCAGAACGGCCTCGCGATCTCCGGCGACTACATGTCCGCCGCGTCCTTCCTCGGCATCGCCGGGGCCATCGCCCTCTTCGGCTACGACGGCTTCCTCTACTCCATCGGCTTCCTCGTCGCCTGGCTCGTGGCGCTGCTGCTCGTCGCCGAACCGCTGCGCAACTCCGGCCGCTACACGATGGGCGACGTCCTGGCCTTCCGCATGCGCCAGCGGCCCGTGCGCACCGCGGCGGGCACCTCCACCATCGTGGTCTCGATCTTCTACCTGCTCGCCCAGATGGCCGGCGCGGGCGTCCTCGTCTCCCTGCTCCTGGGCATCACCAGCGACGGCGGCAAGGTGGCCGTGGTCGCGCTGGTCGGCGTACTGATGATCGTCTACGTCACGATCGGCGGGATGAAGGGCACCACCTGGGTCCAGATGGTCAAGGCGGTGCTGCTCATCGCGGGCGCCCTGCTGATCACCCTCATGGTGCTGATCGAGTTCAACTTCAACGTCTCGGAGCTGCTTGGCAAGGCCGCCGAGAACAGCGGGCAGGGCGCCAAGTTCCTTGAGCCGGGGCTCAAGTACGGCAAGGACGCGACGACCAAGCTGGACTTCATCTCCCTCGGCCTCGCCCTCGTCCTGGGCACCGCCGGCCTGCCGCACATCCTGATCCGCTTCTACACCGTCCCCACGGCGCAGGCCGCCCGCAAGTCCGTGAACTGGGCCATCGGCATCATCGGCGCCTTCTACCTGATGACCATCGCCCTCGGTTTCGGCGCCGCGGCCCTGCTCAAGCGGGCCGACATCCTGGCCTCCAACAAGGCCGGCAACACCGCCGCCCCGCTGCTCGCCCAGGAGATCGGCGGCGGCGCCGACTCCACCGGCGGCGCGATCCTGCTCGCCGTGATCTCGGCGGTCGCCTTCGCCACCATCCTCGCCGTCGTCGCGGGCCTGACCCTGGCCTCCTCCTCGTCCTTCGCGCACGACATCTACGTGAACGTCATCCGCAAGGGCAAGGCCACCGAGAAGGAGGAGGTCCGCGCGGCCCGCTGGTCCACCGTGGTCATCGGAGCCGTCGCCATCGGCCTCGGCGCCCTCGCCCGCGACCTGAACGTCGCCGGCCTGGTCGCCCTCGCCTTCGCGGTCGCCGCCTCCGCCAACCTTCCGACCATCCTCTACAGCCTCTTCTGGAAGCGGTTCACCACCCAGGGCGCGCTGTGGTCCATCTACGGAGGCCTGATCTCGGCCGTCGGCCTGGTGCTCTTCTCCCCGGTGGTCTCCGGCAAGCCCACCTCGATGTTCAAGGACGCCGACTTCTACTGGTTCCCGCTGGAGAACCCGGGGCTCATCTCCATCCCGCTCGGCTTCTTCCTGGGATGGCTGGGAACCGTCCTGTCCAAGGAGAAGGCCGACCCCGCCAAGTTCGCCGAGCTGGAGGTCCGCTCCCTGACCGGAACGGGCGCTGTCTGAGATCCACCGAACACTCAGCGTGGCCGCGTCGTACTTCCCTACGACGCGGCCGCGCCGTGTCTCGTTCATTCGGGCATCCCTACGCGGGAGAGCCGTCGCGTAGGCTCGAAGCACGGCGCTTGCGCTCTCGTTCACCGCAGCGCGACCTCTACGACCGGACAGGGGAGGGGGCCCACAGTGCTTCTCGACACCTATGGCCGCGTGGCCACCGACCTGCGCGTCTCACTGACCGACCGGTGCAACCTGCGCTGTACGTACTGCATGCCCGAGGAGGGCCTGCAGTGGCTCGGCAAGTCCGACCTGCTCAGCGACGAGGAGATCGTCCGGCTGATTCGGATCGCGGTGACCCGGCTCGGCATCACCGAGGTGCGTTTCACCGGAGGGGAACCGTTGCTGCGCCCCGGCCTGGTCGGGATCGTCGAACAGTGCGCGACCCTGGAGCCCCGCCCCAGGATGTCCCTCACCACCAACGGCATCGGCCTCAAGCGCACCGCACAGGCACTCAAGGCCGCCGGCCTCGACCGAGTGAACGTTTCCCTGGACACGCTGCGGCCCGAGGTCTTCAAGACCCTCACCCGCCGCGACCGGCACAAGGACGTCGTCGACGGCATGGCCGCCGCCCGCGCCGCCGGCCTGACCCCCGTCAAGGTCAACGCCGTGCTGATGCCCGGACTCAACGACGATGAGGCCCCCGACCTTCTCGCCTGGGCCGTGGAGAACGAGTACGAGCTCCGCTTCATCGAGCAGATGCCGCTCGACGCCCAGCACGGCTGGAAGCGCGACGGCATGATCACCGCGGGCGACATCCTCCAGTCCCTGCGCACCCGCTTCACCCTCACCGAGGAGGGCGCGGACGAACGCGGCTCCGCCCCGGCCGAACGCTGGGTCGTCGACGGCGGCCCGGCCACCGTCGGCGTCATCGCCTCCGTCACCCGGCCCTTCTGCGGTGCCTGCGACCGCACCCGACTGACGGCCGACGGCCAGATCCGCACCTGCCTGTTCGCCACCGAGGAGTCCGACCTGCGGGCCGCCCTGCGCTCGGGCGCCCCGGACGAGGAGATCGCCCGCCTGTGGAAGGTCGCGATGTGGGGCAAGAAGGCCGGGTCCGGCCTCGACGACCCGACCTTCCTCCAGCCCGACCGCCCGATGTCCGCCATCGGCGGTTGAGTCGTCCCTCTCGGCACGAAGGACCTCACCACGGCCCCTCGAAGGCTCGGACCGGCTACCGCCGCTCCGAGCCTTCCGGCTGTACCCACTCGTCGAACCTCACGACGTCCTTGAGGAAACCGCGGACCCCCAGGAACTGCGAGAGGTGCTCGCGGTGTTCCTCGCAGGCCAGCCAGGTCTTCAGCCGCTCGGGCGTGTGGAGGGTCGGGTTGTTCCACGCCAGGACCCAGACCGCCGCGTCACGGCAGCCCTTGGCGGAGCAGGTGGGAGCGGCGGCGGGTGTGTTGGTGTCCGTATCAGGGGAGTTCACGCCTCAACCCTACAAACGGAAGGGCGACGCCGAGCAGCCACGGGGGGAGCTGCCCGGCGTCGGTCCGTCGCTCCGACGGGGGATGCGGAGCGCGTAGGCAGTATGTCACGCAAGACCCGATGTGGTGCACTGGAACTTCATGATTGATCTGAGGTTTTCTTGAGGTTTCCGGGCTCCAGTGCGGGGAGCACGGGAGCCGGCATGAAGTGTGAGGGGAGGGAGGGAGTCGACTCGCGGCCGGCGTTCGCGATGACCACCGCGACGTACGGCAGCAGTGCGCCCGCGACGAGCGTCACGATCGCCACGTGACGCTCCACGTTCCACAGGACCACCGTCGCGATGACCGACAGGGTCCTGATCGCCATCGAGATGACGTACCTGCGCTGCCGGCCCCGCACGTCCTCGGCGAGACCCATCCGCGCGCCGGTGATCCGGAAGACCTCGGCCTCGTTCCGCTTCGTCCGCTGCACGTCTCCACCATCCGATCCACCCACCGGACACGCCCGGGCCCGGAGGCTTCCACCGTACGCCGCTCCTCCGTCGGGGAGGAGAGTGGGTGCGCCTTGACCGTCCGCTTGAGTGCCCCCGGATGGCGTTGTCCGAAATGCGTAGTGTGCCGGTCGGGTCGAGACTGGGCCCACATGCGCACGACGCGCCAGGAGGAGGTTCGACATGGAATGGGTTTGGGCGATCATCGTCGGTTTTGTGCTGGGCCTGATTGCCCGGGCCATCCTGCCGGGCAAGCAGCACCAGCCACTCTGGCTGACCACCATCTTCGGCATCCTCGGAGCGCTCCTCGGCAACGCCGTCTCCCGGTGGATCGGCGTCGAGGACACCAAGGGCATCGACTGGATCCGCCACCTGCTGCAACTCGCCGGAGCGGTCCTGATCGTCGGCCTGGGCGACATGCTCTACCTGGCCATCCGGGGCAACAAGCGGCAGACGACCTGAACCACGCCGACCCGGTCCACCGGGTCGGGGCGTCGGGGCCGGCCCGGACCACGCGTCCGGACCGGCCCCTTCGTCATGCCGTCACCGGGTCACCCCGAGCGAACGGCTCAGCCCGTGACCTCGACCGCGGCCAGGTTCTTCTTGCCGCGGCGCAGCACCAGCCAACGCCCGTGCAGGAGGTCGGCCGCGGCGGGGACCGCGTCCTCGGCGGTGACCTTCACGTTGTTCACGTAGGCGCCGCCCTCCTTCACGGTCCGGCGCGCGGCCGACTTGCTGGCGACCAGGCCCGTCTCGGCGAGGAGGTCCACGACCAGCCCCGCCTCGGCGACCTGCGCCCGCGGCAGCTCCGACAGGGCCGCGGCCAGCGTGGCCTCGTCCAGCTCCGTCAGCTCACCCTGACCGAACAGCGCCTTCGACGCGGCGATCACGGCCGCGCACTGGTCGGCGCCGTGCACCAGCGTGGTCAGCTCCTCCGCGAGGGCCCGCTGCGCGGCCCGCGCCTGCGGCCGCTCGGCGGTCTGCGCCTCCAGCTCCTCCAGCTCCTCGCGGGACCGGAAGGACAGGATGCGCATGTAGGTCGAGATGTCCCGGTCGTCCACGTTCAGCCAGAACTGGTAGAACGCGTACGGCGTGGTCATCTCCGGGTCGAGCCAGACGGCGCCGCTCTCGGACTTGCCGAACTTGGTGCCGTCCGCCTTGACCATCAGCGGGGTCGCCATGGCGTGGACGTGCGCGTCCGGCTCCAGGCGGTGGATGAGGTCGAGACCGGCCGTCAGGTTGCCCCACTGGTCCGAGCCGCCCTGCTGGAGCGTGCAGCCGTAACGGCGGTACAGCTCCAGGAAGTCCATGCCCTGGAGCAACTGGTAGCTGAACTCCGTGTAACTGATGCCCTGGTCGGACTCCAGTCGGCGGGCCACCGAGTCCTTCGTCAGCATCTTGTTGACGCGGAAGTGCTTGCCGATGTCCCGCAGGAACTCGATCGCGGACAGGCCGGCCGTCCAGTCCAGGTTGTTCACCATGACCGCGGCGTTCTCGCCCTCGAAGGACAGGAACGGCTCGATCTGCGCACGCAGCCGGCTCACCCAGTTCGCGACCGTGTCCGGGTCGTTCAGGGTGCGCTCGGCCGTCGGGCGCGGGTCGCCGATCTGGCCCGTGGCTCCGCCGACGAGAGCCAGCGGACGGTGCCCGGCCTGCTGGAGCCGACGTACGGTGAGCACCTGCACCAGGTGTCCCACGTGCAGCGAGGCCGCGGTCGGGTCGAAGCCGCAATAGAACGTGACGGGACCGTCCGCGAAGGCCTTGCGCAGCGCTTCTTCATCGGTGGACAGCGAGAACAGCCCGCGCCACTTCAGTTCGTCGACGATGTCCGTCACGGTTGTGACTCTCCTTGAGCGAGATGAGCGAGATGAAACAGGGTGCCGAGAGGTTCCCCGCCAGTCTAGGCGGGCGGGGAACCTCCCCCCGACTCTCCGACCGGCTCAGACGCCCCTGCTGACCGAGCTCATGTTGAAGTCCGGGATCCGCAGCGCCGGCATCGCCGCCCGGGTGAACCAGTCGCTCCACTCGCGCGGCAGGGTCTGCTCGGTCCGGCCCGCCTCGGAGGCCCGCGACAGCAGGTCCACCGGGGACTCGTTGAAGCGGAAGTTGTTGACCTCCCCGACGACCTGACCGTTCTCCACCAGGTACACGCCGTCCCGGGTCAGGCCCGTGAGCAGCAGCGTCGCCGGGTCCACCTCGCGGATGTACCACAGGCAGGTCAGCAGCAGACCGCGCTCGGTCGAGGCGACCATCTCCTCCAGCGACCTGTCGCCGCCGCCGTCCAGGATCAGGTTCCCGAAGCCGGGGGAGACCGGCTGCCCGGTCAGCCCCGCGCTGTGCCGGGTCGTCGTCAGCCGGGCCAGCTCGCCCCCGCTGATCCACTCGGTCGCCGGGACGGCCAGGCCGTTGTCGAAGACGGAGGCGTCGTCGCCCGAGCTGTGCGCGATCACGAACGGCGCCGACTCCAGGCCCGGCGCGTTCGGGTCGCTGCGCAGGGTCAGCGGCAGCTCGGACAGCCTCTCGCCGAGCCGGGTGCCGCCGCCGGGCTTGGAGAAGACCGTCCGGCCCTCCACCGCGTCCCGGGCCGACGCCGACCACATCTGGTAGATCATCAGGTCGGCGACCGCCGTCGGCGGCAGCAGGGTCTCGTACCGCCCGGCGGGCAGCTCGATCTTCCGCTCCGCCCAACCGAGGCGCACCGCGAGCTCCGCGTCCAGGACGGTGGGGTCCACGTCCGTGAAGTCCCGGGTGGAGCGGCCCGCCCACGCCGACCGCAGCCGGTCGGGGGACTTCGCGTTGAGTTCCAGGGTGCCGTTGGGCTGGTCGTGCCGCAGCCGCAGCCCCGCGGAGCTGCCGATGTACGTGGAGACCAGCTCGTGGTTGGCGAAACCGTACAGCTCGCGCCCACCCGCACGGGCCCGGGCGAAGGCCTCGCCGAGCGCCGGGGCGAACCGCTCGAACACCGCCGACGAGGTCTCGGCGGGGCCATCGGTGAAGTCCGTCGAGGCCGGGACCCCGGTCACCAGGGGCTGCGCGTCCTCGGCGGAGGCGCCGGCCCGGGCGGCCTCCTCGGCGGCCCGGACCAGCGGTTCCAGGTCGGCCGCGGTGACGGCGGAGCGCGACACGACCCCCGAGGCCGTGCCCTCCTTGCCGTCGACCGTCGCGATGACCGTCAGGGTCCGGCCGCGGGTGACGCCGTTCGTGGTGAGCGCGTTGCCCGCCCAGCGCAGGTTGGCGCTCGACTCCTCGTCCGCGATGACGACGCAGCCGTCCGCCGTGGACAGCTCCAGCGCGCGCTCGACGATCTCGTGCGGCTTCGTTCGGCTCATCGGCCGGCCTCCTGCGTGGTGTTCAGACGGTGCCGTCCCGGGGGGGCGACCCCCGGACCCCCGGCGGATCGCGTGGTGATCGTGCGCGGTCATCGGCCGGCCTCCTGCGTGGTGTTCAGGATGTTCACGTCGCGGAACAGCGCGGACGGGCAGCCGTGCGAGACCGCGGCGACCTGGCCCGGCTGGGCCTTGCCGCAGTTGAAGGCACCGCCCAGGACGTAGGTCTGCGGGCCGCCGACCTTCTCCATCGAGCCCCAGAAGTCGGTGGTCGTGGCCTGGTACGCGACATCGCGCAACTGCCCCGCCAGCCGACCGTTCTCGATCCGGAAGAAGCGCTGCCCGGTGAACTGGAAGTTGTGGCGCTGCATGTCGATCGACCAGGAACGGTCGCCGACCACGTAGATCCCGCGCTCCACCCCGCCGATCAGGTCCTCGGTCGACAGCCCGCCCGGGTCCGGCCGGAGCGAGACGTTCGCCATCCGCTGCACCGGGACGTGCCCGGGGGAGTCGGCGTACGCGCAACCGTTGGAGCGGCCGAGGCCCGTCAGCCGCGCGATCCGCCGGTCGAGCTGGTAGCCGGCCAGGGTGCCGTCCTTGACCAGGTCCCAGCTCTGCGCCTCGACGCCCTCGTCGTCGTAACCGATGGTGGCCAGCCCGTGCTCGGCGGTGCGGTCACCGGTCACGTTCATGATCGAGGAGCCGTACTTGAGCGTGCCGAGCTGGTCGAAGGTGGCGAAGGAGGTCCCCGCGTACGCGGCCTCGTAGCCCAGCGCCCGGTCCAACTCGGTGGCGTGCCCGATGGACTCGTGGATGGTCAGCCACAGGTTGGACGGGTCCACGACCAGGTCGTAGCGCCCGGCGCGCACGCTCGGGGCCCGCATCTTCTCGGCGAGCAGGTCGGGGATCCCCTCCAGCTCCGCGTTCCAGTCCCAGCCGGTACCGGTCAGGTACTCCCAGCCGCGGCCGGCGGGCGGGGCGATGGTGCGCATCGAGTCGAACTCGCCGGTGGTCGCGTCGACGGCGACCGCGGTGAGCTGCGGGTGGATCCGTACGCGCTGCTGGGTGGTGACGGTGCCCGCCGTGTCCGCGTAGAACTTGTTCTCGTGGACGGCGAGCAGCGAGGCGTCCACGTGGGCCACCCCGTCCGCCGCGAGCAGGCGCGCGCTCCAGTCGGCGAGCAGCGCCGCCTTCTCCGCGTCCGGCACCTCGAACGGGTTCACGTCGTAGGCGGAGATCCACGTCTTGTCGGCGTGGACCGGCTCGTCCGCGAGCTCGACGCGCTCGTCCGAGCCGGCGGCCTTGATCACCTGCGCCGACAGCTTCGCCATGGCCACGGCCTGCGAGGCCACCTTGGCGGCGCCGTCCATGGTCAGGTCCACGCCGGAGGCGAATCCCCAACTGCCCCCGTGCACGACCCGGACCGCGTAGCCGAGGTCCGTGGAGTCGGATCCGCCCGATGGTTTGGCGTCCCGCAGCCGCCAGGAGGCGCTGCGCACGCGCTCCAGCCGGAAGTCGGCATGGTCGGAGCCCAGCGCGCGGGCCCGGGCGAGCGCCGCGTCGGCGAGCGCCCGCAAGGGCAGCGCGGTGAAGGCCGCGTCGATGGAATGGGGCACGGAATTCCTCCCGGGGTCGGGGCCGGTCGCCCCGATCATGTCGCGCTCGGGGCTCGTGTGCCTACATCTTTCTGTAGGGACTCGACAGAGCCCGCCGCAAGGCCCTGTCGGGGCTCGATTCTCCGTAAGGACGATGCGACCTATAAGTTTTTGGTACTCAGACAGCTAGCGAAAGGGTGATCCGTTGAGCCGCTCGGTTCTCGTCACCGGAGGTAACCGGGGCATCGGCCTCGCCATCGCCCGAGCCTTCGCGGAGGCCGGCGACAAGGTCGCGATCACATACCGCTCGGGCGAGCCGCCGGAGGCGCTCACCTCGCTCGGCGTCCTGGCGGTCCGGTGCGACATCACGGACTCCGAGCAGGTGGAGCAGGCCTACAAGGAGATCGAGGACGAGCACGGCGCCGTCGAGGTGCTGGTGGCCAACGCCGGCATCACCAAGGACACGCTGCTGATGCGCATGTCCGAGGAAGACTTCGCTTCGGTCGTCGACACCAACCTCATCGGCACCTTCCGGGTGGTCAAGCGCGCGAACCGGGGCATGCTGCGGGCCAAGAAGGGCCGCGTCGTGCTGATCTCCTCGGTCGTCGGCCTCATGGGCTCGCCCGGCCAGGCCAACTACGCCGCCTCCAAGGCCGCGCTGGTCGGCTTCGCCCGCTCGCTCGCCCGTGAGCTGGGCTCCCGCAACATCACCTTCAACGTCGTCGCCCCCGGCTTCGTGGACACCGACATGACGAAGGTGCTCACCGACGAGCAGCGCGCCGGCATCGTCGGGCAGGTGCCCCTCGGTCGCTACGCGCAGCCCGAGGAGATCGCGGCGGCCGTGAGCTTCCTGGCGTCCGACGACGCCGCGTACATCACTGGAGCCGTCATTCCCGTTGACGGCGGATTGGGCATGGGTCACTGATCACATGAGCGGAATTCTCGACGGCAAGCGCATCCTCATCACGGGGGTGCTGATGGAGTCCTCCATCGCCTTCCACGCCGCCAAGCTGGCCCAGGAGCAGGGCGCCGAGGTCATCCTGACCGCGTGGCCCCGCCCGTCGCTGACCGAGCGCATCGCCAAGAAGCTGCCGAAGCCGGTCAAGGTGATCGAGCTCGACGTCACCAACCAGGAGCACCTGGACCGCCTGGAGGGTCTCGTCCGCGACGAGCTGGGCGGCCTCGACGGCGTCCTCCACTCGATCGGCTTCGCCCCGCAGGACGCCCTCGGCGGCAACTTCCTGAACACGCCGTTCGAGTCGGTCGCCACCGCCATGCACGTGTCGGCGTTCTCGCTGAAGTCCCTCGCGATGGCCTGCAAGCCGCTGTTCCCGTCGGAGGGCGCGGCCATCGTCGGCCTCACCTTCGACGCGCAGTTCGCCTGGCCGCAGTACGACTGGATGGGCCCGGCCAAGGCAGCCCTGGAGGCCACCAGCCGCTACCTCGCCCGTGACCTGGGCAAGGAGAACATCCGCTGCAACCTGGTCTCGGCCGGTCCGCTCGGCTCCATGGCCGCGAAGTCCATCCCGGGCTTCTCGGACCTGGCGGACGTGTGGAACTCCCGCTCCATGCTGGAGTGGGACATGAGCGACCCGGAGCCGACCGGCAAGGCCATCGTCGCCCTGCTGTCCGACTGGTTCCCGAAGACCACGGGCGAGATCGTCCACGTGGACGGCGGCCTGCACGCGATGGGCGCCTGACCCTCGGGTCCGGCACGCGATGGGCGCCTTCGGGCGCCTGACCGCGGGCGCCTGACCCTCGGGTCCGGGGTCCGCTACGTCCGTACGGCGGTGGCCGCGCCTTCCTTCCGGGAGGCGCGGCCACCGCCGTTTCGGCCTGTGGGGACGGGGGTTCACACGGTCCGTTCGATCAGATGTGCGTGCTCCGGCCGGATCTTCCCGAGTCGTAAACACGGACAAATGCCTGCAAACTGACCGAGTCGGGATCTTCCCGGCTTCCTCGGGGAGGAGGTACGGGCGTGCACGCGAGGCCGAGCCGAGCGGTATCGCTCCTGGTCACCTCGGTTGCCGTGGCCGGCCTCCTGATCCCGGGAGCCGTCGCGCAGCCCGGGAACGGCGAACCGGCGCCCGGCCCGGAGGCCATGGCCCCGGTCGTGGTCGACCCGGCCGAGATCCCCGCCGAGCCACCCGTACAGCCCGCCCGGCCCGCCCCCGGAGACCTCTTCGGCGCCGACTGCGACATCGAGATCGACGGCTCGCTGGTGACGGCGCACTGCCACAACGGCTATCCCGAGACCGATCTGATCCGCCTGCACGTGGAGTGCGACCGCTGGTGGGACGTGGACGGAGACGGCGCCGCGGTCGCCGTGGGCCCGGCCGGCCGCGTCGAACTCACCAGCCGCTGCTGGAAAGAGGTCCGTACGGCATGGGTGAGCCACGAGCGGCCCGGCCGGCGGGACGCCGACCGGCTCCGCTGAGCCCGCCGACTCCCTGACTCCGCGGGCTCCGTGACCGCCCGGCCTACGCCCCGCCGAGGCAGGTGAACGGGTAGCCCGCCGCCTCCGACGCGGCCGTGTCGCCGTCCCCGCGCCGGATCGCCTCGATCAGCCGGGCGTGGTCCAGGTGCGCCGAGGGGCGCAGTTCCGTTCCCGCGACGGTGCGCAGCCAGTCCGCCACCAGGTCCCCGAGGTCGGCGTACAGCTCGATCAGCACCTCGTTGTGCGAGGCCGTCACCACCGCCATGTGCAGGCTCACGTCCGCCGCGACGAACAGCTCCGCGTCCCCGCTCGCCCAGGCTTCCTCGCGTCGCGCCAGCAGCGCGTCCAGTTGGGTCAGGTCCCGCTCGGTGCGGCGCTCCGCCGCCAGTCGTGCGGCGGAGGACTCCAGGGTCGAGCGCAACTCGGCGATGTGGCGCGGGTCGGCGCCGGCGAAGCGCCGGTGCATCACCCCGGCGAGTTCGCTCGTCGCCAGGACATAGGTGCCCGAGCCCTGGCGGATGTCGAGCAGCCCGTTGTGCGCGAGGGCCCGGACGGCCTCGCGCACCGTGTTGCGGGCGACGCCCAACAGCTCCACCAACTCGGGCTCGGTGGGGATGCGGGAGCCCACGGGCCATTCACCTGAGGTGATCTGGTTCCTGAGCTGGGCGATCACCTGGTCGACGAGCGCGGATCGTCGGGGCGATGTCAGCGGCATGCGAGAGGTGTCCTCTCCGGACGTCGATACGGAAGGGGGGTGGACAACCAATCATCCCATGATTCTATGATGGTTCAATGTCCGACGATGAAATCCAGACCATGAACCGGCCCCGGGCCGCGCGCACGGCGCCCCCGCAGCCCCTCGCCGTCCCCGTCACCCCGCAACCGGTGTGGCTCGGCCCCGTGCTCATCGTCGGAATCGTGCTGGCCGCCCTCAACCTGCGACCCGCCATCACCAGCCTCGGCGCCCTCTTCGAGGAGGCCCGCACGGGCCTCGGCATGAGCGGCACCGTCGCCGGACTCGTCACCTCCGTCCCCGCCCTCTGCTTCGCCGTCTTCGGCGTCACCGCCCCCCGGCTCTCCCGCCGCTTCGGCCCCGCGGCCGTGGTCTGCGCCGGCATGGCCGCCGTCGCCGCCGGACTGCTGATCCGGCCCTTCGCGACCAACGCCGCCGGGTTCCTCGCCGCCAGCGCCCTGTCCCTGGCCGGCATAGCCCTGACGAACGTACTGCTCCCAGTGATCGTCAAGCGCTGGTTCCCGGACCGGGTCGGTACCATGACCGGCCTCTACTCCATGGCCCTGGCCGCCGGCACCTCCCTCGCCGCCGCCGCGACCGTCCCGCTGACCTCCGCCCTCGGCGGCAACTGGCGCACCGGCCTGCTGATCTGGGCCGCCCTCGCGGTGGCCGCCGTACTGCCCTGGCTGCCCATCGCCGTCGCCGGCCGCCGCGACAAGGCCGCCGCACCCGCCGGCGCGAGCCGCGACGCCGGCCCGCGCGTCGCCCGCAGCCGCACCGCCTGGGCCCTGGGCTGCTACTTCGGCCTCCAGGCCACCGGGGCGTACGTCACCATGGGCTGGCTCCCGCAGATCTTCCGCGACGCCGGGGTCTCCGCCGGGACCGCCGGCGTCCTGCTCGCCGTCACCATGGTCATGGGCGTCCCGCTGGCCTTCGTCATCCCGAACCTCGCCGGCCGGATGAGGAACCAGGGCGCCATCGCCGTGGTCCTCGGCCTCTTCGGCTTCCTCGGCTACGCCGGTCTCTGGCTCGCGCCCGCCGCCGGAGCCTGGGCCTGGGCCCTCCTGCTCGGCGTCTCCAACTGCGCCTTCCCGCTCGTCATCACCATGATCGGACTGCGCGCCAAGTCCCCCGCGGGCGTCGTCAAGCTGTCCGCCTTCGCGCAGAGCACCGGCTACCTCATCTCCATCCCCGGCCCGCTCCTCATCGGCACCCTCTACCAGCACAGCGGCGGCTGGAACCTGCCCCTCGCCCTCATGGCCGCGCTGCTCGTCCCGCAGATCGCGCTCGGCGTCCTCGCCGGCCGGGACCGCACGATCGAGGACGAATGCGGCATGCGAGACTGAACGGCATGTCGCCCGTACTCGAACCGAACCCGCAGAACGGCCACAAGAAGCTCGGCCTCGTGCTGGGCGCGATGCTGCTCGTGACCGTCGTCATCGCCGTCATCGCGACGATCGCCTCCCCCTCCTGAGGACGCGCCCCCGAGGGTCGGTGGGGATAACCCCACCAACCCCTAGGGGGCCAGGCTCAGGGATAACCGGGGTGTGCCCCGGATGGGAACCGCCGCCTCGAATCCATAGATTCGAAGCAGCGAGCCAGTCCCACCCGCACACCACCGGAGGCGGCCATGTCGGCCCCCACGCACGCCCCGTCCCTCGCCGTACCGTCCGGCCGCCGACGCACCGCCGGCGGCGGAGCGGACGCCCGCCTGCACTGGTGGGCGCTGGCCCTGCCCGCACTCGCCTTCGGCCTCCTGCTGCTCCTCCTCGCCGGAGCCGGATCCGGCGAGGCCCACGCCGCCCCGGACGAGAACTCCTCGCTGGTCCAGGTCACCGAACAGCTGCTGCGCGCCGTCGGCTGACCCGCGTACGCCGGAGCACGCTCCACCCCGGACGCGGACCCGCCAACACCCTGCGCCCCGTGGCTCGTTTCATGCGAAGCTGGGAGTCATGAGCGCCGACACATCCCGCAGGATCGTCCTCCTCCGGCACGCCAAGGCCGAATGGTCGGACGGATCGGACCACGAGCGGCCCCTGGCCGAACGCGGTCGTCACGACGCCCCGGCCGCCGGCCGGAAGCTGGCCCAGACCGGCATCGCCTTCGACCTGGCCCTCTGCTCCACCGCGGCCCGGACCCGCGAGACCTGGAAGCTGGCCGTCCAGGAACTGCCGCACCGGCCGAAGACCACGTACGAGGAGCGCCTCTACGAGGCCTCCCCGGGCGAGCTCATCGCCCTCCTGAACGAGACCCCCGACAACGTGGCCGACCTCCTCGTGATCGGCCACAACCCGGGCATGCACGCCCTCGCGGACGCCCTCTCCGGCAGCGCCGAGGGGGACGCGCTCTCCCGCATGCACCGCAGCGCCTTCCCGACCTCGGCCCTGGCCGTGGTCTCCTTCACCGGCTCCTGGAAGTCCGTGGAGCACGGCGTCGGCACGCTGCTGGACTACTGGACACCCCACAGCTGACCCCCGCGGCGGCCTCCCGGTCAGGGCGGCTCACCTCCGTACGCGCGAACGGGACCCGGCGCCATCGAGGCGCCGGGTCCCGTTCGCGCGAACGCACGACTAGGCGAGGTCGGCGGCCTCGACCTCTTCCCGGGTGATGCCCAGCAGGTACAGCACCGCGTCCAGGAACGGCACGTTCACCGCGGTGTGCGCGGCCTCGCGGACCACCGGCTTGGCGTTGAAGGCCACGCCCAGCCCGGCCGCGTTCAACATGTCCAGGTCGTTGGCGCCGTCGCCGATCGCGACGGTCTGGGCCAGCGGCACGCCGGCCTCCGCGGCGAAGCGGCGCAGCAGCCGGGCCTTGCCCGCCCGGTCCACGATCTCGCCGACGACCCGGCCCGTCAGCTTCCCGTCGACGATCTCCAGCGTGTTGGCGGCCGCGAAGTCCAGCCCGAGCCGCTCCCGCAGGTCGTCCGTGACCTGGGTGAACCCACCGGACACCACACCCACCTGATAGCCCAGCCGCTTCAGGGTGCGGATCAGGGTCCGGGCACCAGACGTCAGCCGCACCTCCGCGCGGACCTTGTCCACCACCGAGGCGTCCAGCCCCGCCAGCAACGCGACGCGCGCGTGCAACGACTGCTCGAAGTCCAGCTCGCCGCGCATGGCCTGCTCGGTCACCGCCGCCACCTCGGCCTCGCAGCCCGCGTGCGCGGCGAAGAGTTCGATGACCTCGTCCTGGATCAGCGTCGAGTCCACGTCCATGACCACCAGGCGCTGGGCCCGGCGGTGCAGACCGGCCGAGACCACGGCCACGTCGACCCCGATCCGGGCGGCGGCCGTGGCCAGCGCGGTGCGCAGCGGCTCCGTCTCGACACCGGACACGGCGAACTCCACCGCCGTCACCGGGTACTTGGCGAGCCGGAAGATGCGGTCGATGTTGCCGCCGGTCTCGGTGATCCTGGCCGCTATGGTCGCCGTGGACTCGGCGGTGAGCGGGTGCCCGAGCACCGTGACGTGGGAACGACCACTGCCGCGCGGCCGGTTGTCGCCGGTGCCCGAGAGGATCTCGGCCTGCATCCTCAGCGACTCGGCCCAACTGTGGACGGTGGCCCGCAGCTCGCCCTCGGCGGCGCCGGACGGCTGGGTGACGAGGGCGCACAGGACGATGCGGCCACGGGTGACGACCTGCTCGATGTCGACGACGTCGACGGAGTAGGCGGCGAGGGTGTCGAACAGCCCGGCGGTGATCCCGGGACGGTCCTTGCCGAAGATCTTGACGAGGAGGGTGGGGACGTCGGAGGTCTGCGATGCGCTCATGGTGACCTCACCGTATCTTCCCCGCCCCGGGAGCAGGACCCCCGTCCCACCCTGCGGGCGCCCGAAACACCGGTACGGCACTCCCGCGGGGCGGCGCGGGGGTGAAAGGTGCCGGTCCGGGAGGTGGCGGGCGAGTGAAGGCCACCCGGTGAAGGCGACCCCGTGAAGGCCACCCGGTGAAGGCCACCCGGTGAAGGCCACCCCCTCACCTCCCCGCCCCGGCTCCCGTGGCCCCGCCGCCCCGGCGCGGCGCCCACGCCGGACGCCCACGACCCGGACGCACGTGACCCGGACGCCCACGACCCGGACGCCCACCGACCCGGACGCGCGTGCGAACCGCGGGGCGAGAAGTCCCGTATCGCACTCTCCGGGTGCCTTTCCACCCCGCCGACGGGCGCTCGCGGGCACCCCGGAACGGCCCCGATTCCACATGTGGGCGCAGGCCTGAAATAGTTCCCACGGATGTTCGCCATCCCTAGACTCCCTGACGTCGGACTCCCTGACGCCAGGGGGATTCTCGGGGGACTTAAGTGGGGCTGGAGTGCCGGAACTCGTACTGGAATTGAATGGAAGGACCTGGACGCTCGATCCGTCCAGGTCGTACTCGCTGGGGCGCGATCCCCAGGGAGACGTCGTGATCGATGACGCCCGCGTGTCGTGGCGGCACGCCACCATCAGCTGGAACGGCCGTGGTTGGGGGATCGAGGACCACGGCAGCACCAACGGCACGTACGTGCACGGGGCCAGGGTCCAGCAGGCCGAACTCGTGCCCGGCACGCCGGTCCACCTCGGCAACGCCACCGACGGACCGCGGCTGAATCCGAGCGCCGCCGCCGCGCCGCAGCCCGTCGCCCACCAGGCCCCGGCCCACCAGGCTCCCGCCTACCAGGGCCAGGCCGCCGGGTACGAGGCGCCGGCCCGGCAGCAGCCGCAGCAGGAAGCCTGGCAGCAACAGCCGGCGCAGCAGCAGGCCCAGCCGCAGTTCCCGCAGCAGCACATCCCCCAGCAGCAGGGCGACGCGCGCCCCGCGCAGGGGGCGGGCGCCGGCCAAGGCGACCGCAGCCCGACGACGTTCCACCAGCTCGCGCTGGGACACGTCATGCGGATCGGTCGCGCGCTCGAGAACGAACTGGTCGTCTCCGACCTCCAGGTCTCCCGCAACCACGCCGAGTTCCGCTCCATGCCCGGCGGCCGGTTCGAGATCCGCGACCTCGGCAGTCACAACGGCACCTACGTCAACGGTCAGCCCCTCGCCAAGTCCGGCACTGCGGTGCTCGGCCCGAACGACATCGTGGGCGTCGGGCACTCGACGTTCCGGATCATCGGCGACCGGCTCGAAGAGTTCGTCGACACCGGTGAGGTCTCCTTCTCCGCCCGCCACCTCACGGTGACGGTCGACGGCGGCAAGCAGATCCTCAAGGACGTCACCTTCGGCGTCCCGGAGAAGTCGCTGATCGGCGTCATCGGCCCGTCCGGCTCCGGCAAGTCCACCCTCCTCAAGGCGCTGACCGGCTACCGGCCCGCCAACGAGGGCGACGTCCTCTACGACAACCGCAACCTGTACAAGCAGTTCGCGGAACTCCGCCAGCGCATCGGCCTGGTCCCGCAGGACGACATCCTGCACAAGGAACTGCGCGTCCGCACGGCCCTGAAGTACGCGGCCAAGCTCCGCTTCCCCGGCGACACCGCCGAGTCCGAGCGCGCCGCCCGCGTCGACGAGGTGCTGCGCGAGCTCAAGCTCGACATCCACAAGGACAAGAAGATCACCGCGCTCTCGGGCGGCCAGCGCAAGCGCGTGTCCGTGGCCCTGGAGCTGCTCACCAAGCCCTCGCTGATCTTCCTGGACGAGCCGACCTCCGGCCTCGACCCGGGCATGGACCGCGACGTCATGCAGCTGCTGCGCGGCCTCGCCGACGACGGCCGCACCGTCCTCGTCGTCACCCACTCGGTCGCCGAGCTGGCCATCTGCGACAAGCTGCTGGTCATGGCCCCCGGCGGCTCGGTCGCGTACTTCGGCCCGCCGGACGAGGCGCTGAACTTCTTCGGCTACACCACGTGGGCGGACGTCTTCTCCGCCTTCGAGAACTACCGCGAGTACGACTGGGCCGGCCGCTGGAAGGGCTCGCAGCACTACCAGCTGTACGCCGCCGACATCGACGCGGTCGCCCCGCAGTCGGTCGCGATGCCGCCCGCGCAGCAGATGCGCCCGCCGAAGCCGCAGGGCTGGGGCTCCCAGCTGTGGACGCTGATCCGCCGCTACGTCTCGGTGATCGCCTCCGACAAGGGCTTCATCGGCCTGATGCTGATCCTGCCCGCGGTCCTGGGCGTGGTCTCCACGGTCATCCCCGCGAAGTTCGGCCTGGCGCCCCCCGTGGCCCCGTCCCGCTTCAACGGCGACGCCGGCACGATCATGCTGATCCTGGCGGTCGGCATGTGCTTCTCCGGAGCGGCCAACTCGGTCCGCGAGCTGATCAAGGAACGGGTCATCTACGAGCGTGAGCGCGCGACCGGGCTGTCCCGGTCGGCGTACCTCATGTCGAAGGTGATCGTCCTCGGCGTCATCACGGCCATCCAGGGCGTGATCATCTGTGGGATCGGCTTCTACCCGCGCGACCTGCCCACCGAGGGCCTGCTCATGCCGCCGGCCGTCGAGATCTGCCTGTCGGTCATCGCGCTCGGCTTCACCTCGATGATGTTCGGCCTGGTGATCTCCTCGCTGGTGAAGACCGCCGAGAAGACCATGCCGCTGCTGGTGATGTTCGCGATCGTCCAGGTCGTCTTCACCGGCATCCTCTTCCAGGTGTACGACTCCCCGGGCCTGGAGCAGTTCGCCTGGCTGATGCCGTCCCGCTGGGCCATCGCCGCCGCCGGCACCACGCTGAACCTCGGCGTGCTCATGCCTCCGTGGGACGCCGACAACCCGACCAACACCGACCCGCTCTGGGATGCCACGGTCGGCCAGTGGAGCCTGAACATCACGGTGCTGCTGCTCCTCGGCATCGCCTGCGGCTTCGCGGTCCAGCGCCTGCTGCGCCGCCACGAGCCGGAGGTCATGCGCGCCGGCAAGTGACCGGTCCGCGCGGCCGTACGCACGAACGCCTCAGGGCGGCACCCGGAAGTCCGGGGCCGCCCTGAGGCGCGTGGGGGGTGCTGCGATGCGTCAGAGGCCTAGTAGGCGCTGTTGACGTTGTCCATGGAGCCGTAACGGTCGGCCGCGTAGTTGCAGGCGGCGACGATGTTGGCGACCGGGTCGTACTGGTCGAACTTGGTGCCCTTGACGTGGTACGCCTTGAAGGTCGGGGCGATGACCTGGAGCAGACCCTTGCTGGGAATGCCGTTCTGGGCGTTGACGTCCCAGTTGTTGATCGCCAGCGGGTTGCCGCTGGACTCGCGCATCACGTTCTTGTGGATGCCGGCGTAGGTGCCCGGGATCCCCTCGCGCTTCATGATGTGCAGCGCTTCCTTGATCCAACCGTCCAGGTTGTTCGCGAAGACGGGGGTGCGGACCGCGGAACGGCTCGCCGCCGTCTTCGCGCCGCGCGCCTTCGCCTGCGCCGCGGCCTTGGTCTTGTTGTCGGCGTCGGCCTTGGCCTTCGCCTTCTTGGCGACCGCGGCCTGGGTGGCCGCGTTGATGGCCTTCTGGTCGGCGATGGCCTTCTGCGTGCCGAGGTGCGCCTGCACGGTCTTCGTCTGGGCGCCGTTCACGGCCTTCGTCCACGCCACGGGGGCGGCGGAGATGGTCGTCGACTCGCTCGTGTCGGCGCCGTTGGCCGGGACGAGGGAGAAGACGAGTGCGGCGGCGCCGAAGCCGGCGATGCCTGCGAAGGAGAGCTTCTGGGCCTTGGTCAGACGACGACTGTGGCCGGGGGTGCTGGTCTCGGTCATGCGTGTGCAACCTCTTCGAATAGCGGGAGCCGCAGGAAAGCGCCGGGTGGATCCGAGATCCTCGGCGCTGTGCGACGTCGACATTCTTAGCTGGGGCAAAAACGCCTGGCAAAGGTGTGACGTACGAAGCCGCTTAGTGGATCAGGATCGCCGGCTGCGGCCCGCATTCGGGCATCGGCTCTAGGCGCAGCAGTGCTGACAGGGCCTTTATGTGTCCACTAGGCTTCTTCGTAAGTGACCTGGGTCCTATGCCGGGGCTCACATGGACCTCGCGGTGTTCTCACTCAGAGTTGCAACAGCAATGCAATCGGTGAGGTTTATCCGCCTGGCGGTGGAGAAGAGCCCCCCGGGCCCTCATCCCCAAGGCGGAGAGGCCCTCCGCCGCCCCTCCCTCGGCCCTGCGCCCGAGGCCCCCGGACCTACGCCCGAGGTCCGATCCCGCGGGTCGGGCCCGCCGGTACGGTGAGGCCATGCACAAGGGACCCCGCACCGGGCTGGCCGCCGTCAGCACGGCCCTGCTGGCCATGAGCCGCCGACTGGAGGTCCAGGACGTCCTGCGCACGATCGTCGTCTCGGCCCGCGAGCTCCTCGGCGCCGAGTACGCGGCCCTGGGCGTCCCGGACGACCACGGCGGCTTCGCGCAGTTCGTCGTGGACGGCATCACCGAGGAACAGTGGCGCCGCATCGGCCCCCTGCCCCGCCAGCACGGCATCCTCGCCGCGATGCTCCACCAGGACGGCCCCGAACGCCTGACCGACGTACGCCGGGACCCGCGCTTCGGCGGCTGGCCCGCCGCCCACCCCGAGATGTCCGACTTCCTCGGCATGCCGGTCCGCGACGGCGAGGAGACCCTCGGCGCCCTCTTCCTCGCGAACAAACAGGGCACCGCCCCCTCGGACGCACCCGGCGAGGGCCGCGGCTTCACCGACGAGGACGAGGACCTCCTGTCCCTCCTGGCCCAGCACGCGGCCATCGCCCTCACCAACGCACGCCTCTACGAGCGCAGCCGCGAGCTCACCATCGCCGAGGAGCGCTCCCGCCTCGCCCACGAACTGCACGACGCGGTGAGCCAGAAGCTGTTCTCCCTGCGACTCACCGCCCAGGCCGCCTCCGCCCTCGTCGACCGCGACCCCGCCCGCGCCAAGGGCGAACTCCAGCAGGTGGCGCTCCTCGCCGCCGAGGCCGCCGACGAACTGCGGGCCGCCGTGACCGAGCTGCGCCCCGCCGCCCTGGACGAGGACGGACTCGTGGCGACCCTGCGCGACCACGTCCGCGTCCTGGACCGGGCCCACACCGCGTACGTCACCTTCACCTGTGACGGCGTACGGGCCCTCCCCGCGACCCAGGAGGAAGCCGTCCTGCGCGTCGCCCAGGAGGCCCTCCACAACGCCCTGCGCCACTCCGGCGCCGAGACCGTCGAGGTCACGCTGCTCCGCCGGGGCGCCGGAGCACTCCTGTCCGTACGGGACGACGGCCGCGGCTTCTCCCCTCCCACGGTCCGCAAGGCGGGCCGCCACCTGGGCCTCGTCTCCATGCGCGACCGCGCGAGCGGCGTCGGAGGCCGGCTGGAGGTGCGCTCGGAGCCCGCGAAGGGCACCACGATCGAGATGGAGGTCCCCGGTGGCTGACACCCGGATCCGCGTCCTGCTGGTGGACGACCACCAGGTGGTCCGGCGCGGACTGCGCACCTTCCTGGAGGTCCAGGAGGACATCGAGGTGGTCGGCGAGGCAGCCGACGGCGAGGAGGGCATCGCCCGCGCCGAGGAACTGCGCCCCGACGTGATCCTGATGGACGTCAAGATGCCCGTCACCGACGGCATCGAGGCCCTGCGCCGACTGCGCGAGGCGGCGAACCCGGCCCGGGTGCTGATCGTCACCAGCTTCACCGAGCAACGCACCGTGGTCCCCGCCCTGCGCGCGGGCGCGGCCGGCTACGTCTACAAGGACATCGACCCCGACGCCCTCGCCGGGGCCATCCGCTCCGTCCACGCGGGCCATGTCCTCCTCCAGCCGGAGGTGGCGCAGGCCCTGCTCGCCCAGGAGGGCCAGGGAGCCGCGGCCGGCCGGCCCGGCTCGCTGACCGACCGGGAACGGGAAGTGCTCTCCCTCATCGCGGACGGCCGATCCAACCGGGAGATCGCCCGCGCGCTGGTCCTGTCGGAGAAGACGGTCAAGACCCACGTATCGAACATCCTGATGAAACTGGACCTGTCCGACCGGACACAGGCGGCGTTGTGGGCGGTCAGGCACGGAATCGTGGACGTCCGGCATTGATGTGAGATTCATACGGTCGGGTGTATGTAGCCCACATGGCGTATCCCGGGCACGGGGCGACCGTTCTCCTCCACGTGTCGGGGCGGCAGGCCGCGGCAGACGTACTGGAGGACGAGAACGTGAAGAACATCAAGAAGGCCGCAGCCGTCACCATGATCGCCGGCGGTCTGATCGCCGCCGGCGCCGGTGTCTCCTCGGCGCACGGCGGTGCGTCGGCGGAGGGCGAGGCCCTGAACTCGCCCGGCGTGGCCTCGGGGAACCAGCTCCAGGTCCCCGTGAACGTCCCCGTCAACCTCGTCGGCAACTCGGTCACCGTGATCGGCCTGCTGAACGGCGCCTTCGGCAACACGGGCATCAACCACTGACACCCTCCCCACCGGCCCCGCTTCCCCCACCTCTCCCCGGGAAGCGGGGCCGCGCCATGTCCGCCCCGACGAGCCCGGTGGCGGACACGGGGGCGTCAGCCGCGCTCCCGCTCCTCCACGGCCGCGTTGTACGCCGCGACCAGCGCCCGCCGTGCCACCCGCTCCACCGGCCGCAGGGCCTCGGCCCGCGCCGCCATCTCCGAGGCGGCCACCGCACCCCCGTGCCCGTTCTCGTACGCGAGCGACACCATCAGGTCCACCCGCTGGGCCATCGACAGCACCCGCACCGCCCGCGGCGGATACCCCGGCGCCAGCACCTCCCGCCCGGCCTCGGCCCGCGCCCGGTACGCCGACAGGGCCGCGTCCGCCACCGGCCCCGACCCCGCCACGTCCAACCGGGTCAGCACCACCGTGGCCTCGCGCAAGGCCTCGGCCAGTTCCCGTTCCGCCTCGCCGAGCGACGGCACGTCCGCCGGCGGGGCCTCCCGCACCGGGAGCACGTGCCACACCACCTCCACGTGCACGTCCCCGGCCGGTCCGGCCTCGGTCACCTCCGGCACCAACCCCAGTGCCGCGCCGACGGCGACGACGGCCTCCTCCGCGTCCAACGCCCGCGCGTTGAACTCGGGCGGACCGCTCAACCCCAACGGATGGCCCGGAGCCGGCAGCGCGACCCGCAACCCGGACACCCCCAGCGTCCGCATCCGGCCCAGCGCCAGCGTGAGCCCGACCGGCCCCGATTCCCCCGGCAGCCCCGCCACCCGGTGCACGGCGTCCTCGCCCACGATCGACAACACGGCCTCGTCGGGCGAGACCAGACCGGCCAGCAACGCGTTCCCCCAGGCGGCCAACCGCCCTGAACGTGGTTCGAAAAGCATCCCCCCACTTTACGGATCGGTGCGGGGAACCGGCCTGGCGCCCGGAGGCCTCGTCGAGTGGCGTAGGTTTTCCCCTGGGGCTGCGCCTACCGGTGCACTGACGATCCGAAGACTGCAAGGGGTGACAACACGCTCATGAGCGATGTTCTGGAGCTGGTGGACGTATCCGTGGTCCGCGAGGGCCGGGCGCTGGTGGACCAGGTCTCCTGGTCGGTGAAGGAGGGGGAGCGCTGGGTGATCCTCGGCCCCAACGGCGCCGGGAAGACCACCCTGCTCAACGTCGCCTCCAGCTACCTCTTCCCCACCAAGGGCGAGGCCACCATCCTCGGCAGCACCCTCGGCAAGGTGAACGTCTTCGACCTGCGCCCCCGCATCGGTGTCGCCGGTATCGCGATGGCCGACAAGCTCCCCAAGCGGCAGACCGTCCTGGAGACCGTCCTCACCGCCGCCTACGGGATGACGGCGACGTGGCAGGAGGAGTACGAGGACATCGACGAGCAGCGTGCCCGCGCGTTCCTCGACCGTCTCGGCATGACGGAGTACCTCGACCGCAAGTTCGGCACCCTCTCCGAGGGCGAGCGCAAGCGCACCCTGATCGCCCGCGCCCTGATGACCGATCCGGAGCTGCTGCTCCTCGACGAGCCGGCCGCGGGTCTGGACCTCGGCGGCCGTGAGGACCTCGTACGCCGCCTCGGCCGGCTCGCCCGCGACCCGCTCGCACCCTCCATGATCATGGTCACGCACCATGTCGAGGAGATCGCCCCCGGCTTCACGCACGTCCTGATGATCCGGCAGGGCAAGGTCGTCACCGCCGGTCCCATCGACCTGGAGCTGACCTCCCGCAACCTCTCGCTCTGCTTCGGCCTCCCGCTGATCGTCGAGCGCAACGAGGACGACCGCTGGGCCGCCCGCGGCCTGCCCCTGCGCTAATCCCTGTCGTCAAAGCCCCGCCCCGTGCGGGGCTTTGACCGCACGGACCCGGCGCCGGACCGGATCGGCGGGCACGACCCGCACCCTGTCCCGACCATGCCCCCCGGACCTACCATGACCATGTGACCGACATCGACGCATGGGTGTGGTGGTTGATCGGCGCGGTCGGACTGGGCATCCCCCTCGTCCTGACCGCGATGCCCGAGTTCGGCATGTTCGCGGTCGGCGCCGTGGCCGCCGCCGTCACGGCGGCGCTCGGCGGGGGAGTGGTGGCCCAGGTCCTGGTCTTCGTGATCGTCTCGGTGGCCCTGATCGCCGTCGTCCGGCCCCTCGCCAACCGCCACCAGCGCCCCCAACACCGCACGGGCATCGACGCGTTGAAGGGCAGAAGCGCCATGGTCCTCGAACGCGTCGACGGCGCCGGCGGCCGGATCAAGCTCGCCGGAGAGATCTGGTCCGCCCGCGCCCTCGACGCGGACGTCAGCTACGAACCCGGCCAGTCCGTGGACGTCGTGGACATCGACGGGGCGACCGCGGTCGTCATGTGACGTGATGTGACCTGATGTGAGCCAAGCAGCCGACTCGCGGCCCCGAGGTCTGCGAGACTCGCGATCAACGGGGCAGCACAGACAGCCGGAAGGGCACGGGGAACCGCATGCAACCGATCATCATCGTCCTGATCATTCTCGTGGTTCTGGTCTTCATCGCACTGGTCAAGACGATCCAGGTGATCCCGCAGGCCAGCGCCGCCATCGTCGAGCGGTTCGGCCGCTACACCCGCACCCTCAACGCGGGCCTGAACATCGTCGTCCCGTTCATCGACTCGATCCGCAACCGGATCGACCTGCGTGAACAGGTCGTCCCCTTCCCGCCGCAGCCGGTCATCACCCAGGACAACCTGGTCGTCAACATCGACACCGTCATCTACTACCAGGTGACCGACGCACGCGCCGCGACGTACGAAGTGGCCAGCTACATCCAGGCCATCGAGCAACTCACCGTCACCACACTGCGCAACATCATCGGCGGCATGGACCTCGAACGCACGCTCACCTCCCGCGAGGAGATCAACGCCGCCCTGCGCGGAGTCCTCGACGAGGCCACCGGCAAGTGGGGCATCCGCGTCAACCGCGTCGAACTGAAGGCCATCGAGCCGCCGACCTCCATCCAGGACTCGATGGAGAAGCAGATGCGCGCCGACCGCGACAAGCGCGCCGCGATCCTCCAGGCCGAAGGTGTCCGACAGTCCGAGATCCTGCGCGCAGAGGGCGAGAAGCAGTCCTCGATCCTGCGCGCCGAAGGTGACGCCAAGGCCGCCGCCCTGCGCGCCGAAGGCGAGGCCCAGGCCATCCGCACGGTCTTCGAGTCCATCCACGCCGGCGACGCCGACCAGAAGCTCCTCGCCTACCAGTACCTCCAGATGCTCCCGAAGATCGCCGAAGGCGACGCCAACAAGCTCTGGATCGTGCCGAGCGAGATCGGCGACGCCCTCAAGGGCCTCTCCGGAGCCATGGGCAACTTCGGCCCCATGGGCGGCGGTTCCGGCTTCAACCCGCAGAACTCCGGCAAGGAAGGCGGCAGCACCGGCGACACCGTCCCGCACTCCCGCCGCGAACAGCCCCCCATCGACTGACGCTCCCTCCCCCTCCTGCATGATCGGACCGGCCCCTCGACCTTCATGGCGGGGAGGCGACCCACTCATGCAAAGGGGATGGCGCGGTCCATGTCCATCTGGGAATCACTCGCGGTCTTCGCCGCCGGCATCGGCGCCGGCACGATCAACACCATCGTCGGCTCCGGCACCCTCATCACCTTCCCGGTGCTGCTCGCCACCGGTCTGTCCCCGGTCACCGCCAACGTGTCCAACACGCTCGGCCTGGTGCCCGGGTCCATCAGCGGGGCCATCGGCTACCGCAAGGAACTCCAGGGCCAACGCGCCCGCATCATGCGGCTCGGCGCCGTCTCCCTCGTCGGCGGGTTCGCGGGCGCCGTCCTGCTCCTCACCCTGCCGTCGGACTCCTTCGACACGATCGTGCCCGTCCTGATCGGGCTCGCCCTCGTGCTCGTCGTGCTTCAGCCCCGGCTCGCGGCGGCCCTGCGCAAGCGCCAGGAGGCCTCGGGCGACGACGCCGGGCACCCCGACGGAGGCCCGGCCCTGCTCTCGGGGATGCTGCTCGCCAGCGCGTACGGGGGCTACTTCGGCGCCGCCCAGGGAGTGCTGTACCTCGGACTCATGGGCCTGCTGCTCCACGAGGACCTGCAACGGATCAACGCCGTCAAGAACGTTCTCGCCGCCCTCGTCAACGGCATCGCGGCCGTCGTCTTCCTCTTCGTCGCCGAGTTCGACTGGACGGCCGTGGTCCTCATCGCCGTGGGCTCCACCATCGGCGGCCAGATCGGCGCCAAGGTAGGCCGCCGGCTCCCGCCGACGGCCCTGCGGGCGATCATCGTGATCGTCGGCACCCTCGCGATCGTCCAGCTACTGATCCGCTGAGCGACGTATCCGGAATACGTCGCCCAGCGCGGCAGGACAGCGACCGGTACTAGGCGGAACGCTCAAGCCACTCGGGGAGGGCGCTGCGACCGCCCGCCCCCAGCGCGAGCAGCATCGCGTCGGCCGGCGACGGCACGAAGGGCTTCCGGAGGAGCGGCATCCCCGCCTCCTCCGGAGTCCGGGCCGCTTTGCGGTGGTTGTCCTCGGCGCACGAGGCCACCGTGTTCAACCACGTGTCCCCGCCGCCCTGAGCCCGCGGCAGTACGTGGTCCACCGTCGTCGCGCGCCTCCCGCAGTACGCGCACCGGTGTTGGTCCCGGGCCAACACCCCCCTCCGTGACCAGGGAGCATGTCTTCGGAAGGGCACCCGGACGTACCTGCACAGCCTGATCACCCGGGGCATCGGAAGCTCCATGGTGGCCGCCCGCACACGCAGCTCGGGATGGGACTGTTCGACCACGGCCTTGTCCTGGAGCACCAGGACCACGGCCCGGTTCAACGTCACCGTCGACAGCGGCTCGAAGCTCGCGTTCAGCACCAGCGTGTCCCGCATCTCGCCCACCTCCCGTGTGCAGGCCCGCGACCACACCGGCAGCAGAGCCCGCAACCACTCTGGCCGCGCGCGCCACGCGGGACAACGCAATAAAAATGCCCGGTCCTGGCCGTCTTTAGACCAGGACCGGGCAAACAACGGGACAACGATCAGCCGGCCGGCGCCTCGTACTCACCGATCAGTTGCGCGCGACCCAGGGTGTGGAACCGCAGATTGAAGCCGACGACCGCCGGCGAGACGTCCGCGTCCGGCCCGAGCTTCTCCTGATCCACCGCGTACACGGTGAACACGTACCGGTGCCGCTCCCCGGCCGGCGGCTGCGCCCCGCCGAAGTCCCGGGTGCCGTAGTCGTTCCGTACGTGCACGGCCCCGTCCGGCAGCCCCTCGAACTTCCCACTGCCCGCACCCGCCGGCAGCTCGGTGACCGACACCGGGAGATCGAACAGCACCCAGTGCCAGAACCCGCTGCCCGTCGGCGCGTCAGGGTCGAAGCACGTCACGGCGAAGCTCTTCGTCCCCTCGGGGAAGCCCTCCCACCGCAGGTGCGGCGAGACGTTCCCACCCGTCAGGACCTGGGCGTCACCCAGATCCGCCCCGGGCTCCACATCCCCGCTCACCACGGAGAAGGCTTGCACCTCCGGGTGAAAGGCGTGGGGAAGAGGCGCCCTGCTCTGCTCGACCACTTCTGAACCTCCTGCGTCGCGTACGGGTAACGTCCCCGAGCCTAGGCGGACCCTAGAGCCAGTTGCGCTGCGAACCGACCGAGGCGATCCACTGGTTCAGGTACGCCGCCCAGTCGGTGTCCTGGTAGGACTGCAGCCCCACCTGGAAGCAGCGGTAGGTGTCACTGCCCTCGGAGAACAGACCCGGCTTCTTGTCCATCTCCAGGACGACGTCCATCTCACGGCCGTCCGAGACGAAGGTCAGCTCGACCTGGTTCAGACCCCGGTATTGCGACGGCGGCAGGAACTCGATCTCCTGGTAGAAGGGCAGCGTCTGACGCGTCCCCCGGATGTGCCCGCGCTCCATGTCCGCCGAACGGAAGGAGAAGCCGAGCTGCCGGAAGGCGTCCAGGATCGCCTGCTGCGCCGGCACCGGGTGCACGTTGATCGCGTCCAGGTCACCCGCGTCCACCGCGCGCGCGATCTCCAGCTCGGTGCTGACCCCGATGTTCATCCCGTGCAGGTGCTGACCGCCGAAGTGGGTGATCGGCGTCTCCGCCGGGATCTCCAGCCCGAACGGAACCACGTGCAGCGCGCCTGCCTGCACCTGGAAGGCACCGCCGAGGCGCTGCTTGGTGAAGACGATGTCCTGCTTGTACTCCTGGTCACCGCCCTCCACCTCCACTCGCGCCTGGAGACCGACGGCCAGCCCCTCGATCTGCTGCTCCACGGATCCGCCCTGGATCCGGACCTCACCCTGGACGATGCCGCCCGGAACGACGTTCGGCTCGGTGATGATCGTGTCCACCGAGGCACCACCGGCACCCAGGCTCGCGAACAGCTTCCTGAACCCCATGCTCTGACTCCCCTTGACGGCTGTATCGACGTAAAAGCTCTGGCGACTACCTCTACAAACGCGGAACCTTAGGCCCCGGTTGCAGCCGCGCGCGTTCCACTACGCTCGATTGGATGAGCGCGCGCCCCGACCGTACGCCCCTGGCCCGGTCCTTCTTCGACCGCCCGGTCCTCACCGTGGCCCCCGACCTCCTCGGCAGGACCCTCGTCCGCCGGACCCCGGACGGCCCGCTGGAACTACGCATCACGGAAGTCGAGGCGTACGAGGGGGAGGCGGATCCCGGCTCGCACGCCTACCGAGGCCGTACGGCCCGCAACGCGTCGATGTTCGGACCGCCCGGACACGCGTACGTCTACTTCATCTACGGAATGTGGTTCAGCCTCAACCTGGTGTGCGGCCCCCCGGGCCACGCGAGCGGGGTCCTGCTGCGGGCGGGCGAGGTGACGGTCGGCGCCGAGCTGGCCCGCAAGCGTCGGCTCACCGCCAGGAGGGACGGAGAACTGGCCAAGGGCCCGGCCCGCCTGGCCACCGCCCTGGACGTGGACCGCTCCTTGGACGGCACCGACCTCTGCGACGGCCCCGATTCCCCGTTGTCCCTGCTCACGGGCACCCCCGCCGCCCCCGACCTGGTGAGCCGCGGCCCCCGCACGGGAGTCGGCGGCGCCGGCGCCGACCATCCCTACCGCTTCTGGGTCACCCACGACCCGACGGTCAGCCCGTACCGCGCCCACGCGCCCCGCCGGCGCTCGACTTGACTCGCCCCACCGGGACGCCTAACGTAGCCCGAGCCGCTTGAACGGGGTACTGCATTCGCCGACCCCCAGAACGGCCAAACCACTCACACAACGACTACCCCTGGCGGGGACGATTTCGGCATGCCCGAATTCGAATCCGACGGCCCGATTATGAGCCCCAAGGGAAAAGCGCTAACGTGGTGGAGCGCCGAAAGGCACAGGCCCCCAACGGCCACCGAATTCAAATCCAAACCGACTGCGACTTTCGAGAAGCAGGGCGCGGAAATGATCTGGTAGAGTTGGAAACGAAGGAAGCGCCCGGAGGGCCTGGAAACAGGAACAAAGGAAGCGTCCGTTCCTTGAGAACTCAACAGCGTGCCAAAAATCAACGCCAAA